>CALUHO010000009.1 GCA_944320465.1 uncultured Bacteroidales bacterium | reverse complement strand
TTCGTTTCCGATAAACGCTGCGCCTCGGCATAGCCCGAACTCCGTTCGGCTCTGCGCTCGGCTTGCAGTTTATTTTAAACTTCGTTTCCGATAAACGCTGCGCCTCGGCATAGCCCGAACTCCGTTCGGCTCTGCGCTCGGCTTGCAGTTTATTTTATAAATCGTCCAAAGCTTGCTGTTTCACGGCTTCACTATTGATCTTATCATAATAACGCAGAACCACTCGGTTTTCCCCTATCACGCCTCCGTGATTCTCTACCGACAATTCGATGCGGCCTTTTGGCACACGATAGACAGCACGCCAAATACAAGCATCCATGCTCAAAGCCATCAGCTTATCCCCTTCGGTATTGCTTCCGAATTCCCCGGAATAGAGGCCATGAAACTCTTCCACGCATTCGGAAGGCTTCCCGTATTTTTCCGTCAGCAAGGCTTTCAAGCCGTTGTAATCCCCTTCCAAAAAAGCCCAGTCGTCCCTTTCCGGGAACAAGACGATGATTTTATTGACAATATCCAAGGGCTGAATGGCGGCCACGCCTACCAGGCAAGCCTTGAATCCAGCAAAATCCCCCTGCAAGATTGCCGTGCCGTCCTCCTGCTTCCCTACATATTCAAATCCGACATACTTCATCCTAGCCACGTACTCCTCTAACGAACCATCAATCGGAACGCCTTTGAAGAACAAATGATCCGACTCCTCTTCCGAAATCATGACTATTGTGTCTGCGACCGCTTCAGCCGATTCATTGCCTTTACCGGCACTTTCCGTCTCCTGTTTGAAAAGCTTTTCCACGTCCGACATCTTAACATCAATACACCCAGGCATCGCCGCCAAGGACAATACCACACAGAACAAACCGATTTTCTGTTTCATACCTGCTCCTTTCCTGTCTTTAAACCCGCTCACAAATCCTCTCCATAGGCTTCATTATAAACATTATCACACAAGTCCACCTGTAAAAGTAGTGAAAATTTCCATACCTTTGCTTCGGAGCAACAGTTCTCCTTGTACAAACAACCTTAATCCAGATTCCATGCTCGCCTACACCTATATAGAAAAAGGAAAATTCGCTTTGATTGAGAAGCCGGTACCGGAACTGCAAGACCCTCGCGACGCGATTGTCCGGGTCACGCTCGGCAGCATCTGCACCAGCGATTTGCATATCAAGCACGGCAGCGTGCCGAGAGCCGTTCCCGGCATCACCGTAGGGCATGAGATGGTCGGCATCGTGGAAAAAACCGGAGCGGCCGTACACAACGTCAAAGCCGGCGACCGCGTCACCGTCAATGTGGAAACCTTCTGCGGGGATTGTTTCTTCTGCCGGCATGGCTTCGTGAACAACTGCACCGACCCCGACGGAGGCTGGACCCTGGGATGCCGCATCGACGGAGGCCAGGCCGAATACGTCAGGGTACCTTATGCCGAACAAGGACTGAACCGGATTCCGGACAATGTAAGCGACGAACAGGCTCTTTTCGTGGGCGATATATTGGCCACCGGATTCTGGGCGAGTCGGATTTCGGAAATCAAGCCCGAAGACACCGTGCTGATACTCGGCGCAGGCCCGACCGGCATCTGCTCCCTGCTCTGCTGCCGCCTGAAACGGCCTCGGAGAATCATCGTCTGCGAGAAATCCCCGGAAAGGCTACGCTTTGTCCGCGAGCATTATCCAGAAGTACTGACCTGCCAACCAGAAAATTGCAAAGAATTCGTCCTTGAACACAGCGAACATGGAGGAGCCGACGCCATGATTGAAGCGGCCGGCAGCGAAGACTCCTTCCGCTTGGCTTGGGAATGCGTCCGCCCCAACGCCATTGTCACCATCGTGGCACTTTACGATCAAGCCCAAGAACTCCCCTTGCCGGAGATGTACGGCAAAAACCTGACCTTCAAGACAGGAGGCGTTGACGGCTGCGATTGCGAGGAAATCCTCCGCCTGATTTCCGAAGGCAAAATCGACACCACGCCGCTCATCACGCACCGCTTCCCATTGAACCGCATCGAGGAAGCCTACCAAGTCTTCGAGAACCGCGGCACTGCAAGCCGAAGCTCCGGCAAACAGGAAAACCAAGGGACAACCGACAACAGTTTGGTAATGAAAATAGCCATCGAACCGGCCTGATTCCATCCACAAATCGAAGCATAACCCGCCTATTTGAAAAAAGAACGCCAATAAGCCTCCATGAAAAATGTCAAAATCACCGTAATGCGCAAAGTGTGCCACCAGGATTTGATGACGCAATACGAAAATCCTATGGAACACGCCTGCGATATGCAGGAAGGGGATGTCTTCATCACCAACGGCTGGAAGAAGCCGGAGGGAATGTGCGAAAGCGCTTGGCAAAGCATGTCGCCCTTTGTGATGGCCTTGGTATACGGTGCCAGTCATTTCTACGGCAACTGGATGAAGAACCCTGAATCGGCCATGATTTCGTGCAACGACGGTTTCCGTCCGGTCAGTTTCCTGCTTGAAGCCCTGGAAGAAGATGCCGATCCGGCTTAAACGACCCCAAGAAGAGTCCTTTCCGTGCCGGACATAATCGACAGACTGCGGAGCGCTTTCCCCGATGGGTTCAAAGAAAAATTCTGACGGATTCCATAAACCCAGATCGGTCATTAGACTTTGGGGAGATTGCCCGCTTGTGTCAGGCAGCATGCTTCTCGCCTAGCCGAAGGCGTAGCGGGCTACGTCGAGGCGTAGCGAGAAACAGGATGCGGACAGAAGCGGGCAAGATGCCCGAAAGCCTCGTTTTCCCAATCAGAAACGGACTCGGCGTGTCTAATGACCGATTTGGGATAAATCGGGTCGAAACGATTTTTTGCCAAGCAAGCGAAAGCCGTCCTGCCGGCACGCAAGCCTAATTTACAGAATACACCCACAAACAAAACATTATGCTAGGTGCAATCATCGGAGACATCATTGGTTCCACTTATGAATTCAACAATGTAAAAACCACCGATTTCGAGCTTTTCCCGCCGGAATGCGAGCCAACGGACGATTCGTTGATGACGATTGCCGTAGCGCAATGGCTCATGGAAGACCCAAAGCATGAGCCTGACAAGCTGATTCGCTGCATGCAAGCCATCGGACGGCGGTATCCGATTCCCAAGGGAGGGTTCGGCGGAATGTTCATAAGCTGGCTGCACACGGATAACCCGCAACCGATGGGTAGCTGGGCCAATGGGGCAGGAATGCGTGTCAGCCCGGTAGGACTATTCGCGCAAGACATGGAAACAGCCCTGAATCTGGCCAAAACCACAGCCATGATTTCGCACAACCATCCGGAAGGCATCAAAGGCGCCCAGGCTATCGCCGCCGCTGTATTCATGGCCAAATCCGGAAGCAGCAAGCAGGAAATCAAGGAGTTCATCGAAAAAAATTTCCAATACGACCTCAGCCGGGCAATAGACCAAATCCGTCCCGCCTACGACTTTGAAGCTTCCTGCCAGAAAAGCGTCCCCGAAGCCATCATTGCCTTTATGGAAGGAAATGATTTTGAAGAAGTAATCCGCCTTGCCGTATCCTTAGGAGGCGATTCGGACACCATAGCGTGCATGGCGGGGGCCATTGCAGGTTGCCACTATCCTATTCCACAGAATATCAATAACAAATGCTGGAATATCCTTCGGAATTACGCCCCTCGGAATTCGGATGCCGAATATGCGGAACTGAATGCTTGGATCAAATTGCAGCATCGCCGCCGGAATCCGGAGGGGAAAGACACCTATCATCTTGCCAAGCCCTCCACTTCCCCTTTCAACTTATTGGCAATAGAAGAAAATTTTGAAAGGAAATACAGCCCGAAAACATTGTGCGTCACCCCGCAAGCGGAACAACCGCACGAAGGGCCGGCCAATACCCGGCCTCGATACACTCCAGACAGGATATTGCATCTTAAATCCAACGAAATCTTTGTCTTTGGAAGCAACCTGACGGGAGCGCACGGCGGCGGGGCAGCCCGGCTGGCTTTGGAAAGATTCGGAGCCGTATGGGGTCAAGGTGTAGGCCTGCAAGGGCAAAGCTACGGCATCCCCACCATGCAAGGCGGTGTGGAAACCATCAAGCCTTACGTGGATGAATTCATCGAATTTGCCGGAATGCACCCGGAACTGATTTTTTACGTTACCCGGATCGGCTGCGGCATAGCCGGTTTCAACGACGAGGAAATCGCACCGCTATTTTCCGAAGCCCGAAAACTGCTCAACGTGGTGCTACCCGAAAGTTTCTGCAAAATTTTGGAAAACCGGGCCTGAATTTCACAAAGCACGCTTTTGCCCTGCCCCTTCCCGGACAGGCAAGGGCATTATCGGCAGTTTTTGTACTTTCGCGTCCCTGTTGAAAGAAACCGACGTTATGAAGCATCCGTTCAAAGACTGGCTCATCGCCGTCCGCCCCTGGTCTTTCCCGGCTTCGGCCATGCCGGTCATCGCCAGCGTTGCCTATGCCTACGCGCATTACCAAACGCCTAATTGGCTCAATGGAATCTGGGCCTTGCTCAACATCATCATCTTCCATGCCGCAGGCAACACCTGGAGCGATTATTTCGATTACAAACGCAAAGTGGATGCCGAAGACACCTTCGGGGTCAAGACGCTGACATCGGGCCAGTTCCATCCTAAAGAAATCTATTTCCTTTCATGGGGGCTATTGGCGGTAGCGTTGATGGCCGGCATCGGACTCTGGCTCCGGACCGGAATGCCTTTGATGTATATAGGGGTAGGCGGTCTGGCCTGCTCTCTCCTATACCCGTATTTGAAATACCATGCGTTGGGCGATTTGGTGATTTTCATCGCCTACGGCCTGTTGCCCACCTTGGGTACGGTCTATGCCATGACTTTGCATCTTGAGCCGGAAGTGCTGTACATTGCGTTGCCTATCGGATTAATCACGGTGGCTATCCTGCATTGCAACAACACGAGGGATATCCAAACCGACCACAGGGCCCGCATCCGGACCATCGCCATGAACATAGGCCCCAAGGCCTCGGTACGCCTGTATTGCTTTGAAGTCCTGTTCCCGTTTGCATGGATGACGGGCTGCATCATAGCCGGAATCCTGCCTATCTGGTGCCTGCTGGTCTGGATTGCCTTTTTCCCGGCTTTGCAGAACACCCGGAAAGCGATTCGCTATTTCAAAGAGGGTTCCGGGGCAATTGCCGACTTGGATCAAGGGACCGCGCAACTCCAGCTGGTTTTCAGTCTTTTGCTTGCCCTATCCTTTGTCTTGGAAAAGCTGATAGGATAAAACCCAAGCGGGCATCAGACTTCGGGCTAAACAGAATCGGACAACGACCCGTTGCAAATTGGCAAAACTGAAAGGACAAACCCGAATCGGGTATCTTCCTTTGGGTTAACTGTGCTGGGCAATCGTAGCCCGCTGCAAACCGATGGGATGCCACATCGGGCATCAGCCTTGAAGCCAAACTAAAACGAGCGACCTCATCCCGCCGCAAAAATGAAACATGAAAAAACTGATTCTCACGCTGATTTTAGCGTTCTGCCTTTGGACAGCCATGTTTTCGCCCTGGACAGCCCCGCATGTCCCGTTCTGGTGGACAATGACAGGTTCGGCATTGATTCTGTGCGGATTGTCCACATGGTTCAAGCCTAATTGGTGGCTCCGGGTGCATTGGAACGCCACGAATATCCTCTTAGGCATCGGCATCGCCATAGGCCTATGGGGCATATTCTGGATAGGTGACAAGGTTTCCGGCTGGTTATTCGACTTTGCCCGGCCTCAGGTAAATGCCATCTACGGGATGAAGGCCGGGGAATCCCCTTGGCTATTATCGGCCTTGATGCTGTTCCTGATAGGTCCGGCCGAAGAAATCTATTGGCGTGGCTATGTGCAGCAGACGCTTTCCCAACGCTGGGGGTCCAATACCGGATTCGCCGTGGCCACGATTTTGTACGCGATAGTTCATGCTGGCTCGCTCAATTTCATGCTAATCATGGCGGCCTTGGTGGCGGGCATCGTCTGGGGAGCGCTCTACCGTTTCTTCCCGGAACGCTTCTCGGCCATCATCCTCTCCCATGCGCTCTGGGACGCGGCGGTCTTCATCTGGTTCCCGATTTGAGCCTCCCCCACCGATTCTACCCCCGGTCGTAATGCGGCATTTCTTCCGGAATGACAATGGAGAATTCGATGATTCCGGCTATGGCTCCATCGGCTTCCTGCCAAGGGGTCTGATGGATAATCTTCTTTTGACCTTTCTTGCTGATTGTATAAGAATTGGAGATGCCTTCCGAAAGGATGCGCTGAATAATCGACCGGGATCTTTCATTGTGACAGCTCAACATGTTCTTGCCTCGCATATCCCCGTTTACCGCCACCGATTTATCATTCTGATAGACGATATTGCAGTCGGTATCGCATACCGTGATGGCGCATCCTATGCCTTTGAAATAGTCTTCTATTTTTTCCATTATCCTGATTTTCTGAATCCCACCTTTCTCTTCTGCGACAGCCAACAGTAGTGAAAGGCGAAAGCAATGCCAACAAAGTTAGCCCAAAACTCCTACCTTTGCAACCCCATACGCAATCACATAGTTAAACATAAAACACATTCAACAAAATGGCATTCTGGAAAGAATTCAAGACTTTTGCCCTCAAAGGCAACGTCATGGACATGGCAGTCGGGGTAATTATCGGCGGCGCGTTCAGCAAAATCGTCACTTCCTTGGTCAACGACATCATCATGCCGCCTATCGGCTTCCTCTTAGGGAATACCGACTTTTCCAAACTCCAAATCAATCTTGCCAAAATCAACAATATCATCCCCGGGGCAGACACTCAGGCCGAACCTGTCTATTGGAATTACGGGGCTTTTATCCAGCAATGCGTCGATTTCGCCATCCTGGCATTCTGTGTATTCCTAATGGTCCGATTGATGAACAAGCTAATGAAGAAAAAGGCCGCTGCACCTGCACCCGCTCCGGCACCTCCGGCCCCATCCAAAGAAGAGCTGTTGCTCACCGAAATCCGAGACCTGCTGAAACAGCAGCAAGGGAAATAAGGATTCGATTCTTAAACCCTCAAAGCGACCCTGACAGGCACAAAACATATCCTAACAGGGTCGCTTGCTATTCAGAAGACCCTGTTCACGAGACCGCTGACGACGCCATCAATTTCCCGCCATGTCGCTTGCTATTTAGAACCCCCTACTCCCTGTGCCATCACCGCATGGCTTTCCTACTTGCGCAACGGCAATACATATCGCTTACGCACTTATCCTGAGGCGATTTCACAGAATCCCTGATATTCAAAAATACAGCGCCCCTTCAGCAACCTCATCTCGTATGAGCCAGCTCCTGCATCAACAAAGAAAACAAATAATCCGAACGTTGCATATAAAGCATACTGCGTTCGTCAATCAATCGTTGGTACGTTGTCGAAGCAAAAACAATAGATAAAGCTTGCTTCTCTCGCAATCTGTAATTATGCCGCATTAAAAGCATTACCAGTTCCGCAACCAAATCCGTTACAATTTCCGTAAACTTTCTCATACTTGAGATCTTGGTTAATGACAAAAATGAATTTAATTTTCAAAGTTAACTAGAAATATCGAATTTCTGTTCATTTAAGACAATGTATTTTCAGAAACAGCCTTACAAGACCCTGTACCTATGTTTTGCACAAGACAATGGTGTGGAAAAAGAACCGTTCAAGCCTCAACAGGAACTCAATCGGAGAACGGTCTCATCTCATCCGGCCCCCGTTCCACGGCAAGTTCAACGTTCAAATGCAACTCCAGGAAAGAAAAAAGAGGGTGTATCAAAATAGGCATTTGAAATCACCCTCAGGCGGCGTGTCAGAGTGAGTAAGATGCAAGGCGCTGAGAGCGAGAACGAAGGAGCGTACTGTTGCTGCTTCGCAGCGAGAACAGGCTTCGCCTCAGCATAATTCAAACTCCGTTTGATTCTGCATTCGGCTTGCTCTGCGGTTCGTGACTGTGTTCGAGTCTCGAAAGGCAGTGCAAACCGAGAGCAGAGCCAAGCTTGCTTGAGCTTTGCCGAGGTGCAGCCTGCTTTCGGTGAAACCTTGACAAGGACCTGTTCCCGGACGAAAAAAAATGCTCATAGGCAGGCACGCCTACGGATAAATGGATATTTTTGCAAAACTAAGAGGTCTGAAGGCTTACCCCGGACACACTTTTTGAAACACTACCCATGAATGCCATATTGAAGTAACACTTCTATTGCCATTTCACCTTACCTCTATGGGCATTTCATCTTACTTCTCAATAAAAAGATATATTCGCGCCAGTTTTATCCGGCTCACTCACTTAGCTTTATTACAATGGAAAAGAATACATGCCAGTTGTCGACCGAACGCCTGATACTTCGTCCTTGGGAAGAGGCAGATGCAGAATCGTTATATAAGTATGCGCAGGACCCGGCGGTAGGTCCTATAGCCGGATGGCCTCCGCACACTTCCGTGGAAGATAGCCTGAATGTCATCCGCACGATTTTTGCGGCTCCTGAAACATACGCTGTTGTCTTGAAAGCCACGGGAGAACCTGTGGGCAGTGTCGGAATCATGTTTGGCGAGGGACTTCACAGTGCATCCATGAAGCAGGGCGAGGCTGAAATAGGCTATTGGATCGGGGTACCCTATTGGGGCAATGGGCTGATACCCGAGGCTGTGTGTTGTTTGTTGAGACGTTGTTTCGTGGATTTGGGCATGACTGCCGTATGGTGCGGCTATTATGACGGTAATACAAAGTCGCGTCGGGTGATGGAGAAATGCGGTTTTCGTTTTCATCATACCGAAGAAGGTAATACCTCACCACTGGGCGATGTCCGCACCGAGCATTTCATGAGAATGACAAAAGAGGAATGGGATGAAACCAAGGGAAGGACTTGCAAAAGGGAATTCGTACCTTCAGGATTATGTCGATGCCAAGTTGGAAGCAGTCAGTGAAATATTCAAGCAAATGCCTAATATATTTTGAGTTCAAATCTCTTTATTTCTCCTCTTTTGTGTCAACACACGTAAACCATTGTCAACACACGTCAACTACTGCGTCATCGTGACATCGGGGCAAATCCCGAAAATGTTCCGCGGTAGAAAAATATGGTGGACAACTATCTCCGACTGCACATAGCCGGATTTTGGACAAATAAAAAAGCCACTGAAAATCAGCGGCTTCATTATAGTTGGTTCTAATTCGTTGCAGTTAATTGCGATATATCATTTCCTGTTAAGGGATTGATCTATCCTGCAAACGATACCCAAAATAAAAATAGCAGGCCTCTGAAACGGCCTGCTATCTCCATGAAGAGCAATGCTTAATGCTTTTTGTCCTTGGGTGGACATGGGTCATTTCCATAGCTGTTGGGATTTTGAATCTGACCATCTGTACCATGAGGAATAAGTTCTAGTCCTTCCCTCTTTGCCAGATCGCGACTCCACTCCATTGCTTCTTTTTTCGTATCAAAGTGCTTTGAAGCCCTATCTGCGTTAGGTCTTTTCGCATCCCAACCTCCTCTGTTTGGATTAGAAATAATGTGTATCTCTTTCCTCATAACAGTAAGGTTTAAATTGTGAAAAACAATGCGGTGGCCTTCCGATTCCGCTACGGAGCACTTTAGGCGTTGCATACCGTACAAACCGTGGCGATTACTTCTCTACATTATGGTTCCCCTGAGAAGTGACTTTGCAGCACAAACGGCCATCTTGTCTGGAGGCATTATTTTCCCACTGAAGTGGTCGAAGGTTGGACAAGTTATCAGATCCGCCCTTGGAAATGGGAGTAATGTGGTCAATCTCCCATCCATATTGACTGGTTCTGTCACCATAGTAATTCCAACCAATCCATGCACCACACTGGTCTTTACGCCACACTGCAGGGTTATTGTCCCCGGCTATTTGTGCTTTCTTCCAGACAGCAAGTTTTGTTTCTTCACTGAAGTCTGCCATTGTGTAATTGGATATAGTTCCTGTTGTCTGAACAGTACAGCAGAGCTTTACTCCTTGGTGTGGTTTCGATGCTCAGGAACGAGTCCACATCCTGAGTAGGAGCAATAAGGATGCCAATTATTGAAATTTGAGCAAAAACCTCAAAAATCATAGCTATATTTATCGAAATAAACTAATAACGCCTTGATATTCCGCTAAGTTTACAAATTTTGCCACACTGTCAGTGAGGCTGCCACTGTCAGACTGGCGTTTTACCCATCTGTCAATTTGTCTTGTTTTTGAAGAAAACCCGAAAATTACTTGTGTGTATAAACTAAAATATGTAATCTCGCAGGTCAGATTTGAGTAAAAGTCACAAAAATGGAGTTATGATAACAAGCTTTATCGCAGAAAATTACCGTTCGATAGACGGAGAAATCAAATTGTCGTTCATGGCTGATACAGGCATTAAGGACATGGACAATGAGGGATACACCACCGTTGCAAACACTCGCGTGCTTAATGCTAAGGCTTTCTATGGAGCTAACTCCAGCGGTAAGTCAAATGTGTTCAAGGCTGTTGGTATGATGAGGGGTATCGTTATCCATTCAGTGAGACTAAACGATAACGAAATGCTGCCGTATGATGCCTTTCTCCTTTCGGATAAGGAAGCGAGACCAACTCGGTTTGAAATGTCATTTGTGGATGACACCGACAAGTTTACATACGGTTTCAGCTACACTGCAAAAAGGATAGAAGAGGAATGGCTGATAGCAAAATTTCCAAATCGATCGCTGAAGACACTATTAAAACGCACCCTAGATACAATCGAGATTGATGAGCAGAACTACCCGGAAGGTTTGTCAATAAAAGAAGGCATCATTCCACTGAACAATAACAGGTTGTTTATTTCGTTAGCCGCACAACTAGGAGGCGAGATATCAAAACGTGTGATAGAATGGTTCAGAACAAAGCCTAACGTGATTTCCGGTTTACGAGATAATGACTTTTCGCGCTATACCAAGGAGATGCTTCATACCAGGACTGATTATAAAGATGAAATTCTGGCCTTCATCAGCGGTATGGATGTAGGGTTTCGTGAAGTGACCACCGAACAAGAGTATATTGATGAAAAGATGCTGCCCAAAGGTTTGCCCGCAGAAATTGTAGCAACGCTAAAAGAGCATCCACCCATTGTTGCCTATGCTAAACATAGTAAATTAAATGCAAATGGTGAGGTTGTTGGGATGGTTGATTTTGACATAGATGAAAGGGAGTCGGACGGTACGAGGAAACTGTTTAATTTAGCCGGACCTATTGTTGACACCTTACGGTATGGGAAATCGCTGTTTGTGGATGAATTGGATGCACAGTTGCACCCGCTGCTATCACGACGTATTGTTAGGCTCTTTAACTATGCAGAAACTAACCCTAACGGAGCGCAGCTGATTTTTACAACTCACGATACCAACATACTGTCGAAGAAATTGCTGAGACGAGATCAGGTGGTCTTTGTAGAAAAGAATGCAAAAACGAGCTATTCTACGAAACTCACACCGATGATGAATATAACGCTGGACAACGGAGCAAAGCCGAGAACAGATAGCAACTACGAGAAGAACTATTTGGAAGGTAAGTATGGGGCAATCCCATACTTTGAGGATGAATTTAAAGGTTGTAACGAATAGAGAAAGGAGGCGAAGACCATGCAGCCAGTGTATATTGACTTACATATCCACACCTATCCCGACGCGAACGATCGCTCGACGGATTATGATGTTGCGACGCTGGTAAAGAAGATTAAGGAGTACAACAACGACGAACCGTTCCTAATAAGCTTCACCGACCACAACACCATCAACAAGGAAGCATACCTGGCTGCCAAGGCTGTCGGGGTGAACCTGCTGTTGGGCGCAGAACTGCACATCAAGAACCACGATGACGTAGAAGCATTCCACTGTCATATTTATTTCAATCTTGATGTGACAGAGGAAAACATTAAAGTGCTGAACGACATCCTAGACAAGCTATATACAAACAAACTGCCATGCAAAACCGACCAGTCGATACCCGACATACAGAAGGTAATTAATGCCTTCGATCCATTTGAGTTTATGCTGTTGCCACACGCGGGGCAGAGGCACGGACAGTTCAACTACTCGTTGCATGAGGGAGAACAGGTTGATAACGCCATCAGCCGCAGTATCTATTACAACCAGTTTGACGGCTTTACTGCGCGTGAGGACAAGGGATTGGAAACCACACGAGAATATTTTGCCAAACTGGGCATAGCGGAGTTTGTGAACCTGTTAACCTGCTCGGACAATTACGTTCCCAGCCGCTACCCAGACCCGAAATCGAGCGAGGCTTCGCCTTTCGTACCTACGTGGATGATGGCTGAACCGACATATGACGGCGTGAGACTGTCACTCTCGGAGAGTTCGAGACTGTTCTACCAGAAGGAGAAGCCTCAGATACAATGCGACCACATAGGTAAGGTGAAGTTGTCAAACGAGCTGATAGACATTAATGTGGAACTGACAGAAGGACTTAATGTGGTGATAGGCGGCTCGTCGTCGGGTAAAACGCTGTTTGTGGATTCTGTGAATAAGTTCTTTGAACAGGATTTGCAAAATTCGGAATATGCTAAGTTCAAGGTGGAGAACATAGATGTAAAGAACCCGTCTGAAATTCATCCATACTACATTCACCAGAATTTTATAGCAGATTTGGTGAACAGGAATGATGAGGCCTCGATAGACGAGATTCCAATCCTGAAGAAAGCATTTCCGAGCGATGACAACGTAAAGCGACAAATAAGCAAAACGCTGGCTGACCTGAAACGCATAGTAGACGAGATGCTACTCTGCGTGGAAAACATTGAGAAGATAGAACGTTGGCTTAAGGATATTCCACATCCCGGCAAACTGATTACGAAGGGTAAAGTGGAAGGAAACATTTTCCAGCCGCTGATGCCCAAGAATAATGAAAACGAGAAATGCGCCTATCCGGAGGAAGAATACAATGCCAACGTTGAAAATATGGTGGCTCTGAAAAAGTTTGTAAACGAAAATCCGTTCACAAACAACATCAGCAAGGAGGTAGAGATTATACTGAAGGAGCTTGCTAAAGCTAGAAAGGGTGCAGTGCTATTTGAAAATGTAGCCGCACTGATAGCGACACGCAAGGAAGAGAAGGACGAAGAACTGCAAACAAGGCAGGGACAGAACCAGAGCAACTTGCAAAACCGCAGGAAACTGATACAGCACCTACGTGACTACGTGAAATACAGCCGCAGTTTTGCTGAGCAGAAAGTGAAGCTGACCGAGATGAACAGGTCGTTTACCACTAAGGAAGTGAAGGCCACTGGGCACACGCTGTACATAGAAAATACGTTCAAATTTAACGAAGGAGTGTTAATGGAGGTACTGAATAAGTATCTGAACTACCATTTCAGGAATATGGACGATGTGGTGCCTAATAATATGTACCAGACGAAGTTCAAACAGCGTCCAAGGGTGAGTTCATATAGGGAATTGGGTGACTTTATCTATGAATACCTGCGGAAAAACGACCATACATCGTATAAAATCGTGTCTTCGGATGGCCGGAATTTCTACGAGATGAGTCCTGGCTGGAAGTCGGCTATCCTGCTGGATTTGATACTTGGCTATGATGGTGGCAATTCACCTATCATCATTGATCAGCCGGAAGACAACCTGGCTGTGAAGTATATCAACGAGGCGCTGGTACAGACCATCAAAAAGGTGAAGTACAGGAAGCAAGTGATACTGGTGAGCCACAACGCCACGATACCGATGATGGCTGATGCTCAGACCATTGTGCTCTGTAAGAATGATGGGAAGAAAATCACAATCCGTTCTGCCCCGCTAGAAGGCCAGATTGGAAAAAAGAAGGTGCTGGACCTGATAGCAGATCAGACCGACGGTGGCAAGGCATCGATCAAGAAAAGAGTAAAGAAGTATAACCTGAAAAAATTCAATTAAACGATATGAAACTGGTATTTAAGAAGAACGAAAATGGCGATGTGTCGGTAATCATGTTTAAAGGCACCGCAGAAGCGCAATTTTCGTATATCGAGATGATCAAGGCACTCTTGGCTGGTGAAGTACTTGACCGTGATTATGATGAAAGCATCTCAAAGGAAGAACAGACGCAAATAAACGACGTGTTGAAAGAGATAGAGAATACAGCAGTAGAAACCATGGCAGAGAACACGGATATTGAACATGGCAAAACGGAGAGTGATGAGGATTTACTATTTTGAAGCAACATACCAAGGAGGATATAATATCGAAATATAAAATTTACAAATTGTTCTTGTAAGAGACTGTAAGCTAAAGTGTGTCAAGAAAAGGAAAAGAGATTAACTTTACAGACACACTTTTTAATTATGAGCAATTCATTTGATTATGAGGAGTTCAAGGCGAATGCGATTGAACAGTTGAAGGCCGGCGTGCCTCTATCCGGCAAAGACGGAGTATTGGCGCCACTGTTGGAGAATCTGCTGAACAGCGCCCTGGAGGACGAGATGGACAGCCATCTGGAAGGCGGAGAACGGGCGTTCGGGAACCGCCGCAACGGACACATGAGCAAGCAGGTACAGACTTCCATGGGAGAAATAACCATCAACACGCCCCGGGACCGGGACGGCACCTTCGAGCCCCAGGTTGTACGCAAGCGTGAGAAAATCCTGGCCGACTCGCTGGCGGACCGAATCCTAGGGCTGTACGCCATCGGCAACAGCACGCGGGAGATAAGCGACATACTGGAGGAGCAGTTCGGCAACCGCATATCGGCCGAGACCATCAGCAGCATCACCGACCGTGTCCTTCCGGAGATACAGAGTTGGAAAAACCGGCCTCTGGACCGGGTGTATCCCATCGTGTGGCTTGATGCGGTTCATTACAAGGTCATGGACGAGAAGAACCGGCCTGTGACCAGAGCCATCTATAATGTGCTGGCCCTCAATTCCGAAGGGAGGAAAGAACTTCTAGGCATGTACATTTCCAGGAGCGAGGGGGCCAACTTCTGGCTCGGAGTGCTTACGGATCTCCAGAACAGAGGGGTACAGGATATCCTCATAGCCTGCGTGGACGGGCTCAAGGGCTTTCCCGATGCGATAGCAAGTGTTTTCCCGGAGACCACGGTCCAACTCTGCATCGTGCACCAGATCCGCAACTCGATCAAGTATGTGGCCAGCAAGAGACAGAAGGAGTTCATGAAGGATTTGAAGCAGGTGTATCAGGCGGTGAACAAGGAGGCGGCGGAACAGGCCCTTGATGCTCTGGAGGTCAAGTGGGGCGAGGCGTATCCGATAGTCATCAGGAGCTGGCGCGAGAACTGGGACAGGCTCAGCGCATACTTCCGGTACTCGCCTCATATCAGGCGGATTATCTATACCACCAATACGGTCGAAGGATATCACCGCCAGCTCCGCAAGGTGACCAAGAACAAGGGCGTGTTCACTTCGGATACCGCCTTGGAAAAACTTGTCTATCTCGCATATACGAGAATACGGAAGAAGTGGACTCAGCCGGTCCAGAACTGGGGCCAGACAGCGCAGCAGCTGGCCATCCTCTTCCCCGACCGGTTCAGGATACTGGCCTGAAGCGGATATTTTATTTGGAGTTCTTTGAGGGTATTGATAAATTCGCAGCCAGCGTAGGCGGCCATGGCCGCCTACGCTGACCCAACAAACCCCAACTTGACACACTTCAGTTTACACTGCCTCTTGTAACTAAAGAGACGTCCAATAAACCTTGTAGGTTAAAAATCTTAATCCTTTCCATAATCTTTAGGTTCTTCCTTGTCACTTTTCTACTGGTTGGCTGACAAACATTGAAGCACAGTTATATATAAATTAAGTAATTTTTAATCCAAGTTCAAGTATATATTTCCGACGAGTTGCCATATGGTAAGGATCATAACAGATACTTGTATGATGATATATCCAACTCATTATATGCATTCTGCTATTTCATGTTTCTTTTTCATATCTGTTGTAAGATCCATTCTGCACGTTCTTCTGGAGACAAAAACGGAACATCGACAGTCTCATATCCGAATTTTTCATAAGTTTCCTTTAACACAAGACACGTTTTTTGTGCTTCATCCAGATCCTGTTTTCTCTCTGCGTCATTGACATAAATTTCTTTCCAGAAAGGAAAAAGAAAAACCTTTTTGTTGTACCTGTAACGGTTTGAGGCCTGTAGCATATCGTCTGATACCGGTATATTGATCAGGCGGGCATACCCGATTGTGTCAATGATTCCTCTGTCAAAGAAACAAGGTTTGTCAGTGTGAACGAATTCTTCAAAGTCAACGATTGACCGCAAAAGCATCAGGTTCGAATATCTGACTGTATTCTTCCATGGAAACGCATCACCGCCTGTTCTGACCTGATTCTTTATAATTTCTCTTGCAACCTCATTTACCGTCAGATAACCCTTATTCTTCAATATTTCAAGAACTGTAGATTTACCACTTCCGGGTCCTCCTGTAAATATGTAGAAATTTCTATTTTCCATATATCTATATAAAAGGCTTGATTCCCAATATGTATACTTTTAGTTTTGACCCATAAAATTAAAGAACTATGGCATATCCAACAAATTCTTTTCCCTTTATTAATAATTGAACGTAATACGTTTGCACTTGCACTTTTGCACTATGCGTCCGCGTTTGCTTCATATCAGCTTTTCTCTAAAGAAATTTGCTGCTCCTCAAGAAAATCCGTAATTTTGCGCAGCCAATTGAATAAAAACATAAAGCTTACAATGTTGCAAAGAAGAATGAACAACTGGAACACCGTATCGGATCGAGGCATAAAATGCCTTGAGAGATTGTCGTATGTTCATACTTCGGGTATTGGAGCATTCTATACTTTGGGAGACATTTTCCGACAAACGTTTGATAGACCATCAGGGATACGATGATGCTGGTATCCCGCTGAAACGATAAATGAAAACCGTCGGAGAGTCCTTACCAAGCTTTTCGACGGTTTTTGTTTTAGATCTTTGATCTACAATAAACGCTGCGCCTCAGCATATTCCGGTTAATGACCGGATCTGCATTCGGCTTGCAGTTTATTTGATGCCTGCTGGTGACGTTCGCACGATGTGCTCTTCTCTGTCAATTACGTCCACGGGCTGAGTTGTAACATATTATTAACCGCGCAGTGATGCGCATGAATGAAAGATTATGAATTATAAATTTGACGGAAGCAGGGTGTTCTTTACATCCGACACCCACTTCAACCATACCAATATCATCAGGTTCTGCAACAGGCCATTCAAGGATGTGTCGCACATGAATGAAACGATTATTGCTAATTGGAATCGAGTAGTTGGTCCGGAGGATATCGTGTTCCACCTGGGTGATTTTTGTCTGGGCGGTTCTGCCGAATGGGTAAACGTACTGAACAGGCTGAACGGGAAAATATACCTTATTCCCGGCAACCACGACATCAAGAACCTGAGGCAGAATTACACGAAATACTTCGAGCAGATAACGATGCAGATGTATATCGAGGTGGATAAACAGAAGATTTATCTGAATCACTGTCCGTTCCTTTGCTATGGCGGCTCATACGATGACACCTGGCAGCTTTTCGGACACGTGCATACCCGAAGGAACAATACCGGACAGGATGCTTCTCGCCTGAATATGCTTCTTCCGACACAATATGATGTCGGAGTGGACAACAACAATTTCACACCGGTTTCATTTGCGCAAGTGAAGGCAATCATAGGGAAACAGATTGAACAATCAAGGAAAGGAGAACAATAAAATGAAAATGCAATACATGAGTGATCTGCATATGGAGTTCCAGGAAAACAGCAGATACTTGAAAAATAATGAATTCCCTGTTACTTGATGGAATATGTTTTTGAGGACGGATTTCCAATTAAAGGATTTGATCCGGCCAGGTTTATTGAAATTTAATGGACATACAGAAATGAACGAAAGAAAGATTATAGATAGAAAGTTCTTTACCGATTTGGCGAAGGAGGTCGGACTGAATGCCTCGCATTTGGAGGCGTTGGGAGAAAGCCGTCAATGGGAGATTGTCGTTGGTGGCGATATGCTTGAACGGCTGGTTGAGATTCAACATCGGCTCGAGAAGCTGGCCGTAATGGGCGACGATGAGTACCGGGGATTCCATATCGAAGTACCACGGCCTGCGCCGGAAAAGTGGGGATATACCGAAGAATTGATCGCTTCGGGGGAATATGACAGTCAAGAAGCGTTCCTTGCGGATTGGCTTGCATTCAACCCGATGGAGACCAGGTGGTTCCATGTCGCTTCAAGCAGATATGGGGATTCCCGGTCAATCCGTGTTACAGACCGGAAGCATACCCATTTTATCATTACGAATCATTCCAAGTGTACGGATGCAGAACCAGATGATACGTGGTGCAGGGAGAATCTAACCCGCCTCTTTGATTATCTGGAACGGATGATTGATGTCATTGTCGCGAATCCCGACGGGTTCAACGATTACGTGGCGCATAACCTGCCGTACCAGCAGCGTATAGGCCGGATTACACAAAAGGAATTTAACCGCATAGTGCCGAATTTCAAAATTGAGGTGGAAGATCGGGAAACGGCCATCAAGGCATTGGAGGACTCAGTGCATGGGCTTTCTGCCCCTCTTTTGGAAACCATGACCATACGAAAGTATTGCACATATTACCGCATTGCCAATGAGGTTATGAGGCTTATCACCGGAAACGGGGACTCAGGGAACGTATCCATACAGATCCGCAGGATGTTCCTGAAGAACTGCGTGATGTAGTCTATTACAAGCGGAAGAAGTTCGTGGACGTGACGGAAATGTACGACATTGACAGTCCGGATGATTTCATGCGGTTCGCAACTGACCATTACGGAGAACTTGGACTTTCACGTCTGAATATCTTTGCCTCACACGACCGGCAACAGGGATGGAAAATTGTTGTTTCCAACAGTTATTCTGCCAATGCCGGATTGGCCATTGAAGTGGCTACAGCTTTGTATAAGGCCGGAGCACCGCTGCTGATATACGACGCCGAGAAGCTCTTAAGGATCCTGCTCGAAGAGGGTTATGTGCGTCTGGTTCCCGACTCATATCACAATTATATGGGCTATCAGGAAGAAGGCTCCGTCTACGAACTGCCCTGGGAATACGAATGCTCGGAGGATGACGACTTACCTCTGATTAAAGAGCAATACCATGCGATTGTCTCTATTGCAGAATGGCTGCCGGAGGAAAGAATAAGCCTACATAAAAGAGTATGAATAAAAAACAACACGCAAATTATCGTACAATATTAAATTAGTGCCGATAATTTGTACAATTCAGATACTTTACGGAAAAATATATACCGTAAATGTATCTGTTTAAAAGTTTTTAGAGATTTGTAATTGTATGTGATTATATCCTATATTGCAAAAAATAAAAACCCGGATTCATCACCAGTAAATTGGGGCTGGGAGAGGAACGGCCGGGACTGCGTTGCAAATATAATACAACTTGCTCAAATACGGATGGATTAGTAACTTTTTATGTGGAAGGAATCGCTTGAATAAATGTAAAGTTCTAAATAGCACCTACGCTAATACTCAATGGTGGCATTATGAGTTCTCACGGCAAAGGGCGAAAGTACAAATAGAATATGCGTTTGCATTTGCACTTTTGCACTATGGGCTCAAACTTGTTTCATATCGGTACGGTTTTATCTAAAGAAATTTGTTGGCACTCAAGAAAATCCGTAATTTTGCGCTGCAAATATTAGAATATTGCAGACCTTTTGACAGTTAGCTTATTGCCTCACATTGATTGGAAGCAGTTAGTGCTTAGAAACAAGGGTAAACTGATTCCATTATATGTAAGGTTCTTTCAGGAAGGTAGGATAAAAAGACTTTATACCTATTATGTTAAACTGTGTAAGAATCTTTATGGCTATACTTTTGATGAATTGATGATAAACAATATAATCGACTCATTAGAATGGTCGTAGTTCACCCCCCCTCCAGAATAGGTACAATATCATGACTATCCTAAAGGGGACGGCAGAAGTTCGAATCTGCTATGAGTCACTTACAGTTTGATTAATGGAAAAATCTATAGTTAACGATACACTAGACCTTGAAAATAATCAGATAACGCCACAGCAGGATATTTTCTCGTACTATCGGCGTCTGAGAAGTAATCTATTCTCAGACACGGAGGTCGTGTACGAGACTAAACTCACTCCTGAACTCTTTGATTTGAAATTACAACAGCTCTCGCAGGATAAGAAACAGTCTGAGTTTGAGAATTTTGTTTTAGCGTTGGCAGTTCGACTGGTAACGCCCAACATAAAACCGCAGACTGGTCCCGATGGCGGAGGCGATGGTAAGGTGGACGGTGAGACATATCCTGTTGACAAGGCAATATCTGGCAAATGGTGGGTGTCTGAAGGCAGTACTGTCGGCCATAAATGGGCGATAGCCATCAGTGTACAGAAGAACTGGAAGAGTAAGATAGAGGGTGATGTCAAGAAGGTTGTAGAGACTGGCCGTGGCTATACGAAGGTCATATTTTTCTCTAGTCAGAAAATCAAGTCTAGTAAACGTCAAGAGGTCGAGGATGAACTATCGAAACAATACGGTGTGGCCGTGAGTATTTTCGACGGTAAGTGGTGTTCGTTTGCTGTGTTTGAACAAGGCTGTTATGATGTCGCTACAGAAAAACTGAACTTTTCTGAAGAATATAGGAGAAAGACAGTCAAAGAAGGTTCCAACGATAAGCGCAGGCAAGAAGAACTAAAGAAGTTAGAGAACGATTTACTATCACGGCAAGTGGAAGGCCTCGATACAGATTATGTTGATGACTTGCTTCGGTCTTGTCTACTAAGCAGAGGACTGGAACGCCCTCGGATGGAGACAGAGGGTCGCTTCAACCGTGCGCAGCGAGAAGCAGATGCACACGGCTCTTCTGTGCAACGGTTCAATATAACATATCATCATGCTTGGACATCGTTTTTCTGGTTTCACGATGTGGATGCAATGTATGCAGATTATTTGAAACTAAAGGAGTATGCTAATATGCATACAACTGTGCATACGATAGAGTTGATGACCAATATTCTCACAAATTTGGAAAATGCAACAAGAGCAGGTTTGTTTGATTCCGAAAGGTTTGAGGCGGAAGTACAAGATCTAAAAACGATAAAGGAGCGCAAAGATTTGTCGCAGGCAAGTCGTCTATTCCTCGAACTCTTCTTCTCAGAGCATCGGTTGCTCCAAATGGTTCACTGTGCACAAGACCCGACGTCAGAGTTAAAGACACTGGCAGAACTGATAAAGACAAGTGCCAACTATCCAGACATCAGTTTTGATGCTCAGATAACCTTCGTTGAGATTATTGGATGCATGATAGATGACAACGAGGAATATGAGAAGCTTATTGACAATATTTCTGAAATTTCGTCTCAGCGCAAGTCGGAGGCTGAGGGAGCCATAATACATTTCAATCGTGCACAGACTTTAATAGACAAGCCACAATATAAGTCGGTGGTGAAGCATTTGGGGCACTGTGTACATGCATTCCTGAAAGAAGGCTATGAGACCGAACTGGTGAAAACATACGGCTATATGGGCATAGCTCTTTATAATCTTGAACTGCCTTACAGTGCAAAGGCTTATTTGGTAAAAGCTGCATCGATACTTGTCAAGGAGTTCTTCACAAAGGGAACTATAAGCCATCTACTGATTACTGTGCTATGGAAATTGTGCGAAATAGAGCTGATGACAGGTCGGCTTGTGATGTATCTCAACTGGCGAGAGTTGTTGTTTGTCATTGCCCATAATGGTCAAGAGATAGAGAGTAAAGAGTTTGTTGAGAAAGACATATTGTTCGATGGCGGTTGGGCTTGCCATTTTGCAACGGCAGATCTCACGAGAGAAACTATTTCCTTTTTGCCTGACATTTTTGCACGTTGTGATATGCATATCTCAGAAAACTATCTGAAATATGCATTAGGATATCAAGAGTCTGTAGATGAGCAATTCGTAAATCTTATTACTGATGATTGGGGCAAATTGCTTAGACAGCAACCGATACATAAGCAGTTCCTTAATTCTCTGAATATAGCAGAAGAAGGTCTGAACACTATCAGTACATTGGCAAAGGGTTGTCGATTCACTGTCAGTTATGAGAACTCTATCAGGAGTCAACTGGTGGCAGAGACATTTTTGGCAACTGTTGAAACACTGCTTGCCACTTTTGATACGCTGGAACTTGTGGTGATGAGTCAGGAGATTCAAGTGGAAATTATCCCAACTGATGGGCAATCAGAACTAGAAAGAGGAGAAAACGGAACCAAATATATATTTAGAGTAAACTACGACACTCTTGATGGAGAAACGTATTGGCGTTGTTTTGCTTCCTTTATGGCACATTTTATGTCGCTTAACACAGTGTCGTACGAGGAGGTAATGGATTTGATTGCACAGCGGCACGAGAAAGAAAAAATCATAGACAGAATTATTGCCTTGTTAGAACTGAACAATGCAGTTTATTATGTACTTGGTGATAAGTTCAAGTATTCAATCCGTCAATGGAAAAATGCAAATGACAAGACCTATGTATGTAAGGCAGATACAAAGGAGGAAATATTAACAGATCAGAACCCGCATGCAGAGCAGCGAGGCATGCAAATATTCAGTATTTCTAGCACTCTGGAGTGGTGGGAAAAAGCTGGATGGACGGGTGTGTGCTTCATGTACGATAGGTGGTCCGCAACACCACCTATCGTAGGCCTAGCCTTCAAGAACTTGGAGGCGGGCATAAAAATCATCCATGAATGGAAAGAAAAAATAGCCAAAGGAGAGCCAAGTGTTGAATTGCATCTGATAAGAGGCATCAACAAGCATCATCCCTCATGGTATAGAGCATGTGTGACACCAGAAATACCCCTTAGCCATATTGCGGAAGGACAATGTGTAGCTGTAATATGCCGGAAGCACACAATGACTCCAAACGACACGTTGAATCTCGATAATTTTGAACGAGTATATTCTCAGTTTGGTAGTTGCCGGCTTGTGGCAGTAGCAATTGACGAGCAGATGCATATAAATATGAACATCAATTTTAGCGAGGCTATCGAACTTAAAAAGGTTATCATTGCCGATGCATGGAAGGTTTCTGTGCACGAACCAACGCGAAATGCATTGGAATGGGATGATGACCCTATCATTCCAGAGTCAGAGTGCACCACAGCCCCGGTCATTGAATTAATGAAGAGTTTACGTGAAACTCATAATAAGATGGAGAATAAAAACTTTAAAACCGTCTAAGATTTAGATTTGAACATACACAAAATCTTTGCATTTCAACACTATAAAGGGCGTTGTGCAAAATTTTGTGTGAATCGAAACAGGATTCAGTTGTAAGTTTCTTCTTTATCTGGATTCTGTTTTCAAACATAGCGATAAATTGGTTCATAATTAAGCCCCAGTTAGGAATGAGTTGTATCCATTTCTTCTCAATTTCCATCAGTGACGAGACTATAAACTAAGAATGTCAAGTAAAGGGAAAGAATTTATTGTCTTCAAGGCCCGGTTCGAAGTCTTATTGAGTATCTTTTGTGAAATTGCGGCGCATTTCTATTTTATAACAGGTTCATGTAAGTTTGTGCGTACAGACGTTATTTATTAATATCTTTTTGAATAATTGTGTGATTATCTAATTTGTAATAATGAAATGCGGCGCTCATTAAGCATGGAGGACCATTCCTTTTCCACTGCTCGCATTGGCACTCTGGTGTAATAGGGTCATCATTTGTATATTGTTTGTTTCTACAAAACCTCTCGAACCCTGGGCATATAGTCGTTTGTGTTGCTTGTATTCTTTTAATTATTAGCTCCTTGCCTAGTAATGCAGCACATTCTATATAAGGTATCCCGTCAGCATTCAATGGAGGATAGTACGTACTATTGTCTTCGATTGTTGGATATCCGCAGATGTCGAATAATTTATATAAAAAAGTGCGATTGGATAAATCAAATTCGTATACCATATCTATGATAGGATTGCGGCCATTTTGAATATAGTACTTGCAATTGTCAATCACCTTCTTGTAGTAATCAAGATCTGTTCCCGTTGCCAAGGTGAGTGACTTTTCAAGCCTAGAAAGAAAAGCAGACACTGCTGCAGCAACTGTTTGTCGCTTCCGTTGGTATAAAATGTTGGAATCCCTGATAAATGAAGAAAAAAGATATCTTCCATCTGTAATGTTAGATTGAGAGATATAATCAAGGACATCAAAGAATGCAACTCCAGGATTCTTGAACATTAATGCGCATACGCATGCAGATATAACAAGATTCGTGTTTTTGGCGATTTCTTTTTTACAGTAATTATTACATATATGTTGAATGGCTAGGTACTTTATTTCTTGATGATGAATCTGGGGATTAATTTTTTGTTGGATTAAATGTGCCATTCCCTCTATGACACAGCAGTAACCAAATTTAAAACCATTCTCGTCTGCTTGATTATTCGTAAAATCATATACACCTATAGAGACAGCAGTATTGTTTTTTTTAGCTTCATTAATAGATAAAGGGCTGACTTCTACTTCGTCAACATTATAAAATTTGCATTCTTCATCTCCGTGTATTCTCCCGTGATTCTCCTTGAATTGTGCTGTAGATTTATCCAGTGGTAAAAATAGTGGAATATAGAATTTGTTATGCTGTTCAAAGTATTCTCGATAAATACTAAATATTGCATTAAATCCAGAGCACAAATTTAGTCCATATAAAGTGTGAAAATGTTGCAAATAATGAACATACTCATGAACTAGACTGGCAAAATCTCGCACGGACATTTTGCCAAAGTCGAGGTTAAAATCCCCATCTAGACACAAATGAATGTGATTAGTCCTATAGGTGCTAACTCTCTGTTCAAAGATATTATAATCTTGTAGTTCCATTTACTTAGAAATTATAGTGACAGACTTTATAGCAATTATGATTAATATAATGAATTAGTGGTTTTAATGTCATTTTGCTTAATCACATCCTAAAATGTAATTGGAAATATTCTAAGATGCGGTTAGTTTCTTATAATCTATGTTATCCTATATTCCCCATTAGTAGAATTAGTAGCTAGGGTAAACCTTGGCATGTGAACTCTAATGTAAATTGATATTTTAAAAGATAACGCCCAGTATACCAAGAAGTAGAGACACTCCAATGGCGAACCATGCGACAAACTGCTGTTTACTGAAACGTATCTCTTCTTCTGATTTAAAATTGTGTTTCACTAGTTCTTTAAGTTCCTGACTTATGGAGTATGAGTATGCTAATTTGCTTACAGGAAATTTGAAGTGATTATCTGGAAATGTGTTAGGCCAATATGCTTGCTGTTTGTTTGAATTGAAGTAATTAGGTCCATCAATGCCTTCGGTAACAATGTAATCCTTTCTGTCGATTAGTATAACATTCAATTTTATATATTCAGCTTGTTTTTTACCAATTACATGGCATGACCCCTTTTGAGATATCAGAAGGATATCGCGGCTAGTTAATAACGAATCAATAACAGAGAGAAGTTCAGCCAGATATCCGATATTATCCCAATCATGGTAAATCCTTTTATCAAAAAAGGCAAAGAATTCATATCCCTTAGGTACAATAACGACACCATGGCGTTCTAATACGTTACTTTGCGTCAGAGCATCTGCTATAGTTCCAGCTTTGCCTCCATATTTTACTAAGGCCTTAATGATCTCTTTCTCTGTATTTTTGTATTTCATATATTTACTTATCCTTTAGTTAGAATTCGATTCACATTTGTCCATTTGTCAAAATACGCAGTTCTATTACTAGGTTTACCCGTTGTCCGACTTTAGGGTGGGATAGGGAGTGTAATACCTCATACTGTTTTTTAATTTATATATAATGGGCGTAGATGTTTTAGAAACAATATAATTCCTTATACCATTGGAGCCGCAAAATAAATACAAATAGGGCGAGAGACCTTTGCCTCTCACTTATTGGTATTTTATTTTTTATCGCTAAGATTTACCACCAGCCATCATCATCTTCCTCTTCTTCTAACACATCTTCATATTCGTTCTTTCCAGAATAATATCCATCTTCATAACCTGAGGCATATCCTTCTTTATATCTTGTTTCGTAATAATCATAATAGCTAGTGGAAGCATCATATCCATATTCATAATTCCTTCCTTTTCTTCCATCTTCATATCCTTGATTGTATCCATTGTCATATCCTTCATCATAAGCGTCATCAGGAGTCGCTGATCTGGTTGTTGCTCTTTGATTATATAAAGGATTGTTATACTGCTGTTGGACTACTGTCTCTGCATCTAAATCTCTTGTGTTATAGTAACCATTCTGATCATAGAAATACCAAATACCTGATTCCTTTCCATTTCTAAATTTACCTTGACTCTGAAGTCTTCCATTAGGGTAATAGCTTTTATAAGCCCCCTCTAATGTGCCGTTTTTATAAGATCCAACTTCTTTTAATTGACCATTGTCATAGTAAAAATAAGCAGTACCATTAGGCACATCATTCTTATATTGTACTTTAGAACTAACTTGACCATTTTCGTAATAATAAATTTGGGTTCCGTTTTTCTGACCATTTGAAAATGGTATAGTATAATTAAGGTTGCCATTCTCCCAATATCCTTTGAATGTGCCATGAGGAACTCCCATTCTATAAGTATGCTCAGCACTTAGTTTGCCGCTTTTATAGAATATTTTCATCTTACCATTAGCCTTATCTGGCGTTTCAGAAATCAGATATTCTTCTCCTTGTTTTTCGCCTGTTATATAATAGTCTATAGCTAAACTATCTGGATCAGGAACCCCATCTCTGTAATAGGCAGACCTGTAAAATGAAGCTTGACTTTTATAGTGAACTATATTCCAATCTGCATCAAAGTATTTATTATACCTTCCATTGCTAGGGTAACTAATAAATTCTTCTGTTGTTTGAGAGGAACTATAGCTATTAGAAGAATAATTTGATTGATTATTTGAATTCGTATTAGCTATTGCTATGATTACCCCTACTGTAATCACTATTAGTAAAATTATTAAGCAGCCTTTGTTATTAGAATCATCCATAGTTTTGTTCGTTAAACACTCCACAGAGTTAATTGAATTTAAACATATGCATCACTTCTTTTCTCTAAAATTGTGGACAATGAAGTGATTTAAACTTATTTCATTCTCTTAAAATCGTATCAAAATGTTAAAGCACAGCGTACAAATTGAATTATTCCTTATATTATGGGTGACCAAACTCATATATAGTGAAAGTCCAATGTACACTGTGCTCGACAAAGATACGATAAAAAATGAAATATTGCCTCATCTTTCCAAGGCAAAACGTGGTTATGCCACTCAAAGTTGTCTCATAGAGGTGGTAAACGCCATCTTGTACAAGTTGAAGACCGGTTGTCAATGGGCGTTCCTTCCTGTGGAAGCCCTGTTTAGCGGCAAGGTACTGAGCTATGGTGCCGTGTATCACCATTACAACAAATGGAGCAAGTCGGGCGAGTGGAAATCCATGTGGGTCAGGTTGCTTGACAAACACCGCAATGAGTTGGACATGTCCAGCGTGGATTTGGACGGGAGCCACACGGCTGCACTCCGTGGCGGTGAAGAAGTCGGATACCAGGGACGGAAGAAACGGAAGACGACCAACGCACTCTACCTGACAGACAGGCAAGGACTTCCGATTGCCATGTCTTCTCCGAAATCTGGCGAACACCATGACGTACATGACATAGAAAAGGTCATCGGTGACATGTTCAACGACCTTGAGAAATCCCATATCCGGGTTGATGGTCTTTTCCTCAATGCCGATGCCGGATTCGATTGTGATGTCTTACGTGGTTTCCTGGGTGAAAAAGAGATCATCGCAAACATCTGCATCAATAAACGGAGAGAAAATGCCGATGACATCTTTGTTGATGATGAACTGTATGATGAAAGGTATTCCATCGAACGAACCAACGCTTGGATGGACAGTTTCAGGACGCTACTGAACCGATTCGATACAACAGTTTCAAGTTGGATGTCTTGGAATTACTTGGCATTTGCAGTTTTGTTACTGAAGAAAATTTCACGAAAACAAAAAGTTTAAATCACTTCGATATGAGTGCATATAATTTACAAATCTTGATTTAGAATAATTTCTGCAAACTTAATATCTTCATTAAATACAAATTCTGATGTTTTAATGTCTGGAAGAAGATAGTCTTCTTTATCAGGCATTATTTCAAGAATGGCATCGTCAGATATACTTAAACATGAGCGTAATTTATTGAAAAACTTCACTTCTGAATACAAGATTTGCCCATCAGCTTCGATTACACCAATAGCAATTCTAATAATTTCCAATTGTTATTCAGAAGTGAATTGATCAGTCTTTAGCAAAATTAAAAAGTCTTCAATAAATCTTTTACCATATTTATTTATTGACTTAACATACTCATTAAGTTTTGATTCAACATTGATATCACTAAAGAAGTTGCTTTTGTCGCTCCAGTTTTTTACCAATGCAATTTCTCGTGATGAAATATCATTATCATAAGCAGAACAGACAAATGCTGGTTGTAGATAAATTTACCAGATTTATAAAATAAATTTCCCCCATATCCAACAATCCTGACGGATTATTAACGGTCGCACGAGGTGGCCGCTTTTTGTATGACTGTTCCATGACTTTATCGTCTTAATCCTGTTCTCGGTTTCTTGCCCAATAGGAGGGTAGCAGCACGTGCGCAGCGGCGGGCCCATTGCAGGTCATCATCTTCCTTGTCCCGCCAGGGAAGATCGCTTTGCGAACCTCCGCCACCACCTCCGGTAGATACGGCGGGTGTTTCAAGCATCCCGACAAAGAGTGCTACTGCTATGTCGGTCAGCTCACTGCTGTTGGCAACCTTCCGGTAGTCGAATTCTTCGTTGAAATAGTCAAGTACCCGCTCCGGAATATAGAAACGCTGTTCCGTTCCGCCATGGGAAGAAAGCGTGTAGGACACCGATCCGGAACGATAGTGGGTATAATCCATATCGGCTGCCGGTCTTTGAACAGGTTCCGGCCGATAGCTCTGATAAGTATTGACCTGAGCGGCAAGCCTCTCCCGGTAGTGGAGCTTTTGCCAAGTTCGGGGAAGCTTCGAAATCATCAGGTTACGTGCTACTCCCAGTTCGGAGGCCTTGTATTTGGTATTTCCTTTGAGGATTGCATATCCACGGAGAATATCTTTCTTATCTTTCCGTTCATATACGGAATAGCCTCTCCGGGCAAGTGCCTTCTTGTATTCTTCCCATGACCACGATGGCATGGTTCTCAATACCTCCATGCACTCTCTGCTTACTTCCGGAATGTTGCGACTTCGGATTTCTTCCGCAGTCTTCCAGCCACGTTTCACTGCAACTCGCTCGGCTGCACGTTGTGCCCGAAGATGAATGTTATGGTCATTGTTGATGTTCCCGTTTTCATCAAAGCGGCAAATTGCGGCATGGAGATGGGGAACTTTCCCTTTGGATTCCATGTGCAGGTAAACCGTATATTTGCTGTTGGCCAGATTGGTCGGGCTGGAACGGACTTTCCCGTCCTTGCCGGTAATCGTTTGTTTGTCGAACTCTTCGACGAATTCGTGCCAGAGCTTTTGCCAGTCCTCAATGTCATAGAAACTGGTATGCTCAGGCGATGGACTCAACTCTATTCTGATTATGGAATTCTTTATCGGCCGATGCTGGGAAAGGGTCAATTGCATGGAGTTCCATATCCCCATAGCGTCCAGTTCCGGGGGCAACAGATTGTCCAATACCCGATATATTTTTTCCGGATGCTTCTTGTGCTTTGATTCGCCAGTAATATAACGAAGGTCATTGATACCGTAAGATATGGCTTTGGCTTTTGCAATCATTTTTCTTCGGATTGAGGGTTGGACGGAATTCTGTTTTTCTCCTTTACGGCTTCCAGGAATTGGCAGACGCCTTCGGCAACATTGGAAAGTTCTCCGAGCCAGCCGACCATGAACGGAATCTGATTGAACATTACCATCCGCTGCTTTGTGGACATTCCGTGAAGTGCGGAGGTATATTTTACGAGATCAGACCGACAATTGTCCAGATTCTGCAGCAGTGCCGCCTCTTCTTTCGTAAGCCTCGCTTTGGGCTTGAAGTTATACGCACATGACAATATGTAGTCGCTTACGGTCATGCCGCATTGTTCGGCCAGTGATTTTATATGGTCTCTCTGGCTGGGAGTGACTTTTGCCCCGACAAAGACGCTTCTTGTTTCTTTCGGGGAAGCTGATGTATTGACAATATCTTCTTTCATTTGAATCGTTGTTATAATGGTTGAAAAGGTGCGAGCCTGCGAGCAGCGTACCGGCAACAAATGGAAGCCGGCAAGAGCGCCAATGTACAACCGCAACGCAGTGAGGTTATACCTTGGCATATCTCGAAACAGTTACCTGTTTATCCTTCCCCGCAAGCCATATCGGATGCGTATAATGAATTGGCACTTGGACAAGGAAATGCAGGATATTATTATCCACTAAAAGAGGGGAGAAAATGAGTATCTCACATGGTGATTTCCTGCCGACTTTGCTTTATTCTAATATATACGCCCCTGCAATAAAGTAAAGTTGTACTCAGTAATGGTATTCTGGATTGAGAATATAATTTTTCCCCTCCTTTATGACCATCTGCTTGTTGCCAAGAAAGGTGGCTACTTTGACAGCCTTGTTGTAGCCGAGCTTTACATTGTGCAATCCGTAAGCTTCCTTCAGACGTTCCAGGTAGTCATCGTAACTGCCGATATTGCCATTGGTAAAAGCGGCATCCACTGCAGCACGATGTACAGTCTCTGGAATCTCCCTCTCCGGATCGAACGGTTCTTTGGTTGGTCGCCCGCTCTTCTTCTCTTTGGACAGATATGGTTCTACCAGTTCGGGCAGGACATCTTCGTTTATGCGGAAAGCGAAAGGTTCAAAGTCCCGGTCCCGGATGTGCACGGCTTCGACCACGCTTATGGCTTTGTCCTCTTTGTCCACTTCTACCTGCAGGATGGTTTCCGCCTTGTTGTTGAGTTCCGTGCCGATGTGACCACGCGCATGTTCATCATTCTTGTTCTGATGCAGGACAGTATGGATATGGATTTGTTTGTCGTCCGTCCACTGCATGAATTTCGAGATAACTTCGGTAGATTCACTGGATGAATTGATGTCGTAAAGGAAATCACGGATGCCATCTATAATGACCAGACCCAAATCAGGTGTGGTGCCGATAGCTTCTTCGACTATCAACAGACGCACTCTTGGTGCAAACTTGCGCAGAGACAACATGATCAGATTTTCCGGCACCATGTCATCCGGCATTTCCGCCAAACGCAGGATGCGCTTCAGTACCTGTTGACAATGATGGCGTCCCTGTTCCGTGTCGATATACAGAATCTTCCTCTTGTTCTCGGGGAACATGGAACGGTAACGAAGAACAGTGCGGCCACTCAATGCTGATGCGGCAATGGCCGAAACGTTGAAAGTCTTCTTGCTTTTGGCTTTCCCGATGGAAGCGCTGAAATTTCCCAATGTGCCTATAACAGCATCATCCACCATCAACACCGCCGGCGCCTCTTCATAGTTATTCGTGACGCTCACGGCTGCTTCCTCTATAAAAACTGCCAGTTCCTCACGTGAAGGTATCGTTTCGTCCGTCTTCTCCATCATTACCAGTTTTTAAGGTTAGGTTTACGGCGATGGGAAGCGAGCATGGCTTCGTTCTCTTCCTCGAAAGTTTGCGGAGCCGGATTCTTTCGGGAGGATTCCAGCCATTTGTCCAGTTCATCCCGGTAAATGTATAGATGTTTCCCTTGCTTGATGACTGGAATATCATCTTTTTTGACCTTGTAATAAAAGGTCGATAACGGCATTTTGAGATAGGCGCAAGCTTCCTGCACGGTCATGGGGACGTGCGTGTTTTCTTTGGCTTCATGCTGCTTGGACAGTTTTTCTGTCAGCAGATTTTCCATGCTTGCTATCCGGTCGCAAAGTTCACCGACTACTGCCGGCAAGTAATTGAATGTAAGTTGGTCTGTTTTCATATTATAACTTTTTAATCGTTTAACATGCTGCGAACCAACCCAATGAAGCTTTGCAGAACAATACAGACCGGATTAATTATTTCATCTGCATACGTTTTTTGTTACGACTCATCGTTATCTGTTTCCAAATGGAAGCGATAGTCCCCCTTTTCAGGTACATCAATTGGAATCTGACTTGCTACCTGATCCCGCAAATTAAGCCTGAGATATTCATGACTCGCGTTTTCAAGTTCGTATGGAAATGATTCTTTGATAAAGACGGCTCTTTTCGCCAACGGTACTCTCAATCGTTCACCTACATTCCACGCCAGATGACGAAGTCCCGGTGACCGTAGCGGATTGTCAATATTGGAACGAATCGGTTTGTAGAGCTCCGGCTGATCACAAGCCATGTACTCAATATTGGAAATGAGAGTCGCTATAGCCTCTTTGGAGAGATAGGGGGCAGTCTTGATGGTTACATATTCCCGAATCGCATCCATAACTTTTACTTGCCTTTTCAATTCTTTCTCTTTGAGTTCTTCCAGAATGGAATCATACTTTTCTAAATGAGATTCATTGGAACAATCGGGGACGACATGCTCTTGATTTGACTGTGCGGATGGAGAATACTCCTGTTCAGAAGAATCCACCAGTTGTTCGGTAGGGAGTGTTTCGGCAATACAAACAGGCTCTGTGGTATTTCGAACCACATGGTGAAGTTGCTCGGGTTTTGTTTCGGCAATACAAACAGGCTCTGTGGTGCTCTCTGATTCTATGACAGGAGAGGATTGTTCACCAAAATAGAAGTGGATGGGATTTTTCGTCAGCCAATTATAGAAAAATTTCTGCAGGACTCCACACAATATGATGGACATCGCCAGTCCGAGAATTACAGGAGTTGTTATGCGCATGATGTTGATGTCATGGCAAAGGGTAAAATAAGTGGCTATGGCCGCAAAAATGATAACGGATAGCGCAAGGATAAAACTTATTTTCTTAGTTCGGATTTGTTCTGTATTTGTCATCTTCTATCACTATTTGGAATTACTGTACGTCAAAGTTATGTGCGTTATTCCAGATACTGATAAATAATGAGTTATAATAGTCCGATTTTACACAAAAATTACGGATATAGTCCGATTTTTCGCTCAAAATCAAACTATATCCGCTAAAACAGGTGGTCAAAATGCCTGTCAGTCTTTCCGCATCAGGGTGATTTTCTTGCTGGCTTCACGCTTGTTGCTGTCCACTACTTTCATGTACCTTTGGGTTGTGGTTATACTCTTGTGAGCCATCATGCTTTGTATGGTACGGATGTCCGTTCCGGCAGCCGCTTGCAGCGTAGCGAATGTTCTACGATAGGAGTGGAATGTAATCTTCTTGGTGATTCCAGCCGAACGGATCCACCCTTTCATGTAGGTTTGGGTCCAGCAGCGCTGTAATCCCTTGAATACCATTCCCCGCTTGTCAGGGCTGTAGCCAATCAGGTCCAGTGCTTCCTCGCTGATGGGGATGATGTCCTCGGAGCGGTTCTTCTTGGTGATGATGTGTACGCACTTGCCACCGGCCGAATAGTCCACGATGTCCTCCCAGCAGAGGGCGAGGATGTCGCTGATGCGCAGGCTGGTCATGCACGAAAAGAGCGATGCCGTCTTCAGCACTGGCTTCTTGCAGGGTGTCTCGGCCAGCTTGTAGAGTTCTTCTACTGAAAGATAATCCTTGACTACATCCTCGGTCTCGATCTTTTCGAGGAAGTCGTTGACGTTGTTGCGGATCAGTCCGTTACGGTAGAGGATTTTCAGAAGTCCCCTGAATGTGGACCAATATCCCGATGCGGAGTTTCGTGTGATGTGTCCGTTACGCTTGAGTTTCTTTGCCGTCAACAGGTACTCACGGAACTTGTTGCAGAGATCAATGTCGAGTTCCTCAAAAGTACATTTCCCATGCACGAAGTTGCTGAAATGGAGATAGACAAATTCCCACTTTGGGTCATGTTTACGGAGCTGATTACGGAAATACTCCAGGAAATCAGCCTTGAGTTTGTACTTGTCGAAGAAATCATACCGTTCATTCACTACCGACTCGAACCTGCGGCAACGGATGGCTTCAGCCTTCTCGGCCATTACCTCGTTGAAATCCTGTTCCCGCTTGTTCTTCGGATTGGCATATATATAAATGCCAAGCGATTCATGACGGATAACTTTCATTGTTTCCTTGTCTCTATACCCAGGATAATAATCCAGATAAAACGACAGCATCCTGTTTTTCAAAGGACGTGTTCTTAATGTTACGGTTTTACAATCGTTCATAATGTTATATTTTTTATGGTTGTTATTAATTCGCTGGCAAATCACTGTAATGTAACCATGCAGACCACCTTCAGTGACGATTAATTTTGGAATAATTTACGGTAGCCTATAATCAGGTCACTTACGGACACCCATAACCCGGTCAAAGTCCACTTTCAGGAAGCGGACGAAGCGCCCGTTCTTCTCTCGGCTGATCTGATGGAATTGTAGGATATTATAAACCGAGTCTCGGGAGAGTTTGAATTTTTCCATTGCCTCCTTGACGGTGTAGTATTCGGCCTTGCTCTCTTCCGCAGAGTTTTTCGAGAGATCGAAGTGGAGTTTGGAGTAGAATATCTGCCCATGTTCTTTTTTCGAAGGTATGTTGTTACGGTAGACGTGTGAACGGATGGCGACACGTGTCATGCCGTATTTCTCCTGAATATCTTCGGGCGTGTACCATTCCGTCAGGTCAGAGTCCACCTCATATTTGGCAAAGGCAGCATCAATATGTTTCTTGCTGTAATAGTTGAACTGGCGGATTCTCACTTTCGGAACCTTGTGCTGTCGTGTATAAGTCCATACCCATTTGGCATTGACCTTATATTTCTGTGCAATCTCTTCGGCGGTGTAATACTCGGTAATGTCAAAGTCGTTTTTTGCTACCAGCCGTTCATAAGGTTTGCTTTTAAGCATGAGTTCGATGTCGGCTTTCCGTATCAACGACATCTTTCCGCTAAGCCGGGATGCACGGAGTTTCTCTTCCTTTACCAGTTTGTAGATGTACTGGCGGCTTACACCCATCAGACGTGCTGCCTGCGAAAAAGTGAAGTATTCCTGCTTTTCCAGCGACGAGCGCAATTCCTGCATCTCCTGCATATGGCGCAGCTCCATCTTCCGCTCCATCATGCGGTGTTTGTAACCTCGTTTCGAGCATTGCGGGCTGCAATAACAGGTAGTTGTTTTCTGTGCGATGAACGGTTTTCCGCACCATTGACAAATTCTTTTTACTTCCATATTTTCGTCCTATTTTCTGCCATTTTACATGAATTTTAATTTCCCTTTTTGTCCACACATGTAAACCATTGTCAACACACGTCAACTAATGCGTCACTGTGATATTTGGGCAAACCGTGAATTTCTGTCACGGTAGAAATACGTATGAAAAATATGGATAAAAACCGTTACTTCCAAATACGGTCTGGAAAGTACATAAAAACAAAAGTCGCTGATATACAGCGACTTTATTCTAAATGGTTATAGTTGGTTATGGCTGTTTACAAGCCGTTACTTGCCGATGCAAAACTTGCTGAACACCGTTCCCAATATATCATCCGCCAATATCTTCCCGGTAATCAGGCCCAAATGATCGATGGCCGAACGGATATCCATAGCCAGCAAATCGCCAGGAAGTCCGGAATCGAGGCCAGATTCCACCTTGCGCAAATCGATTTCAACCAAACCTAGAACCTCGTAATGACGGGCATTGCTCAAAACAAGCGCATTTTCATCCGGCAAAGAAGGAATCAACGCTCGCAATGCATCTTCCAGCAGATTCATGCCCATTCCCTGCTTCGCTGACAGGTACAACACATCGCCTTCACGGCCAGCCTCTCTCCCGATTGCATCCACTTTATTGGCAATCATTATTATATTGGGGGCTTCCAATCTCCTTGCAACCTCTCCGCCAACCTTCATCCCTCCCTCAATCCGCTTTCTCTCCCCTCCGATACACTCACGATTCCTATCCAGCAAGCCGGCAGGAACACCTGCCGATTCACGGTCTCCCATCCCCTCGAGGGCGACCGATCCGGCTTCAGGAAAAGGCTGATACCCTAAAAACTGTTCCACATAAAGCCGAACCTCGTCACGAGCCATATCCAGAGTCATCGCTGAAGCATCGTACACATACAACCAGACTCCAGACTGGCGCATTTTCTGCAACGTCCGATCGATACCCATCCTTTCCACCGCATCCTCGCTTTCCCGCAGACCCGCCGTGTCGATAAAACGGAACTTCACCCCTCCGATATGCCACACCTCCTCAATAGTATCCCGTGTCGTACCAGGCAAATCGCTGACCAAAGCCCGCTCTTCGTGCAACAATGCATTTATCAACGTGCTCTTTCCCGCGTTCGGCTTGCCGATAATCGCCACCGGAATCCCCTCCTTGATCGCATTGCCTAAACGGAACGAAGCCCGCATCGAAGCCACCTTCAAACCAAGCTCTTTCAACAAAGCCCTCAGCTGCGAACGGTCGGCGAACTCCACATCTTCCTCCCCGAAATCCAACTCCAACTCCACCAGACTGGCAAATTCGAGCAACTTCAGCCGCAAAGTCTCTATTCCGGATGAAAACCCGCCCCGCAACTGCCTCAAGGCCAAATCATGCGCAGCCTTGGTCTCGCCCGAAATCAAATCCGCCACCGCCTCCGCCTGGCTCAAGTCCATCCGTCCGTTCAAGAAAGCCCGTTTCGTGAACTCCCCAGCTTCCGCCAAACGCACACCTAACGCAAACAAAGCCTGCATCAAACGCTGCACGATATACGGGGAGCCATGCACCGAAAATTCCACCACATCCTCGCCCGTATACGAACGGGGAGCCTTATAATAGCTCACAACCGCCTGGTCTATAATTCCTTCGGAATCCTTCAATGTAGCTAAGCGCAAAGTATGCGATGCCATAGCAGACACAGCCTTGCCCCCTATCGCCACAGCCGCCGCCAAAGCCCGCGGCCCGCTCACTCTTACTATCGAAACGCCCCCCTTGCCTGCCGGCGTCGCCGGTGCGCAAATCGTATCTTCTTGCATAACTTCAACCCTATCAAAACAAACTTCCGGACCCATCCTGAATACTCATAGCCCGTCACCCAACATGACAGTCCCGAACAGCCCGGCATTCCACCCTTGACATCCCCCCTCCATAAAAGACCGGCAGCCTCATCAGTTCTTCCTGACAAAGCCGCCGGCCAAACTATTGTCTTCATCCCCAGGACAGAAATCCGACAAATTCCCAATCCTGCCCGAACCACTCATAGATTCGAAACAGGTTCTTATTTATTCCACTTGTCTTTCAGCTTTTCTATCTGTTTTTTCAAAGCATCCACACACAGGTCAACCGCTTCTTCAAAAGTGTCGCATTGCTTGGAAGCATACAAATCATCACCCGGAATCACAATCCGCACATCCGCTACCTTGTTGCAGACATCATGTTCCTTATCCACTTTCAACGTCACTTCCGCTTTGATTGCCTGCGGGAGAAGTGTTTCAACTTTCATCACCTTTTTGTCGACAAATTCCGTCAACGCACTCGTCGGTTTGAATTTAACCGCATTTAAAGACACTTCCATAATCATTGTTTTTTGTTCGCCAAGACCTTGAACCAAAACAGCTTTCGAGAACACCCGGAAACCGACTCCCGACGGATTCTTCAAGTCCTTTTACGAATAACCCGAATCCATGCATCCGGCATCGTTTCCGGCTCGTCTGCCACTCCGCCTCCCGGCCCGGCAAACGGTTATTATTGAGAGAACTTTACAACCGAGACTTCCTAAAGCCCGGCCTTAAAACTTTGCCTAAGTTACAAATTTTTTCCCAATGCCCCACCATCTTTCCCGTTTTTAACTTTTTTTAACTCAAACCCAGCGACCGATTCGGGTCAAATAGCCGCCCTTTACAATCCAAAGAAAATATCAACCCATCGCCACAGATGTGTGCTCCATCGCTTCCCCCGCTGAGACTCGTCCGACAGCCTCACTCCCCAGTTTCTCCTTCAAGACAGTCCTCCAAGATCCCGCCACTGGGCAGTTCCGATTTCAACCCCCGTTTCCCCTTCAAGCCCTCGGATGCGCCGATGCATACGATTTTTTCAGCTTTTCAATCGTGTTGTGCGTATAAATTTGGGTCGAAGCCAACGAACTATGTCCCAGCAATTCCTTCACCGAATTCATATCCGCTCCCTGGTTCAGCAAATGGGTCGCGAACGTATGCCGCAACACGTGAGGACTGCATTTTGACAGATTTGTATATAAATGAAGGCACTGCTTGACAATATAATAGACCGTTGTCCTAGGCATCGGCAAGCCTTTCTCTGTCACAAAAAAATTCAAGTCCCTATCGCGGGAAGTGTCCGATGACATGTCGCCACCTCCCGGAAGCAGTCCGGCTTTTTCCAAAGGTCTCCCGTTTTTTTCCGAAATCCGGCCGGCATCACCTATCAGACCGGCATTGCCCATCAGACCGGTATCCTCCTTCAGACCGGTATCACCCGAAAATGCCCTGGCAATACCGCTACGCCCAGCATCCAGACAGCGCGAACGCAACAAACGGTAATGCTCTATTTCCGGCACCAAAGCCGATGCAATCGGAATTATACGTTCTTTATTCCTCTTTCCCAGCACTTTGACCCGCATCATCCGCGTATCCAAATCCTTGTCCTTCATCCCGATAAGCTCGGCAAGACGCACCCCTGTCCCATAGAACATCTCCACAATCAAATAGTTACGGTAGGCCGTAAAATCATCGGCATCCACCTCCTGCCGCCCTATCTTCTCCATTCCGCTTTCCTCCACATACACTGGCAAACGCTTCGACATCTTAGGCAAAGGGACACGCAAAGTCGGATTCAATTCTATCAGATTGTTTTTCTGGGCATATTTATAAAAGGACTTCAAGCTTGAAATCTTGCGGCGCACACTGCTGGAAGAAAATTTCTGCTCCACCAAATCCACCACGTAGGAACGAATCATTCCCGAATCGGCTTTCAACAAGTCAGCCCCATCGTAATGTTCCTTCAGATACCGCGCAAATTCGTCCAAATCTGAGCCGTATGCCTTTACCGTGCAAGGAGAATAGCGCTTTTCCGCGCGGATGTAATCGATAAACTGCTGACAAATATCCATACAACGAAGATACAAAATTTCCCGGACCCGGTCGACAGGACTTCCTCTGAACGCCAAGCAGAGCATCCTTTTCCCTGAATACGCCATTGCTCCTGCCGCTATGCCCTCCAAAGCTCTCATCCATAGGAAGCACGACAAATCAAAGAAGAAAGAACACTTTATCCCAAATCGGTCATTAGACTTTGGGGAGATTGCCCGCTTGTGTCATGCAGCATGCTTCTCGCCTAGCCGAAGGCGTAGCGGGCTACGTCGAGGCGTAGCGAGAAACAGGATGCGGACAGAAGCGGGCAAGATGCCCGAAAGCCTCGTTTTCCCAATCAGAAACGGACTCGGCGTGTCTAATGACCGATTTGGGTTTATACAAATCCGATATATGGAAAAAGCCTACTTTTGCATCCGTTTGGGGCAGGAATTCCTCGGGCGAACCGAATCCGGAACAAATGCAGACCGGCATAACGGACGCAAGCCGACGGACGTATCCGGCAAGCCATGGAAAGCCCGCAAAACGGAAGCTCCGTAAAAACAAGCCCCCGGACGAACAAATCCAATTTCTTGAAAAAATTTGCACTATGGCCTACCAACCCGCGCTGGATTTGGAAAAGACGACCCAGCAGGTACTCGCCCTGAGCGAAACCGTAGCCGCTTTTATCCGCCAACAGGCAGAAAAAATCAGCAGCAAGGACGTGGAAGTCAAAGGCAGCCACGACTATGTGACCTATGTGGACAAAACGTCCGAAAAAATGCTGGTGGAAGGTTTGAAGGAAATCCTGCCCGAAGCGGGATTCATTGCCGAAGAAGGGACGGAGAAGGAGGAAGGGGTCCGGTACAACTGGATTGTGGACCCGCTGGACGGGACTACGAATTTCATTCACGGCATCCCGTTCTATTGCATCAGCATTGCCTTGCAAGACAAACTGGCACAGGAAGTTCCGGTAGCGCCGGCCCAGCCAGCCGCCCAAGCGGGCATCAAGGCAGAAAAGGAAGCCGCAAGCCAGGCTGACAAAACGAAAGACAGCGAGCGAGGCTGTCCGACCAACGAAACCAGCAAGCTGAACCAACCGACAGAAAACCAGAGCAACCATCCGGAAACAAGCGTATCATCCGGAAACACCTTCATCCAGCCCAAACCGATTCCGGAAGGGGAAATCATCCTCGGCTTAGTGCATCACATCAGCATGGATGAGAAATTCTACGCCTTCTGGGGCAGCCCGGCCTACCTCAACGGCAAACCTATCCATGTCAGCCCCCTGCAAGACCTGGACACCAGCCTTATCGTGACCGGATTCCCCTATTACGACTTTGAACGCCTTGACGGATACATGGATTTGCTGAAAGAAACCATGCGTTCCACCGCCGGTGTCCGCCGCTTAGGTTCAGCCGCGCTCGACTTGGCCGCCGTGGCTGCCGGCCGAAGCGAGGTATTCTTTGAATACTGCCTCAAACCTTGGGATGTAGCCGCCGGACAATTCATTGTGAAACAAGCCGGTGGACAAGTCTGCGACTTTGCCGGGGGAAACCATTACCTGCACGGACGGGAAATCGTCTGCGGGAATCCCGGCATCCTTGCCAAATTCCTCAGAATGTTGCAGAAATACGTTCCATCCCATTTCCTGATCACGCTATGCTGCCTGTCCAGCTTCCTGATTCCCTCTGCTGCGCTAAACCCCACAGCACTGAATTCCAACGCGCTGAACCATGATGCTGTCTCCGCCACAGCCGCTGCGCCGGATCTCTCACGCGTATCCCACGATGCATTTCCTGCAGCAAGCCAACCGGCCAGCAAGGCCTCTGCGACCGAAAACTCCAAAACGACACCCCCGACAAACACGCCAGAAAAGCCCGCAAGCCCAGTATCCTCCATATCCAATGGCGATTCAGCCGCAGTCTCTGCAAAACCGACAAAAAGGCCCGGAACTTCAGCCAACGGAACCTGTCCTCCAGAACTACCGCAAGCCGACAGCCTCCAAAACCCGGCAGCCGAAACAACCGAAATACAAGCAACGGATATCCGAACCACACCGACCCTTTACCGCTTTACCATAGACGATGAAATCGGCCCTGCCGCCGCCCGGCTCACGAAAAAAGCCCTGAACGAAGCCAGCGAACAAAACGCTGACTACATCCTTCTGGAACTGAACACCTTCGGCGGAACGCTCAAAGAAGCCGACGAAATCCGGACCATGCTTTTGGAATGCCCTACCCCTACCATGGTCTATATCAACATCAACGCTGCCTCCGCCGGAGCACTGATTTCCATCGCCTGCGACAGCATCTACATGAACCCGGCCGCCACCATCGGGGCTGCCACCGTGGTCGATGCCCAAGGCGAAGTGCAAGCCGATAAGTACCAATCTTATATGCGGGCCATGATGCGCGCCACTGCTGAAGCCACCGGCCGCGATCCGCACATAGCCGAAGCCATGGTGGACGAACGAATCAGCATAAAAGGCATCAGCGACAGCGGCAAAGTACTCACATTCACCGCTTCCGAAGCCCTGCAACACCACTACTGCCAAGGGATTTACCCCGATGCCGAGACCGCGCTGCAATCCCTCGGATTAGACCAAAGCCGGCAAGTGAAACAGGAACTGAAAGCCACCGACAAAATCATCCATTTCTTAGTCAATCCTTTCGTCAGCGGCATTCTGATAATGATGATCATAGGCGGCATCTATTTTGAATTGCAGACCCCCGGCATCGGATTTGCCTTAGGCGTTGCCGTGCTCGGCTGCCTGCTTTACTTCGCGCCCCATTATCTGGAAGGCCTCGCCTCCCATTGGGAAATCCTGATCTTCCTTGTCGGATTAGTCCTCATCGTCCTCGAAATCTTTGTGATACCCGGCTTCGGCGTGGCCGGAATCAGCGGCATCTTCCTCGTCTGCGCCGGGCTGACCCTCGCCTTGGTCGATAACTGGGGGCTGAATTTCAGCCTCGTCAACCCGCTCAAACTCTTGGAAGCCGCCGCCGTGGTCGTGGTAAGCACCGTCTTAACCCTGATTATAGGCTACAAGCTCAGCCTCAGGCTCTTCGGACGACGTGTCAGGGGCTACGCCTTGGCGCTCGACAGCGAACAGAAAAAAGAAGACGGCTTTGTTTCCGTTGCCGGACTATCTGACTACCAGTCCTTAGTAGGCCGCGAAGCCATTGCCGAAAGCGTCCTTCGCCCCGCTGGGAAAATCAATATCGACGGCGAACTTTACGATGCCACTTCCGAAAGCGGTTTCATCGAAAAAGGCAGCAAAGTCAAGACCCAACGCTTTGAAAATGCCCAGTTTTTTGTCCGTAAAATATAAAATTGAACCCAAAGGAGTAAGCGCACCGCAGACACTCAAAAATCCTCAGCCGCGCATACTCGCCAACACAAGGCCGAATCCGACAAAAATCGTATCGGCCAAGAAAAGAACAAGATGATGCAAAAAAAACAACCCATAGAAATCATGGCTCCGGTGGGTTCCTACCCCGCCTTGCATGCCGCTATCCACGCCGGAGCCGATGCCGTCTATTTCGGTGTCGGGAAACTCAATATGCGAGCCAGAGCCGCACTCAACTTCCAAGTGGAAGATTTGGCCGAAATCACCCGGATCTGCCATGAAAAAAACGTCAAGACCTACTTGACCCTCAACACGATTATCTACGACGAGGAAATCGAGGAAAGCCACCGGGTGCTGGAAGCCGCCAAGGCCAACGGCATCGATGCCGTCATCTCATCCGACTGGGCTGTCATCACTTACGCCCGTCAAATAGGGGTCGAAGTCCATATTTCCACCCAATGCAATGTCAGCAATTTCGAAGCTGTGAAATTCTACGCCCAGTTTGCCGATGTGATGGTGACCGCCCGCGAACTGCGCTTGGACCAAGTAGCGGAAATCATCCGCAAAATTCACGAACAGAACATCTGCGGCCCGTCCGGGAAACCGGTCCAGATTGAAATCTTTGCCCACGGAGCGCTTTGCATGGCGGTTTCCGGCAAATGTTACCTGAGCCTGGACTATTACAATTCCTCGGCCAACCGGGGTTCCTGCCTGCAACTCTGCCGCCGTCCCTACAAGCTGAGCCAGACCGATGGGGAAAAAGACGTGGAAATAGAAGTGGACAATGAATACCTGCTATCTCCCAAAGACCTCAAGACCATCGACTTCCTAGACAAGATACTGCAAGCCGGGGTCAGCGTCCTCAAAATCGAAGGCCGAGGCCGATCCGCCGATTACGTGATGACCGTCACCAAGGTTTATAAGGAAGCAGTCATCGCCTGGCAGGAAGGGAACTATACCAAGGAAAACATCGAAAAGTGGACCAAGGAATTAGAGACCGTCTATAACCGGGGCTTCTGGAGCGGCTATTACTTAGGGCAGAAAATGGGCGAATGGGCCCCCAAATACGGTTCCAGTGCCACGACCCTGAAGACCTACGTAGGCAAAATCACCAATTTCTTCGACCGCCTCAGCGTGGCCGAACTCAAAGTGGAAGCCTCCAACCTCAAAATCGGGGACAAATACGTGATTATCGGGAACACCACCGGGGTTTACGAAGACACGGTCAAGGAAATCCGGATGGACGACCAAGCGGTGCAGGAAACCGTCCAAGGCACTTTCTGCTCCATCAAGACCCTGCGCGAGGTACACCGGGGAGACAAGCTCTACCGGGTTGACCAGGTGGAACGCTGATCCGGAAACATGGCCGGGCTGCGGATACCGGCACATCTGCCAGACCATCAAATAGAATACCGTCCAATCCGTCTACACCACTAAAACACTGTTACCCAATATTATAATCAACAAAAAACTCGACAACCGTAATTTATGCAAACTTTCCTGTAAAACGGATAAGCCAGTTTGTACATTCTGGCTTACTTTTGCAAAATGAAAAACCGCCTTGTAGCCAAAGGCTGCCCCGTAACGGGTTCGACTCCGCAAACGGGAAGCCTTCAGGCAAAAGCGAAAAAACAAAACACTCCATGCATGCTACCAAACAAAACGTACAGCTTTATTCCTTGGCGTACAGCGATGTGAAAACCTATCTGTTCGCTGCGGCCTTCATCATCGGCAACATCGCCTTGCCCCAGCTCTGCCATCTGATTCCCCAAGGCGGATTCCGTTTCCTGCCCATCTATTTCTTTACCTTGATTGCCGCCTACAAATACGGCTGGCGGGTGGGGCTGCTGACCGCTTTGGCTTCGCCCATCCTCAATTCCCTGCTTTTCGGGATGCCGGCTGCCAGCGTGCTGCCATCCATCCTGATCAAATCCACTCTCTTGGTGGCCGGAGCCAGTTTTGCCGCATCCCGTTTCCAGAAAGCCAGTCTCGGGCTATTGGTCGCTGTCGCGGCTTTCTACCAAGTCTTTGGCACTTTGGCCGAATGGGCCATCGGCGGTTCTTTCTACGCTGCCATCCAGGATTTCCGGATCGGACTGCCGGGAATGCTGTTGCAAATCTTAGGAGGCTGGCTGATTATAAACCGTTTAATCCGCAAGTAAGATGTTGCAGATACCTTTGTTCATTGGTGGCATCGGCATGCAGGAACTCCTTCTGATAGGCCTCGTCATCCTGCTCTTCTTCGGCGGCCGCAAAATCCCTGAACTGATGAAAGGGCTCGGCAAAGGTGTCCGCAGTTTCAAGGACGGAATGAACAGCAAAACAGACGACACCGACAACCAAAACCATCAATAAGAGAAGTTCTTTCTTCTCGAAAGACTTCCGGCAAGAGGGTGCATCAAAATAGGGATTTGAAATAAATCTCAGGCGGTGTGTCAGAGTGAGTAAGAGGCAAGGCGCTGAGAGCGAGAACGAAGGAGCGTACTGTTGCTGCTCCGCAGCGAGCGCAGGCTTCGCCTCAGCATAATTCAAACTCCGTTTGATTCTGCGTTCGGCTTGCTCTGCGGTTCGTGACTGAGTTCGAGACTCGAAAAACAGTGCAAACCGAGAGCCGAACCAAACCGATAGGTTTGAGTTTGCTTTCCAGCGAACGCAGGCTACGTCTCAGCATAGCCAAAACGAGTTTTGTCTCTGCCTTCGACTTGCACTGCTTTTGGCCGAGGTGCAGCCTGTTTTCGGTGAAACCAAAGCAACGAAGCAAAGACTGTGCAAACCGAGTGCAGAGCCAAAGCCCCGAGTAAGTCGAGCGCCATGCCAAGCCATCCCCTCGCTTGGGCATGGCCGAGACGGAGGGGCTTCGGCGTAGCCCACCTTGCTTGGACTCTGCCGAGGTGCAGCCAGTCTTCGGCGAAGCCAGATTGCTCATTATGACACATCGCCTTTTTTTAAAGATCGCCCGTATTCTCCGTCATCCCATGGCCACGATGCCGGATTCCTCCGCCCAAAATCCCATTTCGGCATAAACATCCCTCTCATCCCACCGCAAGCGGATACCGCAGACGCTTCCGCTTTCCATCCGGCCTAAGCAAGTCTATGTAAATAATGTACAGACCCGGCCTCAGAATCCGCCCTGTGGCATCCACTGCATCGTACCTCAGGCTCCCGCGGCTTCCCAAAAGCATCTCGGTGCAAAGCGAACACATTTTCCGCCCCCATTCATCGTAAACCGTAATAGAACAAAGGAATCCTGACAATGCCGGATTCCATCCGATAGTCGCAAAATCGTTCAAGCCATCGTTGTCGGGTGTCACCAAAGGCGGCTCTATCGTGAACCAATCCTCTTCCATCTCTGCCGCATCCCCGTTCCAGACATGGGAGTTCTCGCATCCCGGCGTGGCATAGCCCGAAGTCTCCGCCGCCGACATCCAGTTTTCCGCCAACAATCCTGAAGCATCCATGTCAAGACGCTCCAACGAGACCCCTTCCGGGTCGGGCAATAGCCAATGATGAAAGGCCTCGTCATAGACCATCTCGTCCAAAACCGAAGTATCCCCCTCCGCTCCAGTACTTTCTTCTATCCAGGCCAAACGCAGCCGCCCGGCCTTGTCGTCCAATGACGGGAAGGTTTCCGCCGTGAAAATGTTTTCCCGGCAAGCCGAAGACTGCGGAGCCACCTTCCCCGCCTCCTTGGCAACCGCCAGATAGCTTCCCGGCCAGATTCCCATGCCTGAATCCCGGCTCAAGGCGTAATACCTCCAACCTTCCTCGTAAGGGATTCCCAGATGCAAACCTCGCACGCCCAAAACCGAATCCGACACATTGCCAATCTCCACAAAACGGCTTTGATCCGGCAAAGGATTGAACATCACTTCCGTTATCTTGAGCGATGCCGAATCGGGCACAGGAAATGCCGCAAAACCTCCCGGTGGCAAAGAATCCTCCTCGACCTCCGGCCAATGCAGAATCCGTCCCGCATGAAGGTAATCGAACGCATACGAAGCCGAACGCGAAGCCGTGCGGTAACGTGCCATCAAACCTACCGAAAAGCGGTCCATCGGACTTTCCAGCACATAGCCCAGCACATCTTCCTGCACGCTATCCCCTTCCGACTCCCAGCGGTTTTCCCCCTCCAATCCGGCAGCCGAATAAAACCGCAGACACAGCGGCCTGAACAATGACGTTCCGGACTTTCCCATCACGCCCGAACCGGCCTCACCACCCTGCATGACAGGCCAATCCGCCTCAGCCGCAAAACGGGCATCCGACATATCTCCAGCTCCAGAGGCAATATCCTGATCCGCCGCCCGGCAAAGTACCCGGAAGCGGAAACGCATGTCTTTCTGCTGGGAATACAATTTACAACCCTGCCACAACAGGACCGTCGTATCCGGAGAGGAACGGTACAACTGCCAATAATTCTCGCTCCCTTTCCGCCCCATCTGCAAATAATACGCATAAGCGGAATCATTCAACACCGCTTCCCGAGAAAACAGATACAGCCGCAACAGATTGGTTGAAGACGGCACAAAACCCAAGTCGATGCCGAACTCCAGGCACAAAGCCGAATCCCCCATAATAAAATCCTGATAATATGCCATATCCGATGCCGACAAAGGGAAAAACTCCCGGCTCAGGTATAACGTGGACGATTTCTCCGGCCCTTGGCTTCGCAAAAAGCCTTCCTCCACGTGGAAGAACTCCCTCGTACCTTGCCAGGATGCCTCCAAGACCGAATCGAAGGAATCCGTCCACTGGGCTTGGATATTGGGCAGGCAGCCAAAATTCACAAGCGCAATCAGCATCCAGACAATATGCACATACTTCTGCTTCAACTTTGCACGCCTGTACTTTTCTCCGGCCCCTATCTTACGCCCCAATACACCTTCCTCTGCCTCTATTTTCAACAAGCTGTACAAGCGGCCTTTACCCATGCCGGCATCATCCTGCCAAGAAAAATATAAAATCTTAGTTTTCAAACACATAAAATCCAATATTAAGTATTCATCGATTCTTAACTTCGTTTTACTGCCAATTCTTGCCCAAGCGCCTCTCTTTTTGTACATTTGCTTTCTTTAATGGACACCTATGGACTTCGCCTTCCATCAAGAATTCGAATCCCACTCAGGCTGAAATGAATGCCAGAAGCAGGTAGACAAAGCCGGCGCTATCCCCAAAATCCGGCCGCGCCCCGATACCTCTGCACAGAATGCTTTGAAAGCCAAGACAAAGCTTTGGCATCCACGGCAAAAGGATACATTCTATAATAGAATATCGCTCAAAGCGAGATTTTATCGAAGCCACGATTCGGAAAACACCCATAGTCCATTGATAAACAACGATAAAAAATTTATCAACACTACCAAAAAGAAGAAAGCATGAAAATCGCCGTTGTGGGAGCTACCGGCCTGGTCGGCTCCAAAATGCTCCAACTCTTAGAAGAATATGGCCTTACCGACATAGAACTCTTGCCTGCCGCTTCTTCCCGTTCCATCGGAAAGGAAATCAAATTTGCAGGCAAAACCCACAAGGTCATATCTGTAGAAGATGCCATCGCAGCCTGTCCCGACTATGCCATCTTCTCGGCCGGGGCTTCGACCTCCAAGCAATACGCCCCCCTCTTTGCCGAAAAGGGCTGCACCGTGGTGGACAATTCCTCGGCCTGGCGCATGGACCCGAACGTTCCCTTGGTGGTTCCGGAAGTCAACATGGATGCCGTCAAGCCCGAACACCGGATTATCGCCAACCCTAACTGCAGCACAATCCAAATGGTCGTGGCACTCTGCCCCATCCACAAAGCATACGGTATCAAGCGTCTGGTCATCGCCACCTACCAATCCGTCAGCGGTTCGGGCATCAAAGGCCTGCAACAGATGGAAAACGAGGAAAAAGGCCTCGAAAGCCCGGTGAAAGCCTATCATTACCCTATCCACCACAACGTGATTCCGCATGGCGGAGACTTTGACGACCAAGGCTATACGACCGAAGAAATGAAACTTGTCAACGAAACCCGCAAGATCCTGCGTGATCCGGATATCGCTGTGACCGCTACCGTCGTCCGGGTTCCGGTATCGGGCGGGCATTCGGAAGCCGTCAACGTAGAAACTCGCAAGCCATTTGAAATCAAGGATGTGCGCAAAATGCTCTCTGAAATGCCTGGCGTTGTGGTCGTGGACGATCCATCCCGTAATCTTTACCCGATGCCGCTCTACGCCTATGACAAGAACGAAGTCTTCGTGGGCCGCATCCGCCGCGACGATTCGGTAGAAAACGGCATGAACCTCTGGGTGGTGTCGGACAACATCCGCAAGGGTGCCGCCACCAACGCTGTCCAGATTGTTGCCCAGCTAATCCGCCAAGGGCAGAAGTAAGCACATCGGCCGCCACCTTGCCCGCACTGGCTAGCAAGCATGGAAATCCCTGTCAATGTGATGAATCCATTAATTCATAAATATAAAGGACTAACTAAAACGTCCTTATCATGACAAACGACCCTGGCAGAACAATTCCAACAGGGTCGTTTTGCATAGAGAAATCCTTTAGCCAGCTTCTTTTATCCCAAATCGGTCATTAGACTTTGGGGAGATTGCCCGCTTGTGTCATGCAGCATGCTTCTCGCCTAGCCGAAGGCGTAGCGGGCTACGTCGAGGCGTAGCGAGAAACAGGATGCGGACAGAAGCGGGCAAGATGCCCGAATGCCTCATTTTCCTAATCAGAAACGGACTCGGCGTGTCTAATGACCGATTTGGGTTTATTGGCTATCCGCGGTAAAACAATTCTCAGGCGATTTTCCATTCCTCGATGCGCCGAGTCTTGGTAAAAAAGTTGATGCCTATTTTGAAAAGCTTGCAGGGGTCAGCTGCGAAGGGTCGGGCGTAGCCGACATCCTCAATCTGCTGCAAGGCCTCGTTCGCACTGGCATCGATTTACAGCTCGATGACATAGAGGTTGTATCCTTGTTTTCCAGCAGCAAGGCCATCCACCCGTTGCCTGTCTAACGAATACCTGCCTGACAATGACAAGCCGACTTCCGTAACAGTAATATTCCAATTAAACCCAACAACTCACTTCCGGGCAGGATTCTTGGGAAACCAGCCTTTCTCTACCCGCTTCCGTTGCTCAAAGACCTCCTTGATAGACCAGAAAGAAGAAAAAGCCACCACCCCGAGGATGATAGACCAGAATCCCCTTGTCAGCCAAATGGAACAGGCCGCTGCCGCCAAACCCAGCAACAGGAAAGCCCACCAGGAACGCAGCCCGAAATAATATTCCGCCTTGATGACCAAGGGATGGAACAGACCGATGACCAGGAACGTCACCAGCCCCACCAATATACCTTCAAAATACACAGTCCTACCCTGTATAAGTATTTGTTTAACCCGAATCGGCCATCAGACATCATTGGCAGCCCCGATTGGAAACAGCCTCGACATATCCAATGGCCGAATTGGCTTTAACTGATCCGGACAGCCGTCCCGCTCGCCGTCACCATCAGCATGCTCCCGTTCACCGTCTCGTAATCCAAATCAACACCGATGACCGCGTTCGCCCCCAGACGTTCCGCCTGCTGGCTCATCTCCAGCAAGGCCGTATCCTTGGCCTCGCGCAAAACCTCCTCGTAAGCTTGGGAACGCCCTCCCACGAAATCCCGGATTCCAGCCAGGAAATCCCGGAACACATTGGCCCCGATGATGGATTCGCCCGAAACGATGCCGTAATACTGGTCGATACGATGACCCTCTACCGTATTTGTCGTTGTCAATAACATGGTATTCTGTTTTATGGTTTTATCAATTCATCCATTCCGATGTCCAATCCGCACTCAAGACATGCCCCTATGCAGCCCGTAATCCCGTCTCGGGAAAACACCGGATTCCCCGGACTATTCCTTCACCTGGTACAGGAAACGCTTGATACTCTTCTTGGGGGTCTTCTCGAATTCCTCGGTCAGAATCTTCACCTTGGTAATCTGGCTGTAAGCCGGCAAGGAAGCGTTCAACGCCACCCGGTTCTGCTCCATCACCGCCGCCAGCTGTTCCATCGGGATACCTGCCTTGTCCGCCGCTTCGAAATCCGGATAAACCAAAGCCTCCAGACGGCCTCCTCCGGCATCGATTACCAAGGATTCGGAAACCAAGTTCATCGTATTGATTTGATCCTCGATTTCTTCCGGATAGATATTCTGCCCGCTTGGCCCCAAAATCATCGTCTTGCAGCGGCCTTTGATAAACAGGTTGCCCGCCTCGTCCACCACGCCCATGTCGCCCGTCTTCATCCATCCGTCGGCCGTGAAAGCCGCTTTGGTAGCTGCCTCGTTCTTGAAATAGCCCAACATCACGTTCATCCCCCTTACCAAGATTTCACCCGGCACATTCCGTGGGTCGGACGAATCAATCTTGATTTCCATACGCGGAGCCGCCCGCCCGCAGGAATGCAGCGCGTGCGAAGCCCAAGGCGCGTAGCTGATGATAGGACCGCACTCGGTCATCCCGTAGCCCACCGTATAAGGGAACTTCATCCGCTTGAAGAAATCTTCGGTCTCGCGGTTGAAAGGAGCCCCGCCAATGATTACCTCGATGAAATTGCCGCCGAAAGCCTCCACCAGCGTGGTCCGGATCTTGTCGGTAATCACCGAATCAATCACCGGCAGCTTCAGCATCGCCTTCACCGCCGAACGCTCGATAACCGGCTGTATCTGCTTGCGGTAAATCTTTTCCACAATCAACGGCACGGCAATAATCACATTCGGCCGGATTTCCTGGAACGCCTCGAAGATGACCTTGGGCGACGGCATCCGGGTCAGGAAATAGATATGGCATCCGCGCCCGAACTCGTAAATGAACTCGAAAGCCATCCCGTACATATGCGCCATCGGCAAGAGGCTCACCACGTCGGAACCCGCCACCAATGCGCCCAGCACTTCTTCGGCAAACTTGTAGTTCGACCACAATGTCCGGTAAGGCAGCATCACCCCTTTGCTATTGCTGGTCGTTCCCGAGGTATAGCTGATCAAAGCCAACTCGTCGGGTGAATCCTGATGAAAATGAATGTCGTCCTTGCCGAAAGACTTGGGATAGCGTTCGCCGAAAAGCTGGTTGAGATGCTCTATCGCATGGCGGTTGCGCTCGTCGGTAGTATAAAGCAGCTCGAAATTGTCTATCGAATAAGCCGCCCCGATATGGATCATGCTCGTGGGCACCAGGTTTTCCCAGACCACAGAACCGACAAACAGCAACTTGGCCTCGCAATGGTTCACTATATGGTGAACCGTATCCGGTTTGAACTCATGCAGAATCGGCACAATCACCGCCCCGTAGCTCAAAGTGGCCATGAATACCACCGCCCAATTGGACGAATTCCGCCCGATCAATGCGATTTTGTCGCCTTTCTCGATACCGGCGGCTTCAAAAAGGATATGCAGTTTGGCTATTTTCCGGGCGATTTCCTTGTACTGGAATGTAGTACCTTTATAATCGGTCAATGCGGGAAGCTCCCAGTTCAGCTTCACGCTGTCTTCCATTATCTTGAGAAAGCTTTGTTCCATTTTTTGTCTTTTAATGAGATAGAAGCGATGCCTTTTTCGTCCGATGCCTACGAACACACAAGCAAGGCAGCGCATTCAATCCTGCGAAGTTAATGAAAATTTCGCAAAGGCCCTGTCCTCTTTTTTACCGAACCTGCTAAGTTGACATCGGCCTTCTTCCCGTATATTTTAACCCAAATCGGTCATTAGACACGCCGAGTCCGTTTTTGATTGGGAAAATGAGGCTTTCGGGCATCTTGCCCGCTTCTGTCCGCATCCTGATTCTCGCTACGCCTCGACGTAGCCCGCTACGCCTTCGGCTAAGCGAGAAGCATGCTGCATGACACAAGCGGGCAATCTCCCCAAAGTCTAATGACCGATTTGGGTTTAAAGACATTCAAACGGAATCATCCTTTTGCCTTCAGTCAAGCAAGCATCCCACATCGTTCCCGTAACCCAATTCGCGGAGACGGCAACGGTGTTTTTCCCGCAATGATGCCGACACAGGAGCGTTCCAGCAACGCACAAGGGCGTCTGCCAATGCTTGTTCAGCGTCAGCCACAATACATATAGAACCGAAACGTTCGTCTGGCAACATAGCACTATTCACCACACATTCCCCACAACCTTTTGATAAAGCATGAAGCAACTTCAATTTTACACCTGTAGGCTGGAACGTCAAAAGGATGTTTGCCCTTGCATGAGCTATGAGACTGTCTATTTCTTGCTTTGACGGATTGACCATCACCCGGACGTTTCCCCCTTTTTCCCATTCTTTGCGCAATGCCTCGGGCGGATGCCCCCCTGCCACTACCAATTTCACCCCTTGCGCCAAAGGCAAAACACAACGGACAATATGGCATACAGCACGTATGTTTTCTTCCACAGCCAAATTCCCATGATAAAGCACGTATTGCCCATCCCATGGCAAAGCGGGGTTCGCCAGAATGCCATCCTCGCCATCTCCTTCCGAAGAATCATCATAGAAACATGGCAAGCAAAAGATTTTAGCATGAGGATAAGCCTTCGTAAAATGGGCCGCATCGGCCGGACTTATGGCATAAATCCGTGTTGCATGACAGAGTACGTCTTCATAATGACGCAATCGGATTGCTTCCAATCCATAATACAGTTTGGACAGACCCCATGCCGCTGATTTTGCGAGTCCTTTGTAATAATCATGTTCCACATTGTGCGTCCTTACCCACAATTCTCGTCCGGCCAAGCGCGGATGAGATAAAAAATAACATGTGTGCAAACCCTCGAACAAGATAGGCGCATCGTCTTGGCAAAGGTTTTCCAACAATGCCGGATCGCAACGGCTTGCCACAATATAAGGGAGCAACGTGCATGCCTTCCGGACTCCGGTACGACGGCGGTAATAGTACACCCGCTCCGCCACTTGCCCGAGGGCATCATCTTCTTTTCCAGCTTCTCCGTACAGGTAAGTGTGCAAAGTCACCCTGCATCCAGCCCGATGCAAGGCTTTCAATTTATAATACACATCGATAAGCCCGCCATACGCAGGAGGGTATGGCACTTGGAAACTTACCACGTGCAACTTCATTCCTTTTCCTTTTTCCATTAATCTGACATGAAATCAGGTTGTACTACCTTAACTAGCAAATACGACCTCAAATTTGCGACATATTTTACAAGCCCAAGCCAAAATAACAAAAGTAATAACTTTGACTTGACCTGCATACAGGCAGGACAACGCAGGGCAAACGGAACAAATATCGCCCCATTGACCAAAATACATTACCTTTGTAGCCTTTTAAACATGGAATGTGCTTTACGGAGAATTCCAACCACTTGAAAACCAATGGAAAGAAATTAGTCGCAAGACCAGAATCCCAAGGATGGAGGGAAATCTCCATGCTCGAATTCTTGAGAACACACTGACAACAAAATAAACAATACGAACTACCGACATGGCTTACAATGAAGCGATGCTGATACGCCGCGACTTGCTCACCCGCGTGTGCAAACTGATTCACAGCGGCACCTTGAGATCCGAAATCGACCGGGTTCCCCTTATCATGCGGCCCCGCTACAGCAAGGATGTGACCCGATGCTGCATTTACAAAGACCGGGCCGTCATCAAATACCGGCTGATGGCCATCCTGGGCTATGATGTCCGAGACGAAAGGGACGAACTGACCCCCATTTCCGAATACGCCCGCATGGCCGAGGAAAGGACCGAGCAGACTACCACGATTCTGACGGTGGTCGACCTTGCGTGCAGCTCCTGCGTGCAAGCCAACTACGTGGTAACCAACATGTGCCACGGCTGCGTAGGCCACCCCTGCACCTTTGCCTGCCACAAGAACGCCATCAGCATCCATCATCAGGCCTACATCGACCCGTCCAAATGCGTCAGCTGCGGGCTTTGCATGAAAGCCTGCCCGTTCAATGCCATTATCTACCAAGCCGTCCCCTGCGAGCAGTCCTGCCCCGTCAACGCCATTTCCAAAGACGAGCATGGCATCGAGCATATCAACGACGAGAAATGCATCTACTGCGGACGCTGCCGCGAAGCCTGCCCTTACGGCGCCATCATGGAAAAGACCTACCTGACCCAGATTTACCAGGCATTGCGTTCGGACAAGAAAGTGATAGCCTTGGTAGCCCCTTCCATTCTCGGACAGTTCCCCGCTGCTCCCGGCAAGCTGTTCAAAGCCATCAAGGAATTAGGCTTCGACGAAGTGGTCGAAGTAGCCGAAGGCGCCAACATGACCGCCAAGCACGAAGCTTTCGAATTTGAAAAGCGCGTAGTGGAAGAAGGCCAGAAGTTCATGACCACCTCCTGCTGCCACGCCTATACCGAATTGGTTCACAAGCATCTGCAATATCTCGAACCCTATGTGTCGCACACCCCGACCCCGGTAGTCTATACCGCCGGCTACGCCAAGAAGCGCAATCCGGGCTGCGTCACTGTTTTCTTCGCCCCCTGCTTGGCAAAACGCCACGAATCGATGGTGGCCAAGAACATAGACCTGGTACTTTCCTACGAAGAACTGAGCGCCATGTTCATCGCCGCCGGCATCGACGTGCTCAAATGCGAAGAAGAGCCGCTGGCTGAGATGGACAACGCCGGCCGCGCCTTCCCTTATACCAAAGGGGTTACCGATGCGGTCAAACATTACGCCAAGAACCCGGATGCCATCCGGCCTTATTATATCGATGGCATCGACAAGGCGGTCATCAAGAGCCTCCGTACCGTGGAACAGACCTGCGGCGGTCCCGACCAGCCCAACCTGATCGAGTTCATGATGTGCCAAGGCGGCTGCGTGAACGGTTGCGCCTCCATCGCCAACCCGCGCACGGCCACCCGGCAGATCCAGACTTTCATCAAGGAAGACGACCAGCGCAAAGCAAACCAGAACGCAGCGCAAAACTAAAGCCTCATGCCTGCGTACCTTCGTGGATACGAGTCTTACCTGCGGCTCGAAAAGCATCTTTCCGAGGCCAGCATTGCCGCTTATCTTCATGATGTACGCCTGCTGCTGCAGTTCCTAAGTTCCCATAAGACGGCTTTCCCTTCATCCGGCCAGTTTCCGGAACAAGGGGAAGCCGTTCCTTTATCAGCCAATCCCGAGCGTCCCAATCCCGCCCTTAGCGCCCAACAGGAAAACGCTGCATGGGACAAAGGATTGCAACAGGATACCTTGGCAAGCATCCAAGCAGCCGATGTCGAGTGTTTCATCACTTTCTTGATGGACATCGGCATGAACGCCACATCCCAAACCCGCATCCTTTCCGGAATCAAAAGCTTCTTCAATTACTTAGTATTAGAGAAAATCATCGAAAAATCCCCGGCAGAACTGATAGAAAGCCCAAAGATCAAGAGACACCTGCCCGACGTGCTCTCCTACGAGGAAATCGCCCAGATACTCGACTCCATCGACCTTTCCACGTCTGAAAACCGCCGCAACCGCGCCATGCTCGAAACGCTCTACGCCTGCGGCCTGCGAGTATCGGAACTGGTCTCGCTCAAAATTTCCATGATTTATCCCAAGGAGGGGTTCGTGCGCATCATCGGCAAAGGCGACAAGGAAAGGCTTGTCCCTATCGGGCATACGGCCTTGGAACAGATTCTCACCTATATCAAAGCCGACCGCTGCCATATCGAAATCCAGAAAGGCAACGAGGATATCGTATTCCTGAACCGCTACGGCAAAAGCCTTTCGCGAGTCATGGTCTTCAAGATTATCAAACGGCTGGTAGCCGAAGCCGGTATCCGGAAAACGGTCAGCCCCCATACCTTCCGCCACAGCTTCGCCACCCACCTCCTCGAAGGCGGCGCCGATTTGCGTGCCGTCCAGGATATGCTGGGACACGAATCCATCACCACTACCGAAATATATACACACATCGACCGACGATACCTTCAAGATACAATCCACCACTTCCATCCATTAAGCAAGAAATGACACGGAATCTTTGACAAAAGCCAATCGGCAACTCCAATATGCAATTCATCAACAAGTAAAAATGGATAGGACGAGAGTTTCCCCAAGGCAAAATCCGCTATTTGGGGACTACTGTTTTTTTTCATACCTTAGCTTGAAGCGTGGAAAGCACCAACGAAGCCTACGCAAATATAACCACATAACAATATTGTAGTTACAGGCAGGAATACCCATTACGATTCCACATAATCCAAGATGGACGAGTCCCTGCAAGATGAACCGTATGGACATAGATTTTGTAATCACCTGGGTTGACATGGACGACCCTGAATGGCAAGCTGATTTTGCCAAATATTCCGGAAAACAGGAAAACACGAAAAACGGGGTTTCCAAGGCGCGTTTCCGCGATTATGGCTTTTTAAGATATTGGTTTCGAGGCGTTGAGAAGTTTGCACCTTGGGTGCGCAAAATACATTTCGTAACTTGTGGACAGAAACCGGAATGGCTTGATGAAAACCATCCCAAGATTCATCTGGTAAACCATGAGGAGTTTATCCCGAACCAGTTCCTGCCCACGTACAACTCTGTAGTCATCGAACGCTATCTGCATCGGATTCCCGGTCTGGCCGACCATTTTGTCTACTTCAATGACGACTGCTACATCATAAGATCCATCAGTCAGGAACGTTTTTTCAAAAACGGGCTTCCTTGTGATATCGCCGCCTTCCACTACAACCCTTCATGGTCGCAATGGTACAAAAGAATAAAAAACAACTTGAGAATCATTAATCAGAATTTCAATAAAAAAGAGGTACTGAATCGTTTCCATGACAAATGGTTCAACAAGAGTTACGGTTCAAAAGCACGATGGAACTACATACTCGAACCATATGGCAAATTCATCACTTTACGAACTCCGCACAACGCGCAACCGTTCCTGAAGAAAACCTTTGAAGAGGTTTGGACAGTAGCCCAAGCAGAACTGACCAAGACTTCTGCCAACAGATTCCGCGCCTTGAGCGACTACACTCCGGAATTGTTCCGCACATGGCAAATCTGCAAAGGAAATTTCGAAGCCTACAATACTTATAGCGACACTAAAATGTTCCCACTCATGATTCGCCCGAAACAAGCAGCCAGGGCAATCCAGGAACAATCTTACTCGTTAGTGTGCATCAATGACAATATACATGTCCGCAACTACGAACGAGTAATGGGGAACATCGACAAGGCTTTTGAGAGCATCTTGCCCGATGCCTCAGATTTTGAACGCCGGGACAATAAGCTTACCGATTAAGGCCATCATCCACTCTACCACGGTTGATTATGTCCAAATAGTATTCAATATAGTGTTCCACGCACTCATCCCAATCAAAACGGGAGGCATTTTGCTTCAATTCTCCAACATAAGAAGGATTTGAATCAAAAAGTTCCAGCTGTTTTCTGAGCACATCGGCCATAGATTCCGGGACAAGGTCATCCCAATAGAAAGCCGCTCGGCCTCCTATCTCGGGCAGGCTGGTCAAGGTCGAAAGGAAAACCGGCTTCCCCAATTTCATAGCTTCAATGGGAGGCAAGCCAAAGCCTTCGCACAACGAAGGGAAAAGAAATGCACGGCAAGCCGCATAAAGAGCCGCTTTTTCGGATTCAGTCACATTTGGCAACATATAAATGTTGCCAAACTTGCTTTGTGCAATCTTCTGCTGCAGCATTTTTCCATACGAACCTTCCCAGTTCCCTGCTATCAGCAAGTTTTGTTCCGGAAGGTAATCCATCATTTCCACTAACAAATGCACATTTTTCTTTGCCCGCAAACTGGAGATATGAAGCAAGAATCTATCGGGCAAATTTACTGGCAGAGAAGCAGCATCCGCCATAGCAGACAGGTCAGTCACCCCATTATATATAACCCTTTTAGGCAATGTCACATGAAAATGTTTTTCCGTATCTTCACAAGCGAACTGAGAAATATAACTCACATAATCAGCCAAATTTATCTTCCGCCGGAACTTGCGGACAGCCCTCTTCAATTTTTTCCCCTTCGTTTCATAAATAAAATTGATATCATGGACTGTCAAAAGCTGCTTTTGGGCATGACGCATACGTTTGACTCGACCATATTGATATGGCACATGAAACAAATCCGCCGGCATGGGATACCATGGCAACAAATTACGGAAAACTCCCGGCATACAAATATAATGCACTTCGCTCCCAAAACAGCCTCTAAATTTTGGGGGAACAATAAAATATAATTCAACTCCCTGCCGAGATTTCAACTCGGCGGCTCGCCTGCCCAAACGTTCGCCTATCTGCCTGCAAAACTCACCTAAGCCTACAAACGGGGTCGCTATAGGATAACATTCTATAACTATTCTTCTGCTTTTCATCTGCTATTAATCCATCCAAAATCAAGCCTATGCTTGCGTTAATAACCAATCTGCTTGCCAATAACGGGAATTTCTTTCAAAATCGCTGCCAAGGCATCCGCATTCCGATCCTTCCCCGACTTGACATTGACAGTCTTCAATGACAATTCTCTCGGTTTTTTCATCTCTTTAGGTTTATTATGCCCAAAGGGAATAGGAACAACCGGAGTACCATTAGCCACCGAAGCAGCCCAAAACCAGATATCATCCGTTGTAGGGGCAATCCGGGTAAACAAATCCGGATCGAGCATTTCATCCTTCAAGGAGTGAGGCGGATACAAGACCCCACCCACACCGGTTTGAAGGTTCCTGTAACCGGAATGGATTTTCTTGAACAAGAAGTGATACCATCTGTATTTAGGCCATTTTCGATAAGGCTCGCCAGGCCGCACATATTTGGCCCGATGCGCCAATATGGCATCCGGAATCCTTCGATGCCATTGCAGCAGATCACGCAGCATGTGCCTATGATATACAATGTCATCGTCTATTGTCACAATCACCGATTCAGGAAAATCCTTCAAGGCCGGAACCAATTTCATGTACGACCTGATATCCCTACCATTATCCCGTATCTCGAAGATAGGATTCTGCTTAGCCAAATCCAAAAGTTCCTGCGGAATTCCTTCGGATTCAAATTGCGACATAGCAAGATAAAGCACTATCTTGTCAGGAAGAACAGAACCATCTAAAATAGAATGAATCGCACGAACTGCATACGATATGGCAGCGGGGAAAGAGGTCAGCGACACAATGACCGAGTCCTTCGGAATACTCTGCTCCATATTGGATTCTTTCGGTTTACCCTTTATAAATTATGAAAACAAAAACGGCCCCATGAAAACAAGCATGAACCGTTTCCAAGAGGCACACAAAGAAAAGGGATATCCCTGTAATCACAAAGAAGACACCCCAATCGCAACCCAGTGGAACCGGGCGGAATCGAACCGCCGTCCAAACAAGTAGCAAAAAAGTTTTCTACACGCTTAGCTTTCCCTTTGATTTTCGAGTCCAGGCAGGCGAAAAACTTTCCAACCTCAGACCTTATCCTTCATCATACTGCCACAGGACGAAGGCGGACCTGTGCCAGGATTGACTTTGATTGTTTTGCACTTCAATGGAAACGAGCCATCAATCAAGGCTTTTTCCGGAAGCGTCGCTGAAATTAGTACCTTGTACTAGGCAGCGAGAGCGTAATCGCTATTGTTGCCGTTTAATGGCGTGAGTACTGATATTAACGAGGTGAATACACGACCCTCGACGTGCTTGCTCTCCCACTATCCCTGCTGTCAAAACCAGTCGGCCCCTTCTCAAGCAATGCCCGACTTGGCATACCTTTCTCCCCACAACACCGGAAGGGGAATCCAGACACGCCTTGTCCTCATTCGGGCTGCAAAAATACGACAAAATTCCAAAAATCCGGTCTCTTCCTGCAAGATTCAAGGAAAAGCTTCACGACCTCCGCTTACGACGGAAAAAGAAACCCAACAAAAAGGCGATGATAGTCAAAGTTATCATGAAAGGATTCAGATTGTTCCCGCAAAACATGCAAAACAGCCTTGCAAGAATCCGGACAAAACCGGATTTGCAAAGATACGATATTTACGCGTACTTTTGCAAAAGCGACAGACGGTCCTCAATTCCTACCGTTTCCCCAGAAGTATTGCCATTTTCCTCTTTTGCCGTATCTTCGCTGCCGCATAACACCGAAGGCTCCCACGGACAGGCAAGTTTTAGCACACTCTTGGCTTGTCCGGTTTGCAGAAGCCAAAGAAAACGTCCCGAAAACTGACAATGAACGATTTGCTAAATCCTGATGCTTCCAAGCTCAGCGGGTCTGACAAAGAAGTGGAAAAAGCCCTCCGGCCATCTGGCTTTGACAGCTTCCAAGGCCAAGATAACGTGGTGGAAAACCTCAAGGTCTTTGTCATGGCTGCCCGTCAACGCAAAGAAGCCTTGGATCACGTGTTGCTGCACGGGCCTCCAGGTCTGGGCAAGACCACGCTTTCCTATATCATCGCCAATGAACTCGGTGTAGGCATCAAGACAACTTCCGGCCCAGTACTGGACAAACCAGGAGAACTGGCAGGACTATTGACCAACCTTGAACCTAACGACGTACTCTTCATCGACGAAATCCACCGGCTTTCGCCTGTGGTAGAGGAATATTTGTATTCAGCCATGGAGGACTACAAAATCGATATCATGATCGATACCGGTCCCAATGCCCGAAGCGTCCAAATCGGACTCAATCCTTTCACGCTAATCGGAGCGACGACCCGTTCCGGCTTGCTCACATCGCCTTTGCGTTCCCGTTTCGGCATCAACGCCAGGCTCACTTATTACGATGCCCCGACCCTGAACCTGATTATCAGACGCTCAGCCAAGTTGCTCCATGTCAAAATTCAAGAAGATGCCGCCTTTGAAATTGCCCGCCGGAGCCGAGGAACCCCTCGTATTGCCAACCTTCTGCTCCGCCGTGTCCGCGATTTTGCCCAAGTCAAAGGGAACGGGGAGATTGAAATCGGCATCGTACGACACGCTTTGGATGCGCTGAATGTAGATAAATACGGCTTGGACGAGATGGACAACCGCATATTACTGACCATCATAGACAAATTCAAAGGAGGCCCTGTCGGTGTCAACACCATCGCCACCGCCGTAGGCGAAGACCCTGGCACCTTGGAAGAAGTCTATGAACCTTATTTAATCCAAGAGGGATTCCTGATGCGGACACCTCGCGGACGGGAAGTGACCTCTTTAGCCTACCAACACTTAGGGCGAATGCCCAAAGGAACGGGAAACAGTCTTTTCGACTAAGAAGCTGTTTAAAATTTCTTGCAATCCTGAAAAGGCTGAATTTTCAGGGAGCGGTTTCAGGATTTTGTTTGCCCATCGGGTGCTATTTCGGGGCTTTTTTGCGTTTTTCACGTCCGATAGCTTGGCTATCCTCCTTTGAAAAACGCGGCAAAATCCCTCGAAATTTCCTCCCGATGCCTCAAACAAATAAATTTAAACAGCTTCTAAAAATGAACAAACAGTCCAAAAGCATTCCTCTCTTTCAAACCGATGCGGAAGGGAAAATCCACGCAGCGGCCTTCAAAGATTATGCACGGAGAATGCAAGGTGTCGGCGATATCGGCATTATCCATCCCGAAACTCTTTCTCCAAAACAAATCGATTACTGGCGACAATACCTTGCGCAAGGGCATCATGCGGGAATGCGGTACCTGGAACAAAACATAGACAAAAGATCCAACCCAAGGGATCTCTTGCCTGAAGCTCAAAGCCTGATTGTCATCCTCTGCCCTTATTACCCGCCCAAAAACACAGAAAACAACCCCCATATCGCACTCTATGCCCAAGGAAAAGACTACCACAAAGTAATCAAAAACAAACTCTTCCTATTGGCATCCTGCCTACCTGCCGCTTCATTCCGAGCCTTTTGCGATACGGCACCGTTATTAGAAAAACACTGGGCTTGGAGAGCCGGCTTAGGCTATATCGGCCGCAACACGCTGCTAATCCATCCTAAGTTCGGAAGCTTTTGCTTCATAGGCATCCTGCTGACCCAGCACCGTTTTGATCATTACGACCAGGCTCTTCCCGATTCAGGGAAACCCACGCATACAATCCAAAATCTCACCCTCGTCGAGCCGTCTGCCACACACGATGAATGCCAAACTGCCACATCCATCCCGCCCTTATCGTCTCACCCCTGCACAAATTGCAGCCGTTGCCTGCAAGCCTGCCCCGGACATGCCTTAGGAGACAACTTGGATGCCCGCCGCTGCTTTTCTTATCTGACCATTGAAAACAAAGGGAACCGTCCTCCTATCGCCACGCCCTACTGGTTCGGTTGCGATATATGCCAGACAGTCTGCCCGGCAAATCAGCAAATACATCAAGATGAAAAATACACGAAACGAATCTTTGACCCGGCATTCTTCCCTTCTCCCGCGTTGATATCACTCAGCCCGACAGATATTTACCAAATGGGAAAAGAAGACTTTGAAGAAATATTCAAAGATTCCGCTCTACAACGAGCCGGACTGGACGGCCTGAGAAAAAACATCGAAGCTTGGAGAGAAGCGCATCCTTAACCTGAAACCGAGAAAACACGAATAAAACGCCCTGTAACGAGCATTTTTAAAATTTCGTAAAGAAAATTTCGTATCTTTGCAAACGTGATTAAGTTGGTTGGATTGCCAGTACCATCATTCCGAACGCCCTTATCCGACCCAAAAACGGCAAGAAGCGGAACTTATAAAAAATAAGAGATTAATAATTTATCATACAACTAAAAACTTTTACCATGTCCAAACTCAAAGTAGGAATTTGCGGCTTAGGCCGTATCGGTCGCATTGTCTTCCGCGACTTGATTGAAAGGCCTGATGTCGAAGTTGTCGCCTTCAACATCACAAAAGATGCTGCAACGATAGCCCATCTCATCAAATACGATTCCGTCCATGGTATCTTCCAAGGTGAAGTGAAGGTGGAAAACGGGAACCTGAATGTGAATGGGAAACCTATCGCCATATCTACCGAAAAGGATATCGCAAATATTCCCTGGGCAAAATATGGAGTCGATGTGGTCATCGAAGCTACCGGGAAATTCAAGACCCGGGAACAGCTGGAAAAGCATCTGCAGGCCGGAGCAGCCAAAGTTGTACTGACCGCTCCTGCCAAAACGGCTTCCGATGTGGATGCCACGATTGTATGCGGAGTCAACGAAGAGATGATTACACCCAACCTGCAATTGGTATCCAATGCATCCTGCACAACCAATTGCTTAGCCCCGGTAGCAAAAGTGCTGCATGAAGCTTTCGGCATCAAACGAGGCTTCATGAACACCATCCACTCCTATACCAACGACCAGATTGTGCTTGATTCCCCGCATAAAGATTTGCGCCGTGCCCGTGCCGCTGCCATATCGATCATTCCTACCAGCACCGGTGCCGCCAAGGCCGTAGGACTGGTTCTGCCTGCCTTGCAAGGAAAGATGGACGGCTTGGCCATGCGCGTCCCCACTCCTGATGGATCCATCGTGGATCTGACTGCCGAACTGGAACGCGACGTAACCGCTGAAGAAGTGAACTCAGCTATGAAATCGGCTGCCGAAGGGCCGCTCAAAGGAATTTTGGAATACACGGAAGACCCCATTGTCAGCATCGACATCGTGGGTAACCCCCATTCCTCTATCTTTGATGCCGGACTGACAAAAGTCATGAACGGAAATTTCGTCAAAATCATGGCTTGGTACGACAACGAATTCGGTTACTCGAAACGGGTTGCCGACTTGGCTTGCAAACTTTTCAGCAAGTAAACACAACAGTAAACAAATCTGAAGCGGCATATCATGAAGGGACTGGCTGTTTGATGGCCTGCCATGATATCATCGCCCCGAGGTGGATAAAAAGGTTTTTTAGCACACAATGTGGCTAATATGCTTTTTATCCACCTTTTTGCACCTTATGGCAGCTTGAAGGTCCTCTGGCATGATACTTGCAAAACAGCCCATTAATCCGCTTTCCGCCATGGCAGGCAAATGCAAGCTGCCGTCAATTTGTTTTATTTTTGAACCTTGGAAAAACTTTTAGACCATATCAATACTCCTGAGGACCTGAGGAAACTCAGTCCCTCCCAGCTTCCTCGGGTAGCTGACGAGCTGAGAGAATTCATCATCCGGGTCATCGCCAACCATCCCGGTCACTTAGGAGCATCCTTAGGCACTGTTGAATTGACAGTTGCCTTGCATTACATCTTCAACACTCCTTACGACCGCATCATCTGGGATGTAGGCCATCAGGCCTATGGACACAAGATTCTAACCGGCCGCAAAGGCCGTTTTGCCTCTATCCGTTGCATGGATGGACTAAGCGGATTCCCTGCCCGTTTTGAAAGCGAATACGATGCTTTCGGAACCGGGCATTCTTCCACATCCATATCGGCTGCTTTAGGCATGGCTATCGCTTCCAATCTCAAAGGAGAGAAAGACCGTCAGCACATAGCCGTGATTGGGGACGGAGCCATGACCGGAGGGATGGCGTTTGAAGGCCTGAACAATGCCGGAGCCTCCCGCAGCAACCTTTTAGTGATTCTCAATGACAACGGCATGTCGATAGATGTAAGCACCGGGGCCCTGAGTCGTTATTTCACCCGGATGAAAGCCTCCAAATCGTACAACCAGCTCAAAGACAGCGTCTGGAACATGATGGGGGGCGATTCCGACAAGCAATACCACCCCAAGCATTTCATCAGCAAGCTTACGGCGGCAATGAGTTCCTTGATCTCGCCCAAGACAAGCGACCTATTTGAAGCTCTGAACTTCAGATATTTCGGTCCCATAGACGGCCATGACATCCCGACCTTGCTAGCCGTGTTGTCCGATTTGAAGACCATCCAAGGGCCCAAACTGCTGCATATCGTGACCGTCAAAGGCAAAGGTTTGAAGCAAGCGGAAGAGGCCCCTACCGTCTACCACGCCCCAGGCCGTTTCGATTCCGCAACCGGGCAGCTCCTGCCCAAAAGAATCGACCTCAGCCTTGCCCCAAAATACCAGGATGTATTTGGCAAAACCATCATCGAATTAGCCAAGAACAACCCCCGCATCGTGGGCATCACGCCCGCCATGCCGACCGGCTGCTCGTTGAACATGATGATGAAGAAAATGCCGGAACGAGTCTTTGACGTGGGCATTGCCGAACAGCATGCAGTCACCTTCAGTGCCGGATTAGCGGCCGAAGGCATGGTACCGTTCTGCAATATCTATTCATCGTTCATGCAAAGAGGCTTCGACCAGGTAATCCATGATGTTGCCTTGCAGAAACTCCCCGTGATCTTCTGTTTAGACCGAGCCGGCTTAGTGGGCGAAGACGGGGCGACCCACCACGGAGCGTTCGACTTGGCGTATTTCCGCCCGATACCGAACCTCGTCATCAGTGCGCCAATGAACGAAAGGGAGCTGCGCAACCTGATGTACACCGCTCAGCTATCCGAAACCGGACTGCCATTCGTGATACGCTATCCTCGCGGACGAGGCGTTACGCCACGGTGGAAAACCCCATTGGAAATCCAACCAATAGGCAAAGGCATCTGCGTGAAGGAAGGCACGGATACCGCCATTGTCTCCATCGGGCATATCGGCAACAACGGCCTCAAAGCCATAGAACTGGCCGAAAGCCAATACCCGGAAAAACAGTTCGGGTTATACAATATGATTTACCTGAAACCTTTGGACGAAAGCCTGCTGCAAGAAATTTTTGAAAAATACCCGCGTATTGTCACGCTCGAAGACGGAGTCTTAAACGGAGGCCTTTATTCAGCCGTCTGCGAGTTTGCCGCCCGGCATCATCACCCCAATTCTATCATGGGAATCGGCATTCCTGACCGATTCATCCACCAAGGCAGTATTCCCCAGCTTCAAGCTCTCTGCAGCATGGATCCGGAAAGCATCGCCAAGGTTCTTCTCGGCCAATAGCCTCTTACATCCCCATTGCAAAGACTTCCTCCATAAAGGAAATTTTCAACTTCCCAACTCCATAAACCCAAATCGGTCATTAGACACGCCGAGTCCGTTTCTGATTGGGAAAACGAGGCTTTCGGGCATCTTGCCCGCTTCTGTCCGCATCCTGTTTCTCGCTACGCCTCGACGTAGCCCGCTACGCCTTCGGCTAGGCGAGAAGCATGCTGCCTGACACAAGCGGGCAATCTACCCAAAGTCTAATGACCGATTTGGGATAAAACCAACGCCCGGCCGCGACACGACCGGGCGTTTCCGTAAAAACGATTTAGAGCGCGCAGATGCGCACCTCATTGAAAAAAAAAAGCGTTTCTGGCAGGCAGATACGAGGCGTCGAGTTTTGCACAGAAAGGGAGCATACTTTGGCACGTGACCGACCTGTGCAAAACTCGCAACGAAGTAGATGCCGCAAAATACATCTTTTAGCTTAAGCCTTCAATCTGCCCATCAACAAGGTCGATATGCAACGCCTGCGGACTGGCCGGCAAACCCGGCATACGCATCATTTCACCCATAATGACTACCAGCATCCTGGCACCACGGTTGATGATGATATCGCGAACCTTGAGTTCGAATCCTGAAGGCGCACCGAATGCCTTGGGATCGGAAGAAAAAGAATACTGGGTCTTGGCCACGCAAAGAGGATAGTCGTCAATGCCCAAAGCATGAATCTGTTTTATTTTCTTCTCGGCCAAGGTAGCATACGAAATCTCTCCGGCACCATACACTTTCTGGCAGAGCCGGGCGATTTTTTCCTTGATAGGCATCTCCTTGTCATAGGCGTACTGCAACTGCTCGGAAGGAGACTTTTCAATCGTCTCAACGACCAACTTGGCCAAATCCACAGCACCTTCTCCGCCTTTGGCAAAAGCCTCATTCACAGCAAATCCCACACCAAGATTCACACAATGCTGACGCAAAGCCGATATTTCCTCTTCGGTATCATCCCAGTGACGGTTAAAGGCAACCACGATACTCTGACCGAAGCTCCTCAAAATACCAATATGACGGTCCAAATTCTCAAAACCCTTCTTGAGCGCATCCATGTTCGGCTTGGCCATATCCGCTTCCGCCACGCCACCATGGATCTTCAAACTACGAGCCGTCACCACCAACACGCTCAGTTCCGGATGCAAGCCCGTCTCCCGGCACTTGATATCAAAGAATTTCTCCCCTCCCAGATCCGAACCGAAGCCTGCCTCAGTAATCGCGTAATCCCCGAAAGTCAAAGCCATCTTAGTGGCCAGTACCGAGTTGCAACCATGAGCGATGTTAGCGAAAGGCCCTCCGTGAATGAAAGCCGCCGTATGCTCGGTAGTCTGCACCAGATTAGGCAACAAGGCGTCCTTCAGCAAAACGGTTATCGCGCCGGCCACGCCTAAATCCTTGACCGTAAAAGCCGCACCTTCGTATGTATAACCTAAAAGGATATTCTCGATACGATTCCGCAAATCATCCAAATCCCGGCTCAGGCACAAAATAGCCATCAGTTCCGATGCCGCTGTAATATCGAAACCCGTCTGCGTCGGAATCCCGTCAGTGGCATTCCCAAGCCCTGTAATAATATGGCGAAGCCCACGGTCGTTCACGTCCAAGACCCTCTTCCATTTCACTTCACGCAAGCCCGTGCAACTGTTACGATTCTGATAGATATAATTGTCCAGCAAAGCCGTAATCATATTGTGAGCCGAAGTGATAGCATGAAAATCCCCCGTGAAATGGAGATTGATGTTTTCCATCGGGAGAACTTGCGCATAACCGCCGCCAGCCGCGCCCCCTTTCATACCGAAGCATGGACCCAACGAAGGTTCGCGCAAAGCCACAATGGCTTTCTTGCCAATCTTGTTCATACCCAATGCCAAGCCAATCGACACCGTGGTCTTACCGATACCGGCCTTGTTGGGAGTGATGGCCGTCACCAGAATCAAATGGTGTTTCTTTATTTTCTCTTCATCAATTTGGGAGAGATCCACCTTGGCGATATGATGCCCGTAATGGAAAATATGTTCAGGGTCGATGCCCACCATCCGGGCAATTTCTTCAATTTTCTTGAGCGGGGTTTCCCTCGCGATTTCAATGTCTGTTTTCATTTTTGCAGGATTTGCAGGATTACTTCGAAAACATGCATGACAATATCCATATCATACAGGAAACCGGCCTTCCGTCTCCGTTACTGCTCCCGGATGGTTGCAAAAAACAGACAGAAAGCCGGTTTCTCTCCAAAAGCCCTAAACTTATTCGTTATAAGGCTCAAAATCTTCTTTGCCCACACCGCAAACCGGACAAACCCACGTATCAGGAATGTCTTCAAATGCAGTCCCTGGAGCAATGCCGCCTTCAGGATCCCCCTTGGCCGGATCATAAACATATTGGCAAATAGAGCAAATGTACTTTTTCATATCATTAAATTTTTAAATAATCCACGAAGATATAAAAATTTCTCGTTCACATGCCCGGAAAAGGCAAAATTGCGCTAAAACCGCTTGCCAACCGAATCAATCACCATCATAAAAACAATTTCATCCAAAGGTTTTTCCATAATATCCCTTTTTGATGTACTTTTGTTTGCTTGGCAACACAGGAATTCCTCCGGCTCCCAAATCCACGTCCGAGAAAAAAACTGCCAAGACAAAACCAGGCATACCATGAAACAAACCAGCCTCTCCTATCATCTTTTTCAGACACTTATCCTGCCTATCGTACTGTCCTTCTGCGTCTCAAGTTTTTCGTCCCTGCAAGCTGCCAGTAAAAAGAAAAACGTGGTCATCAAATCCGTAGAAGGCTGCTGGCAAATCTGCCAAGCCAAAGGGCAAGACATACCCGTAGAAGAAAACCTTTGCTTCCTCAACTTCGATTGCCTCACAAAAAAAATGAACGGTTTTGCCTCATGCAACTACATTCACGGCAAATTCCAATTCAAAGCAAAAAAAAAGACTTTGGAATTCGCCCCTATTGCCTCCACACGCATGGCATGTCCGCAAGCCGGAATTGAAAACGAAGTATTAGACTGCCTGCAGCAAACCCGGCACTTTTCAATCAAAAGCAACGATACCTTGCCCCATCCTATTCTGGAACTCATCGATGCACAAGGCAATATCCTGCTCAGTCTTGCCAAAATGATGCCTATCGATGGCAAATGGACTATCAACCAAGCCAACGACAGTGTCCTTGACACCACAAAAGACATTTTCCTGTTCTTCAATTCTGCCCAAAAAACCGTCCATGGCAAACTCGGATGCAATACCTTCTCGGCCCCCTTGGATTTCAATCCCGAAAAACCTCAACGCCTGCATATAGGCCAAGGCATCCGAACTCTAATGTCATGTCCTGATATGGAACTTGAAAACACTTTGCTCCAAGCCTTGCAAGAAGTAGTGTCATTCAAAAAGTTCTCCGACCGCAAAGCCATTTTGAGCAATGCAAAAGGAAAAGTTTTAATAGAATTGAACCGCTAGCCACAGATTGCCAGACACCCCAGACCAAAGCCAATGAACACCATCTCCTCCGGCAAATGCCGACAGAATCATCGCCCCATCCTGTTCTACCTGAACACGCAAGTATGCCCGATTCCACATTAGCAACCAAAACGAATAAAACCGCCAATCCGGTCCAGACAAACATGAAAAAAACAACTACAATATGAAAAAAATCCTGAGCATTGCATGCGCCGCCATGCTGATTACCGCATGCGGCAGCTTCAGTGGCAAAGCAGAACCGGCTTCCGACACAGCCAAAACAGAACGAACCGGCCAACAGCAAGAAAAGGCAATCCATTTGACAAAAGCCCAATTTTTAGAAAAAGTCTACAATTACGAAGCCTATCCAGATACATGGAAATACGAAGGCGACAAGCCCTGCATCATTGATTTTTATGCTTCTTGGTGCGGTCCATGTAAAATGATTGCTCCTATCCTGGAAGAATTAGCGGCCGAATACGATGGCCAAATCTACATCTACAAAATCAATACAGAGGAAGAACGTGAATTGGCCGCTGCCTTCGGTATCCAGTCCATCCCGACATTGCTCTTCGTCCCCGTTGACGGCCGACCACAGATGGCCCGAGGCGCGATGCCCAAAGAAAGTTTGGTAGAAGCCATCAAGACCGTCCTCCTCCCTGATAGCAAATAAACCCAAATCGGTCATTAGACACGCCGAGTCCGTTTCTGATTGGGAAAACGAGGCTTTCGGGCATCTTGCCCGC
>CALUHO010000008.1 GCA_944320465.1 uncultured Bacteroidales bacterium | reverse complement strand
ATGCTCATGAAACGGCATCAACGGATCGCACCTTTGTTCTCTGATGGTTTTTGGGTGACACGGTGACGAAGTCAGGAGTAGTCCTCTTCCGTGTGAAGGTTGTCCTTGATTTCATGCCGGGCTTTCTGTTGGCATTCTTGCCAGTTTGCAGGAGTTTGTTCGGAGAGGAACGCGTCAAGCTTTTTCAAAACCCGGTTCTTGTTGGCTAATAGCAGGGAGTATGAAGCAAGCTCCTTGCTCTTTTGCTCTATCTTCTCTTTCTGGAGGAGCTCTGTTTGCTGTTTGTATTCCAATTCCTTTTTCAACTCCCGGTTCTCGGCTTCTTTGAGCAAGGCGTATTGCAGGCTTCGCTTGCGGTGTTCCCTTGTCAGCAGGAAAGCCATCAACAGGATGATGGATAGTCCCGAAATGCAGACAAGGGTGATGATGAACCGTTTGTTCTGTAACTCTGCCTCCTGTTTTGCAATCCGGATCCGGCTTTCGGCTAACGCCTTGGTCGTGGATGCGTATTCTTGGTACTGTTTGGCACTGAGCGGCTGCTGGATGAGAGTGTCGTATTTTTCGTATTCGTTCAGGTAAAAGTAGGCACTGTCGATTATTCCTTGGAACAAGAAGATGTTGGAAAGATTGTATGAAATGATGGCATATTGTCCCGGTCTCCCGATTGCCGAGGCGAGTTTCCCGGATTTCCGTAGGTAAAAGGCAGCACTGTCATACTGGTCCATTTTGGAGAACAGTGTCCCGATGTTGGTTAACGCCGCCAGCTCCTGTTTCCGGTCATTGATTTCCTTGGCCAGTTCCAAGGCCTTTCCAAAATAAAGCATAGCTGAATCGGGAAGCCCGGATTCAGTGAAGGCATTTCCTGCATTGATATAAAAGGATATTTCCAGAGCGGCTTGGCTTTCTTTGGATGCTTGCCATGCGAGGGACTTATAGATGGCGGCAGCAGCGGTGTAGTTCTCTTCCATGTACGATACGAGAGCTTGGTTCCCGGCAATGCGGAGTTTGTCTGCTTTGTTGTTGGCATGTTGCTCGGCAATATGGTAGAACTTTCGGGATGCAACGTAGTCTTGCTGCCGCGAGACTACGTTGCCCATGATAATGGCAGATTTGACAATATATGCGGAATCGTTGGTGTGTTTCGCGTTTTCGTATATGTTCAATGCCAGGCCGAATGCAGAATCCAGCAAACCCTCCTCCAAAACCTTCAAGACTTCCGAATATTCATTGTCGAGGTGTCTGTGGTAAAAAGAATCCGGGTTACTCCATAGGGCTTTGCCGTCAGGGGCATCCGGCATGGTATCGACATGTCCCATGGCTTGTGATCCTGTTGCTGAGCAAAGGGCGAGTCCAAGGAACAAAAGGCTCTTGGGGATACACTTCTTGTGAATCATCTTATAGATTGACGATTTCCTCCACGGCATCCAGCAACGGGTCCACGCTGACATCCGAACCCACGGCTTCCTGCATCCAGATATGCGGCGTGAGCCTGCCTATCGTGTAGATCCGCTGGAGTTCCGAGGCAAACTCCATCCAGTTATCGGTTTGGGCCAAGTGCTTCTCCAATTGGTATTCGATGATATGTCCGAACGGATAGTTGGGAAGGTACATCGGCGCGTTGACCATGTGCGAGTAGACCGCCAGGAGAGGGGAGTCATGCGTGCCGAGCACCGGTTCGTAATACTGGTTCCAGACATCTTTGGCAATCGTTAAGACTGCATCGCGCAACTCCGCCGCCGTGGCATGCGGGTGCTCGTAAAGCCATTGCCAGGTGTACATGTCCACCAAGGCCACACCCATGATTTCGTAGGCGCCCCAGAAAATATCCAGAGTCGTGTTCTCGTCCATGTTATAGTCGAAACCGAGGAGGAACAAGTCCCGTTTCTGGAAAATGAAAGCCAAGGCTTCCGTGAAGGCCGTGTTGGGGACCCCGTTCAGCATGTAGTAATCCATCTGGTAGAGGTCGAGGGTCTGTTCCACATTGTGGCCGAACTCATGCACCGCGATATTGTACCCCTTGTAGTCCATGCCTTGTTCGCCCACGCGGGTACGGAGCCGGGCCGGTTCCCAACGCCCTTGCGCTCCCCAGGCATGTCCCGAACCCCTTGCGTTCTCCACCACAATGCGCTCGGCGATGTACCGGGCTTGGTCGGCGGAAAACCCGAGGTAACGCAGCATCCGGGGCATATCCTTGGCAAAGGCTTGGGTATCCGGGTATTTCTTGCGGGTAAGGGCGGTCAGTTCGTCTTCCGGTATGCTGGAACGGCTTTTGAACCCGTCGTACCAGATATCGTAGGGGCGCAGTTCGCGGCCCAGCCGGGACTGAATCAGACCGGCTACCTCTTTTACCTGGGGCGAAGAAAGCAAATGGATGAAAAGCTGTTCGATGTCCTGGGCCGAGACCTCCATCCCTTCTTCAAAGTTGCGGGCGATGCCGGTAGGCAGGTAAGGGCTGTAGCGGTCGATAGCTTGTTCGGCATGGAAAATATCGAGTATACGGGCGTAACGGGCATCCCCTTCAGCTTCCATGGCCACTTCCTTGCCCTGCTTGAAAACCTTGTTCGAAACGGGAGCCCAATCGTATTCCGCATTGTTGATGACTCCGGCAGGAATGCTTTGGTCCACGATCCGCAGCATGACCTGGTAAATCATTTCCTGCTTTTCATGGGCGTGGGGTACATCGGCGTAATTCGATTTGAGTTCGTCCCGGAGATTCCAATGGGAGAGCAGCACCATGTCCTCGGGGAAGAGCTTTTGGCCGTCTTCAGTGAGCAAATGCCCCATCATGATGTTGTAGGACGCGATGTAATTCTCGGCCTTGCTCAGGGCTTCGCCCTGCTCGGCCGTGACTTTGGCCGGAATGCGCGTCGTGAATTGGTCTCCCATCCGGGCATAGGCCCATTCCAGACGGCTCCATTCCTTGCCCAAGGTGTTCTTTTCCTCCAAGGTGTAGAAGGGAAAGTTGAGTATCGTGATGAACGCCGTCTTGTTGGCGAAGAGATCGTCCGAAAGGTGGGAGTAAGGGTTGAACGCGCCTAAGATGTAGTCGATTCCGGTGGGTTCGGGGCCAGCCAGGTGCAGGGGAGCTTGCAGGCGGACGGCTACTTGGTTGGAGGTCCCGTAAAGAAGCTCCAGCGCACGGGAGAGTTTTTCGAAGAGTTCTTCCCGTTCCTTGGGGTCGGCTGCGTAGTTCTCCAATACGAAACTTTGGAACTCTTCGGCGGTACCGTCTCCGGGCTGCCATAAAGCCGCGGTCTGGCTTACTCCCTTTTCAACCAGACTCTTGTCTGCCTGGGGAAGTTGTTTGAGGAGAGCGTCCACGGTTTGATGGACTGTGGCTTCCGGCAAGCCTTGTTCTTGCCCGGGGGTGGGAGCCGGGTTCTTGCACCCGCTCATGCCGAGTGCCGCCACGAAGGTTATGATTAAGCTTAGTTTTTTCATTTTGTGTTTCTTATTGTTTGTATTTGTGTTCTTGTGAAGCCGATGTCCTATTGGGGTGGTCACACTTGGTTACAGCGGTTCTTTTGTTCCCCCATCAAACCGAAAAAGCATAATATCAGATAGAATGGTAAAAGTCCGAGGATTGCGCTGATGATAATTCCTTTCCACGTGGGGTTTTTCCTGGCGCATTTGATTAACAGTTTGATGATTCCTACAATCAGGGCTACGACGGCGATGATGGCTAATATGCCCAAGACGAATTCCATTGTGTTGGGGATTTTAGTTGGAAAGCAATCTTTTCAGTCTTTAGACATTCTTGTTTTCAATGGGATAGTTAACCTTGCGTTCACAAGATAGGATACGGTTCGGCAATCAAAGATAGCGAAAGTCGAGAGCCATGCAAAAGGAGCTTGCTCAGTTTTGCATGGCCGAGACGCATCCTATCTTCGACGACAGTCAAAGATAATAAAAGTCGAGCGCAAAAACAAAGTCCACATCAGGTACTGTTATCCCACAGATTCAAATCTTGATTGCGTATTCGGTATTTAGGTTCAAGCTGTCAATGGCGAAAAATACTAAAAGATTTGGCATGTCGAGAAAAAGCATTATTTTCGCAACAACAATTTCCGCCACGCCTCTTTATAATGCGTACCCGGGCGGAACTTTTTTTATGCATCTGTGGTAACATACACTAAGCCGCCTATAAGTATTGCCGATCAAATCACGATGTTGAAAAACAGGGGGCTTCTGTTTGACGATGAACAGGCTGCAATCGAGTGTCTGAAAAATATCAGTTACTTCCGTCTGGCTAACTATTGGAGGCCATTGGAAAGCGATAAGGTAAATCATGTGTTTAAGCCCAAAAGCAAGTTTGAGAACGTAGTAGCTCTGTATGATTTTGATAAGGAGTTGCGTGTCCTCGTTTTTTCGGCTGTACAGAGTATTGATATTGCACTTCGTACAAAAGTTATCCAAGTAATATCGTCCAACTATGGTGCATTTTGGTTCGCTGATGAATCACTATTCTCCAATACCACTATTTTTTCAAAATGTCTCACTAGTATCAAGGATGAACTAAAACGCTCGAAGGAAGATTTTTTAGTTGAGTACTTTATAAAATACGATGACCCACCGTATCCACCTGCATGGAAAACTTTGGAAGTGTCCTCTTTTGGTACGCTCTCCAAGTTGTACTGTAACTTTTCAGAGAACAGTGTAAAGAAGCAGATTGCAAGAGAATTTGGGTTGCCTCAGCACTTGTATCTTGAAAGTTGGATAAAAAGTCTGTCTGTGTTGCGTAACTGTATAGCACACCATGCCCGCATCTGGAATAGAAAATACCCATGGAAACCAAAATTGCCTGAGAAATTGCAGAATCCGTGGATTCAAAACAAGGTCATACCACAAGAGAAACTATATGCCCAATTATGTTGTGTGGCTTATCTACTGGATGCAATTCACCCAAAAAATGGCTTCAAGCAGAGATTGAAAGCACTTTTGTCGAAATACGCTATCGTTGATGTCGCTGCAATGGGATTTCCCAAGTTATGGTATAACGAGTTGCTTTGGAAGTAAGACTTCAAATACCATCAATACGCGCTTTTTTTGCATGAACAATAGCAACTTTCAACAGTAATAATCTTTGTTGAAACTGAGATGAGGATTTGAAACCGGGCCGACCATAGGCCGACCCGGTTTCAGAGGGGTATTCCCTTGGAAGTTTGCGGGAACTCCAATATTTGCCAAACACCCATAAACCCAAATCGGTCATTAGACACGCCGGGGCTGTTTTCGGTTAGGAAAATGAGGCTTTCGGGCATCTTGCCCGCCTCTGTCCGCATCCTGATTCTCGCTACGCCTCGACGTAGCCCGCTACGCCTTCGGCTAGGCGAGAAGCATGCTGCATGACACAAGCGGGCAATCTCCCCAAAGTCTAATGACCGATTTGGGATAAAGAGTTGTACGGCGGTATCGCTATTCCTCGTCCACGTCCTTGTATTCCTTGAGCAGTTTTTCCTGAACATCGCCCGGGACCAGCTCGTAGCTGCTGAACTGCATCGTGAACGAAGCCCGTCCCCCGCTGATGGAGCTGAGGGCGGTCGCGAAGTTCGACAGTTCTTTCAATGGAACCTTCGCCATCAGTTTCTCGTATCCCTTTTCACTGTTCATGCCGCTGATGATGGCCCGGCGTCCCTGGAGGTCGCCCATCACATCGCCCAAGTAATCTTGCGGCACATCCACTTCCACATCGTAGACTGGTTCCAGAATCTTCGGGTCGGCTTCGCGGAAAGCCGTGCTGAACGCATGACGGCCTGCAATCATGAACGAGACTTCGTTGCTGTCTACCGGGTGCATCTTGCCATCATAGACAATGACCCGCACATCGCGGGCATACGATCCCGTCAGAGGTCCTTGTTCCATGCGCGAGAGAATTCCTTTGAGGATTGCAGGCAGGAAGCGGGCATCGATAGCCCCGCCTACGATACTGTTCACGAAAACCAGTTTGCCCCCCCATTCCAGATCGATGGTCTGGGTGTCGCGGACATTCACCTTGAATTCCTGTCCTTTGAAACGGTAGGATCCCGGCGCCGGCATCCCTTCGTAATACGGCTCTACAATCAGATGTACCTCGCCGAACTGCCCGGCACCGCCCGACTGCTTCTTGTGCCGGTAATCGGCCCGTGCCGCCTTGGTGATGGTTTCCCGGTAAGGAATCTTGGGTTCATAGAACTGCACTGGAATCTTGTCGTTGTTCTCGATACGCCATTTGAGCGTGCGCAGGTGGAATTCCCCTTGGCCGGAAATAATCGTCTGCTTGAGTTCCTTCGATTGCTCGATGATCCAAGTCGGGTCCTCTTCGTGCATGCGGAACAGGATTTCCATCATCTTTTCGGCATCGGCCTCGTTGACCGGCTTGATGGCCTGACGGTATTTCGGTTCAGGATATCTGATGAAATCGAACTTGTAATCGCAGTCCTTGCTGTTTAGCGTGTTGCCCCGATGCACGTCCTTCATCTTCACCGTGGCTCCGATGTCGCCCGCTTTCAATTCGTTCACTTCTTCCCGGTTCTGTCCGGCAATCGTGAAAAGCTGCGCCATTCTTTCTTTTGAGCCACGGTCGGCGTTAATCAAGTCGTCTCCCGCATGGACCGTGCCCGAAATCACTTTGAAATAAGCTACTTGGCCGATATGCGGCTCGATGCTGGTCTTGAAGACGAACAGGCTGGCAGGTCCGTTGGAATCGGGTGTCACTTCCACGCCGTCCACTGTGACCGGGCGCGGCATCTTGTCCGTGCAAGGCACTACATTGCCTAAGAACTCCATCGTGCGGCGCACGCACATGTCCCTTCCCGCGCAGACGCAGAATACCGGGAACATGCCCCGGGTGACTAAACCGGCGCGGATACCGGCACGCATGTCATCCTCGCTCAGCGACCCCTCATCAAAGAACTTCTCCATTAAGGCATCGTCATGCTCGGCAGCCGCTTCCACCAATGCCTTGTGCAGTTCCATCGCTTTTTCCCTTTCCGAATCGGGAATCGGCAGCACATCCGGCACGCCGCCTTCCGGCTTCCACTGGTACATCTTCATCTTTAAAACGTCCACTACGGCGTTGAATGAAGGCCCCACCATGACTGGATACTGGATTTGCACCACCCGGCTTCCCCATTGCTCGTGCAGCTGGTGAACCGTATTTTCATAATCCGCTTTTTCGTGATCCAATTGGTTGACAATAAAGATGACCGGCTTGTGGAATTTTTCTGTGTAACGGAACTGGTTCAGCGTGCCCACTTCCACCCCGTACTGGGCATTGAGTACCATCAAAGCCGTGTCGGTCACGTTCATGGCCGAAACGCTGGCACCGATAAAATCATCCGACCCCGGACAGTCTATGAAATTGAGCTTGCGATCCTGCCATGGCACACTGAAAACCGTGGAGAAAACCGAATAACCGTATTCTTTTTCAACAGGGAAATAGTCGCTTACCGTATTCTTGCTTTCCACGCTGCCCCGACGTTTGATGATACCACCCTCATAAAGAAAAGCTTCGGCAAGCGTGGTTTTTCCCGATCCCGAACTGCCTACGATGGCAATGTTTTTGATTTCGTCTGTTTGATAAACTTTCATGGCATCTGATTTTTAGTTAAATTTAAGTTATTTATTTGCAGGAGGGCAAGTACTTGATTCCCGTCTCAGTATAGCGAACCGAATGCCCTCCTGCTATTATTTATTGTTCCCGATTCATGGCAATCCGCCTCCCTGCAAATGTGCTTGCGGAATTGCTCCACTGCAAACGCACCCATTGCAAAAAAGAATCGAAATCATCTTCCTCCGATTGGAAGCAACGTTCGGCCTGCTTGTAGAAATATTCTCTTTCCTTTAGTTTGGTTTTGACAAAAAATGAGATTTCTTTCGTATCCATGCCGTTCAGGAGCGGACGCTTGGCCTGATTTTCACAGAGCAGAAGCCGTTGGATAAGAACCTCTTCCGGGACATCGATATAGACTGTGATTCCATGCTGGCGCATGTACTCCATATTACCCTGCTGGCACGGCAGCCCCCCGCCGGTCACCACTACGCAAGCAATATTTGGCAGACTGCGAATCAGGCGGCTTTCCGCCTCCCGGAACCACGTTTCACCCCGTTGAGCGAAAATCTCCAGAATGGACATACCCGTTTGCTGCTCGATGCATAGGTCCGTATCGTAAAGAGGGCAATCCAGCAGAGCGGAAAGCCGCCTGCCTAATTGGCTTTTCCCCGAAGCCATGAAGCCTACCAGGAAAAGCTTCCGCCCATTTTCCTGCCTGACCTTTCGAACGCTTGTTGCGCGGATTGGTTCAAGTCCCGATTCCACTCCCGTTCCGGACTCCATCTATTCTTCCATATAGCGGTCGCAGACCCCCGGCCAGTCAACCAATTTCCAGAAATCGGCAATGTAATCCGGACGGCGGTTCTGTTTGTCCAAGTAATAGGCGTGTTCCCAGACATCAATGACCAACAGCGGCTCCTTCCCGTCCCGGAGAGGATTGCCGGCGTTCGGCGTAGCGATGATTTCCAGGCCGTCTTCACCTTCGGCCAGCCATACCCAGCCCGAACCGAACAAGCCAGCTGCCGCTGCCGAGAAAGCTTTCTTGAAGTCCTCGAACGAACCCCATTTCTCGCAAATCGCCTCTGAGAGTTCTCCTGTAGGTTCGCCACCCCCTTGCGGGCTGAGGCAGTTCCAGTAGAACGTATGGTTCCAGACTTGGGCAGCATTGTTGTACAGTCCGCCTTCGGCCTTTTCGATGATTTCTTCCAAGCCGGCATCGGCAAAAGGCGTACCTTCTTTGAGTTTGTTGAGATTGTCTACGTATGCTTTATGGTGTTTCCCATAATGGAAAGAAAGCGTCTGAGCCGATATCATCGGTTCCAGCGCGTTTTCTGCATACGGCAGGGGAGGTAATTGAAAAGTCATATCTGAAGTTTTTTAGTTGTTTTTCTCTGTTTGATTCCAGAATGTTCGGCATCGTTGCAACAGCAGGCTACGGCAGCCTTTGTAAGGCTGGATGCTTGGCTTCTTTTGGCAAACACGTTCCGTAAAGTTACAAATAAAATTGGCAGATTTGACGTTTCGGACTGTTTTTTGTAGATTTTTTTTATGAGAAACTTATTGGAAACTATCAAGGAGAACCTTTGAAAACGGCTTTGTGACAAGGATTTTCATCATATCTCAGTTGCATTGAACCCAAATCGGTCATTAGACTTTGGGGAGATTGCCCGCTTGTGTCAGGCAGCATGCTTCTCGCCTAGCCGAAGGCGTAGCGGGCTACGTCGAGGCGTAGCGAGAAACAGGATGCGGACAGAAGCGGGCAAGATGCCCGAAAGCCTCGTTTTCCCAATCAGAAACGGACTCGGCGTGTCTAATGACCGATTTGGGTTGAAGTCTAATGGTCGGTTTGGGGGTAAGACAAAGTTTCCCCTAAGATGGAGGTGCACTTTAAAATGAAAGGCGGCACTTTTCGGTACCGCCTTTGCTATTTTTTCTGGATTACGTTTGTTCCAAGATAAATCCATTCATTCGAAGGCTTGTTCTTGGAGAGTCGGACAAGCAATGCTTCAGGCTTCGCATTGGAGCCTGCGCAGGAATCCTAATTCTCTTGAGAAGGAGCAGGATTGCCTTCCTGACGTTCCGACAAAGCCGTCAGGTCGGGAGCAGATGCTGATTCTTGCGTTGTCCGTTTTTTACGATGCGGCAGTGCCGCTAACACTCCGGGAGGTATTATCTTTTTCTTGCGACCCCGGCGTTTCGGTTCCCCCATTGATACGACAGCCTTCTTCCTTTTCTTTAGCGGTTTGCGGCCTCTCCGTACAGGATTGGCTGGAAGGACCTCTATCTTGACGGAAGTTCTCTTTTTGGCATCTTCGTCTTTTTGCTCTTTGGTGCCAGGTTCGGCTTTTGTGGAAGCACGCTTGGAAACCTTCACCGGGTAAAAACCTTTGTCGGAATCTGGCTCAAGCGTTGATTTCCTTGAAGATTTTGTCCGTTTTGCGTTTTTTTCGGTTCCTTGGGCCGTCTTTGTTGCGCGTCCTCGGCGTTTGGACTCAAGCAAGAGTTCCGATTCGGCATTCTTTTTAGAACGGCCTCGGCGTTTAGTCTCTTTGCTTGTCGCCGTTTCTGTTGCCTCTTCCGTCATTTCTTCGGCATCGGCTTGGGCTTTGCGGTTCTGACTCTTTTCCCCTTTTGCATCGGTTTCTTGTTCCTTGTGCCATTTCTCCGCCTTCTTGTAGCGTTCCAGCCCCATCGGTTCCAAGGATATGGCTTGATGGGGAAGACTCAGCAGCTGGCTGACTCCTTCGGTTTTGAGGTTCTTGCGGTCGATGGCCAAAGAAGCACTGTTGTCGTAATCGGTAGGTTCGGTATAAGTGGTAATCACCCCTTCAAAGTTCCGCAAGATAGCCTTCCCGCCACCCAAGGAAATCAGGTATTGCGGCATTACCGGAATCTTGCCGCCGCCGCCGGGAGCGTCCACCACGAACGTGGGAACAGCGAAGCCCGAAACATGGCCGCGCAAGCCCTCGATGATTTCGATACCCTTGCTGACCGGCGTGCGGAAATGCTCCAGGCCCATCGAAAGGTCGCACTGATAAATATAATACGGACGGACCCGGATTTTCACCAAGCCGCATACCAAAGCCTTCATCGTGCTCACCGAGTCGTTGACCCCGCGGAGCAGCACGCTTTGGTTGCCCAAGGGAATACCCGCATCGGCCAGACGGGCACAAGCCGCCGCGCTTTCCTCGGTGATTTCGTTAGGGTGGTTGAAGTGCGTGTTGAGCCAGATCGGATGGTATTTCTTGAGCATGTTGACCAGCTCCGGCGTGATACGCTGCGGGCAAACCACCGGCACGCGGCTTCCGATACGGATCACTTCCACGTGCTTGATGGCACGCAGACGCTTGATGATGTATTCCAGTTTGGCGTCCGATACCAATAGGGCATCTCCCCCTGAAAGCAATACATCCCGCACTTGCGGAGTCTTTTCGATGTATTCGATAGCCTTTTCGATCCGATCCTTGGGACTGGCGCAGTCATGCTGCCCGGCAAAACGGCGACGTGTGCAATGACGGCAGTACATGGAGCATTGGTCGGTAATCAGCATCAGCACCCGATCAGGATAACGGTGCGTCAGGCCCGGAGTGGGCGAATCCACATCCTCGTGCAAGGGATCCAGCAAATCGGCTTCCGACACATGGGTCTCCGCTGCCGTGGGAATCGCCTGCTTGCGGACAGGGTCGTTGGGATCCTTGGGGTCGATCAGGCTCAGGTAATAGGGCGTGATAGCCATGCGCAAAGTCTCCAAGGTCTTCTTGATGCCTGCTTCTTCGTTCTTAGTCAGTTTTATGTACTTTTTGAGGTCTTCCAGCGTTTCGATGCGATTCTTGACCTGCCACTTCCAATCGTTCCACTGAGCGTCGGTAACTTTCGGAAACAACTCTTTTCTTCTGCTTTTCATTTTACACTAGTCTATGTCCGGAGAATATGAAAGAAGTAAATGTGCCAAATTGCAATTAAATCGAGCAATTTCAGACATTCTTTTAGGCGTTTCAGAACGGGTGAGACGCGAGGCGCGAGCCGTAGGCCGGGGAGGGAGCGTACTTTTGGGTACGTGACCGACCCGGCCAAGGCTCGCAACAAAGCGGATGGCCCGTTATCAAACGCCTATGCGTAGAGTTCAGTAAAGATATCCCGCAAAGCCTTGCACTCCCTCAACTCCTGCAACGTGATTTCAGCATGGCCCTTGGTATAACCGTTGCCCACGATCATCGTCACATCCTTGCCCACGCCTTCAGCACCCAGAGCGGCTTTGGTGAAGGAAGTGGCCATCGAGAAGAAGTAAACCAAGCCGTCGTCCTTGGTGCAGAGGATGCTGGTCATTTCCGTGTTTTCGATGTTCACATTGTTGATGCAGATGTCGCAAAGCTCGCCCTTGGTCAGTTCCATGATTTTTTCGTAAACCGGAACCGGCTGGGTGGCATCGGCGGAGAATACATAGTCGCAGAAACCGAGCTTCTGCAGACGTTCGGTGCTCTTCTGGCTGTGGCACAGACCAATCACCTTGCCCGTGACCCCGGCGCGTTTTTTGGCTTCGTAGCAGCAGAGCATACCGCTCTTTCCACCCGCGCCGATAATCAGCACGGTATCGCCCGGTTTTACCAATTTAGCTGTTTGGGCAGGCGCACCGGCCACATCCAGAGCCGACAAAGCCAGGTTTTCCGGAAGGTCGGAAGGAATCTTGGCATAGATGCCGCTTTCAAACAGGATCGCCTTGCCGTCGATGTCCACTTGGTCTATATCGGCGCGGATATCCTTGATCTTGTCAATCCGCAGCGGGGTCAGCGAAAGAGAAACCAGCGTGGCAATCTTGTCGCCTTCCTTCAAGTCGATTTTGTCCTTCAGCGCGTCGCCGATCTTTTCAACCGTACCCAGGAGCATACCTCCCGAACCTGTCACCGGATTGCGGTGCTTGCCCTGCTTGGCCACGATATCCAGCATGATTTCAGCAATCTTGGCCTTGTCGCCACCAGCCTGCTGCTCGATTTGCGTAAAGCTGGCCGAGTCGATATTCAGCGTCTGCACGTCAATCAGGATTTCATTGTCGTACAGGACATCCATGTTGTTGTCCAGTTTGTCGGCGGGCTGGGGAAGCACGCCTTTGGGAGAAATTACACGGTGTGTACCGTATTTGTTGCCTTTAGGTTGCATTGTGATAATAGGTTTTGATTATTGATTCAAGTTTTGTTTTTGCCGAACCCATCGGGAGAAGCGCGCCGCAGTGCCTTGCGGTCTCTTCGCGACCCCTTGTCCATGCTGCGCCGGGACATTCTTGCCAGTCCCGGCCGGCCGGCTATCGCTTGCGTGCCGGCAAGGAAAGGATTTCGCGGGCTTCCGCCGAGTTGGCTACGCCTCGTCCCAATTCCTTGGCTAACCGGACCACTTTGGCCACCATCTCGCCGTTGCTTTTGGCAAGCACGCCCTTTTCCAGATAGAGGTTGTCCTCGAAGCCTACGCGGACATTCCCTCCCATCACGATAGCGGCGGCGGCCAGCTGGAAAGCGTGGCGGCCAATTCCGGTAGCCGTCCAAGTGGAACCTGCCGGGATATTGTTGACCAGCCAGCAGAGGTTCGGCACCGTAGCCGGCGTGCAGCCAGGAACACCCAGCACAAAGTTGAACTGCATCGGGGCACCCGGGACGAGGCCTTTCCGGGCCATTGTCAGGATGGTGTCCAAATGGCCCATTTCAAAGCATTCGTATTCCGGCTTGATGTTGTTTTCCAGCATCCGTTTGCCAAAGGCGCGCATGATGGGCATCGTGTTCTCGAACACATCGTCCCCGAAATTGCAAGTCCCGCAGTCGAGTGTGGCCATTTCCGGGAAAAGTTCGGTAGGCTGCAAGCGTTCTTCGGCCGTCATGCCTACCGCCCCGCCGGTGGACGGGATCAGGATCACGTCCGGGCAAGCCTGGTAAATGGCATCGATGCACTCTTTGAAACGGGTCTTGCTCTGGGTCGGAGTCCCGTCGTCTTCCCGCACGTGCAGATGCACGATGGCCGCTCCGGCATCCACTGCCGATTTGGCTTCGCGAACGATTTCTTCCACCGTGTAAGGAACGGCCGGGTTCTGTTCCTTGGTCACTTCCGCTCCGCAGATGGCCGCTGTGATTATCAGTTTGTCCATATTACTTCCTCTGGCAGTTTTTAGGGGTTACACAAGTACCGGTAGCACGGCAAACCACAATCGGTTCTTCCAATACATCGGCCGCCGAAGCGCTGATGTCGGTGCGCGGGGCGATGATTTTGCGGGCCTCGAACTTCATCTTGCGCGAAGTGTTGCCTTCCGAAACGATCTCGCCCGTGGCTTCGATATAATCCCCGGCGTACACGGGAGCTATGAATTCTACCATGTCGTAAGCCTTGAAAAGGCCCTCGTCCCCGTCGCGCTGGATGAGGAGTTCGGTGGCTACGTCCCCGAAAAGCTGGAGCATCCGGGCCCCGTCCACCAGATTTCCGCCGTAATGGGCGTCATGGGCGCTCATTCTCAGACGGATTGTCGATTTGTAAGTTGCCATTATTGTGCGTTTTTTTGGTTACTTGACAATGTATTTCACTAAAATAGACGGTGTGATCACGGCTTCCGGTTCAATCTGGCCCGGTTCCACCATCTCGCTGATTTCGGCAATCACCGTGTCGGCAGCCATGGCCATCATTGGGTTGAAGTTCTGGGACGTGCCACGGTAAACCAGATTGCCTTCGGTATCGCCCTTGCTGGCTCCGATTAAAGCAAAATCGGCATGCAGCGGTTTTTCCAGCAGGTAATCTTTGCCGTCCACGTTCACCACCTGCTTGCCCTCGGCAATGACCGTTCCCAGGCCGGTAGCCGTCAATACACCGCCCAGACCCGCGCCGCCGCAGCGGATTCTTTCAGCCAAAGTACCTTGCGGGCAGAATTCCACTTTCAATTCCCCCGCGTTCATCTGGTCTATCGTGTTCTGGTTTGTCCCGATATGCGAAACATAGAGATTGGAAACCTGTTTGTTGGTAATCAGTTTACCTACCCCGCGGTCGGGATAGCCGGTGTCGTTGCAGATGAGGGTCAGGTTTTTCTTTCCGGATTGGGCTAAGGCATCAATGACGCGCAGCGGTGTCCCTACCGCCAAGAAACCGCCTACCATGATGGTATCCCCATCCTTGATCATGTCCACGGCTTCTTGAACGCTAATGAACTTGTTCATATCTCTTGTGTTTTGTTTTCAGTCTTATGAATTATCTCTGAAATGGTTATGCTTTTTGTCTCCTTATGGAACGAGGACAAAAATTAATCCAAGCTGCAAATATATGAAAAAGAGGGTAAAAAGAAAAGAAAAAGAGGGCCGCCGTTTCCAGCGACCCTCTTCCGCATTTAAGATGAACCGGAAAATTACAGGCTTTTCAGGATTTTTTTTTATTCGTTTTTTCCTGTTTGCTCCAGATTAACCAATGGAAAGCCAGCATGATTCCCACCGTCACCCCCAACGAAGACCATAAGGCCTCCGTCAAGCTTTTACCAAACAGGATATGGTCGGCATACAGTCCCAATGCAAAAATCAGGATAGCCAAGCCACATCGTAACAGATATCTGGAATTCATCTTGCTGGTTTTGTTACGGGGTTTACAATACAATGAATTTCAGCACGGCACTGCCCTGGGCTGTTTCCACCTTGGCAAAGTAGATGCCGGGAGCCATGCTGCTCACGTTGTAACGGAAGTCGGCTGTTTCCAAGTTGCCGGAACGGTAGATTTCCATGCCGGAAGCATTGAACAGGCTTACTTGCTTTATTCGGGCTTCGGTGGAATGGATGGTCACCATTTCCGTGGCCGGGCTCGGGTAGAGAGACAGCTGCGCTTCCACACGGCTTTCGTTGGCCGACTCCGGCTTGCTCACTTGGATGTCGTCAATCATGAAGATAAAGCCATTTTCAATCGGGGTCACATGCTGGAAGGCAATGTAGATTTCCTTTCCGGCAAATTCGGACAAATCCACCGTTACTTCGTCCCAATCATCTCCGGGAGCTTCACGGGTTTCTCCCAGTTTCTGGAAACTTTCCAGTTCATTGTCGGTAGAGGATACCAATACATTGTACTGTTCCAGCCCCAGTGCGCCCTGCGTGTCGTATAGCGATTTGACGGCAAAGCTCACTTTGGCATCTTTGGCAGGCATGGCCAGTTTGGGAGAAATAAGCCAGTTGTCGTTCTCCGTGATGGACGAGAATGCGGCCCCGTAACGGAAACCTTGGTAGGGGAAGAAGTCTCCGCCTGTCTGGGACGGGGTAGTGCTCATCGGATCGAAGGCAATGAAGCCGAAAGCCTCCAGATCGTGCGGGAAGGTGAAGCCTCCCAGTCCTGTGTTGGGGGACTTGTCGTTGTCCACGCTGATCCAGGCCGGGTTGAAGTTGGTCAAGGAGAACGGCTGGCAGCTTTCAAAATCCATCACGTAAGGATCCAAGGCTTCATCGCAGGTGACAATCAGAGTCAGGGTGTCGTTGGCGGCGTTGTCGTCTTCTTCAAGCGCGGTCCAGGCCGTGATCAGATGGTTGCCGGCGGCAGAGAGGTCTCCGGAGAAATTCACGATAGCGTTGCCGTAGGGCGGCAGCTTGGCCGTCTGCGGCGCCAAGGGTTCGTTCTTGTCTATCTGGACGTATACAGGCACTTCAACTGTATCCTTGCCGTTGTTGACAACCCGGACTTGGATGGGTTCGTTGGCAGAGAAGAGACCCTGCTCCATTGGCAGAGGGATGGATTGCACGGCAGCGTCCTTGTCGAACACCTGCGCGTCATGGCCGAAGTATGCACGGATAGCGGGCCGTCCGTACCGGGCTTCGGGAACGACTTGGCCGGCATAGGTGTAATAGAAGATGTTTTCAGGACCGGTGACGCTGTCGCACATCAGCCCGGCACCTTTGAAGAAGACGGAAACCAGGTAATCTCCCGGTTCAAGGACCATGGCCGGAACCGTGTATCTCGCGTGGCCCGCGTTCATGCCTCGTTCAAAACGCCCTTCGTACAGGGTTTCGGTGACATTCTGTCTTTCATCGTCCCATGCTTGGATGACAAGGCGTATCTCGCTTTCGTCCCCGACGAGCCAGCCTACGGAAATCGCTGTCAAGGTGTCGGCTTGCTTGATGGTATAGACAAGGCCTGCGCCGGCTTCGGATTCAGTCCCGATGGAGAAATCCGGAACGGTAAGGTAGTCGTACTGCATCAAGGTGTCCGTTACCGAGCAGGAATCGGCACTGGAATGCAGGGGGTACAAGGTGTCTTGGGCCGGTGTGATGGCCATGGCATCCAGGCTGATGATATCATCGGGGGAGATGCCGGCCAAGGTGATTTCGATATCCTGTTTCAGGACGCTGTCCACGTCTATGTCCACGGAGGCAGTCCCTACGATGTTTTCTCCCCGGAGGATGTTCACTTGGAGGCCTTCAATGGCCTTGGCTCCGGTGTTGGTCAGGATCACTTGTACCGGGAAAGTGCCGTTCACTTGGTCTTCCGGAAGTTTCGGTGCCATTTTGCCATTGAAGGCATCGAAGGTGGCACGGCAGTCCGGAATCATCTGGAACTGGACGTTGGAGATGGACAGCGAGCCGTTGGGGGTGGATACCGGCACGATGGCGATGGCGTAGATGCCGCTCTGTTCGCAGATGAGCCAGTTGGTGTCGGTGATCCATGTTTCGTTGGTGAAGGCGCGGTCGTAGTATCTCAAGGTGTCCCACTCTTCCACAGGAGTCCCGTTGAGACCGTACTTCAGCATGAATGTAGCCATCGAGGTTCCTTGTCCCTCTATCACGACACCTGCGCTGTAGGTGTGTTCAAAGCTGTAGGTGACTCCTTCTTCCAGTTCTATGCAGCGCGATACCAGCGGCGAACCTTGGTTGTTGCCTCGAGAATAAATGTAGCCGTTTTCCGAACTGGATATGAGGTTCCAGTATTCGGCATCGTAAGTCCATTGCGCCAAATCTTCATCCGTGCCGAAGCCGGTGCTGAAAGGCAGGGCGGCCGGGGCGAAGTTCTCGGTCGAGGCCGATGCGGTGTTGTTGGTGGAATCCGTTTCGGGTACTTCGTTGCCTTGGGGTATCACGTAGCCTTCCACAGTCACATTGTATACAGTGCCTTCGGCGGAGAAGTCGGCCGGGGTGGCGAATGTCACCGTGTCGCGTCCGCTGATGGCCAGAGCCGGGTCGAAACTGAATTCTTCATACACCGGTTCTCCCTCGTTGACGGTGTAGGAAAGGCCGATTCTGGTGATTTCGTTGAAGCCGGTATTGGCAAGGGAAACCTGGATCGGGGTTTCCGCGCTCAATCCGCAGTCGGAGGCCGGCAGGAGGACATTCTCCACTACCAGGTCGGCGGGCTGGACTTGTTCGCTGAAGCCCACGAGGAAGTTGTCCAAGTACAGTTTTCCGCAGTCAGGATTCGAATATCCGACGAAAGCAAAGTAATAATCGCCGTTTTCTTCCAATTCCAGCTGCGAGGTGATAATCTCCCATATTTTGTTTGTGCCGATTCCGGGCAGGTTGATAAGCGTGTCCATGGTGGATACATCCCGGTCTTTCCCGTACAGGAGGGCTACGTTTTCGACATACTTTCCAGGACCGTATTGCGTCTTATAGCAGAAAGAGACGAAATTGGTGCCGGCATTCAACGACAAGGGGTTCTTCAGTACAAGGTAATCATCGGCTGCATTGGTGGAGTTGTACTTGTATTCTACCCATGCACCGAAATACGTGCCAAGGAACTGGGCATCGGCATCGTCGTCCGATCCTTGGCCTCTCATGAAATACCAGGTTGAGCCGTCATTGTTATGGTCGATGATTTCCCAAGTATTGTTCATGGTAGTCCAGTCTTGGGTAGCATAGTTGTCTTCGGTGTCTGAATTGAATCGGCAGTAGAACACCGTGTCGGTTGTGCTGGATCCGCCTTCCTGAGGTGTGTCCTGGGCATGGCCGAGGCTGAGGCCGAGCAGGCTTCCCAATGTCAAAAGTGCCAGTTGTTTGTTCATAAGGCTTTGGTTTTGTTAGGTTATTATTAGTTTTCTTTCCGATACGGGGCAGTTTCCTTCCCCGGCATGATTCTGGAAATACCGCCGGCGTTTCCAGGCCGGCGGCATCTTGATGGATTGAGTTACCGCACCACGAATTTCCTTACGGTTTCCTGCCCTTGCAAGGTCGTGATTTCAGCCACGTAAGTACCTGCGGCCAGGTTCGAGACGTTGTATTGCCAGTGGGCTTCGCCATTGAGGTCCGCGCTTTGGCATACCAAGGCTCCAGCCATGTTGTAGATTCTGACTTTATGGATGCTGCCGTTCTCTGCCGTAATGTTGAGCAGTCCATCGACCGGGTTGGGATACAGGCGGATGCCTTGGGCTTCCGTTTCCTCTTCCAGTCCGGCAGGGCCGGCATCGTAAAGGTCCACCGCCCTGATATAGAGGGAACCGGCTTCTAACGGTACAATGGCAAGGCTGTAAGTGCCGGTTTCGGGAACGGTAAAGGTTTCCATAGGGCTTTCATAGCGGTCTTCGGTGTAAGAATCCCTGATGGAGAGGACGGTTTCCCATTCCGACATGTCTGTGCCGCTCGGGCCGCAGAGAATGTCCACATTTTCGTACAGCACCACTATATCGGCATCAACGCCACCTTTATAGGTGAACATCAGGTCGTATTTGCGTTCGGCACTGAGGTTGAGGCAGCGTGAAATCAGAGGGCTGGCGTTGGCGCAGAGCAAGCCTTTATGGTATAAGCCTTCGTATTCCCAGCCTTGTCCGGGGTCGGCCCAGTCATCCAAATCGTTGTCGTTGTCAACCCAGTTGCTTGAGAACGGTACATCGGCAGGAGAGAAATTCTTGACGAAGGCCGTATCCCCGTTATTGCTGAGATTGGTTTCGTCTTGCACGCCTATTTCCGGTACAATGGAGGCATTCACATAGATGGGATATTCCGTATCGCTTCTCGAAAAATCGGCCCTTTGGGTAAAGTAGAACGTGCGGCTGTTGCCAATGGTCAGGTTGGCGCGGAAAGTCTCCTCTACAGGGGTGGCAGTGCCTATCTGGTAAGACATTTTTATTTGGGCAATGTCGGCGGTGCCTTCGTTGCGGATTTTCACCCCGATGAATTCTTCCGTGCTCAGCTCGCAGCCCGAACCCAAGCCGGGAACCTGCAAAGACTCTACTACCAGGTCTGGCTCGCCATCGTAGCGGCCGCTGCGTACAAAGACATTGTCCAGGTACATGCCCATCATGTCGGCATCCGAGCAGGCATGGAAGGCGAAATAGTAATTGCCGGCTTCGGTTACTGTGATGTTGGATACGTGGAAGCTGTAATCCGTCTGGGCGAAATCGATTTCCTGAAGGACGGTCATTCCATCCACTTCGCTGGAGTTCCCGTACATGACGGCGATGCGTTCAGGGAAATTCCGGGAGGAGGATTTGATGTAAAAGCCGATATGGTAAGACCCCGCTTCCAGGCTGAGAGGCCGGCTTATCAAGTAGTCGTCGGAAGCTATGTCGGCAAAATCCACGCCTACATATCCCCCTTCGGCGTTGCCGTCGGCATCCACTCCGTTGTAGAAACCCCAGGTAATGCCATCGTTGTTGGCATCCAGGATAGTCCAGTTTTCTTCCAGTGCTGACCGGGTGTTGAAGTCGCATTGGAACGGGACGCTTGCCGGTTCCAGTTGGGCGGCAAGGCTTCCGCAGAACAAGACCGGGAAGCTTAAAAGTGCCATTGTTTTTTTCATTTTGTTTTGTTTTTGATTGATATATGTTTGTTTTTTGCGGCGGCGGGCCGGTACCTGCTTGCGAGGCCTTTGGCTGGATGTTTGCAGGAAGACTGGCTCGGAGAGCCAGTCTTCCTGCATGAAAGCAGCCGTTCTGCTTTTTCGGGTCGCGGCTTACCGTACAATGAATTTCATTACTTCAGTTCCTTGCCGGGTCTTGACATTGGCAAAGTACACGCCCGGCGCCATCCGGGATACATTGTAGCGGAAAGCGGCTTGGTTCAGGTTGTCCCCCGATTCGAACATCAGTCTTCCGGATACCGAGTAAAGGGAAACTTGCTCAATCGGAGTGTCGGTGGAAGAGATGGTGATGATTTCCGATGCCGGGTTGGGGTAGATGGAGAGCTGGGATGCCAAAGCATCGTTTTCGTTGGCTGTCGGTTTCGTGATCCGGATATCGTCAATCATGAAAATCCAGGCATTGTAAGAGACGCAGTTGATGGCGATGTAGATTTCTTTGCCGGCGTAGCTTGAGAGGTCTACCGTAACTTCCTCCCATGTGGCAGGGGCTTGCCGGATGCCTCCTATCCGTTGGAAGTCGTCGGGATTGTCGCTTTCGCCTGATACGAGCACATAGTATTCTTCAATGTATTGAGGGTCGTAAGCTTTCACGAAGAAGCTCATCTTTGCATCCTGCCCCATTTTCAGCTTGGGCGAAATCAGCCAGTCGTTGTTGGTCATGCTTTCTTCGGCATTGGCGAAGCAAGCCCCGAACCGGTCGCCTTCGTAGGGGCTCATGCCATAATCGGTCATGGCTGGTTCGGTCAGGCTGGGGTTGAAGGCCATGAAAGCCATGGGTTCGCCCATGCCGGGGAAGGAAGTCTCTTCAATGGTGTAGGTGTACGCCCCGTCGCGGTCTACGGTAGTCCATAGCGGATTGAAACCGGAGGTGGAGAAGTCGAGGCATTCTTCAAAGTTCAGCACGTAGGGATCGGCTATCTCGGAACACCGTACAATCTTCTGGCAAGTGTCGTTGCCGGGATCTTCATCGTTGTCCATGACGGTGTAGGCCATGAGCGAGTACTCTTGCCCCGGGGTGGAGAGGTCTCCGGAGAAGGAAATCTCCGTGGATTGGTAGGGTTCCAGGTAGAAGGCTTTGCTGCCTATGGCGGTTTTGTCTATCATCAAATGGAGGCTGCCTTGGGCTATCTCGCTGCCGTTGTTCTGGATGCAGGCGGTGATGGTCTGGTTCGCCGTGAACGGGCCTTCTTCTACGGGCTGGCTGATGGCGCTCAGCTCCACGTCGTGTGTCCTGGGAGTTTTGCCGTGGCCGAAGATGGCACGCAGGGAAGGCGATCCGTAGAAAGAGGTCTGGCGGTGGCAAACGCCGTTGATGATGGAATAGAACCGGCCGCCTTCTGTTTTGTCGATTACCAGGCAGAGGCCGTCGAAGGCAACGGTGAACATGTAGGAACCTGCTTCGAGCAGGACGGCCGGAATGGAGTAGTCTTCCTGCCCGCTGCTCCCGCTTTTTGTCCGGGTGATGGAGAACACTTCCTCGCCCAGCGTCTCGGTGGCGTCATCCCACCGGTAGATGGCAAAGTCGATATCGGTAGCGATGCTCTGCACCCAGCCCACGGAGAATCCGGTCAAGGTGTCGGCTTTGGCAATCGACATGGGAAGCCCCATGGGGATTGCCCTTCCTTCGGGATGCCCGATAGCGTAGAGTTCGGTGTACATATTGTCTGTCACATGGTCGAAAGCCAGCACATCGTCGGAGATTTCCATCCGTCGTGTCAGGCGGTTGTCTTCTGGATATTCGTCTTCATGCCCTTTGATGGATGTTTCCACCGTGATGTCCATGGTTGTGCCGATGATAGCATCGGGAATGGTCATTTCCATATTCATGACGGCTGTATCGGCTTCGGAAAGAGATGCGTAGGAGGTGGCCAGGATTGTCTCTCCGGACTTGATGGTGATGATGGCCGTGTCGATAGGCTGCCTGCCCCGGTTTTCGATGCTCACATAGGCGGATGTGCCTTCTTTGGCATGTTCCGCAGGCACCTTGCTGTACAGGGTGAAATCGTTGGGCCGGATGTCGTATTCTCTGAGATTGTTGATTGTGATGCTTTTCAAGTAGAGCGTGGCTTCCGTGGCCACGGGTACGACGGCAAAGCTGTATGTGCCGTCTGCTTCGGGCGTGAAGAAGGATTCGTAGGTGGCGAAGGTCTCGTGAGTGTACTCTTCCTCGAAGTCGGCGATGATATCCCATTCAGACACCGGGGTGCCGGAAAGGCCGTACCGGATTTGAAAGTCGGCATATCTTTCTGTGTAGTATGACATTTGGCCGGCTTTGTAGCTCATGGAGAGGATGTAATTCTCTCCTTCCTTGAGTTCGACGCACCGCGATGTCATGACCGAATCGGCCAAGGCATGGCAGGCTTGCTGGCTGGCATCGTGGCTCCAGGTACCGTTGGGCGAATCCCAGTCTCCGGCGTTGCCGGAGCCGAAGTCCGTGGCGAAGGGAAGCTCGGCAGGGCTGCCGTAGTGGACGGTGGTGTCGTTGCCGCTGTTGTTGCCGGTGTTTTCTTCAGCGCTTTCCCCGTCGGGCTTCAGCACGGAGCCGTTCACTTGCACGATGTGGGTCCTGCCCTCGGAAAGGTCCGCTTTCTGGGAGAAATAGACGGTCTTGCTGCTTTCGAAAGCAATGGTGTCGGTGAAGCGTTCGCTTACCGGAGTACCGTTGTTCAACGTGTAAGTGAGTTCGAACTCGGTGATGGCTTCATTGCCCTGGTTGGCTACGGTCACGGCAATGCTTTCCGCGGTCCCGAGGCTGCAGGAGGAAACAGGAAGCTCCACATTGGCAATGGCCAGGTCCGGGATGCCGCGGAACGGGCCTTGCCCGATGGTCACGTTGTCGATTTGCATGCCCGAACCGATGGGGTCGGTAATGCAATGGAATGAGAAATAGTAATCGCCGGCTTCCGGCAGGGTGACGGGGATGCTGAAGAAACGGAAACCCGGTTCTGCGTTGTAATCAGCGTAGGTGGCGAGTACTTCCATCTCCTTGGGTTCTGCGGATGTGCCGTAAAGTATCTCGAAGTCTTCGTCATACCCTTTTGTCCTTGTGGAAAGGTAGAAGCAGAAATGGTTTTCTCCGGCAGACAGGGACACCGGGCTTGAAAGTGTCAGGTAGTCGTTGCCTCTTTCTTCATCGGTGTCGAGGATGCGGACGCAGCCTTTGGGTTCGCCCATGCCTATGTCTTCCCTCCATTCCCATGTCAGGTTGTCTTTGTTGGCATCGGTGATTGACCATTGATTCATCGATTCCGCGGTGTTGAAATCACAGAAAAATCCCTCGTTCTGGGCAAGTATGCTGCCATGGCAGAGAAGAGAGATTCCTAATGCATACAATAACTTTTTCATATTGTTGGATTTGGTTTGTTTCCTTTCCGGCCGGTACAGCGGCGTATGGGCGGTTCTGGCAAAAGTTTCAGACGGCTTCCTGATGTTCCGGAGTCTTGGTGGATTTTCCGTTTCGTACGAAGCTAAAGTACGGAGGAGTTTTCTTTTTCTTTCTACGGCATAATTACGATTTTGGAAAAACGTATCACGCTAAAAATACGATACAAGTATAACGTGTTGGATAATAATTGTATTTATCGGGAAGGGGATGCTATCTCAGAGATGGGAATCGTAAAAGGAAGGCTGGAAAACGCAGCTTGGAACGGCATCTCGGACTGCATGGCATCAGCACCTTAAGACGGAGGTTTTACAAGAATTTCTGCAAGTACAGCGGAATCTTCACATCCGATGCCAGGCCCAGTTTCTTGCGGATGCGGTAAATCATGGTCTCGACGGTGCGGGGCGACCGGTTGGTTATTTCAGCTATTTCCTTGGGTGTGAGATTCGATGCCAAGAGGGCGCAGAGCCTCTGCTCCACCGGTGACATGTCCGGTGCATGAGAGGTTAGCTGCGTATAGAAATCCTTGTGTATCTGTTCAAAATAGAAACGGAAATCTTGCCATCCATTCACGTTCCCGTCAAACTGGGCCAGGCTTTTTTCCAGATTTTGCAGCATGAGATCTTTTTCTTCCGGGCTTCTGCAGCTGCGGATTTTTTCCATCTCTTTGCGGACTTCCTTCAATGTGTCGTTGACTCGGACCAGGTATAACGAGCGAGCGGCAAGTTCCCTGTTCTTGCTTTCGATGGAAGACTCCAGGTTGTCGATGCCTTCTTCTTGCAGTAGCTTGGTCTTTTGGACGTAATCGTTGAGGCGGTTGACTTCCTTATTCTTCATCCTCAGTCGTTTGAACATATTGGCTATGTAGATGAGCAGGCTGGTTATCAGGAAGGCGGCAATGGCTAGGATGATGCCACGGCGCTGGTTGGAAAGGTTTGTCATGTAGAGGTCCTGTTCCAGCATCTTCTTGTCGGAGGCCATCTTGTAGTTTTCGTATTTGGCTGTCAGGTAGTCGAGCTGGATCTGGCTCATGACGCCGCTCAAGGAGTCTCTTTTCTCGATGCCGGCAGTGTAGTAATCCTTGAATTCCTGGTATCTTCCCGTTTGGAAGAGGATATCGGAATAGGCAATCATCAAAGAGGAGAGCAGGTCTTTGAAGTCCATCTTCTGCGCTAAGGAAATGGCTTGGAGGTAAGTCTTTCCGGCTTTGTCCAATTGTCCGGACTGCATCTGCAGGAAGGCGATGTTCTGCAGGGAAACCGTTTCCATGTAGGCGTTCTTCTGTGCGCGGGCCAGGGACAAGGCCTGGTGCAAGTATTCATCGGCTATGGGGGTTTCGTCCAGCAGCATGTAAATCAGCCCCATGTTGTTGTAGAGCAGGAGTTTCTGGTGTTCTTCGTCCGGAGAGCCTTTCACTACCACTTCCTTCAGGTAGTGGATGGCTGAGTCGTATTGCGCCTTGGCATAATACCAGCTGGCCAGATGGTTGAACAGGATACCGCGCTGCGCTTGGGTCCCAGGGTCGTCCTGGGGCAAGGAATAGAAGATTTTCCGGGCTTGGGCATGATGCTCCATGGACTGTTCCAGCTGTCCTTTCTGCATATAGATATAGCCGAGGTACGAATGGGCCTGCAGGTGGATCCAGCCGGGCGCCGGGTTGCGGAGAAGCTCCATGAATGCGGCTACGCTTTCCTGGTACATGCCTGCGTGCGAGAGCAAGATGCCTAAGGAGAGCAGGATTTCGGATCGGTAAACAATGTCAAGGCTGTCTGCGAGCACTTGGGTATCCATCAAGGCGAGGATGTCCTGGCTTATCTGGATGGCTTGGGAGAAATAGCCTTGCTGCTTGAGGAATGCGATTTGCTCTTTCCGCACCTCGTGCTGTTTCTGGCGGTCGTGAAGCTGGCCGTAGAGGGAGACCAAGGAGTCGTAGCACGGAATCTTGAGCCAAGGTTCTGTGGACGAGTCATCTATCTTATGGCGGAAGTAGTCGGTCCTTGCTTGCAGCCGGGTTCTTTGCATATCCCAGTCCTGCGCGGAGGCCAAGGAAAAGAACAGGCAAAAAAAAGCCATGCCTGCCCAAAGGTTTTTGGCGTTTCTGCCAGCATGGAAGTTTCTTTTGTCCCGGAGGGCATCGGCAAGAATCATCGGCATTTATAAAACTACGATTATGTAAGGTCCTACTGCGTGGTTTTCTTTCTCTTGCAGGTACTGCTTCAGTCCGGGTCGCTTTCTTATATGCCGTTCGGGCAGCATCAGAACCGTATTCTGCAATTTTTCCAATTGCTTCACGGCATCCTGGCTGTTGTCGAGCTGCCGGATATCTTCCCCGAGGAACACATCGGTGTTTTCCGAACGTCTCAGATAGATGGAGTAGAAATGCTCCAATCCCTTTTCTTCCTTGATTCTCACCGCTTTCTCGCAGAGATCCCGATAACCGATCCAAGGATTGATGGCCGGGACGGAGAAGCCTCCCGCAAAAGCTCCGATAAGGATGGAGAAGCCTATGGTGTTCAGCGCTTTGCGCAGGTTCCGCTGCTTGAACAGGCTTACAAGGGCCAGGATTCCTGCTATGCTGAAGATGCCTGCTGCAATGTAGAAGAAGGGCTGCCCGAGATAGGACAGGTCGGTAAAGAGAGCGATGCCGAGCAAGGCGGGGAGGGCCAGGGCCATGATTCCGGCGGGAACCGCCGCCGAGGCCGCAATCCAGCCGTTCCATTGGAATTTCCGGATCAGAGCTGCCGTCAGGAACACGAAGAACGGCACGATAGGAGCCAGGTAGACTCCTAATTTCCCGCTTACTACAGACAGCATGATGAAGGTAGTCCAAATGATCGTGTTCCAGAAATGCTCGGTATCGGAGGTCAGGCGGTGCTTGATCATTCCGGAAACCACGATGCCGACCAGCAAGAGGCTGTAGGGGGCAAGGTTGGGCCATATCTGGATCAGGTAGAAGTAAAACGGCTTTTTGTGATGGAAGGCATCCACCGCCCGGCCTGCCGTCTGATGGAACAGGAGGTTCTCCAGGTAGTCCGTGCCGCGGTCTTCCATGTACACGCAGAGGAACCATGCGCCGCAAAGGACTGCCACTGTCAGGAACATCCTCCAGTTCCAGTAGTGGAAAAACGAGCGGGTCTCCCGTTTGTATGCAAGGAATACGAGGGGGCAGAGAAGAGGCATCAGGATGCCTACCGGGCCTTTGGTGAAGATTGCCAGGAATGTGTAAAGCCCGAACAGGAAGCTCTGCCTTCTGAAATTCCCCTCGCCCCGGAACATCTTGAAGAACGTATGCAAGGCCAGCACGATGAACATGGTCATCAAGGTGTCCATTCTGGCAAAGACGTTGAGGCCCAGGAACAGGCCGCAAGTGAGCAGCATCAGCTGGGATGTCAGGATCCATCCTTTGTCAGGGAGGGGGCAGGCTTTGACCAGCCAGTCACGCATTACCCGCATCGTGACCAGGGCCGGGATGAGGGAGAAAAGGGTAATGAACCACATATGGTGCTGCCCGAAAATGAGTTTCCCCAGCATCACGATCCAAAGGTAGAGAGGCGGTTTGTCGGCGTAAGGCTCGCCGTTGTTGGTAAAGGTGAAGATATCCCCGTTGCGCAGGGCTTCGTCGGCGATGCTCAAGTAGCGGAGTTCGTTGGAAACCGAGGCATCCCGCAAAATCATGATCGGGAGGAATGCCACGATGGCAATGAGAGGCAGGTATTTTTCGATGGTTCGCATCAAGGGGGTGGAATGGGCAGCCATCATGCGGGGTATTGGGGTTTTAGAGGTTTTTGTTTTGGGGCCGGTTTGCCAGGCGGTTAATCCTGGTTTGCGTTTTTTTCTGCGTCGGGACCCGATCCGGTGTTTGGATCCGCTTCCGTCCATCCGGTCGGGTAGACGGGAACCAAATCCGTATTTGACACATGGTAGTTGATGTAATTTTTCCGCATCCAGCGCAGGGCCAGGCAGTCGAGGAAAGGGCCTGCCAAACGGTTCCACATGCTGTATTTGGACACCCCGGCCACACGGGCGTAGGAGGGGACGCGGATTTGCTTGGCTGTGCCTTCCTGCAAGAGAATCAGGGCTTGGATGAAACGGTGCATGCCGGTGAAGAACGGCATTTTCTTGGCCGCGTCGGTCCGCATGACCTTGAGCGGGCAACCGGTGTCGATGGCTCCGTCATGGGTCATGCTGCGTCGGAACGCGTTCCCGATTTTGGATTGTATCTTCTTGGAACGGGTGTCCTGGCGGTTCATCCGGATGCCTGCTACCAAGGTGTACTCCTTGCGGTATTCCAAAAGGGTGTTGAAGTCTTCGGGCAAGGTCTGGAGGTCGGCATCGATATAGCCTATATATTCCGAGAAACAAGCATCGAATCCGGCTTTGAGCGCGGCGCTCTTGCCTGAGTTCTTGTTGTAGGAAAGGTAGAAGAAGCCGGGATGCGACTGGCAGGCCGACTGGATCTTTTCCAGGCTCTTGTCGGTGGAACCATCGTTGACAAAGAGCACGCAGGATTTGCAAAGGGCCGTGGGCAGGTATTCTTCCAGTTTCCGGCAGAGGGCATCCATGCAGTCTTCTTCATTGAAGACGGGGACGACAATGGTGAATTCGTAGTTCTGTGTCTGGTTCATAGGGCAAAAACTGCAAACCGCCCGTGGCGGGACGAGTTCAACCCAAACCGGTTCAGGCCCGGCGAGCCTGATGGCTCGGTTTAGGTTCAAATAGGCAAAAGTACTTTTTTTGCTACTATTTCTTGCATCCGTGGCGGAAAACTTTTGGGAAAATCCGGCGGGAAGTTTAATTTCGCGCGTTCGATGTCATCAGGGCAGGGTGGGTTCCATCGGGGAGGAAGATGCTGTCCTGAGTGTTCCTTTGCCATGCGGCTGGAGGAATCGCTTGCCAAATTGAAGAAGGATGTCGTTTTTGTTGTCGATAGGAACGCAGATGGCCGACACGGCTCGGCGATTATCGGATCCGGCCTGGTCTCTGTCCGGTACCGTGACGGCGGCGGACGCGGCAGCGGGTGCTGGAGGCTCTTTGTGGGACTGGCTTTGCCAATGGTTCCAGAAGATGCTGGAGCAGGAAAACATAGGGATTTATCTGATAGGCTTGATAGCCCAGCTTTTGTTTTCTGCCCGCCTGTTGCTGCAATGGCTCATCTCGGAGCGGACGCATAAGGTCCAAAGCCCTAAGGTCTACTGGATATTGAGCATAGCCGGGGCTTGGCTTCTGACGCTTTACGGATGGTTCCGGGAGGATTTTTCCATTATCTTGGGGCAGATCATCACTTACTATATTTATATGTGGAATCTCAGGGCCAAGAAAATCTGGCAGCCGTTGCCCAAGGTGCTGCGTTGGGTCTTGGCTCTGACTCCGGTCATCGCTTTGCTTTTCTGTTTCCGCGATGCCGACCGCTTCTTCGGTTCCTTGTTCCGCAATCCCGACATTCCGGCGTGGCTTCTGGTATTCGGGTCGTTGGGACAGATTGTGTTCACACTGAGGTTCGTGTACCAGATCATCTATTCTTGCCGGCATGGAGAGTCCGTTCTGCCTGTCGGTTTCTGGTTACTGAGCTTGCTTGGCGCCAGCACTATCATGGCTTACGGGATAGTGCGCAGCGACCCTGTCCTGATCTTGGGCCAGTCGTTCGGCTGGGTCGCCTATTTGCGCAACATCATGATTTGGTTCCGCCAGCAGAAGAAGGAGCGGCGGGATGACGCAGGCGGTCTGAGCGCGAAGGGGCTGGAGCCTTTGCCGGCGAGCCGGGCAGGATCTTGAGGACGGGATCAAGGCGGGTCGCGGGAACCTGGCCGACTAAACATGCTAAGAGGAAATATTATGCATAAATCAGGATTTGTAACGATTATCGGGAATCCCAATGCAGGGAAATCCACCTTGATGAACGCCTTGCTGGGCGAGGAACTGTCTATCACATCGCCCAAGGCGCAGACCACGCGCGAGAAGGTGCTCGGCATTCTCAACGGGCCCGATTACCAGATCGTGTTCTCCGACACGCCGGGCATCCTCAACCCGCATTACAGGTTGCAGGAAAGCATGCTCAAAAGCATAGAGAATAGCGTGGACGAGGCTGATGTCTTTATTTTGATAACCGATGTGGGCGAGGATTTCAAAAACCCGGCCATCATAGAACGGGTGCAGAAGACAGGGACTCCGATAATCCTGTTGATCAACAAGATTGATACGGTGACCCAGGAGGATGCCGTGCAGAAGATTTCCTACTGGCAGGAGAAACTCCCGCAGGCTGAAGTGATTCCTATTTCGGCTTTGTACAAGTTCCAGATCCAACGGGTCTTGGATGCCATACTTGAAAAACTTCCCGAAGGTCCGGCTTATTACCCCAAGGACGAGCTTTCCGACCGGAATCTCCGTTTTTTCGCGGCCGAGACCATACGCAAGCACATACTTCTGCAATACAAGCAGGAAATTCCCTATTCGGTGCAGGTGGAGGTGGAGGATTACAAAGAAATGCCCAATCTGGACCGTATCGGTGCAGTGATTTACGTGGAGAAGGACAGCCAGAAAGGAATTCTGATCGGAAAGGGCGGGGAGGCATTGAAACGGGTCGGGACGAACGCCCGCAAGGAATTCGAGCGGTTCATCGGCAAGAAGGTATTTCTGGACTTGCGGGTCAAGGTACTCAAGAACTGGCGCAACGACGACCGCTTGCTGCAACGTTTCGGGTACGATGTGTCCAAGCGCAGGCCGGGGGCGGATGCCAATCCCGATAAGTTGGCGGCCGAGGCGCAGGCGGCCTTGAAAGAAATGGAAGGTCTGGTGGATGGAGACGAGTAGTTCTGGCCTGTAAGTTGTGCCGGGCAGAAAATGGTTTTTCCGGCTTCTGTCAGGAGTGAGGTTTTGGAGAGTGTAAAAATATTTGCCTTGAAAAAATTGTTTTGTAGATTCCTGCTGCTGTTGGTGTTGGCAGCATTGGCGGTTTTGTTCTGGCCGGGTCATTACTACGTCCGTCAGGCACTGGTGCATCAGCTGCCCAAGATAGATCAGTATCCTATTTTCGAGAACCGCGTGGTGAAGGCGGGCGACCCTGCGCCGCTGCCGTATGCGCCGGGCGTGAACGAGCGTAAGGTTGCGCCTCGATTCGAGGAGGATTTTGCCCGTTACGGCACGGTGGCTTTCGTGGTCTTGAAAAATGGCCAAGTCTGGGCCGAGCAGTACTGGGAGGACTATAGCGATACATCGCATAGCAATTCTTTTTCGATGGCAAAGAGCATAGTTTCGCTTTTGGTAGGCTGCGCTATTCAGGACGGCTATATCCGGAGCGTGGATCAGCCCGTGGGCGATTTTTTGCCGGAATGGGGCGCGTTCGAGGGGGACACCTTGACGGTACGGGATTTGTTGACGATGAGTGCCGGGGTCGAATGGGATGAGAGTTCTTCCTCGCTTTTCTCCACGACGACCGAAGCTTATTACGGCAAAGACCTCTGGGGCTTGGCGCAGCGGGAGGTCTTGATTGAGAAACCGGGCATCTATTTCAACTACCAGAGCGGCGTGACCCAGATTCTGGCTTTCGTCCTCAAGAAAGCCACTGGCAAGGATATTGCGGATTATGCCTCGGAGAAAATCTGGACCCCGATACAGGCTGAGGAGGACGCACTTTGGAGCTTGGACCATGAGGGTGGCATGGAGAAAGCCTATTGCTGCTTCAATTCCAATGCCCGGGATTTTGCCCGATTGGGGCAATTGGTTCTGCAGCATGGTTATTGGTATCCGCAAGGCGGTCATGTGACTGCAACGCGAGTTCGGGTGGTGGATTCGGCCTACATTGCCGAGGCGACCACGCCGGCAACCTATTTGAAGGCGCGTTTAGAGGACGGGAGGGAAGTGCCTTGCACCATGTACGGCTACCAGTTCTGGATGCTGGACTACAAAGGGCTTGACGTGACGTATTTCCGAGGTATCTTGGGACAGTACATCTTTGTGATACCGGCTTTGGATGCCGTTGTGGTTCGTTTGGGGCATGAACGGGCCGATGCCTACAACATAGACCAGGATTATCCTTTGGATATCGATATCTGGCTTGAAGCCGCCTTGGACTTGCTGGTTGACTCTGCCCCCTCGTTTTAGAGAGGGCATTGCCGTGGTGGTACCTGAAAAAATAGTATCTTCGCCTTTCAGATGGTGGAAAAATGAAACAAGCAGTTTATCCATGTATTATTGTCGATGACGATTCGTCTGCTTTGCATCTGATGGCTGAGATCTTTAAGGGATCAAGGCTGTTTCGGTTAGTTGGTGCGTTTGAACGTTTGGGCGATGCCATCGATTTTGTCAGGAAGAACAAGGTGGCTTTGATGGTGGCCGATATAGAATTTCCAGAGGAAGGGCTGGCGTACGATTTGTTGCGCAAAGCCCCGAAGGAACTTCGTATTGCGTTTGTTTCAGGGCATGGCAACCGCATGTTCTCGGGCTATGCGGCAATGAGAGAGATTCCGCATGTTCTCGGGATGCATCCCAAACCGCTCACACCGGAAATGCTGGGCTGGATAGAAGACTCCTTTGTCCAAGATTTGGAACTGGGCGGGATTGTCTTGCCGGAACCGGCTTGGTTCTTTTGTTACGAGGACAAGGAACATACACGGCAACGGATGGTGTCCTGTACGGATATTATCATGATCGAGATGAAACGCACGCCTCGGGCCTTGCATATTTATTTGAATTCCACGCCTCGGGTGCATTATAAGTTTTCCCTTGCCTTGAAAGAATGCTTTGAGTATCTGGAATCTATCAAGCCGGGCGTATTCCTTTTCATTCCGCGGCGAGGGATTGTCAATAAGAAGAATGTCAGAATAGAAGGCGATTATCTGGTTCCGGCACAGAAAAGATATTCTAACTTGAAGTTGAAAATGAAAATCCCTTTTATTCTCATGGACAAGATGCCGGCGCTTATACAAGGATGACGAGCGAGACCGTCACCGTCTGCTCATGGACGTTGAAATCGAGCTTGGCTCTGTCTCCGTAATAGTTCTTCAGGCGTGCGGAAAGCAGTTTGAGCCCCCTCGATTGCGGGTTATTGAAGAAAGAAGCGTTGGGACGGACTTTGTTGCTGCATGTCAACTTGAATACGGCAGGATCGTTGAAATCAAAAAGGATGCCCATCTTGCCGTCTTTGGTGGTGATGCCGTGTTTGAACATGTTGCAGATGATGGGTTCGGTCACCAAGGTCAGGATGGGATAAGAGGGTTTTTCTCCGGTGATGCGGAAGTTGATGTCCAGCCCGGGATATTTTTCGCAGTAGTACAGGCATAGCCTTTCTGAAAAATCCACTTCTTCTCGGGCTGGAATTGTTGAGATGGAGGTGTGGATGATGCTGTACTGATACAGGCTCAATGCGTTTTCAAAGCTTTTTTTGAGCTGCCCGTCGTGCATGTTGTCGGAAAAGAATTCCAGCAGGTTTTCTGCAAAATGTTCGTGTTGCATGTATTGGTTTGTCTGGAACTGGAGGGATTGCATCTCTTCCATGTGTTTTAATTCCTGTTTCTGCAATTTCCTGAAACGGTAGGCATCGTGGTAGAGGACAGAGAATCCGGCAAGGGAGAAGATGACGGCATCGCGTATGGCGATTCCAGTAAGAGTATTTCGACGCACGTATGAATAGGAATCTTCTGCTGTGGCGGGATTTAGTGGGTGCGTATGGCTTATGAGCGTTGGGATTAGGTAAAAGTATTCCGCTAAAGTGGCTGTAATCCAAATGGTAAGAGAGAATAAGATAAAATAGAACCATTTCCTTTGATAGAGACATTTGAATCCCATGAAATAAAATAGGTAAGTGCCAATGAAAATAATGAAAAACGAAACATTTTCTTGTTGTATGGTTGTAAATGTTCTCCAATAGAATACAAGGCGCCATACGGTATAGAAAACAGTCCATCCTATAATTTGGGCAATGGTCAATAAAAGGGTGGATTGGTGTTTCTTTGCCCAATTTTTTATGATGCTGGCTGATGGGTCTTGTGTAAGATGGACTGTCTTTTGCATGTTCTTACAAATTAGAATACGCGGCCTTTCCGGTAAAAGTAATGTTTTTTATCAAGAAACAATACGTTTGAGGGTCCCTTTCCAGTATTTGTTGTGGGATATTGAGCCATTGTTTGGTCTCTTCCATATAAAAAGAGCGTGCCGGCATGGCTAAGGATTCGTAGTCGGAAAAATCTTCCGGATAGCGGCAACGGGCATTGAATGTGGGGGTTTCTGTGGTGCCTTTGCCGAGTGGGGGTTCAAGCTCGATGTTCCCGACAAGATTGCACTCGCTTCCTGTTCCAGCACAGTCCATATGTGTATTGATTGCCGAAGTACAACTTCCATCACACACACCCTTTTTATGGCCAATTCGGGTCTGTAGTCCGATAGTGGGGCTTCCTTTGGCCGTTTTGAGGATAGTGGCTGTGGAAATTACTTCCTCTTTGTTGCCTGTCGGGCTTGATACGGGATTTTCTTTGCTGCATCCTATAAATGCGCAAAGGAGACCCGCGGCAATGATGCGGGTCGGGTTTGGATGTCTTTTCATGGGTATGTGTTTTTATGTTGCTTTGAGGTATTGTTTGGCAATTATGGATGTTAAGCCCAAAGTCTAAGGACCGATTCGGGTTAAAACTGAATGCAAATTTCATAGAAAAAACTATGATATGGGAAAATCTGTAAGAATCTTAACCAAATTACAACCAAATTATAACCAAAATACAACCATGGAATATTCTGTAATGTATTTTCGGTATGAATTTTAGATGTGAAAATGACTTGAAGATTCGTTTGCTTTTTTTATTGAAAATAAATTTGTTGCATAATATTTTGCTTGCGTATGATGTGCATTTTACTTAGCTTTGCCCCATCAATATGTAAAGGGGGTTAACCAAAAAGGAAGCATATCGGAAGAAGTATTCATTAATAACATAAAACTTAAAGACATGAAAACAAAATCATTGTTCGTGGCTGTATTGTCGCTTGTATTGGGAACGAGTCTTAGTTTTCGGGTGATTAGAAATTAGCGTTCACTGTGCGTATGTATGGATTTGTAAGATTAGTATGTCTGGATTCTTTTGGAATTCATTTAAAACATTTTAGTATGAAAACTTTTTGTTTTATTAGAAAATTTCTATTTGGATTTTGTATGGCGTTCCATCTGTTTTGCTTATCGAGCTGTGGACCGGAGGAAGAAGGAGGGCCATTCATCAATGGTGATATGAGTGCTTTTTCTTTGATGGACTATCGAGAAACGTTCGGATATGGGTGGAATTTAAGTGCGTTTCCTTCTTATATTGATTCTGCCTGGCGTTTTTTTGAGTCATCTTCTGTAACCATTATCAATGACCAGCAGGCATTACAGGACCACCTGTGTTATCGGGATACCGTATCGGGGATGGGTTCGGACAGCAGTGAGAACATATTGAGGAGGATAACTTGGGCGGACTCCACTATCCTTGCTGTGGCCATGAAGGAGACATGGGATTATCCTCGGTATGTTTCATGGCTGAGAGGCGAAGGTTTTTCCTATTCCCTGTTGGTTGTGGCCTATGAGGATTCGTGCTTCATACGGCCGGCATTGGTGGAGTATGATCCGGTGAAGTCAGGCTTTTTGGCTTTTATAGTGCCAAAGATTCCTTCTGACTCCAGAATCGATTTAGAGACCATGATAGTAAAGACGCGAGAGGAGGCGGAGTCGGCTATGGCGGAATGGCTGTCTTCGGGTAATTGATATCGGGCATGTCCGGCTTACGTTATCCTGCACGCAATGCAAGTCGGACTTTGTGTTGCGAGGAGGGATTCTTGTTTAAAGGAGTTGCTATTTTATTTAGTAGTATTGCAAGGGGTGAATATTTCTTGTGTACACGATATGAAGTAAAAAAAACAGAGAAGTCATGAAAACACGAGATAGTTTATGCGGAATGCTCCTGGTGGGAGTAGCCATGTTGGTGGCTTCTTGCAAGCCGGAAGAAGAACCATTGTATGGACGGGCGGGGAATTTGCTGGAGGATGGGAAAGTTTGGAGTGGACTCTATGTTTATCGGGCTTACTCAACGCCGTCGATGTTGGAATGTGCAGAACCGACCCGGCGATGGATAGGGGGGGATACGGTGGTGGAAGATCTGATATGGAAGAAAAGTTTCCGAGCGGAAAGTGGGGATACATCTCATGTGGTTTTTGATTGCCTTTTACGTCAGGAAGGGGACAAGTTGTATGGGAGGTTTGTCAACGGGCTGGGGGATGTGAAAATGCCGAAACTTATTTTTGATTTCGGGAAAAAGGCGGGCGATACATTGTTTCTTGGCTGGACTCGATCTGAGGTGGTGGTGCTGGATGTGTATGATACGGTGCTTCCAGGGGGCAATGGCCGCTTGCAGCGGGCGATGGATGTTCTCCTGCTGCGCGGTTCTGTGGGGATATGGGAAGACGCGATACAGATGCATGATACATGGGTGGAGGGGATTGGTTCAATGACGGCAGGGTTGGATCTTAAGTATACGGCTACGGGTTGGCCTGGTATGGAGTTTGTCCTGTGTTGCGAAACAGAGGATGAATGGCTTTATCAGAATCCGGCTTTTGGAACGTGTTATATCGATGATTTCGAGGATGTCCCTGAAGATGTTCTATTCAATTGAAGAATGGTACACATACCGGTATGCAACGGGGTCTTTGAATCCTGATTGTCAGACAGTAGCTTTTACTTTGCGGCGTGAATGATGTCAATCTGGTTTCAAAATGGTTTTTCTGTCTTGAAGGAATTCATTAAGACAACAAGTAGGGATAGGGGATGATAAGTTGGGAAGTCGAGATGCCTTTGCAAGCGAGATAGGGGCGGTTGTATTGTTAGAAGAGGGAAGCATAGAATAAAGTTTTAGGTGGGAAGTTGATGTTTTGATATTGGTTATTTGATTTTTAGAAATGTTGGTAGTGATGAAAACGCGGAGTGTTACTGGATTGGGATGTCTGCTGGTGCTCTTGTCGGCAATGGCTTGCGAGCCGGATGATTCGGCAAGGAATACGGGGAAGGCTGGGCAATTGCTGGCGGAAAACCGGACTTGGTCCCGTTGCAATTTTGTGGAAGGGGCGGATTGCTATTATGCGAATCCTTGCACGGAATGGGTCGATGGGGACACCGTGGTAGGCGGCCATACATGGCAGAGAGTGTATTATGCAGTTGATGAGGCATGTTCTGATGTCCGATTCAGGGGACTGTACCGTCAGGATGGGCAGAGATTGTATCGATTGGAGTCCGGCAAAGAACGGCTGCTTTTTGATTTTGGGAAGGAGGTGGGCGAGCAAGTCCGGTTGTATGCAAGTGCGGAACACTATGAAGTATTGACGGTGGATCGCATTTTCGATACGGTTTTGCCGGGCGGAGGTGGAGTTCCCTTGAAGGCCATGCAAATAGTTGATGAACGGGGGCGTGTGCGGGATGTCTGGGTGGAGAATATAGGGTCGTTGTCAGCCGGCATCAACGGATCTGTATTCCTGCCAGGTGTTCAGATACGCAGCGTTTTGTGCGTTGAGGAAAATGCGGAGTGGATTTACCGGAATCCAAGATTCCAGACGTGTTTCTTGCAAGGCGAAATAGACAAGGATGTTTTGAGAAGCTGTTTAAAATTTTTTACAATCCTGAAAAGAATGGATTTTCAAGGGGCGGTTTCAGGATTTTGTTTGCCCATCGGGGGCTATTTCGGGTCTGGCTTGCGTTTTTCACGTCAGATAGCTTGGCTATCCTCCTTTGAAAAACGCGGCGCCATTCCTCGAAATCCCCTCCCGATGGCCTAAACAAATAAATTTAAACAGCTTCTGAGAAATCCTTGACGTTGCAGTGGCATCGGCCTTCAGGCACTTTGGCGGCTTAGTTCCGCTTTGCGCTTGCAGAAACGTTCGCACTGGGCGCAGAGGTCGTAGCCTAACATGGTGCCTAAGATGAAGTCTTCTTCGGGTGAGAGCTTGTTGAGAGGGCGGGTCACGATGCAGCGGATGGCTTGGATGCACTCTTTCCGCCCGAAGAACAGGTTGATATTGTTGGGTCCTGCCGGTTGGATTATGTAGTCTATATTGCGGCTTTCCAATCTTTGCAGCATGAACGGGCAATTCTTTTTTGCCGTGGTATAAAGAATCATGCGCCTGACTCCTTTCTGGAACTCATAGACGTGGTTCAGGAAAACTTTTATTTCTGAATTGTAAACGGCAGTATTCGTGTCCATCGCATGTGTGTTTTTTGTTCTTGCTGCGCATCGATCCTGTTGTGGGGCGGATGCGATGATAAGGGAGTCCGTCTTGACCGGACAAGGAGGCGATGCCGGCCGGAGCGGAGACCGGCATCGCGCTTTGCGGTAAGAGCTTCAGGCCGCAAAGCAAAGAGTTAGCTGGCTATTGCAGCTTGTCCTTGAACGAATCGATCCACGCTTGCAGGCGGGCATCGGTTTGGTCAGGTTCGTTCATCTCGTCGAGGGCGGCGCCTACGAATTTGCCATCCACTACGGCTCTGGAACTGTCAAAGCTGTATCCGTCCGTGGAAACTTCCCCGATGAAGTTGCATCCGCTGCCTTGGAGGTCTTCGTAAATCTGCCCCATCCCGTCGCAGAATGTGCTTGAATAGGCACTGGAATCGCCGCAGCCGAACAAGGCAATCAGCTTACCGCTGAGTTTGGCCGACTTGAGGGTGTTGATACCGTCGTACCAGTCGTCTTGAAGTTCCCCGTCGCCCCAGGTGGAGGTCCCGAGAATCAGTACTTCAAAGTCCTCGGCCTGCTGTGTTGTGAACTTGCTTACATCGAACACGCAGTTGGCAGGGATGCCGAGCTTGCCGGCAATCAGTTTGGCGACCCCTTCGGTGGTACCGGAAGAAGAGCCGTACACAATGGCTGTTTTTTTCATGGTATTTGAAATGTAAAGTTTGTTTCTTTTCAAATGGATGCAGGGCGGCTTGCCAAGTCCGCGTCCGTTCCATGTTTTGTTGCCTTGCAGGAGTGCAAGACGGGGCTGTTTCCCCTTGTGCTTTTTCTACTGGTTCAGCTTTTGCAAAGAAAATAAGATGAGGAATTTTGTGAAATACCGAGAAATAGGGATTTTGGGCCTTGCGGATACCTCGTTTTGGGGAGGGCGGCATTTTGCGATTTCCGACAAAATAGGTGAAAAACATTTTGCGATTTCCGACAAAATAGGTGAAAAAACATTTTGCGATTTCCGACAAAATAAGTGAAAAACATTTTGCGATTTCCGACAAAGCATCTATTTTTGCGGTAAATATGAGGATTCGGTTATGGGTGAAAAGATATTCAAGCGTAAGATTTACGAGAGGATGCTCCGATGGAAGAAAGAGAGTGATGGGAAAACGGCGCTTCTGATAAAAGGGGCACGCCGGATTGGAAAATCAACGATAGCAGAAGAGTTCGCCCGCAATGAATATGAATCCTATATCATTGTTGATTTCTCAGTGGCAGATGATGTGGTTAAAGAATTGTTTTCCCATATTTCGGATTTGAATTACTTCTTTCTGCGGATTCAGTCATTGTTCAATGTGTCGCTGCACGAACGGAAATCGGTAATTGTTTTGGATGAAGTGCAATTGTGTCCTCCAGCTCGGCAAGCCATCAAGCATCTTGTGAAGGATCATCGGTATGATTACATTGAAACAGGTTCGCTCCTTTCCATCAAGAAAAACGTGAAAGGCATCGTGATACCGAGCGAAGAAACACGTATCGCAATGTATCCGCTGGATTACGAAGAATTCCTGTGGGCTATTGGCAAGCCTCAGACTTACGAGTTGATCAGGTATGCGTATCAAAATTCCAAGCCGATGGGAGATGCCGTTAATCGTGAGCTTATGCGCAGCTTTCGTCTGTATATGCTTATAGGCGGTATGCCTCAGGCTGTCAATGCCTACCTCGAATCGAATGATTTTTCGGCCATAGATGCGGTAAAAAGGAACATACTCGAACTGTATATCGATGATTTCCGTAAAATCGACCCGACAGGGCGTGCTTCTCGTTTGTTCGTTTCGATTCCGGCGGAACTTTCCCGCAATACCGCACGTTATAAGGTGGGAAGCGTGATTGAGAACGCGACCGCTGCCAGGCTGGGCGAGTTATTGATGGATATGGCCGATTCCATGACAGTGAATTTTGCCTATCATGCCAATGACCCCAGCGTGGGTTTTTCGCTGCATGCCGATTACGATTGTTTCAAGATGTTTCTTGCCGATACGGGATTGTTTGTTACTCTCGCCTTCATGGATCGTGATTATACGGAGAACGAGATATATCGGAAACTTCTTGCCGATAAGCTTGGTACGGATTTGGGTTATGTGTACGAGAATGTGGTAGCCCAGATGCTGAAGAGTGCGGGCGATGAACTTTTTTATTATACGTTCAAGGAAGAGGTTCCGAAAGCCGAGGAAGAAGGCGGGACGGTCCGTAGCTATGAAGTGGATTTCCTGCTTTCACGTAAGGACAAGATGTGCCCCATTGAGGTTAAATCTTCCGGATATAACTCTCATAAATCCCTCGATAAATTCCAGCAAAGGTTCTCGGCGAGAATCCTTCACCGTTATCTTCTCTATACTAAGGACTTGAAAAAAGACAAGGATATTCTCTGCTTGCCTGTATATATGGCAGCATTGCTATGATGGTCAGCCGGATGGGGCGAATTTCGGATAATGTGAAAAATCGACCTGTTTGAATGGTGGATAATGTGAAATGCCCGGGTGGAAATGGTATGGATAATGTGAAGAATCGGCTTGATGGCATAGTGTATGATGTTCGTTGAAGATTTTGTAATTTCGCGCCTTATTGGGCGATGCCGATGGGGGCAGGCCGCGAGTGCGTGCTGACCCATTGAAATGCGATGGGTTCGTCAAAAAAATAAAGCAAAGAATCCTTCTCGGCTGAGCCTGTGTTGAATCTGCCTAAAAATAGAACAAGATGTTGCAGCTGCAAGTGATCCGGGAGAATCCGGAAGAGGTAATCAAGGCGTTGCAGAAGAAGCATTATGCCGCCGCCGAAGAGAATGTCCGTAAACTGATAGACTTGGATGCCGAGAAGCGTTCGGCTCAGCAGGAATTGGAAAGCATCCAGCAGGAAGTCAATAAGATGTCCAAGGAAATAGGTCTGCTTTTCAAGCAGGGAAAGAAAGAGGAGGCCGATGCCTTGAAGGAACAGACCGCCCGGCACAAGGACCGGAACAAGGAACTTTCGGGCAAGGTGTCGGACTTGGAGAAGGAAATCCAGACCTTGCTCTACAGCATTCCTAACACGCCCCACGAATCGGTGCCCGAAGGCAAGGACGCTTCGGAGAACGTGATTGAAAAGCAGGTGGGCGAGATCGACCATCTGCCGCAGGACGCGCTGCCGCATTGGGAACTGGCTGCCAAGTACGACATCATCGATTTCGAGCTTGGCAACAAGATTACCGGTGCCGGTTTCCCGGTGTATAAAGGCAAGGGTGCCAAGCTGCAACGGGCTTTGATCAACTTCTTTTTGGACCGAGCTTCCAAGGCCGGTTATGTGGAGATAGAGCCGCCTTTGATGGTCAACGAGGCTTCCGGCTACGGCACCGGCCAGCTGCCCGACAAGGATGCCCAGATGTATTACGTGGGCTTGGATAATTTCTACCTGATTCCTACCGCTGAAGTGCCGGTGACCAACCTTTACCGCGACTGCCTGTTGCAGGAGAAGGACCTGCCGGTGAAGCATTGCGCCTACTCGGCCTGCTTTAGGCGCGAAGCGGGGTCCTACGGCAAGGATGTAAGGGGGCTTAACCGGCTGCATCAGTTCGACAAGGTGGAAATCGTGCGCATCGAGAAGCCGGAAGATTCCTACCGGGTATTACAGGAGATGTGCGAGCATGTGGGGTCTTTGCTGGAGGAACTGGAGCTGACTTACCACGTGGTGCGCTTATGCGGGGGGGACATCAGCTTCACTTCGGCCTTGACTTTCGATTTCGAGGTGTTCAGCGCGGCGCAGAAACGTTGGCTGGAAGTGAGCTCGGTGTCCAATTTCGAGACCTACCAGGCCAACCGCCTGCATCTGCGTTACAAGGGTGCCGATGGCAAGACCCGCTTGCTGCATACGCTCAACGGGAGCGCGATTGCGTTGCCCCGGGTGGTGGCGGCTTTGCTGGAGAACCACCAGACTCAGGAAGGCATCCGGATTCCGAAAGCCTTGCAGCCGTTTACGGGTTTTGAGATGATCGATTAGTTTTTGTCGGGATTTTGGGCGCAGGCTTAGGATTGCTTGCCCGTGAATAATAGGAGGATGTGTTGAGATTTTGATTGACACATCCTCTTTTTGAATGTTTTTGCCTTATGTCTTTAGGTTCTGTTTCCGGTTTTGGCGTGGCTTGCTCGTCTTGGCGGCGGCTGGTTTTGGTATGTCTTTTGGGCTTCTATCCATGGATTTTGTCTGCGCAGGAACAGAACCGTTTGCAGCTGGCCGAGCGTTATATGCAGAACGGGGAGGCAGACAAGGCGCTGAGCCTTTACGAGGAACTTTACCAGGAAGACCCGCAGACCTTTGTCTATCAAGGTTATCTGCAATGCCTTCAGGCTTTGGAGCAGTATCCGGAAGCAGAGAAGCTGATTCGCCGCCAGATGAAATCCGCTCCGCAACCGCTGCTTTGTCAAATAGATTTGTTGCAGAATTTCTTGCTGGCAGGTGAAACCAAAAAGGCTCGTTCCGGCTTTGAGGAATTTCTGTCCGGATTGGATATCTATGGCGGTTCGGCCGTCTCCCTTTCGGAAATAGCGCAGGATATCGTGGAAAAGACCCGGCGTTACGATTGGGCTGTTGCCTTGTATGTGCATGCACGCGAGCTTGCCGGTGATGCCTATCGGGCAGTGACGGAAGGTTCAGTACCTAGATATAAGCTTAACCGGGATTTTTTGAAGAAGGCAGGAAGCGTGGCGGAAGCGGGTTTGCGCTTGCGGCAGCTTTTTGGATTGGACTTGGGGGCAGGGTCATCGGACATGGCCTGGCCGGGTGGATTCGGAAGTTTTGACGGTCAGGTCGAGCCGGAGGATGTTCGTCCGGAGGCTTGCCTTTATGCGCAAGAGCTGGCCGATTTGTACAGGATGACCGGACAGTATGAGTTGATGCTGGACGAGTATTTGAAGGTGCTGGAACGGGATCCCGATAGAAAAGAAGAAGTCTATACCCGTTTGCAGGCGGTAATGGCTTCCAGTAGCCTTTCCGAGACAGGGGCGCGGGCCGGGGACGGATTGGGGACGACTTCGGCGGGCAATGGCCAGGACGTTGCGTATCCGGCAAATGGAAAGGCGTCGAGCCGGGTAGCTTCACGCTTGGAACGTCTGCTTTATCAAAAGGCGCAGCAAGAACCGATGGACGAGGTAGTGCAGGATATGCTGGTCTGGGTGCTTTTGCAGCAAAAGGATTTCGAGACGGCCTTGCTACAGGCTAAGGCGTATTCCCGGCGTTTCGAGGATGGCGGGCAGAAGTGGCTGGAAGCCATACGGGTCACGACTTCCAATAGGCGTTACGAGATGGCGCGTACGGCTTATGAGGAATTTGTCCTTGAGGCGGAAGCTGGTGCTATGCCGGTTTCGACCCAATATCTGCGCGAGGCCAAGATTGATTTGCTGGATTTGTATTTTGCTACCTTGGAGAGCCGCAAGGAGAAGAATCCGGAATGGGTGGCTGGTTTGAAGCAGGCTTATAAGGCACTGTTTTCGGAGCTGGGCCGGGGGCCGGAGATTTTTGGCCTGTACAGGAACTTGGCTAAGATTCATGCTTATTATGCGGGTGAACGCGATAGCGCTCGGATGCTGTTGGAAGAGGCTTTGGCATCGCATCGTTTCACGCGCAGCCAGCAGGCGGTCCTGAAGATAGACTTGGCGGATATTTTATTGTATTATGATAAGGTATGGGATGCCACGCTTTTGTATTCGCAAGTGGAGAAAGATCTCAAGCAGGATCCGGTGGGCTTTTATGCCAAATTGCAGAATGCCCGATTGTCTTATTACATAGGGGAGTTTGAATGGGCAAAGAGCCAGTTGGAAGTACTCAGGGCGGCTACTTCCAAGACGATTGCCAACGATGCGATGGAACTTTCTTTGCTGATCAAGGAGAACATGAGTCCGGATAGCAGCTATACGGGGCTTTGGTATGTGGCGCGTTCGGATTTCATGGCCATGCGGGGCTTCCATGAGGAGGCTTTGCGGTTTTTGGACACCTTGCTGTCCTTGCCTCAGGAGGGCGGGCTGTTCGATGAGGCTTGGTATCGCAAAGCGCAGATTTATTTGGGGATGGATTCGATAGGCCAGGCTTTGTATTGGCTTTCGGAAGTCTATACGGATTATCGCGACCCTCTTTTGGTAGACGATGCCTTGTTCTTATCGGCGGAACTCTTGCAGCTTCGATCGGGTATCCCGGTGCCGGAGGGGATGGATCATGCTTGGGTTTTCTGGCTGCCGGAAGCCGGTTCGGAGGTGTTCGGCCAGCGTACCGACGAGCAACGCTTGGCCGACAAGGAGGAGGCCATGCGGCTCTACCAATGGTTGTTCATGGAGTTCAAATCGTCCACCTTGGCAAGCTTGGCTCGGCAGCGGTACCGTTTCCTCAGAGGCGATGCCGGCTTGCAGTGAGAGGCCATCGCTTGGGTACGGTGCCTGCACCGTGGTACCGGTATCTTGCCCCATACGGAGTCTGTCGGGATAAACCCAAATCGGTCATTAGACACGCCGAGTCCGTTTCTGATTGGGAAAATGAGGCATTCGGGCATCTTGCCCGCTTCTGTCCGCATCCTGTTTCTCGCTACGCCTCGACGTAGCCCGCTACGCCTTCGGCTAGGCGAGAAGCATGCTGCCTGACACAAGCGGGCAATCTCCCCAAAGTCTAATGACCGATTTGGGATAAATGTGGATACGGGGCGTATGGAATATGTATGTGATGCTTGGAAAGGGTTTTTATATAATGCTTAAAGACAGATGCAAAGGAATAATAGGAGAAACAATGATGGCCGGGGCGGTTTCGGCCGAGGGGACAAGGGTGCCGGCCGCGCGGACAGCGTCAGAGCCAAGAAGGCATTGGGGCAGCATTTCTTGAAGAGCCAGGACATAGCCCGGGTCATTGCCCGCTGCGTCCATCCGCAGTATGTTCCGCGCTTGATGCCCGATGGCAGCTTGGACCGTCTGGCGGCCGGCGCCTTGACGCACGATGCTTCTGAGTTCCGTCCAAAGGATGAGGCGTCTTCCGGTATGCCACCCCTTGCCGCCGGTATAGAGTTGCCTGCGGCTGGAAAATCCGGGTTTTCTGGCGATGAGCCTTTGCCGGATACGTGCAGGATGACATATTCCGGACTTTCGGCATCGTCTGCTTTGGCTTTGCCGGGCAAGCCGATTCACGTTCTGGAAATAGGTCCGGGCATGGGCGTGCTGAGCGTTTGCTTGTGGGAGGACCCGATGTTAGATGTCAAGCTGGTGGAGCTGGACCCTGAATCGGTAGTCTATCTGGCTTCGCATTATCCTGACAAGACTCGTGACGGGAAGCTGATTCCGGCGGATTTCCTGAAGATGGATTTGCGGGAAGTGTTCTGTGGAGAGAGTTTTGTGCTGACTGGGAATTTTCCCTATAACATATCGAGCCAGATTTTGTTCCGTGTGCTGGAATACAAGGAGCTTGTGCCAGTGATGGGCGGGATGTTCCAGAAGGAAGTGGGCGAGCGGGTCTGCGCCAGACCGGGTAGCAAGGCATACGGTATCATGAGCGTGTTGCTGCAAGCTTTTTACCGTACCGAATATTTATTCACGGTGGAGGCAGAGGAGTTTCTGCCGCCCCCTAAAGTTCGTTCCTGTGTGATTCGTCTCAGCCGCAACGACAGTTCGGCTTTGGGCTGCGACGAAAAGCTTTTTGTCTATCTTGTCAAGAAGGCTTTTAATCAGAGACGCAAGACGTTGCGCAATGCTTTCAAGGGAATTGAAGAGGAAAAAGGCCTGTCGACGCGGGATTTTCCGGCGGCGATGCTGGAGAAGCGGGCCGAACAGCTCGGCGTGGAAGATTATGTGGCTTTGGTGAATCTGTTGCGGGCAGACCGATGAGAATGCCTGGACAAATTTATTCCTTTTTGGGTTCGCTTTGACAATCATAGGAATAGAAATCGTTTTGGCAGGCTCCGACAGATGTCCCAGTATTTGCCATGATGTTGCACCGGTGTGTTTCCGTTTGCGCTGGATTCGCGTTGATTCGCCTTGTGGGAAAATAATACCAGTCTCGTGGAAAAATCGTATCTTTGTCTCTTTATAATAGGCTTTGCCGGTATGGCTTGCCTCGGAAGGGCGGCTGCCGCATGGCCGGAATCCGGCAAGGAAAGGATTGACAACCATAGAACAACCAATAATCGATATGAAGAGAGTTTTTTTGATTTGCATGGCGGCCTTGATGTCGTTGTCCATGCTGAAAGCCGCGCCGGCCTATAACCGGCCCATCGAGTTCAAACAAGCAGACGGCACGACGATTACGGTTTACCTGCGGGGAGATGAGCGCGTGCATTGGGTCGAAAGCTTGGATGGCTATACTTTGCTCAATCAGGACGGGCAGCTGTATTACGCCGTTCTGGACGAAAGCGGCAACATGGTGCCCTCCACGGTCAAAGCCCATGCGCAGGCGGACCGGACGGAAGCCGAGGCTATGTTCGTGCGGAAGATTTCCAAAGGCTTGCGGTATTCGGCTTCCCAGATAGAGAGCCGCATGGCCAAGTGGAAAGCTCCTGCCGATGCGGCCGCCAAGACAGGGAAAAAGGAAATCCTGACCGACACGGTGGTCCGCAAGATTCCTGTCATACTGGTCAATTTCCAGAACGTGAAGATGGTCACGCCCAAGGAATCCTATGATTCCTTGATAACGATGCAGGGCTACCAAGCGCACGGATGCGCGGGCAGCTTCGTGGATTATTTCCTGGACAACAGCCGGGGGCTCTTCCATTTCGAGCCGGATGTGTACGGGCCGGTGGATCTGCCCTATACCCGGTATTATTACGGTAACAATGACATGTACGGGAACGACCAGAATGCCGCGCAGATGATTGAGGATGCCTGCCGTCTGGCCGATTCGCTTTATGATGTGGATTTCAGCCAGTACGATGCCGATGGTGACGGAGCCGTGGACGGGATGCATATCATTTATGCCGGACAGGGCGAGGAAACGACATTGCAGGGCGAGGCCGTGTGGGCGCATCAGGGATTCTTGGACCGCTCCTTGACCTTGGACGGGGTGGACATGTGGATGTACGCTTGTTCGGGCGAGCTTTCCCATGAAAATGATTTTGCGTACATCGGGGCTTTGGTGCATGAGATGAGCCATGTGCTCCGCCTGCCGGACCTGTACGATTGCGATTATGATGGAAGCGGCGGTGTTTCGGTGGATCCGGGAGAATTCGACATCATGGCGTACGGTACCTACAACAACGGGGGCAAGACGCCGCCTTTGCATAATGCGTGGTGCCGCAGCGAGCTGGGTTGGCTGGAACGCCAGTCGCTGGAGGACAGTTGCGTGATTGAGATGAAGAACGTGGAAGAGGCCACCAAGGCTTTTGTGATAGAGTCGCCTACCGAGGGCGAATATTTCGTCTTGGATTACCGGGGCGGGGAAAGCCGCTGGGATACGGCTATTCCGGGCTATGGCCTGCTGATATACGCGATCAATGAAAACGTGCCGGGTTTCGGGTACGACCTGAACCAGACCAACAACAATCCCGCCCGGAGAGGTTTTTACATCAAGCAGGCGGATGGCGGAAACAATTCCAGGGCTGAGATGGGACCGGAAACGCCTTATCCTACGGCTGACAACACCGAGTTCACCGACCAGAGCTCGCCCAATTCCCGGACTACTACCGGTGCCTGGACGCAGAAGCCGGTGACGGAAATCGCCTGGATGGACAGCAGCGCGGGCATCACCTTCCTTTTCATGGGAGGCGGCGATTCGATTTACGACAATCTGGGCCATGTGAGGGCGGTTCCGGGAGATACGACCGGCGGTGGGGACGACACGACTTCCGTGGCTCGTCTTGAAGAGATGGAGTCGGTAAAGGTTTGGCCTAACCCGGTTTCGTCTTCTTTCACGGTTTCCGCGCAGGAAGCCTTGTCGTATGTGGCGCTTTACAATTTGCAGGGACAGATGTGCCTGCGTCGGGAAGCCCATGGGGCGGAAAGCCTTGAAGTAAGCGTGTCCGCCTTGCCGGACGGTTTCTATGTGGTGGAAGTCGTAAGCCTGGATGGCAGACGGTCGTTCCGGGGCAAATTGCTCAAGCAGCTTTAGGATTCGATGGGGTTCATGCTTAGGTGAAATGGAGGCAGGGGCAAGGTTTTTCCGGTTTTTGGTGGCGGTTCCTGCCATGGATGAGCCAAACTTGCCTCGGATGCTTTCGAGCCTGAATGACCAGACTTGTTTGCCGGAGGCGGTTTTTGTCTGCATCAACCAGCCTGCGGCCTATTACGGAGACGGTTCTTCGGAACATGCGCGTGTCTGCGAGGTCAATGAAGCGACCTTCCGGCAGTTGGAGCGTATGGTTGCGGGGAACCGTTTCTCGTTCCCGGTGGTCTTGATAGACCGTTATAGTCCCGGCAGGGCTTGGGATGCCAAGCATTACGGGGTGGGATGGGCGCGGAAAACAGCCATGGATGCGGCTTTGGAGTGCGCCCGGTCGCGACCTTGGCCTTTGGAGAGGGTTTTGCTGGCCTGCATGGATGCCGATACCTTGTATCCGGAGGATTATCTGGAATGCCAGGCGGCTCTGTTTGCAGCTTGTCCCGAGGCCTTGGCCTTGTCCAATCCCTATTACCATTTCTTGGAGGAAGGTCTTGCCGGGGCGAAGCTTTTGGGATGGAAAGCCGGGACGGTTGTTGCAGGAGATGTTCCGTCCGGTATGTTTCCGCAAGAGACGGTCCTGAAGGGGATTTCCTCGTCCGGTCCGGCCCATGCGGGCTTGTCCGATTCGGTTCCGGACTGTTCCTTGGACGTGAACGGGGCGGGAAGCGATTCGGAAAAACGGGCCTGCGCCATGCTGCATTACGAGGTCTATATGCGTTCCTATGCTTTGAACCTCATGCTCGTCGGGCATCCTTATGCGCTTACGGCGGTAGGTTCGTCCATGTCCTGCACTTTGGAGGCGTACAGGAAAATCGGCGGAATCTCCCCCTTCAAAAGCGGGGAGGATTTCTATTTCTTGCAGAAGATGCTGAAAACGGGCGCGGTCTTGCGGCATAGCCCCGCTTTGAGCCATCCTTCGCCCAGGTTCAGCACCCGGGTGTTCTTTGGCACGGGGCCGGCTTTGAACAAGGGGGTGGAAGGGCAATGGACTTCGTATCCGATTTATCCGATGTCCTTGTTCGGACGGATGCAGGATGCTTACGAGGCTTTGCCGGATTTGTACGATTTCTTGTGCGGGCCGGAAGTCCCGGACGGGCTTTGCAGGCCTTTGGCTCGGAAGTTCGATTTCTGGGGTGCGGCTTTCGGGGAAGGTTGGTGGAAGCCGATAAGGGCGCATTGCGGGGGGCGGAAGGCGCAGTTTGTACGAGCCTGCATGGAGAAGTTCGATGCCTTGCGTTCCCTGCAATTCCTGAAGGCTTCCTATGTGCAGGACGATAGACAGGATTGGCTGAATCTGCGGGAACTTTGCCATGAGCTGTGGGGCAGACTCGGTCTGGATAGGGTATCGGAGGAAGTTTTTAAAGCGGATGACCGGCAGTTGACAGGCTGGAGTGCGTGCCGGCAGCGGCGTTTGGCGGCTTTGGCGGGAATCGATGCTGGCGAAGCCGGTATGCAGGGCGAGGGGCAGGATACGGGAAAGGCCGGTGGAGCGTGCATCGTTGCGCCTGGCGGATGGTCTTCTTTGCAAGATTTGAGCTTGGAGGATTGGGAATCAATAAGGGATTTTTTGTTTTTATGCGAACGCAAGATGCAGAAGGAGCAGCCTTTGCTCCGATGGTCGTGATTCTGGGTCCCACGGCAAGCGGGAAAACCGCTTTGGCGGTCGGGTTGGCACGTCGTTTGGACGGGGAAGTCCTCAGTGCCGATTCGCGGCAGGTGTACCGGGGCATGGATTTGGGCACGGGCAAGGATTTGTCGGAATATTCAGGAACGGATGCCCGGACGGGAGAGGCTTTTTCGGTACCTTATCATCTTATGGATGTGGCGGATGCGGGAGAGGAATACAATATTTTCCGTTATCAGCAGGCTTTTGATGAGGCGTATGCCGGAATCCGGGCGCGGGGGCGGGTGCCGGTGCTTTGCGGCGGCAGCGGTTTGTACCTGATGGCTGCCTTGGGCGGGAAGCGTTTTCGGGAAGTGCCTAGGAACGAAGGGCTGCGGCGGTCTTTGGAAAGCAAGAGCGATGCCGGGCTGGCCGAATTGCTGGCTTCTTACGGGCCTTTGCATAACCATACCGATACAGAGACGAGGGAGCGTTGCTTGCGGGCCTTGGAAATCGCGGAGTTTGAACGCCGTTGCCCGGATGCGGGACGGGTGCCGCCCAGCTCGTTGCTGTTCGGTATCGCGTTCGAGCCGGAGGTTTTACGCCAGCGGATAGGGCAACGTCTGGATGCCCGTCTGCAGGCGGGCATGGTGGATGAGGTGCGGGCGTTGCTGTCTTCCGGATTGAAGCCGGAACAGTTGATTTACTATGGTCTGGAATACAAGTTCATCACGCAGTACCTGCGGGGGGATTTTTCTTACGGGGAAATGCGCGAAAAGCTTTACTTTGCCATTTGCCAGTTCGCCAAGCGGCAACGGACCTGGTTCCGCAAGATGGAAAGGGAAGGCTGCCGGATTGAGTGGATTGACGGGAACCTGCCGGTAGAGGCTAAAACGGAGCGGGTGCTGGAGAAGGTTCAATCTTGGAATGGTTGATTTAGGAGTCGTTTTTCCGCAGCTTATCCATATTTTTCTTGGTATAAGCTTCCCCTCTTGTCAATAAGTATTGGAATAGGATGACATCGTCCTTGATGTGTACATGAAAGATGAAGAACGCTCGATAACCTCCAATACGAATGCGGTAAGTGTAGTTGAAGTTTGTGAGTTTTTTGCAGTCGGTGATTTCATCAATGCTGTTTGCTTTTTCTATTTCTTTGAGTGCTTTTTGCAAAGATGTTTTCATTTTGCCGGAGAGACGCAAACTGGATTTGATAAAGGCTTTGGAAAACGTGAATTTCATATACCAAGCCATTTACGAAAAGCTTCTTGTTCTTTTGGGCTTGCCGGTTGTAATCCATCCGGTTCGTGTGCGGATAACCAGCGATAGGCCTCCTCATCGTTCATGTGGGCTACCGTGTCTTCCATGTCTTTTTTTAGCAGGTTTTCAATATAATTTTTCAAGTTTGTCCCCTGTGCCGCCGCTTTGATTGACAAGAAACGGAACACGTCATTGGGAATATCGATGATTTTTCTTTTTTTGTTTGTGAGAGATGTTGTTGTCATTTTACGGGAACTTTTATGCAAAGATATATCATATATACGGTATGCACAAGGATTGGGGCGGTTAAGATTTCGTGAACGGTTTGCCAAGTGGGAATTGTTTGTAATTTTGCAGCCCCACGCTGGACGGGAAAAGCCGTCTCTTGACGGGGAACAGTTTGCCTTTTAGGTTGTTGTGCGCCGGTTCGAGAATGCGGGTTCCCCTTGAAGAAGGTGGCTGGACATGGAAGAGAATAAACCAAAATCCAATAGGAATCATGAAAAAGACAATGTTTATTTTGGGAAGTGCCTTCCTCGGTTTGGGGATAGCTTCCGCTCAAGAAACGCACACTTATTCCGATTTGATTATTTCGGAGTATCTGGAAGGTTCGGCCAACAATAAAGCCATCGAGATTTATAACGGGACGGGCGCCGATGTGGATCTGGCGGCTTATTCCTTGATGAAGCAGACCAACGGGAGGGGCGACTACAAGAATGAACAGGTGCTGACAGGCACTCTGGCCGATGGGGAAACTTTCGTGCTGGTGAACAGCCAGGCTTCGGATGAATTGAAGGCTTTGGGCGATATGACCAGCAATGTTACCTCTTTCAACGGGAACGATGCTGTGGCTTTATTCAAAAGCGGCGAGAAAATTGATGAAGTCGGTGTTTTTGGGGATACTACAATGTGGGGAGAGAACGTCACCTTGCGCCGCATCTATGGCGAAGGCCCTACCGCCACCTACGATGAGACTGAATGGGAAGAAGGCGATTTTGACGATTATTCCGACCTGGGCCGCTACAGTGCCGATACCGAGGCTCCTGTCATCGAGATGGTGACCGGCGAAGCCAGCGACCCGACTACGATCATGGTGCATTTTTCCGAAACATTGGACGCTGCCTCGGCGGCCAATGTGGCCAACTATAGCCTGGACAACGGGGCTACGGTCGATTCGGCTATCTACGAAGAAGGTCGTACCTATGTGGTATTGCGGACATCCTCTTTGACTCCGGCCACCGAATACACGATTACCGTCAACGGAGTGGCCGACCGTAGCGGCAATGCGACAAGCAACGCCACCTATACTTTCACTTTCGGTTATATCGATGTGGAAAATCTGGCGGCTTTGAACGCTTTGCGCGACAGCTATGTGGAAGGCCAGGCTTACCGTATCACCAACCCGGTGGTAGTGACCGCCGTGATTGGCAAGTTTGGCAGCGGTCAGAACACCACCAACGTATGGGTGCAGGATCAGGGTTGCGAAACCACGCTTGGTCATTCGATGATGCTGTACCGGATTGAAGAGAACGCTTCGAACCTGCAAGTGGGCAGCGTGATCAACAACTTGATCGGCCAGCTGACCGTTTACAACGACTTGGTTGAAATGCAGTACATCGACGAGGCTTCGATGGAAATAACCGGAGAAACCGCCGATGTGGTAGTTACCACAGTCACGATTTCCGAACTGAAAGGCGAGAATGCGTTGAATTACCAGAATGCTTTGGTGCGCATCAATGATGTTGTTTTTGCTGAAACGGGCACGTTTGAACAGAATACCTCATATAATATCTCGGACGGGAATGCCACGATGGTTTTCCGCACTAATCGCGAGGGTAGCTACTTGGGAGAAGAGATTCCATCGGATGCGGTGGATGTGATCGGTTATATCGGCTGGTACAACGGCCAATGCCAGATTCTGCCGCGTATGCGCGAGGATATCGGAGCTACGGCGGCAAACGAACCCGCTTCCCGGATAGAGGTGGCTGTTTATCCGAACCCTACCGATGGTGAGTTGAATGTTCGTACCGATGGTCGCTTTGACTTGAATGTATACTCTATCAGCGGTTCCTTGATTCTGGCGCAAGAAGGCTTGAACGGCGAAGCCAGAATCGACCTCTCCGGCCTGTCCAAAGGCGTTTACGTGCTGGAAGTGAAGACTACCGAAGGCACTGCCGTGAACAAGGTGGTTGTTCGTTGATCTCTTTGACGATAAAGATTTTGCATCGGGGAGATTCAGGATTCCTTTGATGGGGGATGCGCTGATTCCCCTGTTCGATGAAGAGGGTGTATCAAATAGGGATTTGAAATAAATCTCAGGCGGTGTGTCAGATTACTCATTATGACACATCGCCTTTTTTTTATTATGTTCGGCATTTACATTGTTTACCGGGTGCAGATCCCGTGTATTCGTTTTTTGCGTAAGTTTGCTCGCTGTTTTGAGAAGTTCCATGGCATTGCAGGTCTAAAAAGTATGATTATGAATCTGTTGGAAAAGAATCTGTTGCGATGTTTTATTGTGTGCGCTGTTGCTTTGTTGCCATCTTGGGCTTCGCAGGTCATGGCCGATGAGCCGGACGGCTATTACGAGCAAGCTTACGGCAAGAGCGGCTATGCCTTGAAGACCGCTTTGCACCAGATAATCCGCGACCACGCTTCCTTGAGCTACGATGCATTGTGGGATGCGTTCCGGACTACCGATGTGCGGGAGGACGGCTATGTCTGGGACATGTACTCCGATTGCGATTTCAGGTTCGGGAGCAATCAATGCGGCAATTACAAGCAGGAGGGAGACTGCTACAACCGGGAGCATTCTTTTCCCAAGAGCTGGTTCGATGATGCGCGTCCTATGTATACGGACTTGTTCCATCTCTATCCTACCGATGGTTATGTGAACGGCCGCCGGGGCAACAATCCTTTCGGGGAAGTGGATGAGCCAACTTATACGAGCCAGGCGGGATGCCGGCTGGGTCCTAATGCCACGCCGGGTTATTCTGGAACGGTTTTCGAGCCATTGGACGAGTACAAAGGGGATTTTGCCCGGACGTATTTCTATATGGCCACTTGTTACGAGGACAGGATTGCCGATTGGGGCAGCTGTCCTATTTGCAACGGCACGGATGGTCAGGCTTTTGACGATTGGGTGGTGGATTTGTTGCTTCAGTGGCATGAGCAGGATCCGGTAAGCGACAAGGAAAGGGAGCGGAACGATGCGGTCTATGTCTATCAGGAAAACCGCAATCCGTTTATTGATTATCCGGAACTGGTGGAGAAAATCTGGGGCGAGGACAATACGCCTTTCGGGCCGGAAAATCCCGACCCCGATCCTGAACCGGAACCATTGCCGGATTCCTTGCCTTCATACTATGTGGCTTATCGTTATGTCAACGATTCGGGAATGGTGGTTGCTTCCGATACGTTGCACTTGGTGCCTTTGGAAGCGGAATATGGCGGCAGTTTGCACTCTTTGTTTGGGGCCTCTGGTTTGCGGAAAGCAGAGGATAGCGTCTTGATAGAGGAAGGCTTCAGCGGCATGGAAGGTTCCGACCGGGGTTCGGAAACTCCCGAATTGGAAGCCACGGATGGCTATGTGGCGGCCTTTGAGGGGGCCGTCTATGCGGTGAACCAAGCGGTTCGGCTATCTTCATCCAAAAATTCCGGTACAGTGGTGTTCAAGGAAATGGCGGTTCCGGACAGCATTTCGGTGCGGATTTCGGGTCGAGGCTGGGATGAGGACGAATTGACGTTCACGATTGAATGTCAGGGTGGAACGCCAGCGCAAAGGCAGCTTTCGTTTAGCGGATCGGATCAGATGGAGACCTTGGATCCGGTTTCTTTTGCAGTGGATGGGGCATTTGTGTTGCGCGTGCATGCGGATGCCAAGCAGCGTGTTTTCTTGGACGAGGTATTGGTCAAGACCGGCGCGGCCGGAGATTCTATTGCTCCTGATCCGGAGCCAGATCCGGAACCTAATCCTGGCAGCGATACTGCATCGTATCTGAGTGTCCTGTATCCCTTGGCAGCCGACACTCTGTATGGCGATTCGGTGGTGGCTCGGATTCGTATTGCGCGTTTGCCGGACAGCCTGCATCTGAACGGGGCGTATGCCTTGGCTCCGGCTTGGCTTCCCGATTCGGCAGCGTACTGGTTTTGCGCCTCTTTGTGGTGCGAGGACTCCTGCTTGCAAAAAGATTCTGTTCCCTTTGTGCTTTGGAACAATGCCTTGACGGATTCTGTCCCTGGTTCGGGGCCGGATACCGTGTCGGTGCAGGGTTTGGCAGAGAGATTGGATTTCAGGATGTATCCTAATCCAACAACAGCTGAGGTTGTTCTTGGACTTCCCTCTGTCGGCAAGATTGAAGTTTATGCGGTTTCCGGGCAGAGAATCCGGGATCTGGAAGCGGATTCGGATGAGGTGGTGTTGCGTTTGTCCCGTTCCGGCATTTATTTTATCCGTTTCGTCAGCCGGGAAGGGATTGCGGTCAAGCGTTTGCTTGTGTTGTAGGGCTTGCTGCGGGCATTTGGGGGGATATGTTTGTTTTTTTTCAGGGGGTTCCGTGGGTGTTCCGATATATTGTTTATATTTGCTCGTTGTTCTTGGGAGAGCAGATATAGCGAGGGATTTGAGCAAAATACTTATATCGGTAAAACAAAAAATCAATAATTACCCAATTATTTACTAAAAAATCAAGTCATGAAAAAGAATGCCTTCCTTTTACCTCTCTTGGCCTTGGCTGTGGCCTTGGTAGGGTGCAAACCTACTCCTGAAAAAAACTCGGATACGGGAAGCGATGATGTGGCCGGTTCGGCCGGAAAGAGCCTTGTCAAGAAAATGGTGGTCACGGCAGCTTACACGGATACCGCCTACGAGGAGTACGATGGCTCGGCTACCTTGAATTTTGCTTACGAGGAAGGCCGCTTGGCCAGCATTACCGGAACAGGTGAGTATGTTTATCGCTACATGGACTATTCTGAACCTGATCCTGTGAATCCTGAAGGCAATGCCAAGGCGGAAGAGAGTGTGTGGATGGAAGATAAGACAAGCGGCACGGCCACCGTGGGTTTTACCTATGATGGCGAGAAGGTCAATGTTTCGCTTTCCATGGATGCGACCTATGACGAGGCAGGCTATGGCCCGGAACATTATTCAGGGACGGGAACCATGGCTTTGCAGATGAACGCAGACAAGACAGTTTCGTCAGCCCGGTCGAAATTCGTGTCCGAAGGGGAATATTCTGATGAATTTCTGGTGAACTTTGAATATGCGGACAATTTCCTCACCCGTGTAGCTGTGCCTTACGAGGGCATGGATGCATCTTATGGGCTTGAATTCGGATGGGAGAGAGGCAATATCGTGCGGGTCGGCTCTTACGATGATGCGTATCTGAACAAGAAAAGCCCGGCACGCGGCAGGGTGAACGGCGAGACGGATTTGGGAACTGCCGTGATGCGGCTGATGTTCCCTCTTTGCGGTATTCTTTCTTCTTCTTCTTCTTCTTCTGACAGAGGCCATGGTTCGACCAAGAAGTCCGTGGATTGGTATGCGGACTACCATATGGAATACACGAGCCATGAAAACAAGTCCAATGTGGATATTGCTTCGCTGGCTTGGACAATTTTAGGAGGTATTGTGGATCCTTCGCAATTTGTGGGGGTCTTCGGTTTTACCGGGATAATGAGCAAGAATCTGCCGGAATCCTTGTACGAGGATGATGAGTACGAGCCGGATGGACGCTGGGATTACGGTCGTGTGGAGTATGTTTTGGATGCGGACGGCTTGATGGAAAAGGTGACCGTGTTTGATGAAGAAGGCAACCGGGTAGGTACGATAAGCTTTGAATATTAATTATTTCTGTTAAACCCGAAAGCCTCATCCTTGGAATCAGGAACGGACTGGGCGGGTCTAACGACCGATTCGGGTTAAAAAATGGAAGCCGGTTTGAGAAGCTTGCAAGAGCTTGTTCCGAACCGGCTTTTTTGTGATTTGGCAAGTATAGGTAAGGGAGGTGCGCGTAATTGACAGTATATATGGGAGTTTTGCGGTATATGGACATGATGGATGCTATCAGGCGGCAAGCGCGGCGCGGCTTGCTTTTCCTTTTCCCGTTCTGCTTGGTTTCGTGTTACGAGCCGGTAACGCTTGACTTGGAGGAGGAAGATCCTGTCTTGGTGGTGGAAGGGGCGGTCAGCACGGAATACCTCCGCCATGAGGTCCGTCTGAGCCGGAGTACGCCCTATTTCGACACCAATGCGAGCCAGTGGGGCGTGCGGGGGGCGGAGGTGCAGATCTTGGACGGTTCGTATACATATGTTTTTGAGGAAGATTCCTTGCAGGCGGGCTTGTATCGAAGCCGGGAGGCTTTTGCCGGAGAGCCGGGTACGACTTATACCTTGGAAGTGTGGGCGGCTTTGGATGGGAATGGGACTAAAAAGCTTTATTCGGCACGGGAGACGATGCCGGACGCTATTCGGATGGATTCCATTACGGCCGAGTATGGTTTCGGCCGTCCGCCTTTGTATTCACGCAGGCGGATAGGTTGGAGCATCTTGCTTTACGGCACGGATGAGCCAGTGAAGAATTATTACGGGATAGCTTTGTATGTGGATGGACGGAATTACAATGACAGCATTCATTCTATGCGGATGTGGGATGATGAGATGGGATCGAGCCTGCATATAGATGGTTTACCGATTTTCATGTTCCAGACGGGCAAGGACGAGGCGGTGGCACATGCAGGAACGGAGGTGGAAATGGTGGTGAGGAATTACAGTCCAAGGTATTATATGTATTTACAGGATGTCCGGGCTTTGCTTTCGCCTCAGGTTCCGGTTTTCAGTCCGGCACCGGCTAATTGCCGGGGAAATGTGTCAGAGGGAGCCTTCGGTTATTTTGCAGTTTATTCGGTAGATCGAAAATCCACGGTTTTGGATGCGCAGGACAGTATCCGCTGGAGGGAAGAACGTCAGTAACGGAAAATTCTTACCTTTGCCCGCTCCGAGAGGATGCCCCGGTGCTCGTTTTGGGCATGGGGCGGCTACAGGCTTGTAAAACAATAAAAACGAATTGAAATATGGATTTGTCGTTGATTTTTACGGTTCCCGGTAAGCCGGGCTTGTACAAATTGGTATCGCAGGGACGGACTTCGGCCATTGTGGAATCCTTGGCCGACCACAAGCGTGTGCCGGTGTTCACGATGGACAAGGTGAGCTCTTTGGCGGAAATCGCTATTTATACCAACGAGGGTGAAATTTCTCTGCCGAATGTGTTCCGCAACATCCATAAGAAGGAAAACGGGGGCAAATGTTTGGATCATAATGCCAAGTCTCCTGAGTTGAGGGCTTATTTTGCCGAAGTGTTGCCCGATTACGATCAGGAGAGGGTTTACGATTCCAATATCCGCAAAGTGCTGCAATGGTACAATATCTTGGCGGATAATAACTTGGTGGATCAGGAGCTTTCGGAACGGGAAAAGCGCCAGATGGAAGGTCTTGCCGAGCATGAGGCGGAAGAGGCCAAGGAAGCGGAAGATTCGTCCAAGGCGGAATAAGTGTTCGCAGGCTTGGTCTGATGGCATAAGAGGGGGCAGAATCGGCTGCCTTGCGGCATGAGGATTGGGTCGGGGACAGTTTGGCGGGGCATGCATGGAAGCCGGTTTGAGGACAGAGCGATGCATAGGCTGATGTATTTTTAACAACGGAGGAAAAGATTTGAACGTCAAGAAGCAGATAAGCGATTTCTTTGTGGAACGCAATGTCTCGTTGGGGGACAATTTCGTTCAATTGCATCTGTACACGCATGACAAGCTGCCCGAGATAAACCCCGGGCAGTTTGTGCAAATACAGATACCTTCATCCATCCACGGATGGCTGAGGATACCTGTTTCCATTCACGATGCCGAGGCGGAAAAGGGAAAAATCAAGCTTTTGGTACAGAAGGTGGGGGATGGTTCGCGCTGGATTTCGGCCTTGCACGAAAGGGCCAAGCTGAATATGGTTCTGCCTTTGGGAAGAGGTTTCAGCTGGCCGGAGATTTCGTTGCGCCAAGAGGTGGAAGACCCTCGGAGCGCTGCTTTCCGGGCTTTGCTGGTGGGGGGCGGCTGCGGCTTGGCTCCTTTGTATTATCTGGCCAAATGTTTGGAAAAGGATGGTTTGCCTTTCGATATCTTGGTAGGGGCGAGGGACAAGGAGCGTCTGGTGTTGGCCAACGAGCTGGCGGAGATAGGGCCTACGGGTATCTGCACCGAGGATGGTAGCGTGGGCATCAAGGGTCTGGTGACCGATCATCCTTTGTGGAAGGGTGTGGCTTACACGAATGTCTATGCTTGCGGCCCTACGCCGATGATGAAGGCGGTGGCGGTCAAGGCAAAGGAACTCAAGGCGCGTTGTGAAGTGAGCTTGGAGAACACGATGGCTTGCGGTTTGGGGGCTTGCCTTTGCTGCGTGACGCCGGATGCCCAGGGACACAATGTCTGTGTCTGCACGGAGGGGCCGGTGTTCGATGCGGAAGAATTGGGCTGGTAGTTTGAAGGGTGGTGCGAGGCGGGTGCGGCAGCTTGGGATTGTGGGGGCGGGTTTCGGTGCTGTGAGGGTGGTGGCTGCTGGCTGAGGCGGGCGGCTGCGGTGCGCTAATCTCTGTGGGTTCGCCCGCAGGGCAAAAAAATCATAAAAGTGAAAATGATGGATCTGACAACCAATATCGGGAATCTGGAACTGAAGAATCCGGTGCTGACGGCATCGGGGACGTTTGGCTACGGGGTGGAATTCAGCGATTTTGTCAACTTGGACAACTTGGGGGGCTTTATCGTGAAGGGAACGACGGGGCAGCCTCGGGAGGGCAATCCTTACCCGCGCATGGCGGAGACGCCGCTGGGAATGTTGAACGCGGTGGGCTTGCAGAACAAGGGGGTGGATTATTTCATCGAGCATATCATTCCGCAAATAGGGCAGAAGAGGGGCAGGAAACCGGATTTCCCGGCGCGGCTGATTGTGAATGTGTCGGGTTCCACGATCGAGGAGTATGTGGAGGTGGCTGGGAAATTGGCTTCTTGCGAGGAGGTGGATGCGATAGAGGTGAATATTTCCTGCCCGAACGTGAAGCAGGGGGGGATGGCTTTCGGGACGGATCCGAAGATGGCGGCGCAGGTGACGAGGGCGGTGCGGGATGTGTATCCGCGTTGCATGATTGTGAAGCTTTCGCCTAATGTGACGGATATCGTGGCGATGGCCTTGGCGGCGGAGGAAGCGGGGGCGGACAGTGTGTCGCTGATTAATACCTTGCTGGGGATGGCGGTGGATGTGAATAGGCGGAAGCCGGTGCTGAGCACGGTTACGGGCGGTTTGTCAGGGCCTTGCGTCAAGCCGGTGGCTTTGCGGATGGTATGGCAGGTGGCCAAGAAGGTCAGGATTCCGGTCATCGGCATCGGGGGCATCTGTTCGGCTACCGATGCGTTGGAGTTCCTGATGGCGGGGGCTTCGGCGGTGGAGATAGGTTCGGCCAATTTCGTGGATCCGGCGGTGACGCAGAAGGTGGTGGACGGTTTGGAAGCCTATTGCCGCCGGGAAGGCATCGCGGATATCAAGGAGATAATCGGGATTATCTGATACCGGTATCCGTTGGCGGAATTAAGAAGCTGTTTAAATTTATTTGTTTAGGCCATCGGGAGGGGATTTCGAGGGATTTTGCTGCGTTTTTCAAAGGAGGATAGCTAAGCTATCTGACGTGAAAAACGCAAAAAAGACCCGAAATAGCCCCCGATGGGCAAACAAAATCCTGAAACCGGTTCCTGAAAATTCATTTTTTCAGGATTGCAAGAAATTTTAAACAGCTTCTAAAAGTTTTCTTTGAATAGGTAAAGGGCATGAGGGATTAGTCCGCTCTTTCCCATGCGGCGGGGAGCTGTCAATGTCGCATTGCCTCCATGGCGAGGCCCATCGAGAATGGTTCTGGCATTTTGCTCTCTGCCGCGAAAGAAATCCGGGCTGCATCTCCCGGAATAAGGAACGGGTTATTGGGTTTCATGCGAGTTTCAAGTTTCGTTACAATTTTATCGTAACGCAAACGTTGTAATAGGATATAAGATGACAAAATAAACCGATGACGCATTTGCAGTGTGCCGCAAAAAACTGTTGGATGCCGTCATGGGCTATTTATTTGAATACCAATTCTATGTTGACAGGTGATATTCAAATCAACGGGATTTCAGTGCAAGATATGTTCAAAGTGCCATTTGGGCTCTTAAGTGTGTCGGATGCGGCGTTATGGACGGCTTCGATTCAAACTCGGGTGCAGCCCGTTTTCGTCCTTTGAATTGACAGAACCATTGCATGTCAGGAAAATGTTATTTTTGCAACGTATGGTAAGTAGTAAGAAGATAGCGAGATTGAAATTTTTATTTGTGATGGGAGTCCTTGTGGTTCTATTGCAAGGATGTGTGACGTTGCAGCCTGTTTCTATTAATCAGCGTGGAGATGTTTCAAAATATAACTATATGTATATTGTGCCGACGGGTGATGTGACATCGGGCAATGGGGCGATCAGCTACGGCTTGTTTGGCTATGAATCAACTACGACGGTCAATCCGGGTGATGTGATTGCAGGGTATTTGGTTAAGCGGGGTTTTATCCGTTTGCCGGAGCTTGTTCCGGAACTTTCAGAGAAGACAATGATTGTGAGTTACGGGGAAACCAATCGTAGTTTTGATGGTTTGTTGTATCATATGGAAGTAACGGTGCAATTTTTGTCGGCAGGAAACCATTTGTTTATAGGCTCCTTTGTGGCAGATGGAGCAGGGGATACGGAATCCGATGCGATTAGAGAGGCGATTTCCAGAGGATTGGATAGCCTGTTTTCTGTTGATTCGGGAGGAATTCGTAGTAACGAAGATTATCCTGAAGACGATGTTTATAATAGATAAGCCGGATATTGTTTTGAGGGGAAGGTTTCGAGATAAAAGATTTGCAGGATTATGAGCAGAAGAAATAAGGAAAAGTCTGAGCGGGGCAGAAAGGCTGCCAAAGAGGGGAAGTCGTTCAAAGCGGGTGGGGGGCTTCGGGCTTCCAAGCAATACAGGGACGGTCGGGCTTACGGGAAGTCTCGGAATTGCTGGACATCCGAGGAAGATGCCTGTGCCATTGGAGCATCGCCGAGACGGTCGAGAAGGCATTCGAAAGACGAACGGCATCCCCATAAGCATATTCCTGAAAGCCTTCGGAGCTATATCACCGGCATGGTGGATATGAAGTCTTCGGGCAAGGCTTATATCGTTCCCGATAACAAGGAGATAGAAGATGTCTATATCGCGCCCAACAACATAGGGCATTCCCTGCATGGTGACCATGTGCGGGTTCTGCTGTTTCCTTGGCGGGCCGGCCATCGGATGGAAGGTCAGATTGTGGAGGTGCTTAAACGTAACAAGCACAATATTGTAGGGACAGTGGACTATGCGGGCAAGTATGCCTTTCTGATACCCGACAGCACCAATGTGGTGCAAAGTGTATTCCTGCCTCAGGAGAATTTGGGCGGGGCCAAGCAGGGCCAGAAGGTGGTGGTCAGGATCGAGGATTGGCCGGCCCATCTGAACAACCCGATTGGCAAAGTGACCGCTATTTTGGGACGACCCGGCGAGAACAACGTGGAGATGCAGTCCATCTTGGCCGAGTTCGATTTCCCGCTGAGCTATCCGCAGGAGGCCATAGACGAGGCGGCTAAGATGAGCGAGAAGGTGACGTCCAAGGAATTGGCGGCCCGGCGCGATTTCCGTGACATCTATACTTGCACGATAGACCCGGCGGATGCCAAGGACTTTGATGATGCGCTTTCCTACCGCTTGCTGCCCAACGGCAACCGGGAAGTGGGCGTGCATATTGCCGATGTGAGCCATTTCGTGAAGCCGGGTTCGGCCATCGATGCCGAAGCCTACGAGCGAGCCACTTCGGTCTATTTGGTGGACCGGACGATCCCGATGCTGCCTGAGCGGCTTTGCAACAATCTTTGTTCGCTCAATCCGAATGTGGACCGTTTCTGTTTCAGCGTGGTTTTCGAGATGGACAACAAGGCGCAAATCAAGCATTTCTGGATTGGGAAAGGTTTGATCCATTCCAACCGCCGTTTCACTTACGAGGAGGCGCAGGCTATCTTGGAGTCGGTGGGATTGGCCAAGAAAACGGCATCTTCGGGTGCGGACAGTTCGGCTAAAACAGGTTCGGGAGGTTCGGGCGATACGGCAGGTGTCGGACAATCGATGGAGACTTTGGGCAGTCCGGCCGCTGCCAGCACGGAAGCCGCCAAGCCAGTATCGGCAAAGTCCAAGATTCGGGCGGCCGCCAAGGCGCAGGCCGCTTCCGCAGGCTCGTCTAGTTTGGAAAGATTGGGTTCACCGGAGGACATCGAGGCTATTTGCGAGCTTTTCAAGCTTTCGCGCATCCTTCGCGACAAGCGTTTCAAGACCGGGGCGATCAATTTCCATTCGCAAGAGGTCCGTTTCCAGCTTGAAACGGGTACGGCCAAGCCTTTGGGCGTGTATATCAAGGAAAGCAAGGAGTCGAACCATTTGGTGGAAGAATTCATGCTGCTGGCCAACCGCCGGGTGGCGGAGCTTATCGGCAAGTGCATGAAGGTGCGGCAAGAGGGCAACGGGGTCTATGGCAGCGAGAGTACAAACCGGGTAGGTTCGTTCGACAAGGAACGGGAAGCGATGCAGGAAGAAAGGGGCGGCTTCGGGCAGGTCGAAGAGGCGTGGCGGGGTTCGATGGAAGATTTCGATGGGGACGAGGCTCGAAGCGGGCGGCCATCTGCGGATTTGGTCCGCTCAAAAAAGAAAGGGAAAAAGGGATTGCCCGGCGAGGGGGAAAACGCAGAAGCTGTCAAGATTTCCGGCAAGGTCAAAGCCATTTCCGACAAACCCAAGACCTTTGTCTATCGTGTCCATGACGAGCCGAACCCGGAACGTCTGGCCACCTTCACGCAGTTTGTGGGCAAGTTGGGCTACAAGATGAATCTCAAGAGTCGCAGCGGCTTGGTCAAATCGTTCAACAACCTTTTGGAGGCGGTGGAAGGCAAGGCGGAACAGAACATGATCGAGACTATTGCGGTCAGGACGATGGCCAAGGCGCATTATTCCACGCAGAACATAGGGCATTACGGTTTGGCGTTCCCGTTCTACACGCACTTTACTTCGCCGATCCGGCGTTATCCCGACTTGATGGTTCACCGTCTTTTGGAAAGTTATATCCACGGCGGCAAGAGCGTGGACAAGGAAGAATACGAGGAAAAGTGCGTGCACAGCTCGGATATGGAGAAGAAAGCGGCCGATGCCGAGCGGGCTTCCATCAAGTACAAGCAGGCTGAGTTCCTTTTGGACAAGGTGGGGCAGAAGTTCCATGGCGTGATTTCCGGGGTCAGCAAATGGGGCATTTACGTTTGCTTGGACGAGAATTATTGCGAGGGGATGGTGCCTTTGCGTTCGCTCAAGGACGATTATTACGAATTGGATGAGGAAAACTACCAGGTGGTCGGATACCGGAACGGCAATGTCTATAAGTTAGGGCAGGAGGTCTGGATTCGGATTACGGAAATCGACATGAACAAGAAGCAGCTCACCTTCGCTTTCCTGGAACCGCAGGAAGAGCCGGGTTATCGGACAGGCAAGAAGAACTGCAAGGCCAACAATGCTTACGCCCGCCGTCGGAAGTGAGGAGGCTTGAAGGTCTTTCGGGCTTAGATGCTGCCGATGGTCAATATGGTTCCGGAATATAGTGATAACCCAAATAATTTATACTTTTGCAGTTTGGATGTTGGGGAAAATACAAGAAAGCGAACCTTTCGATTAAGCCGAGTGCAGAACCAAACGAAGTTTGAGTTCTGCCGAGGCGGAGAAAGCTGCGCGTAAGCGAACCTTTCGATTAAGCCGAGTGCAATGCCAGGTTCTATTAGGCGATGCCGGGGCGGAGGACCGAGCCTGGCGAGTTCATGAACGCCGTGGAAAGTTTTTATGCCATGAATAAAGCTGATCGAAAACTAACCAAAAACTGAACACCGTGCAAATAGAAGTCTTGAAATCAAAGCTCCACCGGGTCAAGGTGACTTATGCCGACCTGAATTATGTGGGCAGTATCACTATCGACGAGGATATGATGGATGCCGCGAACCTTTGCGAATTCGAACGGGTCCATATCTACGACATCAACAACGGGGAACGTTTTGATACCTATGTGATCAAGGGCAAACGGGGCAGCGGAACCATCGGTATCAACGGGGCGGCAGCCCGCAAAGTGGCCGTGGGCGATTTGGTCATCATCGTATCTTATGCATCGATGACGCCGGAAGAGGCCCGTACCCATCAGCCTACCGTGGTGTTTCCTGAAGATAACAAGATTGTAAGATAGTTATCGGAAGCAGGCGGGAGATTCTGTACGGCTTTGCAATGCTTGCAGTAGGATTTCCCCTATGCGACGGGTTCTATAAACCCAAATCGGTCATTAGACTTTGGGGAGATTGCCCGCTTGTGTCATGCAGCATGCTTCTCGCCTAGCCGAAGGCGTAGCGGGCTACGTCGAGGCGTAGCGAGAAACAGGATGCGGACAGAAGCGGGCAAGATGCCCGAAAGCCTCGTTTTCCCAATCAGAAACGGACTCGGCGTGTCTAATGACCGATTTGTGATAAAGGCTGTGCCGCCAAATCCTTATATGATGAAAGCCTCTGTTGCCAAAAATATACGCCAAGTTCTGAAGTTCATCCTGTTCTTCGGACTTGGCCTTTTTATTATCTGGTTGTTCCAGCGCAACCTTACCTCTGTAGAAAAGGCTGAAATTTGGAATGCTTTTCGTGGGGCGGATTGGGTATTGGTGGCCATGGTGGCCGTTTTCGGTTTGCTGAGCAATGTATTCAGGACTTTGCGATGGAATATGCTGTTGACACCGTTGGGGTACAAACCGAGGTTCCATAATACTTTTTTGAGCGTTTTGGTGGCTTATTTTGCCAATTTGGCGATACCAAGGTTAGGCGAAGTGATGCGCTGCACCTTCATGTACCGCTATGAACGGATTCCAGTGGAAAAATCCTTGGGAACGGTGGTCAGCGAGCGTGTCATTGACATGCTTTGTTTCCTTTTGGTTTTTGTTTTATCGTTTTGCATTGAATACAAAGCACTTCATACTTATGTGGAAGGGATGTTCAACCGGGGTGTGGAGTCCAAGGTTGGTCTGTTGTTTTGGGCGGTTGTCTTGATGGTGGCGGCCGTCTTGGCAGTGGTTGGTTTTGTGTTGTATTACCGCCGGCATAAGGGGAACCTCCCGGAAAACAGCTGGCTTAAGAAAATTGCCAAGATATTCAATGGGTTCGGCGAAGGCCTTCTTTCATTACGTCATTTGAAGCATCCGTGGCTGTTTGTGCTTTGGAGCTTGGGCATCTGGATTTGTTACTGGTTCATGAGTTATTGCGCATTCCATAGTTTGGAAGCCTTGTCCGATACCGGTCTGGGCATAGCCTTGATTGCATTGGCCATGGGAACGATTGGCGTGATGCTGACACCGGGCGGCATCGGGGTCTATCCGGTCATTATTTCCGAAACCTTGAGCGTATTCGGCATTGCCAAGACCTTGGGCTACACGGCCGGTTGGATTTCCTGGGGAGCGCAGACCTTGATTATCATCATTGGTGGGATTGTGGCTCTGTGTTTGTTGCCTTTGATTAACGGAAGGCGGAAAGCTTGAAACGCTACCGGACTCTCCTTTTGTATTCTTTTGTAGAACGAACACTTGGATTTTTCAGAAAATGGATTTGTCGAAGGAACTCGTTATCCGTCGGGAACAGCCTGCGGATTATGCCACTGTCGAACAGGTGGTGCGGGAGGCTTTCTGGAATGTATATACTCCGGCTTGTACCGAACATTATCTGCTGCATATCATGCGGGATCATCCTGCGTTCGTGCCGGAATTGGACATGTTAGCCTTGGTGGGGGAGAAGATTGCCGGCAGTGTCGTTTATCCCAAATCGGTCATTAGACTTTGGGGAGATTGCCCGCTTGTGTCAGGCAGCATGCTTCTCGCCTAGCCGAAGGCGTAGCGGGCTACGTCGAGGCGTAGCGAGAAACAGGATGCGGACAGAAGCGGGCAAGATGCCCGAAAGCCTCGTTTTCCCAATCAGAAACGGACTCGGCGTGTCTAATGACCGATTTGGGTTCAAGTCACCAATGAAACTGGAAGTGCGAAGATAGGAAGAAAAACCCTTTGTGGTATCGAGTCCCAGCCGCTTCCTATGTCTTCGGTTAATTTGATTTGTATTGTATCTCCGCTTGGAAGGTTTGCGCAGGGATTGTATTTGCTATGGATTGAGTCGGGACAAGGAGTTTGCCTGCGGCGTGCCGTTAAGGATCAGGCTTTGGTCTGGAGGGTTCGGAATATGGAAGCACCCCTGTTGGAATGAATGTCGTTCCGGCAGGGGTGCTTTGCATGAAGAATACCTTGGTGGCCTCTTGCAGTTACATATGGTTGGAGGCTGTTTTTAGTTTGATTGCTACCGTACAATCAACTTGAATACTGCGTTCTCTTCCTTTTTGTATAATTTTATTAGGTATAATCCTGAATTCCAGTTGTCTACATGTAGCAGGAAGTTGCCGGTGGCAAGATTCATGTTCCGGTAGACAATCCGGCCGCTCATGTCGGCAACCTCGATGCCTGTGAAAATGTTGCTTCCTTGGATCTGGCAAGATTCTTCTGCCGGATTGGGGTAGATGGAGACATCCCCGAAAACACTGGCTTGCAAGCCTACGTCGGGTTTGGATATGCGGATATCGTCAATCATGAAGATGAAGGCATCGGAAGACACGCATTGGATGGCGATTTGCACCGTCTGCCCGGCATACGCGCTCAAATCGATGGAGAACGGCGTCCATTCAAACGGGGCGGAAAGCGTTTCCCCAATGGGTTCAAAGCCGGCAATGCTGGAATTTTCCGTGCTGATTAAGATATTGAAACGTTCATTCCCTTCTTCCTCGCTGATGGATTTTGCGTAGAAGCGGAGGAAGGCCGTGTCTTGCGGCAAAAGCAGTGCCGGCGAGATGAGCCAGTCGTTGTTGTCTTTCCCGATGGCGCAGAAGCTGGCACCGTATTTTTCGCCTTGGTAAGCAGGAGCTATGGACTGCGCATCGGGTGTGCAGCCGGAAGGATTGAATGCGATAAATCCGAATGGCATCCCGCTATTGGGGAATGTATAGTCAATGATTCCGTAGGAATAAGCCTGGTCTTGGTCAACCGAAGTCCATGTAGGATTGAAGTTGGAAATGGCAAAGTCCACGCAATTTTCAAAATCCATGACATAGGGATCCGTTGCTTCAAGGCAATTGACCATGAGGCTTGCCGTATCGTTTCCGGTATTGCCGTCCCCGGCAAGCTGGGTGTAGATGGTCAGGACATGCGTCTGCGGACTGCTCAGGTCTGCTTCAAAGATTATGCTTCTGCGTTCTCCTGGTTGCATGGATCTTACCGGCATTTCCAGCAAAGTCTTGTCTGCCAAGCAATAGGTGGAAAATTCTCCGGTGGCTTCCGTTCCTTTGTTAAAGAGGACTACTTCTACGGGTTCATTGATGCTGAATACCCCTTCTTCTACCGGCTTGGCAATTTTTTCAATCATGACATCCTTGGGATAAACCTTTCCGTTATGCCCGAAATTCAGACGGACGCAGGGATTGCCCAAATCGTTTTCTGCTTCAAGACTGCCATCGGCATAAATATTGTAGAATAGCCCGTCTTCCGCTTCATCCACAACAAGGTCAAGGCTGTTTATGTTGAGTTGGTTGATTCTCAGCAAATAGTCTCCGGTGGGCAGAATCAGGTCGGGGACAGGATAAATATGCAGGGCAGCTTCTTTTCCCCGTAAACCGGAGTAGGAATATATTTCCTGCCCGTATTGCTCGTTTTCCGGATTCCATTCCAACAGCGCAAAGGAGAGCGGGTTTTCTCCGGCCTTGTCGGCAAAGCCGATGCCGATGGAAGTCAGGGTATCGGCGGCCTCCAAGGTGTAAGGGATTCCCAGCGAAGAAGGACGGCTGGTACCGATAGCGTTGCAATTGGCAAAATCTCCTTCAAAATGATCCCGTTTCAGAACGCTGTCGGTGGCGTTGATGGAAAATGCAAAACGGTTGTCGTCTAAAAGTTCGGCGGGTTCGGATTCGATGCTGACAATGGCTTCGATATCGACCCGTCTTCCGGCAACGGCATCCAAGATGGGCGTGGAGATGGCCACTGCTTTCTTTTCTCCGGCAGCCAAGTCGATGTTTTCCTGCTTGCCGAGAGGTTCGCCATTGTGCGTGATTTCCACGGTGGCAGTGGCTGCCTCGGAACCTCGGTTTTCTATTTCCGCGCTTGTGATTGCCGATTTGAGCTGGTCTAAGGGTGCATAGGCTGGTAACGAGATGCCGGCATGGTTTATGCGGGCTTCATGCTCCACTATCGGACTGATGCGGATAGACCGGAAGGCTGTGCCGTTGGGGGAATTCATCACGGTAATGGCAAATGCATAGGTTCCGGCTGTTTCAACGGTGAAGGTGGTTTCGCCCCAGATATAAGGATCTGCCATGTTGCCGGACGTATGTGTCGTGTCGGAGTAGAATACTTCCCATGTGTCGGGGCTTTCCGTGGAATTTCCCATGCTGAATTGAAGGATATCGTTTTCGTAGTTGGTGGTACCCCAATTGAGCGAACCGGCCGCATACAGGAAGGTGAAGTAATACTGACCGGGTTCCAGGTCGAAGCAATCGGAAACCAAGGGGGCATGTCCGGTTCTGGCGTAGTAGCTGGTGTCGCTTCTCAAGGTCCAGGATTCGGCTTCATAGGGTCTCCAGTCCAAGTTCGTAAAAACACTGGCATAGGGAGGGACGATTGGTGTACGGTGGGTCGTGGATGCTTGCGCCGTATTGTTGTCCAGATTGATTTCCGGAACAGCGGCATCGGCGGTGAGTTCGACGCCTACCGTTACCGTGTATGTCTGTCCGACTTCCGAGAAATCGGCTGTTTCTGCAAAATAGAAATCTTTGGTGTCGTTTCTAACCAAAGTGTCCTGAAAGTCCTGATAGATGGCATCCCCGCCGTTGACCGAGTACCATGCCCGGAAGCCCCAAGCTGTGTCGCTGCCCACGTTTTTGATGCTGGCAAAGACAGGTGTCTGGTCGGAGAGGTGGCATGCGGACAAGGGGAGCATCACTTGGCTGACTTCCAAGTCGGGATTGTTGGTTACGCTTCCGGAATTGACGCTGACCTCGTCAATCCATAGGCCTCCTGCTCCGGCAGGAGAAGTGACATGGAAGGCCAAGTGGATGACGCTGTCTTCCGGTACTTGGATGTTGTAGTTGTATATGCCCCAAAAAGAATTGTCCATCAGGTTTTCCCATTTGTTGATGAGCGTCATGTTCTCAGGAACGATGTCCCCGCCTATCAGGAACTCGAAAGACTCGGGGTAAACCGAGGTTTTGGGACGGTAATAGAAAGAAATGTTGTTCTGTCCGGTCTTGAGGCGGATGGGCTTGCTGATGAGGTAATTGTCGGCATTCCCTTCATCGCTGTACCAGAAGAAGGCTGCACCTCCATCTCTGTTGCCGGTGGCATCGCCTAAATAGATGTTGTTCATGAACTCCCATCCTGTAGTATTTGGATTACGGTCAAGCAAAGTCCAATCATCCAGGCAGTCAGGGTCGTCAAAATGTTCCACATAGGGGATTTCGCAGACTTCCTGACGTTCGGTTTGGCCGGATGCGGTGTCGTTGGCCGGGTCGGGGTCGCCCGGATACGTGCTCCAGCATTTGATGTCGTAGATTTGTGTCTGGCTCAGATCCGCTGCAGTGGAGAAGGTGTAGGTTGCTGTGTCTCCGGCCGGGATTTCTATGGAGCAGGTTTCTTCTACGGGCAAGTTGTTGTTGATTTGATAGTAAACGGCAAATGGTGTTGTGGCATCCGTGCTGCTGATGTTGCTTATGTCGAACCCGATGGTTTCCTGTGTGCCGAGGTTGTATGAGGCAGCCGGGATGTGGATTTGCGTGGCGGTCAAGTCTACCAGATTGGCAGGCGGGTAATAGGTAACCAAGTCATTCTCGCTTATTGGATCCAAGCTTACTTCAAAGACGTAAGTGGCCCCTGCTGTCATGCTCAGGGAGGAGTAGATGCCTTGGTAAGCGATATGGAGGTATCCATCCGTGGGATATCCCCAGTCATCGTATTCTGTGGTAGGGTTAATGATGGCAATATCGTAGACTCCTGCAGGGACGGAAATGCTGTCGCTTTCCCCTTGGTCGATGATGGCCGATGTCCAATAGTTGGGGTCTGCATCTTCCGGAATCTTGTACGGGCAGAGCGCATAGGCTTCTTCGGCATCGGAAGGATCAAAAATGTCGCCTTCCAAGCCGTCCCAGAATGCACGGGCTCGGCCAGTGTTGTCGATAAGCATTTGGTAGCCGCTTCCATCGGGATAGACAGGCTTGTCCACTTTCAGGACAATAGTGGCCATGCCGTCAGGTTTGGCAGTTGTCGTTCCCGATACCGGTTGGGCGGGCAGGATGCTGGCGAATACGCACAAGCTTGCGACTGTCATGTAAAGACGGTCAAAGAAACATAAATGTTTCATAATGAGTGATTTTAGTGCTTCTTGGCCGGCAGAGAAGGTTGGTTTTATTGGTTGGATCCGGAATTGAGCGTCGGCCACTGGTTATGCTGTGTCCTATGATAATCGGGTAATGTAGCTTGGGGCTGCGGTTACGGGATTTTCCATTGGATGTGCATAATCAGACCCTTCCGGCAGGTTGTAAAAATGGCATAGGTCTGTGCGACCTGTTAGTCTTATTCAATATTCCTTAATGCTAAAAAATCAATCACCCTCGGCTTCAACCCAAATCGGTCATTAGACACGCCGAGTCCATTTCTGATTGGGAAAATTAGGCTTTCGGGCATCTTGCCCGCTTCTGTCCGCATCCTGTTTCTCGCTACGCCTCGACGTAGCCCGCTACGCCTTCGGCTAGGCCAGAAGCATGCTGCATGACACAAGCGGGCAATCTCCCCGAAGCCTAATGACCGATTTGGGTTCAAATGTAGGGATTTTGCGAGAACCGGCAAAGCCTTTCCTGGAATTGTTCGTTGAGATTGGTTCAAGGAAGGGGACCGGGGCTGTGGCCGTTCGTTGTGATTATTTGATCAAGCTTGGTTCAAAGCCTCTGGAGAGGACTGTTTGCAGGCCTTTGCTGGAGAGGATTTTTTTTAAAAGTTCTATATACTCTTCTTCATTGATTTCTTCTTTGATGGCGGTTTCAATCAGACTGCTGTCGATTAGTTTTGCCCTAAGCCCGTTCCGGATTTTGAGCCTTCCCCAGCCGTTGATGCGGAACTTGCCCCGGACATACGCGCGGGCGAACCGTTCTTCATCCAAATAGCCTTCCTGTTCCAGACGGGCAAGGATGGCTTCGATGCTTTGCGGGCTTGCCCCGCTTTGCCGGAGTTTCGTCCTTACTTCGCTCCGGCATCGCTCCTGGTAGGCGCAATACTTGCTGATTTTCTTATAAAGTTCTTCTTTTTCCATGTGTTTTATCGGTGCATTGATCTGAAAATGTTGCTCTCTGTCTGGTATGTGCTGCGAGTTTGTGGCTATTGGATACTCTTGATACTCTGAGTCTGCTAATTCGCGTCATTGCAGTTCGGCTCGGCCAAGGTCATGGGTAGTTGTACAGGGGCGTTATAGGGTCTTGAATTCATTTTTGTGTATGAATGTTTGGTATTTTGAGCGGCTTCAATGTATTCTTTTATGGCCGACCCGACAAAACGGGCAAGGTTGACTGGAACGGCATTGCCTATCATTTGTTCTTTGTCAGTCTTGCTCCCGATGAACTTGAACGAAGGAGGGAATGTCTGGATTCGGCTGCGTTCTTCCGTTGTCAAGGGGCGGATGCCCTCCAAGGATGTTACAGGGTCGCCGGGATGCAAGGCGTATCCTTTGGGCATGGGACGGTTGACCCCTCGGATGGTCGGGCTGGGATCATGGATGCTGAAGATGCCTCTCCTTGCGTAGCTTCTTGGATGCCGGTAGTAGAATTCGATGTCTATTTCGTCTCCGAGGTAGTCGGCTACGGTCATCGGCTTTCCGGCAAGGTTTTTCTCGATGACAGGCATCAAGAAGTCATTGCCTGTGTTTTTCTTTCCTATCAGGAAAAAGCGTTTGCGGGCTTGGGGAACTCCGCAGAGGCTGGCATCCAAGATGTATTGTGTCATGCCGTACCCGGCTTGGCTGAAAATTCTTTTTGCATCCATCAGTTTTTGTGTCTTGACTATCCGGGCTACATTCTCCATGACGAACCATTCAGGCTGGATTCCGGCCACAATCCGGGCATAGCAGACAGTCAAGTCGCCTCGGCCATTATCTTCATTGCGTTTGCCCGCAGAGGAGAAGTCCTGGCACGGAGGACCGCCGATGATAATGTCTGGAGAGAATGCAGTAATTTGCCTGATAGCTTTTTCAGTGTCTTTCAGGTCTGTTTTGAAAACGGGATGGGCGAAATTGGCATGGTACACCTCGATGGCATTTTCCCAATTATCGAAACCGGCTTCTATATGGAAACCCGCGAGTTCGAATCCCAGGCTCATGCCTCCGCATCCGCAAAACAAATCAACGGCTTTCATCGCTTATTTCCAGTTAATCGAACAGGTCAGGGCTGTTTGCAACGACGGCATCAAAACGGCGTTCCGGGCTTAGCAGATTCTGGCCTCCACCTAATATGATGTTCTTTATTTCGCTTTTTTGTATGCGTGGGTGAGTGAGTTCTTGGCAATGAAGAAGCTTCCATGACGCGGTTCCCGGCAAAGCGAAAGCCTTATCGTTAGCGTTTTGGTACGAATGGTCTTTGATGATTCGAATATAGTCAAAGATGTCATAATCAACGTAATCTTTCAGCATGAGGTAGACCCAGATTAACGACCGTTGGAATCGGGAAATCTCTGTTTTGCTTGTGTTTCCCGTAGAGTGGCACATTTGCAGGACTGCGAGGTTCGACCAAGCAAAAACATCCAAACAGTCATTGGCTAATTTCCCGTCTTTCATTTTCCATACTGGCTGAATAATCAGAGGGGTTTGCTTTTTGTGTATGAGTTTAGCTATTTCATTGATGGAATTTTCGATTTTTTCAAAATGTGGAAGTACTTCATCTACTTCTGCCCAATGGTTGATTTTGGGAACAAGATTCAATATTTTTCTTAAAGAATTTTTTTCTTTGTCTGATTTGAATAATTCGCAGATGCTGCAAGCCAAGAAGCATATAGTCGGGGGACGGACAACGATTTCGCAGCTGTATTTTTCTTCTGAATCTTTTTTTGTAGTGTTGTCAGGGAGAGCAGTGAGTTTTATTTCAAGTCCGATGAGGCTTTCGTTGGTGGTGCGGTTCACCATTACCAAGTCGATTTTTTCTCGATTGCCGGAATAGAATTTCTCAAAAGAGGCGAAGCCTGCTTCAAAGTTATAATAAGCGGAATCGGACAGCGGGTCTATTTTGTATAGATTCGTTGCGGAGATATGGGTGTGGATTAGTTTGTTGTTTTTATCGGTGCAGAGATAAACTGGTTCGATGTTTTTGGAATGCATGTAGGCGACTAATGATGCAGGGAAGGCACTGTTGAAGATGTTTTTTCCCCAGCTTGCCGCTTTGGTGTAATCGCGGCTGGAATGTTTCTGTCCGAATAATCCCGGTTCGATTTTGCTTGTGTCCATGAGTCGGTGGTTCCTTTTGTCAGAGGCAAAGGTATTCCATTTTTGGAGTGCTTGGCGGTTTTTAAGGAAATTTAACCCAAAGTCTGATGACCGATTTGGGTCGAACCCAAATCGGTCATCAGACTTTGGGGAGACTGCCCGCTTGTGTCATGCAGCATGCTTCTCGCCTAGCCGAAGGCGTAGCGGGCTACGTCGAGGCGTAGCGAGAAAC
>CALUHO010000007.1 GCA_944320465.1 uncultured Bacteroidales bacterium | reverse complement strand
AAGAAGCGGCCATCTGACCGCTTCTTTTTTTGTAGCCCCGAGCAGAATCGAACTGCTATTTAAAGTTTAGGAAACTTCCGTTCTATCCGTTGAACTACGGGGCCGTTGGCTTGCATGGCAACCGGCGGTTTTCTCCTTCAATACCGGCTTCCGGTGGATTCCTGCTTGGCTGCGGAGGGAGCGGCTGGAGCGCGCTTCCCCCGATGGGTTCGCCAAAGAAATCAGTGGCAAAAGAGCCGCGAAGTTAATTAAAAAAATCCAGTATTGCAGCACTGATGTAGCGAAGTTGCTTTCGGGAAAGTTCGGTGTGCATAGGTATTGCAATGATTCTCTTTGAAATATCTTCCGAAACCGGGAAGTCTCCAATTTTGCCGCCAAGGAAGCGGAACGCTTCTTGCAAATGCAATGGCTTGGGGTAGTAAATCTTAGTGGGGACTCCCATGCTTTGCAAGTGGAACTGCAAAGCTTTGCGTTCCCGTTCGCTGCGGCAGAGCAGGCAGTACTGATGGAAGATATGCGTGGAATACTGGCAGCGAACCGGCACTTTGAGCTGCATGCAGCTGATGAAGGAACGGTCGTAGAAGGCAGCGGCTTCTTGGCGTCGGGCATTGTAGTAATCGAGGTAGGGCAGCTTGACATTGAGAACGGCTGCCTGTACCGAATCTAAGCGCGAGTTGAGTCCGGTAATCTGGTAGGAATAGCGTTTCACCGATCCGTGGTTGGCGATCTGCCGCATCCGTGCCGCCAGTTCGTCGTCATCGGTGAAGATGGCTCCGCCGTCCCCGTAACAGCCAAGGTTCTTGCTGGGGAAGAACGAAGTGCAGCCGATATGGCCTATGGTTCCCGCCTTTTTCCGTACCCCCTTGTCGGCGCAGCGGTAATCGTAGGTGAAAGGCCCCATCTGCAACTGACCCGATCCCTCCCTCAATATATAGTCGGCGCCTAACGACTGGCAAGCATCCTCTATCACGTAGAGACCGTGCTTCTCGGCAATCTCCATGACGGCAGACATGTTGGTACACTGCCCGAAAAGATGCGTGGGCACGATGACCCGCGTCCGTTCCGTGACCGCCCGTTCCACCGCTGCCGGGTCCATGACGAAGGTCTGCGGATCTATGTCCACGAAGACCGGTTTCAGCCCAAGCAGGCAAGCTGTTTCGGCCGCTGAGACGAAAGTGAAATCGGGGATGATGACCTCGTCGCCTTCTTCTAACGGCAGCGTCATCAGCGCGATTTGCAGGGCCTCCGTTCCGTTGGCGCAAGGAATCACATGGCGCACCCCTAAATACTGTTCCAAGTTGTGCTGGAAAAGGTTCACTTCGCTTCCATTGATGAAAGCCGATTCCTTGATGACTTTCCGCAGCCGTTTTCGGATCTTTCTCCGTATATGCCTGTATTGCGAACGGAGATCCACCATCTGGAGATTTTTCATGCCCGGGTTGTTTATGTCTGTGATTCACGCGTATCCAGCGAATTGCGTCCTGATGCCGGTTCGTTCAGCTTGGCAAACCAAGTGGGGTGAATTCTGGTGGCGGTGCCATAATGTGCAATCTGCTTTGCGGCTATGGTTTTGCCGACAGCAGCCTGCTCTTGCTGCAGGGAAGGGATAGTACGTTTCTTCATTCTCGCCTTCAGTGCCTTGCACCTTGCTCTCCTGACACGCCGCTGCGGATGATTTCACGTGCTGTTCCGATACCTCCTCGCGGCGAATCCGTCTGAGGGTCATGCATCTTGAAGTCGGTTGCACGTTTTTCTGCTGGACTTGCGGTTCTTGCTGCAAGTCAAGGCAGCAAGGACTGCAAAAATAAAAATTTTTTGGTTTCAGAATTTTTATTACCTTTGCCCCCACTTTTGAGGCGGGGTAGCTCAGTTGGTCAGAGCGTCGGATTCATAACCCGGAGGTCACGAGTTCAATTCTCGTCCCCGCTACTTGACAAATAGGAACGTCTCGGAAACAGCATCCGAGATGTCTTTTTTATTGCGCATGTCCTGTTGTATCTGTTTTTTTTACCTTTTATCAGTTCAAATTAATTCCGCCAATAGGTAAATTGGCTAATTTAAGGGATGGCTACTTAGAAGCTGTTTAAAATTTTTTACAATCCTGAAAAGAATGGATTTTCAAGGGGCGGTTTCAGGATTTTGTTTGCCCATCGGGGGCTATTTCGGGTCTGGCTTGCGTTTTTCACGTCAGATAGATTGGCTATCCTCCTTTGAAAAACGCGGCACCATTCTTCGAAATCCCCTCCCGATGGCCTAAACAAATAAATTTAAACAGCTTCTTAATATTGCAGGACAGATGCAGGATATGGCAGGGATTGTTTGTAAAAAAAAGAGTATGAAATTATACGGTTGTTTTTTGAAACTTATTGCGTTTTTACTGACTGTATTATGCCCACTTGGCCTCTCGGCCCAGGAACGGATCGAGACGCATATTCCAAGCAAGTATGTGGAGGATTTGGACAAGCCTGTATTGGCGGTTTTCTCTGCTTCCTGGTGCGGCCCTTGCCGTATGCTGGAGAAGAAAGTGTTTACCGATGCCCGCGTGGATTCTTTGATGCGGTTGTATAATGTATTGCATATCGATGCTGAGCTTCCGGATGGAAAGTTGCTGAGCCGGCTTTGCGGAGGAATATCCGGTTATCCTACCTGTTTAATTCTGAATTGCCAAGGCTATATCGTCGACTCCTTGGACAGTTATCTGGAACCGGATGCATTTGCGGCCTTTTTGGAGAAGAATCTTCGGCAGATGAGGGGGGCTGTTGCCGAGGAGTCGGGATTGGAGGCGGATTCGATGGCTCCCGTGCCGGATTCCGGTTTTTCCGGTTTTGCTATGGAGGAAGCGGATTCGGCGAAGTCAAGCTCCATCTCTCCAGATGCGTTGTCCAATCCTAAGAATTTGAAAGCTTTGTATTTTTATGAAGTAGGCTCTCCAGCCTATGTGGCATTCGGCAAAGTCTTGCAAGGGGATTCTCTGTTGCGGCGTGTGCTGGAACGTTACCAGATGGAAGCCTTGGATTGTTCGAGTCCGGAGGGAAAGTACAGGCAGTATGCATGGCTGTCCTATTTGACCAAGATTCCCGGCTGGGGTTTTGTGGATACGGCGGGGAATGTCTCGATGCTCTTCACGGACTGCGCTGATGAAGCTGAGCTTTATGAGATGTTGTATTATGTGGATACCATGGTGAACCAGGTGTATATGCCGGTCGGCAGGATGGAGGGTATGGCGCGGAAGTATCTCAGGCAGGAGAAGAAGCAGGACAGATGGGACAGGCTTATATATTCCCCTTGGAGGTTCAGGCTGAGTCCCTCCATGAACTTTTCCTATCTGTCGGGGCATAATCCTTTCCGCGGCATGCGGGTGGGATATGGCGTTTCCGCGATGGCGCATTATTATTTCGGCGAGTGGCAATCCAATCTCTGCTTCGGTTTGGCTCTGGATTCCTGGGGCGGACGGCAAAGGCAGGAAGGCAAGATGGCCTATGTGCGTTTTTACCAAGTACGGGTTCCGGTGGAGATTCAGACTGAGCTTTTTTCTATCCCCTTGGTTTCTGGAGAGGTTTCTGCTACGGTCATTCTTCGGACGGGAATCTGGGGCAGTTATGCTCCTTTGATGGAACTTTTGCCTCCTTCCGCGAACCCGGATTTGCCGGGCTTCCGTATGCCTTTGTGCAAGGATGATTTCCAGCGTTTCGATGTGGGAGCTTCGGTCGGTTTGGATGTTCGAGTAGGCTCGTTCCGGCTTGCCATGTCCTATTCGCGCGGCTTCTTGGATCGTTTCAGTTCTGGTTCGATTTATACCGGGCGAAACAATGTGTTTGAATTGGGGGCTGTCGTGACCCTCGGGGAGTAAGGCCGGAATCTTCTTTTGAAACTTTTCCGTAAGTTTGCAACTTGCTTGGAGGAATGCCGCATCGGCAGTCGGCCATGCCGGTTCGGAGGTCTTGCTGTGATGCCGCATGATTGGGGAGATGATTTGGGGGCGGAATCGGGAGCGAGGCCCGTATGGGAAAAAGACCAAGGCTTTTCTGCAAGCTTCGCACGCAATTATGGAGAAGATGAAAAGATTTTTGCCAACAATAAGTTCCGGGGCGATTTTTGCCTTGCTGGGCATGGTTTTGCTTGTGTCCTGCAAGGAATCGGGGTCCCGTCCGGTTTCGGTTCCGGAAGCGGAAGAAGAACCGCAGCATGTATATTACTACGGAATCTGCGCCGACACGCTCGATTTGAACGAGTACCGGATCAAGAAAGGGGAGACCTCGGCGGCGATTTTTGCCAATTGCGGATTTTCTCCCACCTATAGCTACCGTATCTCCCAGGCTTCGGCCGAAGTGCTCGATCCTCGCCGCATTCAGGCAGGTTTCCCTTATTACACCTTGAATCTCCGCGACAGCGCGTCCACGGTCTGCGCCATCATCTTTGCCAAGTCCAAGCTCGATTTTGCGGTGATAGACCTCAGGAACGACACCATTGTGGCTTACGAGTACGAGAAACCGGTGGTCTATAAGCGGCACTATACCGAAGGGGTCATCAAAAGCTCGCTTTGGGAAACGATGGTCTCTGCGGGGGCGAACCCGGTGCTGGCCATGGATTTGGCCAATCTTTACGCTTGGCAGATCGATTTCTTTGACGTACAGCCGGGCGATGCCTACCGGGTCTTGTACGATGTGGCCTATATCGACGATACGGTGGAGTTGGGAATCAACGACATCCAGTCGGCCATCTTCATCCATCAGAAGGACTGGTATCCGGCCATTCCTTTTGTACAGGACAGCGTCCGGATGTTTTTCGATACCTCGGGCAACAGCCTCCGCAAAGCCTTCCTGAAAGCACCTTTGGATTATTACCGCATTTCGTCCAAGTTTTCCAACTCTCGTTTCCATCCAGTCTTGAAGCGTTACCGTCCGCACCACGGGGTGGATTACGCGGCTCCGACCGGCACGCCGGTCAAAAGCATCGGGGATGGCAAGGTGATAGCCAAGAAGTACGACCGGGGCGGCGGCAACATGGTCAAGATCCGGCATAATGCCACTTATACAACCTCGTACATGCATCTGAGCCGGTATGGCAAGGGCATTGCGGTCGGGACACGGGTACGCCAAGGCCAGGTAATCGGCTATGTGGGTTCCACCGGGCTTTCTACAGGCCCGCATCTGGATTTCCGGGTTTATAAGAACGGGCGTGCCATCAACCCGCTCACGATGGAAGCCCCGCCCGATGTGCCGGTCAAGGCGGAACTTCGCGCCGCCTACGATAGCGTGCGGCGTGTTGTCATGGCGCAGATGGACAGTCTCCACGCCGCCTGGCAATGTTCGCATCCCGCCCCTGCCTCTGAATAGCGGCAAGCGAATGTCCGGGAACAATGCTGGGAAACTGTTTGAAATCTCTTGCGATCCTGAGAAGACTGAATTTTCAGGGAAGGGTTTACAGCTTCTAAGTCGGATGGAAAAACGGCTGGGTTGCGGAAGGGCGATCCAGCCGTTTTTTTGTTTCGGTTTAGTGTTTTCTGGAATCTTTGTATATTTGCAATTGTTTTAAAGTTGTAATGATTACAAGATAGAGATGCAATCACAACAAGACAAGGATGTTACTACGATGGAGCTGAGCCGGAGGTTATTGGAAGCCGGCTTGCGGCCCTCGGTGCAACGCCTTGCCGTGCTGGGCGACCTCTGCCATCATTACGACCATCCTACCGTGGATACGATTTACTCCCGCCTGCAGCCGCAGATGCCCACTTTGTCCAAGACTACGGTCTATAACATTTTGCGGGTCTTGTGCGAGGCCGGTCTTGTGCGGAGCCTCAATATCGAGTACGCGAACCAGCGGTTCGACGGGCATCTGGAACCGCACGACCATTTTATCTGCACTTGTTGCGGCCGGGTGTACGACTTGCCTCATGATCGCACGGCCGGTTTGCCGAGTTTCGAGGACTTGGGTTTGCATGTGGACCGGGAGGAAGTCTCGTACTACGGGTCCTGCCGGGAATGCCGAGGCAAACAGGCACGATAGCTTCTGCCGGTATTATTCCCGTGCGCGGGCTTCGGGTGCCGGGCTGGGTTCGTATCGGAAATTCCAACGGCATCGAGTTCCCGATATAGGAGATTGAAACGAATTTTAAACCCTTAAAAACTACAATATCATGGTTAAGACAAAGAAATGGATCTGCACGGTTTGCGGTTTTGTATACGAAGGAGCCAATCCTCCGGCTCAATGCCCTCAGTGCAAGGCTCCTGCTGAAAAGTTCAAGGAATTGGTAGAAGATGAAAACGCCTTGACGTTCGTGACCGAGCACGTGATCGGCGTGGCCAAGGACTGCGACGATGAAATGAAGAAAGACCTTAACACGCACTTCATGGGCGAGGCTACCGAAGTAGGCATGTACTTGGCTATGAGCCGTCAGGCCGACCGCGAAGGTTATCCTGAAATCGCCGAGGCTTTCAAGCGTTATGCCTTTGAGGAAGCGGAGCACTGCGCCAAGTTCGCCGAACTCTTGGGCGAAGTGGTATGGGATACTAAGACCAACCTCGAAAAGCGCATGTATGCCGAAGCCGGCGCCAATGCTGACAAGATGCGCATTGCCAAGCGTGCCAAGGAACTGAACCTGGATGCTATCCACGATACCGTCCACGAAATGGCCAAGGACGAAGCTCGTCACGGACAGGGCTTCGCCGGCCTTTACAAGCGTTACTTCGGGAAATAAACTTTCATTAAGCCGAGTGCCTCATTTTCCCAATCAGAAACGGACACGGCGTGTCTGATGACCGATTTGGGTTGAATATGGCCGAGGCGGAGAAAGGTCGATGAAATCAACCATTTTCAGAGGCATCTACTTCGTTGCGAGCCTTGGTCAAGTCGGTCTCTTCCTGCTTGCCCGATGGCTCGCGCCTCGTATTTGCGCTCTGAAAACGCTTGTTTTCCAAGGATGGTCATTTAGTTGCTGTCGGTCTGGATGCGGGAATGCGGAAAGTCCCGCCTTTTTTTACATGCCCATGGCCTTCATGAACTCTTCCACATCCTTCTGCATCTCTTCAACCGTGGAAGGCTTGTAGCTCTTGGGTATCGCGAACGCTTTTTCGTCCACTTCCCCGTAATGCAGTTTCCCTACCACGAAATTCATAGTGTATGCAGCTGTTTTGAGCGAGTATTCCAGGGGGAATCCGTTCAGCTGGCCTACGGCAACCTGGGTGGCCCAGTTGAAGGCGGGATTACAGAAATCCGGCACGCACCAGATGGACAAATCTACCGAGCCTTGTTCGCCTTTGATGGTTGCGGTGTACTCGTAAGCGGTGTACCCTTTGATGATTTTGCTCTGGCCGGTGGCTGTCAGCTTGGCACCTTGTATGGAAGCCGTGTCGGCAGCAGTTTCGGCCACGCTTTCAATGATGTGGTATTTGCCTAATCCCATCATGGAGAGATTGGCCAAAGTGTGGATTTCGTTTGTGGCAGCATCCACGATAGCCTTGTTGCCATCAGCTTGTTCAAAGACCATTTTGTCTTTGCTCATCTTGATTGATGCGGAAGTGGGCAGCTGGGCCAGATGTTCGGGCGGCAGCATGTCGCTGGTGTTTTCAATGTTGTACTGGATGGTTCCTGTGAAAGGCAGCGGGGCATCTTGAGCCTGTGCTTGGCAGAAGACCAATGCCAGCATGGTTGCAAAGAGGGTCAAGAGCGAGAAAGTCTTTTTCATAATAGTGAGATTTATTGAAATTTATGAATAAGTAAATATTCAGTTTTGCAAAAATCATAATGATAGGAATATCCCCATTGATTGCCTGTCGGCAATTCCTAATCGTTTTCCCAAAAGGATTCCGGTCTTTGGACAGGAGACTCTGTTGTCTCAACCGATTTTCCCCTTTCAGGTTCGGGAAGGTATAATTCTTCAAGGCCGGTTTCGCTTAATCTGAAAATCCGGATGTCCGAACTTTCAAAGCCGCCCGAAGGGCGTTCTTCAAGCAGGAAAGGGTTGGTTTCAGCATCTTCAATATGCCGCATGAAATCCGCGTTGTACCCTGCGAGCATGTCCATCAGCCAGTTCAGGCACAGGTATCCTTGGTAGGCTAGAGTGCTGGGCATCCCATGATATACCATATAGTATTTGCGGGCAAACTCCTTGAATTCAGGACTTCCTTTGTCTGCATGGAACGTGCTGTAGACGGTCAGGTTGTTTTGGAGGAAATAATCCACATCTGTCGTGCTGTATTCGAGCCATGTGGCTGGAGCGATGATGGTGATGTTCCCTTGGCCTTGGCGTAGGGGCAGGAATGTCTTGACAGCAGTGATTTCTTCTTGGTAGAAGGGTATGATAACGACAGCCGTATCCATTACCAGGTCTTCAAGCAGAATCTGGGTGACGGGGTTGAAAAGGTAGCGTTTGCTTCCTGGTAGCAGCTGGTGCAGTTTTCTGGCTTTAGCGCGTTCGGTTTGGGACGAGTCGGATATGATGACCACGATGGCTGTGTCGGGAAAATTATTTTTCACCAGTTCCGCCACTTTTCGGATTTGAGACATGGACGAGGCTGATGCCTGCATGAACCATGGATTGCCTGTAGCCATGGAATCCCTTTCGGAAAAAGGATGTATCAGCGGAATCTGATACTGGCGCGAGAAGCTGTCTATCAGAGGGAATTGGTTGACAAAGGCACCTGCCACAATTACATCCGATTTCAGCAGCTCCGGATCGTTCAATGTGTTGTGCAGGCTGCGTGAATACTGGTCGGTGGCGTACAGGGTCTGGGCAATATCGTAAACCCGGAATTTCAGGCCGGGTTTCTTTTTACTGGCCTTGGGCTTGTAGATGGGAGAAGGCATTTGGGCATGGAACCATTTCGGTTGCAGGCTGTCTTTTGCTTGAAGCAAGGAGTCTATGGATGTCAGGCTTGAGTCTGCAGCAGGAGCAAAGAATGCGGAATCGGAATACTCAATCCAAGCTATGCTGGCACCTTCAAAATAAGGGAGGTAAATGTAGGCTCTCCGGTTTTCGGGCATTTGGCTATAAAGAGGTAGGAGCAAGGCAACTTGCAGGCTGTCTTTGTGTGCTTTGCGTCTGATCCGTTTTTCTTCCGGCTCTGTTTGTTGCAAGGCTATGTCTTCTACTACGGTATCGATCGGAATTTCTGTAGGGATGGCAACAGGTTCGTCTTTGTCTTTATTTCTTTTTCGGCGGTTTTTCTTGGTTTTGACCTTGTCCTTGTTTTTCCCCCGGCTTCCCATGTCCGATGAATATGAGGTCACGCCTTGATGGTCGCGTTCGTAAAAGACTACGGCCCACGGGCGTTTCCCGTTGAATTTCTGCAAAGGTTCCATGCCTGTAATCAGGTCCTCGTCTAAAGGGATATAAAGAAATTCACCGATTTGAACCTCGCTGTCAGGAGAGTCTTTCAGGATTTGCCCGGCTTCAACCTTGTAGGCTTTGCAGATGGAATACAGGGTATGGCCTTTTTGCACTTGATGTACAAAATAAGCTTTTCCTAAGAGGGTGTCCACCGTATGGGTCACGATTACCGGACTCGGCTGGAAGTCGGTCTTGTCTTGCTGCGCCTTTCCGGGATTGAAACCGAACAAGAGAGTGATTCCTAATAATGCCAGGCAAAGTCTTGTTTGCATGTTGTTCTTGTTATGATTGTTATGCTTCCTTCTGCCAGGCGGCTCAAGGCTCGCTGCTTGATTGCCCCTGGCTTTTGGAAGTTTGGCTATGGGCTATGCACGGTAATCCGTTGGCGATGCCCGAGGGAGTTATTCCCATTCGATGGTGGAAGGCGGCTTGGAGCTGATGTCGTACACCACGCGGTTCACGCCCCGCACTTTGTTGATAATCTCGTTGCTGACCTTGGCCAGGAACTCGTAAGGCAGGCGGCTCCAGTCGGCGGTCATGCCGTCGGTGGAATTGACGGCCCGCAAGGCCACCACCCGTTCGTATGTCCGTTCATCGCCCATCACGCCGACCGACTGCACCGGCAGCAGGATCGCGCCCGCCTGCCATACCTTGTCGTAAAGCCCGGCTTCGCGCAGGCCGTCGATATAGATGGCGTCCACCTCTTGCAGAATCCGGACTTTTTCGGCGGTGATATCGCCCAGGATGCGGATGCCGAGGCCCGGGCCGGGGAACGGATGCCGGTTGAGCAGGCGATCGGGCAAGGCCAGGCTGCGGCCCACGCGGCGTACTTCGTCCTTGAACAGGGAGCGGAGCGGTTCCACTACCTTGAGGTTCATCTTTTCCGGCAGACCGCCTACGTTGTGGTGGGATTTGATGGTCTGCGAGGGGCCTTTGACCGGAGCCGACTCGATGACGTCCGGATAAATCGTGCCTTGCGCCAAGAAGCGGGCCGATTTGAACTTGCGGGCTTCGGCTTCGAACACGTCGATGAAGGTCTTTCCAATCGCCTTGCGTTTGGCTTCGGGTTCGGTCACGCCTTCCAGCGCTTTGTAGAAAAGGGCCGAAGCGTCCACGCCTTTCACGTCGATGTCCATGCCCTTGAACGAATCCAGTACGTCCTGGAACTCGTTCTTGCGCAGTAGCCCGTTGTCCACGAAGATGCAGTGCAGCTGCTTGCCGATGGCCTTGTGCAGCAACACGGCAGCCACGCTGGAGTCCACGCCGCCCGAAAGCCCCAATATCACTTCTTCCTGGCCGATTTGGCGGCGCAGGTCTTCCACGCAGCTCTTGACGAAATTGTCCGGAGTCCAGTCGGCCTGGCAGTGGCAGACTTCGGTCAGGAAGTTCTTCAAGATCGTGAAACCGTCGGTGGAATGGTAGACTTCCGGATGGAACTGGAGCGCGTAGGTGGGTTCGCCTTCAATGCTGTAACCGCAGGCTTTGACCGACTCGGTGCTGCAGGTGATATGGAAGTTAGCCGGGTATTCCAGGATTGTGTCCCCGTGCGACATCCAGACTTGGCTGTTTGCGGGCACGTTTTTGAATACCGGGCAGCTATGGTCGATATAGCTGAGGTTGGCCCGCCCGTATTCCCGGCTCTTGGCCGAGGCCACTTTGCCGCCGCTGAGCGAAACTAAGAGCTGCGCCCCGTAGCAGACTGCCAGCACGGGGTATTTGCCCCGTATGCCGCTCAGGTCGGGCTTGGGAGCGTCAGGGTCGTTGACCGAATAGGGGCTTCCCGACAGGATGACCCCTTTGATGTTATTATCTAGTGGGGGAATATGGTTGTAGGGATGGATTTCGCAGTAGACGTTGTTTTCGCGGACTTTGCGGGCAATCAGCTGGGTGTATTGCGATCCGAAGTCCAGAATCAGGATGCATTCTTGCATGGAGGCGTGGTTTTTATGGTTCATTTTATAAACAAGCAAAGATACAACAAAAAACCGGGATGGACTCTACTTTGCTTAGGAAGCTTCCGAATCCAGCCTTTCGATGTAGTCCTTGGAATTATCGGCAGATAAAGGGAATACAGATGCGGCTTTGGTTCCCGGCAAGGTCTTCGGCTATGATAATCAGGCTGCCTTGCGATCCGGTCCTGGGCTGGAAGATGCCTCGGTTTTGCAGGATGCGGTAGGGCGTGAGGCTTTGTCCGGATTCGAGGTAGGATTTTTCCAGCCGGTTTTTGGTGGCTCGGTAGAAAGGCAAGTCGATATGCTGCCCGATGGCTTTGCAGGTGGCTACGGGCAGATAGTCCAATTGGTAGGAAGCTATCGTGTCATAGGCGGTTTCGGATTGGATGCCCCTTTGGGTCATTGGATTCCGGATTACATCTTCTTCCGATGCCGATGCCTGAGCACCGAATCCCCCATCGCTCTCGATGATTTCTATTGGGCTTGCTTCGTCCGGGGCGGTGTACGGCATGTCCGGATTCCTGCCCTGCTCGGCAGCCGGCGTGCCACTGGGCTGTTTCCCCCCGATGGGTTCATCCCAATCTATTAAAAAGGACAAACGGTAAAGCCCGTAATGGAAAGGCATGCCTTGGATACGGTCCAAGGCGCAGAGGCCGAAAGCAGAGGCGGCATTGATGAAGAGTGTGTCGGGCAGGTTCCCGTATTTGTAGTACCAGCCTTTCCAGTCGGGGTTGCCGGTCTGGGGCAAATCCAAGTGCAGGTCGGCCATGTTCCGGCTGGGAAGCGTGTCGTCCATGATTAAGACACAGTGCCAGAGCGAGTCGCGTTCCTGTTCCAAGGCTTTTTGCATACGGTAGTCCAGCAGGGGTGAACCCATGTATTCGGCCAAGATGTCCGCATTGCCGCTGCGGGCTTCTTTCAAGGCATCCAAGCGGGCTTGCGCTTCGGCGTGCCGGCGTGGCAGGCTCGTGTCCGCATAACCTGCGGCTGAAGAGGAGTAGAAGGCGAACCAAAGCAGTTCAGGGGCTACCGTATCGGGGATTTCCAGTCCCCAGCAGGCAGGGTTGAGCCGCAGGGAGTCGCGCAGGAGTTCAAAATGCAGGTGCGGCCCGCCGGAGGCTCCCGTATTGCCGGAACGGGCAATGGCGCGGTTCTTCCGGGTCTTGATGTAGAGATTGTCCAAGCTGACTTCGAACTGTCCGGACTGCCGTTGCAGGCGTTTCACTCTGCGTTTGACTGGCTGGGAGAATTTCTTCAGATGGCCATAAATCGACAGGGTTCCGTTGGGGTGCCAGACGTAGAGAGCGTTGCCGTAGGAAGCGCGTTCCACGGTGGCGCGGACGATGTAGCCGGGGGCTGCGCTGTAGACTTTGATGCCTTCCCGTTGCTTGGTCCGGAAATCCATGCCGCCGTGGAAGTGTGTGGCTCTCAGTTCGGCAAAAGATCCGGAGATTTCTGGTTCAATCCGCATCGGGTAGCGGTAAATCACGGTGTCGCGTTCCGGATGCCGCCAATTCTGGGCATGGCTTGGAAACGGCAACGTCGTTCCCAAGAATGACAGGCATGGGAGGAAGAGGCGTAAAACGGGTTCTCTTGAAAACGATGATGGTATCCAGGATGGTTTCCGGGAAAAGACTTTTTGAAAAATCATAGTCGTTCCCCTTTCCTTTTCTTTAGGTTGCGTGTTTTCTTTTCTATGGTGGGGTCGCTGTAGCCAAGAGCAGACAAGTATCCGGCAATGAACCGGGCTTGGTCCTGTTTTCCTTGGGCTATGCAGTCTTTGGCCCAGATTGCAAGGATACGGACTTGCCGGGTGGCTGAAAGCCGGCTGAAAAGGGAGGGAGCCGGGGGAATGTACTCGGCTAAGTCGAGTTTGTTGAACGTGCTGTCGGCGTTGATGTAGCAATGGATGAAACGGAGCGTGTCGCCACTCTTCAAATAAGCCTCGGCTTGGCTCAGGCTATCGTTGTAGGCGGTCCATCGTTCAAGCAGGTTCTCTGCTTGCTTTGCCTGGTTTTCTGGTTTGGTGCAGCTGGCATATTCGGGCAGGTTGTATTTCCGGATGACCTGTCTTAAGGATTCCAGGCTTTTCTTTGCTAAGGAATAATTACCATAGGAGGCTTGGTTCAGGAAGACCTGTTCGGCATGGTCGAATTCCCGGCTGATTTGTTCGCAGTAATTGTTGTCCCTCTGTTTCTGGTAGCTGTCTATCATCAGCTGGAGCCGTGTCAAGGTGGCTGCGTCTTCTGGCTCGTCTGTCTGGTAAGCGGCAAAGAGATTGATGGCTTGTTGCTGCAGCTCTTCCGATTTCAGGATTTCGGTGGTCCATAGATAATAGACGGCTTTGTTGAGCAATTGTTCCATGCTTTGCAGGAGATTCTCTTTGTAGAGGTCTGCAAAGTCAGTCCCTGTACGGAGGTATCCGTATTTTCCTTTCAGTTCCTTGGCCAGTTCGAACCATTGCTGCGCTTGGGCAAATTCGCGCTTGGAGCGGAAATAGACGGCTTGCTCATAGGCTTGGTCAAAGTATTTCTGGGCTTGGCGGCTATTGAGAGGCTTATCGGTCAGCAACATGGAATCGATATCCATTGGCACGAATGCCGGGACTTGGACGTCCTTGGTTTTTCGCCCGGGATCGAGCAGTTGCAAGTCGGCGGCGATGTCTTGGCTCGGATCGTAAACCTCGTCAAAATAGAGGCTGATGCCCGTCTTGTGTTCAATGCTGTCAATCAGCGCCATGTAATAAGCGCCCTCGGTGGTGTCGCTCTCTTGGGCAAAGCAGTAGTAATAAGAGGCAATTCGGTCGAGCAGTTCCAGCGCGGAGTCGATGCCGCTCATGTAGGATTCATTTTCCGTATAGTATTGGTGGGCGAGCAGGGCGTATTGTCCGGACAGTTGGTATTGGCCTTGGTCAAGAGCCTTTCGAGCCACTTCGCAGTAGGAGTTGTATACTCCTTGGTGGGCTCGGTGTTCCAGCAATGATTCCTTGTAGACGAGGTAATGGAGAGGGAAACCCGGTTGGCAGTAGATGTGGATCAGTTCGCAGAGGTCGAGTGCGTCCCGGTATTGCCGGTGTGCTATCAGAAGCTCCACTTGCTGCAGCATGACGTTATACGTGGCCTGGGCCATTTTCCGCAGTTTTTCAGGCTTGGAAAATTCCTGAAGGGTGGTGTTGAGATAGCGCAGGCAGGTTTCAGCGTTTTTTTCCCGTTTTAAAAGGTAATTCATTTTGAAGATGACCGAACGGGTGTAGAAGCGATTGTGCAGCAATGATTTTTCAATATTTGCCATGGCCTTGTCCCAGTCAGGGGATTCTTGGTTGATGGCTTGCAAGGCCTGCATGTAATAGAGACTGTCGATATGGCTTCGCATAAAATCCATCTGCTGGCGTTTGCGTTGCAGCGGCACTTTGATTTGCAAGGGGATTTCTTGGCTTTGCGCATAGTATGCCAGGAATATTTCTTCTTCCAATTGGTCAAGACGGCAGTCGGAGGCGGGCAGCAATTCCAAGGGTTCGGTCTTGATTTGTTCTATGCGGCGCAGGAAGGTGTCTTCTTGGCTTTCTTGGGTTCTATGTTCTGTTTGGATGCTTTGGCCGGGAATAATGCCCCTTGCATGCTGGCATTGTGCCGTTCCGGGCAAGCAAAGTCCGCTCAGGGCGAGAAGAATGGTGATATGGACAAAGAATCTTGGCTTCATGAGGCAATGTTTTTCTCGTAAGCTTCAATAATCCGGGCTACTAATTTATGGCGGACCACGTCTTTGCCGCTCAGTTGGACAAAAGAGATGCCTGGCACGTCTTTGAGGAGCCGCGAGGCTTGGACCAGGCCTGAGCCTTGGCGGTAGGGAAGGTCTATCTGGGTAATGTCTCCGGTGATGATGAACTTGGCGTTTTTGCCCATACGGGTCAGAAACATTTTCATCTGGCTTTCGGTGGCATTCTGGGCTTCGTCCAATATGACAAAAGCGTTGTCCAGGGTTCGGCCGCGCATGAAGGCCAATGGGGCTATTTCAATGATAGTCTCTTCTAAAAGCCCGAGCAGCTTTCGGTAAGGAAGCATGTCGCGAAGGGCATCGTAGAGGGGTTGCATGTAGGGGTCCAGCTTCTCTTTCATGTCTCCAGGCAGGAAGCCGAGGTTTTCGCCGGCTTCTACGGCGGGACGAGTCAGTATGATTCGTTTCACTTCCTTGTCCTTGAGGGCTTTGATGGCCAAGGCTACGGCGGTGTAGGTTTTGCCCGAGCCGGCTGGACCTATGGCAAAGACCATGTCGTTTCTTTGGGTTGCCGACACGATTTTCTGCTGGTTTTCGGTCAGGGCGCGGATGGGTTTGCCATTGGCTCCTATCAGTATCAGCGGGTTGCCGGATTGGAGATGGGGGTCTTCTGTTTCGGGTTCGTTTTCGGTGCTTGCAGGCTTGCTCGTCGGCTTGCCTTCGTTGATGTGGAAGCCGATGGCCGGTGTGTTTTCGGTGCGGAAGGAACCAGCCCCTTGGTCCCCTTTGTTGGCCCGGTAGTTTCCGTTGTCTCCTAAAATGTCATCTATATCGTTTTCGGTGAGGCGATTGAACCGTTCAAAATGGAAAAGTACCAATTTGAGTTTCTTTTCAAAGTCGGCCAGATGGACCGGGTCGCCGATGGCTTTGACCAAGTCTCCTCGCAGCACGATGTTGAGGTAGGGAAAGTACCTGCGGATTCGGTTCAGTTTTTCTTCTTCAAGCCCGAAAATGTCTATCGGGTGGTGCGGAGCTATTTCTACGTAAATTTCGCTCATTCGGGGTGTGTTCTAAAGTTGGGTCAGCCTTTTGCAGGGTTGATTCTTGTTTTTTTTGAGGCTGTTTCTGCAAGTCTGATTGGCGGGTCTGCTATGCGTTCCGTCCGGCTTGCGTCTCCCTGGTGCGCAAAGGTAAGAAATTCTGCTATGTTTGGCATTTTGCCATTGCTGTTGCTGTTTGGCAAGACCTTGTCAAGGCCGCAAATAGGAGATTTTTGTTTTGTTTTCAAAAAGACGTAAATTTGTAAAATTGCGCCGCTGCAGATGGGCGGCTGAAAAATTCTTGGATTCCAGGGATTTTTCAGGGAGAGGCTGGGATAGAGGCTGCAAGCCAGGATGAAGGAATGCTGGGATTCGGAGAAATTGGAAAAGAAAGCAATGCCACTGATAACCTTGTTGAGTGATTGGGGTCAGGATGATTACTATCTGGCCGAGGTGAAGCTTCGGTTGCATGCTCTATTGCCTGATTGCCACGTCTTGGATATTTCCCATGGGCTGCACCGGGACGATTTGCTTTCAGCGGCTTTCGTGATGTACAACCTGTATTCGTCTATGCCGGAAAATACGGTTCATATACTTGGAATACAGGATATTGCATCTGTTGGAAGGCCTCATCTTCTGGTTCGTGCAGGAGGGCAGTATTTTATTGGGGCGGATAATGGCTTTTTTGAATATTTCCAGTGGATATCCGGCCGGAAGGTGGATGAGGTTAGGGAAATCGAGGTATGGCAAGACTCTGATTTTACGGGAATCGATGTCTATACGTTCCCTTCCAGGGATTTGTTTCCGAAGGTGGCTGCTATGATAGTCCAAGGATGTGATTTGGATCAAATCGGGCATCCTGTTCAATTGGAACTGAAGGCTTTGCAGAATCCGATGTCCAACAGGGTGATGGAAAAGGATAAAGGAGGTAGTCAGATTGGATGCCGGATTAATGGCAATGTGTTGTATATAGACCATTTCGGCAATGCCTGCACGAATATCCGAAAGTCCGAATACGAGGAATGCCTCCGGCAATATCCTTTCAGTTATATGGTGGTGAATGGGAAGAAAGTTTACAAGGCTCCTGTAAGGGCATATCAGGATTTGACGGAAGGTTCTCTGTTGGGGATTTTCCTCAAGAATGGATTCTTGGAAATCTCCATTCATGGGGACCATGCGGCCAATCTGTTGGGTTTGTCGCGGGGCAGTCGTGTGAACATTCTGTTCGGGCAGAGCCGTTTGGCTTTGTGAAAACGTGTTTTTAGAATATCGATAGGCTTGAAGCCTGTTCTATGAATTAAGTGTAGAACATGCTGTCAAGGATGCAAGTTGGCATCTCGGTCGCTTTTTCCGTCGAGCGGCGAGCTTTGGGCAGTCGGTACCGGTTGCATGGTTCGCTATGCGCCCTCTTCGACTGGCAAGATTCCATTCGCTCGACGAGAAAATAGCCTCGGCCTGTTTTTTTATAAAACCCGCCTTATGTTTTCGTTGCTAAGGAAAGAGATACGGCTTTTTTTCTCGGGTCCGTTGGCCTATTTGGCCCTGTTCGTTTTTTTTACGGCCAATGCTTTGATGCTGTTTGTGCTGCCTACGGAATTCAATATATTCGATGCCGGTTATGCCACTTTGGAGCCGTTTTTCAATTGGATTCCGTGGATGTTCCTTTTCTTGATTCCGGCTATTTGCATGCGCAGTTTTTCCGAAGAGAAGAAGCTGGGAACGATGGAAGTCTTGTTGACCCGGCCTTTGTCCGCCGGGCAGATTGTCTGGGCAAAATACACTGCTTGCTTTTTGCTGATGTTTGTCAGTCTTTTGCCCACTTTTGCCTATTTGCATACGGTATCCGCTCTGGCCTTGCCGCAGGGTAATGTCGATTTGGGGGCATTCTGGGGGGCTTATGTGGGTTTGCTGCTGATTGGGGCGGCTTTTGTGGCTGTTTGTCTTTTCATGTCTTCCTTGACCGACAACCAAGTGGTGGCTTTTGTACTGTCGGTAGTGGCTTGTGCCGTGTTGTACCAAGGTTTTGGTTTGTTCGGGGCTATGAGCCGGCAAGGAGGAGCAGGCTTGGTTTTGTCTTCGTTAGGAATGCGGGCGCATTATGTTTCGATGAGCCGGGGCGTGCTGGATTTGCGCGATGTGGCTTATTTCTTGGTGGTGGGTGGCGTATTTCTGGCTTTGACGGTTCGGGTGGTAGGCCGGAATAAGCCTTTTGCCTGGAAGAAGTGCGGGATGCTGGCCTTGTTTTTGGTGGCGGTATCGGTTCTGGCAACGTGCTTGCCGGTACGTTTGGATTTGACAGCCGACAAGCGGTACACTTTGATGCCGGTTACCAAGCAGATTTTGAAAGAGCATCGTTCCCCGGTTTATGTACGGGTTTATCTGGCGGGCGATTTGCCTGCTGGTTTCAAGCGTTTGGAAAAGACGGTCAGGGAGACGTTGGATGAGTTCAGGGTTTATAACCCGGGTATCCGGTATCAGTTTGTGGATTTGTATGCCATCGAGGATGAGGGGCAGCGGCAGGCTCGAATGCAGGAGCTGGCTCGGCGGGGTGTGAGCCCTACGCAGTTGGAGGTCAAGACAAAGGAAGGCTTGACAAGGCGTCTGATTTTCCCGGCAGCGGAATTGTTGGCGGGCGAGCGCAGCCTGGCTGTAGGTTTGCTGAGGGAGCAATTAGGGCGTGGGGCTGAAGAGACCCTGAATCATTCTATGGAAAATGTGGAAGTTCAGTTGATTACCGCTATACGGGCTTTGTTCGATGCCCAACCGGAGAAGGTGGCTTTTTTGGAGGGGAACGGAGAGTTGACTTATACGCAGACAATGTCTTTTGGAAATGCATTGAGCGTGTTTTATGAGACGAGCCGGGTGGAATTGACCTCGGATCCGTGTTCTTTGCTGGTTCTGGATAGCACCGGACAGTGGAAGCCGCGTTACGCCTGTTTGGTGGTGGCGCATCCCACACGGCGTTTTGAGGAGGGGGCGAAAGCGGTCTTGGATCAATATGTCATGTATGGCGGCAGGGTCCTTTGGTTGCTCGATCCCGGGGATGGCTCTGTGGATTCGTTGCGGGGCAGGGATTTGCACAATGCGATGTTGTACGACTTGAATCTGGAGGGTGCTTTTTTCCGTTACGGGTTCAGGTTGCGCAACGAGATGCTGTTGGACCGGAACGCCTTGGCCTCTCCTGTAGTGACAGGGTATATGGGGCAGCAGCCTGTTATAGAATACATTCCTAATTTCTACTGTCCGTTGGTCGAGGCCGAGGCGGACCGTCTGCCAGCGAGCCTCCGGCCGCTGGCAGACGGCACGGCCACCCTGCGTTTGCAGGTGGCCGCCGGTCTTGACACGATAGAAAACAGCGTCCGCAAGACTATCCTGTTGCAGACTTCCCCTTATTCTTTCCGGGTCAGCCTGCCTCATGCCATGAGTGCCGACCTGATGCGGGAGCATATCGACCTGGAACGTTTCAACCAAGGCCCCCAGACTGTGGCCCTTTGGCTCGAAGGTTCGTTTCCAACAGCCTTCCCTTTGGTCCGTCCAGTAATGGAAAATGCGTCCGGGTTCCCGTTCCGCAGCCAAAGTCTGCCAACGGCCATGATGGTGGTGGGCGATGGCGACATGGCACGCAATGACTGGAGTACCGACCGTCAGGTGGCTTTCCCCTTGGGTTTTGACCGTTATACAGGGCAAATGTATGGCAACGGGGATTTTTTGCTGAATGCGGTGCATTTGTTGACCGGTCATCCTCAATGGGCCAGCCTCAAGGCCAAGAGCTTGCCGATGCGTTTGCTCGACAAGGCCAAGCTAGAGCAGGAACGCCGGTTCTATACCGTGTTCAATTTTGCATTGCCCTTGGGCATAGTGCTTTTGTTCGGCCTTTTGCTTGCATGGCAGCGGAAGCGGCAATACGCCTGTGTCCTTCGGAAAGATGGTTGACCCCCAATCGGCCATTAGATTCGCCGAGTCCGTTCTCGATTCCGGTCAAGATGCCGGAGCCTGACGACCGATTTGGGTTGAAGAACGGCAGCAGCTGGCAGTTTGTAAAAGGACGTTGCAGTCTGTTGGTTGCACGATGCTGTTTTGAAGTTCGTGCCTGTCTGGGGATGAAAAGACGTAGGTCTGAGCCTTGATAAGGATTTCTTGCTGAAGAGAGTTCCTTGCCAAAGCGGCCCTTTGGGCAAACAGGGCATTGAGGCATCTTCTGAAATACATTTTTTATTATGCTGCAAGGAAAGGCATTAAAGAAAATCTTGTTCCTGGTACCCGCTTTGGCGGTCGTTGCACTATTGGCCATTGCCTTGTTCCATCGTATGGGCGGGAAAGTACATGAACCCGTTTTGGATTCCGCGCAGATTGCGCAAGTAGACCGGGTAATCTTGGAACGTCCCGATGGAGTGAAACTCCGTTTTGCCAAAGATCTTGACGGACAATGGTCATTCGGAGTGGCAAAGACGGCACGCCGCACGGCTGATGTCTCCTCGCAAGGAGCCTCTCTGCAAGATTCGGATCCTTCGGCCCAAGCCGGCCTTTCCTTGGATAATACCGGTGCGATAGCTGATGCGGCACAGCTTCTCGATTTCTTGTACGTGTTCAATTTCTGGGAAATAGCTCGGATTCCATCGGTAGAAGAAGCGCGGAACTGGAAGGATTTTATTCATCGGCAGGGAGGAAGCTTGAAACTGAAATCCGGTTTGAAGACATTGTTCCGGATCAGGTTCGCCCGTCAAGGGGAATTGTTTTTAGTACAATTGGGTTCTCAGTCTTATGCTATGCAATGTCCTTGGAAATCATCTTCTTGGATGGATTATTTCACGGGCGGTTTGAAAATCTGGCAAAACCGGCTTTTGATGGATTTCCTGTATTCGGAAATTCGTTCGGTGGAAGTCCGGTATTCCGATGCCAAAACGGGGACAGATTCTGATACTTTGTCTTATAAAGTGGAATGTAGGCCCTACGATGATGCCTCACTTGGCTTGCCTTCCGATAGTCAGGTTTTCGATTCTTGCCGGTCTTCGCGTTATGTCTTGCATACGTGTTCCGGCTGTCAGGCTCTTGCGCCAGCTGTGGCCGAGAACTATTTTTCGGCTTTCGCCCAGATTTCTTTTGAGCCTTTGGACGATGCCCAAATGGGGCAAAAGCTTTACGATTTGGTGTTGCGACCTATGGAAGGGGACTCTATTTGCCTTTCTGTCTTTGAAAAAGTATCGGATTCCAATAACGGAAGTGTGGTTGCTTCCGGGGCGGATTCTGTGAAAGACATTGTCCTGAGGCCGGATATTTTCAAAGCTGTGGTTGTTGTCCGTCAGGCTTCGCGTCAAGATACCGTCCAGTTACCCTACGTCTTTTTGGATCGCTTGGCCAAAAACGCTTCCTGGTTTAGATAGGTTCTATTTCTATGTCGAATCGCCCCGGCCTGATTATAGATCGGATAGGCAAGCAGGTTTCGGATATTGAGGCGTGGCAGCTTCATGCGTTGCAATGTTTTGTCTCTTTGGCCTTAAGCAAATTTCTTTTGCTTTACTCTTGCCTTTTGCGTACATTTGCAAATTGGGTTGCCGGTATTGGAATGCATTTCGGCCAGCTTGGAGGGGCAGAGTGTAGCGGCTGCATTGGAATGCAGGAAGGGATGTCGCAGGGCTGTGGCTGAAAGGCGCAGGCCAAGCGGCTTTTTTGCGTTTCCTTGCTTGGCATCGACTGGAAATAAACAGGACATAGATATGAGATTTATCATCAATAGCCAGTTGCTTCTGGAAAACCTTCAGAGCATCAGCAGTCTTTTGACGGAAAACAAGGCGTTGCCCATTCTGGAAAAATGCCTGTTCAAATTGGACAACAACAAGCTTACATTGGTAGCTTCCGATTCCGAATCGGTGGCCGTGGTGGATATACTTTTGGAAGAAACCACCGGGGAGGGAGCTATCGCTGTTCCTGCCCGCCAGCTGATGGATACGGTCAAGACTATCGCCGATTTGCCTTTGGTGTTCGATATTGATTTGGCCTCGTCCGCTATTGATTTTTCGGCGGGTACCGGCCAGTTCAAGTTAGTGGGCGAACCGGCCGAGACTTATCCCGAGATTCCGCAGATGGACAGCGGGGACGTGAGCTTGAAGATACAGTCCGATATCCTGACAAGGGCTATCAGCAAGACGATTTTCGCCACAGGCAATGACCAGTTGCGTCCGGCCATGTGCGGGGTGTTTTTTGAAATGAAGCCGGATGGTGTCACTTTTGTGGCTACCGATGCCCATAAGCTGGTCCGTTACCGCCGTTCGGACGTGCTTCCGGTCAAGGAACGCTCGTTCGTGGTACCCAAGAAAGCATTGATGCTGCTCAAGAACATGCTTTCCTTGCGCAAGGATCCCGTGGAAGTGAACATGGATGCCAACGAAAAGAACGTATTCTTCTCGTTCGACAACGTGCATGTGAGCTGCCGTCTGATTGATGGCCGTTATCCTAATTATGAAGCGGTCATTCCAAAAGATAATCCTAATAAGCTGACCATTGAACGTGCTCCTTTCTTGGGCTGTATCCGCCGTGCTTGCATTTTCTCCAGCAAGGCGATGCCGCAGATCCGGCTGAGCCTGAGCGGGGCTACCGAGATGGTGGTCCTGGCCGAGGATATCGATAGTTCGAGCGCGGCCAAGGAACGTCTGGCTTGCCAGTACGAAGGCGAGCCGATGGAAATCGGCTTCAACGCCCGTTACTTTTTGGAAATGCTCAATAATGTGGAAACGAACGATATCTGTTTGGAAATGTCTTCGCCCAGCCGGGCCGGCATCATACTTCCGGTCAGCGAGAATGCCGACGGGGAGGACTTGCTGATGTTGGTGATGCCTGTGATGTTGAATTAGAAACCTGTAAAATTAAATAATATGGCAAAGTTTCAAGGTGCTATCGTAGTTGACAGGGAAAAATGCAAAGGTTGCGGAATCTGCGCATCGATCTGTCCTACCAAGTCAATCGGAATGTCGAAGGAAGTGAACGGCAAAGGTTATCACTTCGCGATTTTGGTCAACGAGGAAACCTGCGTGGGTTGCGCTTCGTGCGGCCATATCTGCCCCGATGGTGTAATCACCGTGTACAGGGCGAAAGTGGAGTAGTCTTGGCATCGGCAGGTGGCCTTGCAATTTTTCGCAGGAGCTGCTATTCCGGGCCTTGCGGGGCGGATGCGCTTTGCGTTCGGCTTTGGAATCGGTCAAGACGGATAATAATTCAAGAATCAAACCTAAAAAAAGTAACAACATGGAAGACTTGCGGTTAATGAAAGGAAACGAGGCTTTCGCCGAAGCAGCCATCCGCGCAGGGTGTGACGGCTATTTCGGTTATCCCATCACACCCCAATCGGAGGTGATGGAATACCTCATGAAGGAACAGCCGGAAAACCGTACCGGGATGGTAGTTCTCCAGGCCGAAAGTGAAGTTTCGTCAATCAATATGGTCTATGCTGGCGCTGCTTGCGGCAAACGTGTCATGACCTCTACCTCCAGCCCAGGATACAGCTTGATGCAGGAAGGTATTTCCTATATTGCAGGGGCCGAACTGCCCTGCTTGGTGTTGAACGTGGTACGTGGCGGTCCGGGTCTGGGTACGATCCAGCCTTCGCAGAGCGACTACTTCCAGGCTACCAAGGGTGGCGGTCACGGTGACTACCGTCTTATCGTGCTGGCACCTTCGTCGGTTCAGGAAATGGCCGACTTCGTAGGCCTTGGCTTCGATTTGGCTTTCAAATACCGCAACCCGGTATTGATGCTGGCCGACGGGGTTATCGGGCAGACGATGGAAAAGGTGATCATGCCTCCGCAACGTCCCCGCTTCACCGAAGAGGAAATCCGCAAGAACACGCCTTGGGCTACGGTGGGCAAGAGCATCGACCGCGAGCACAATATCGTGACTTCCTTGGATTTGCAGGCAGACAGCCAGGAACGCCATGTATTGCACTTGCAGGAAAAATACAATGAAATCGAAGCTAACGAAGTCCGTTGCGAACAGATCAAGTGCGAGGATGCCGAGTATGTGCTGGTCGCTTACGGTTCTTCGGCCCGTATCTGCCAGAAAGCGGTGGACTTGCTGCGAGCCAAGGGCATCAAGGTAGGTCTGTTGCGTCCTATCACCCTGTGGCCTTTCCCGACCAAGGAAATCCAAGCTTTGGTGCCTCACGTAAAGGGTTTCATGTCGGTGGAAATGAGCCTCGGCCAGATGGTGGAAGACGTAAGGCTTGCCGTGGAAGGCAAGGTGAAAGTGGAATTCTTCGGCCGTTGCGGCGGTATCGTCCCGGCTCCCGAAGAAGTAGTCCACGCTGTAGAAACCAAATTATTATAGGAGGAAGTTTCGATGACACTGAATGAGATTTGCAAACCTGAAAATTTAGTTTACAAGAAGACTTCTCTGCTTACCGACAAGGTGATGCACTACTGCCCCGGTTGCGGTCACGGAACTATCCACCGTGCGTTGATGGAAGTGGTAGATGAAATGGGTCTTCAGGACAAGACCATCGGCGTGGCTCCTGTGGGTTGCTCCGTATTGGCCTACGATTATATGAACGTGGATATGCAGGAAGCCGCCCACGGGCGCGCGCCTGCGCTGGCTACGGCAATCAAGCGTCTGATGCCCGAAAAGTTCGTGTTCACCTACCAGGGTGACGGCGACTTGGCGGCTATCGGTACGGCGGAAACGATCCATTGCTGCAACCGTGGCGAACCGATTTTGATGGTGTTCGTGAACAACGCCATTTACGGGATGACCGGGGGACAGATGGCTCCTACGACTTTGGAAGGCATGAAGACCGCTACCTCGCCTTACGGGCGTGATGTCCACAAGGTGGGTTGGCCTTTGCGCATTACCGAAATGATTGCTCCCCTGAACGGGGTTTGGAGCGTGTCGCGTCATACGGTTCACACGCCGGCTGCCGTGCAGAAGCTCAAGAGGGCTATCAAGAAGGGCATCGAAGACTCGATGGCGCACAAGGGGACCTGCTTCATTGAAGTATGCTCTTCCTGCAACTCGGGTTGGAAGATGAACCCCGTGGATGCCAACAAGTGGATGGCCGAACACGTATTGGAATACTTCGTGCCTGGAGATATCAAGGTCGACGGGCAAATGGTTAGATAATTCGATGCGTGATAATGGGCAATCTGCATCGTTGCGAGCCTTGGCCAGGTCGGTCATGTACGGAAGTACACTCCCTTCCTGGCCGGCGGCTCGGCGCCTCGCATCTTGCCCATTCTGACGCATCGACGGGGTGTTCTGGCAGTTCAGGCTTTCTTGTCGGTGTGCCAGGCATCGTAGTACAAGCTCTTCAATGGGGGACCTGGGAAGTAGAGGTCGGAACCTTGGAGGGTTTTAATCATTAAATTTTTACAACAATGACAGAAGAAATCATCATTGCCGGTTTTGGTGGACAAGGGGTTTTGTCGATGGGCAAGATTCTGGCCTATTCCGGTGTTATGGAAAACAAGGAAGTGAGCTGGATGCCTTCCTACGGTCCTGAAATGCGCGGGGGTACCGCCAACGTGACGGTCATCATCAGCGACGAGCGTATCTCTTCGCCGGTCATCACCAAATACGATACCGCCATTATCCTCAACCAGCAGTCTCTGGACAAGTTCGAAAGCCGTGTTCAGCCCGGCGGCACTTTGATTTACGACCCGAACGGCATCACCCACAAGCCGACCCGTAAGGATATCAATATCTATACGATCGAAGCCAACGATGCCGCCAACAAGATGGGCATGAACAAGGTGTTCAACATGATTGTATTGGGCGGATTCTTGAAGATCAAGCCTTTGGTTCAGCCTGAGTTCATCCACAAAGGGCTGGAGAAATCCTTGCCTCCGCGTCACCACAACTTGATTCCTGAAAACGAAAAGGCTATCGAGCTGGGGAGGACGTTGATTAAGCTTGAGCACAAAGCCGAATAACATCGGGATGTGATAAAGGGCAAACTGCGGCGTTGTCTTCGGGATTCAGGCTCGGTCACGTACATAAGTACGCTCCCTCGCCTTCACCCTTGACGGCCTTGCATTTTGCCCTTTCTGCCATCCCGATTTTTGGCGTGTGATAAGGTTTTGACACGCCAAGGTTTTGTAGGTGGTGTTGGGGCTTGATTTTGCCCTTTCTGCCATCCTGATTTTTGGCGTGTGATAAGGTTCTGAGACGCCAAAGTATTGCACGATGGTGTAAGGCTTTGCTGTGAATAGAGTCCCTGCTGTGCGCGAGAGCATGGCAGGGATTTTTTTTATTGCCTTTTCTTTGCGTTTTTGTTTCGTTTTTGACTCTGGAATGTTACGATATTTTCGGGATATTGTTACCTTTGCGCAATTTTGGGTGAATAGGTTCAAGCCAATAGTCTTTTCTGTGCTTCTGGCGAACCTGCTCAAAGCGTAAGAGTACCTATTTAAAGTCTTTTCGGATGAAAAACACGTTTTTTAGTCGTCTGGCTCCCAAAGAGTCCAAATTTTATCCCTTGTTGGATCAATTGTCTGAAACCTTGGTCAAAGCGGCGGACACCTTGGTATCGAGCCTGCCTAAGTCCACGCCGGAGGAAAGGGAAGAGACCTACCGCAAAATCAAGGATTTGGAACATGAAGGCGATAAATTGAGCCAGAAAATCTTAGATGAGTTGAGCTCCACTTTCATCACGCCCTTCGACCGGGAAGACATCCATGATTTGGCATCCTCCTTGGACGATGTAATCGATGGCATCAACAGCTGCGCCGAACGTATTTCCCTCTATAATCCTCGTCCTATTTCCAACAGCGGCCGCACGATTGGCGACTTGATTCGGCAGGGGGCCAACTGTCTGAACAGGGCGGTCCATGAACTGGATCGTTTCCGGGACAAGCCAAAGACTTTGCGTGAATGTTGCGTGGAATTGCATGATATAGAAACCCAAGCGGATATTGTCTATGCTCTTTTCATCAAGCAGCTGTTTGAAGAGGAAAAGGATGCCATCGAGATTGTCAAGATCAAGGATATCATGGAGACATTGGAAGAGACGACGGATGCCGTTGACCATGTGGGCAAGCTTTTAGCGAACTTGATTGTGAAATACGCATAAAAGAAATGCCATGGACTCGCTATCCTTACTGATTACCATTATCTTTCTCTGCTTGGTGTTCGATTTTATCAATGGCTTCCACGATGCGGCCAACTCCATAGCCACTATTGTCTCGACCAAGGTTTTGACGCCGTTCCAAGCGGTGCTTTGGGCGGCTTTCTTCAACTTCGTGGCCTTTTTCATCGCCAAGCATGTCATCGGGGAGTTCGGCATTGCCAATACGGTATCCAAGACGGTTTATTCCCAATTCATTACCTTGCCTATCATTCTTTCGGGGGTTATCGCGGCCATTATCTGGAATCTTTTCACATGGTGGAAAGGCATTCCTTCTTCGTCATCGCATACCTTGATTGGGGGCTTTGCCGGGGCAGCGGTCGCGGCGGCAGGCTGGGGTTCGATTCAAGCTCCGGTCATTCTCAAGATTGCGGCTTTTATCTTTTTGGCACCCATCATCGGCATGGTGGTGGCTTTCGGCATCACGCTTATCGTGCTTTATCTTTGCCGTAGGGCGAATCCGCACCGGGCGGAGAAGTGGTTCAAGCACTTGCAGTTGGTTTCGTCGGCCCTGTTCAGCATCGGCCACGGCCTCAACGACTCGCAGAAGGTGATGGGGATTATCGCGGCGGCTTTGATTGCTTCGAATCATCCCGAATGGGGTATCCGGAGCATCAACGATTTGCCGGACTGGGTTCCTTTGTGCTGTTTCACGGCTATTGCGGTGGGAACGATGTCGGGCGGCTGGAAGATTGTCAAGACGATGGGTACGCGCATAACCAAGGTAACACCTTTGGAAGGGGTGGTGGCCGAGACGGCGGGTGCGCTGACCTTGTACCTTACCGAATATCTGAAGATTCCCGTGAGCACCACGCATACGATTACCGGGGCGATTATCGGGGTAGGGGCAACCAAGCGTCTGTCGGCGGTCCGCTGGGGCGTGACCAAGAGCCTGATGACGGCTTGGATCCTGACCATCCCGGTCAGCGCGCTTTTGGCTGCCGGGGTCTATGGCATCGTGAGCTTGTTCATGTAAAGCTCGCGCTGTCGGTTTTGCTGTGGATATTGAAGCCTTTGCTGCGGGTTGAGGGAAAGAAATAGTTGCAGGCTGGTTTTGATGTTTTTTGAAATGGGGAGGTATCGATTCCAAGAGGGTCGATACCTCCCCGTTTTATTTTCTGTTATTTTATAGATTCGGTTGTTCGGCCGTTTTTTTGAAATAGGGATGGGCGGATGATATAACTATTTGTGGTAAAATATTTTGCGCATCTCGCATTTTGTGCTGCTTTCGCAGCATCAATGGGGCAGGAATCTTGCCGAGAAAGCGGGAAAAGCATGGTGAAACCAAACAGTATATTCATTTTCAATAATTCGCCTATGCTATGAAGAAGAAACTTTATCTTGGAATTTTTATTATTTGCCTGCTCTCCTTCTGTAATCGTGCGCAGGCGCGGGCTTTTGAAGTGGATGGAATTTATTATTCTGTCATAGGTGCAGAGGGTGATATTACCGTAGAAGTGGTATCGCCAGAAAAGGGGGAAACCTATGAGGGCGACATCGCCATGCCTGCTTCGGTTTAACCCAAATCGGTCATTAGACACGCCGAGTCCGTTTCTGATTGGGAAAATGAGGCATTCGGGCATCTTGCCCGCTTCTGTCCGCATCCTGTTTCTCGCTACGCCTCGACGTAGCCCGCTACGCCTTCGGCTAGGCGAGAAGCATGCTGCATGACACAAGCGGGCAATCTCCCCAAAGTCTAATGACCGATTTGGGTTTAATATGGCGGTGAAATATGCAGGGTTACAAGGATTGGCGATGGAGCGTTACAGATCTGCTACAATCTGACTTCAATCGAAATGCCGGCGGGTCTCACGACTGTTGGCGGTTATGCGTTTCTTGGCTGCAGCGACTTGACTACGATTGAAATGCCGGCGGGTCTCACGAGCATTGGCTGGGATGCGTTTTTTGGGGGACAGACAGTCTTAAGGAGATTTTCCTGGAGGACATCTTGCATGTTTGCGATGGCAGCATGCCTCCTGTCTCCATAAACCCAAATCGGTCATTAGACACGCCGAGTCCGTTTCTGATTAGGAAAGTGAGGCTTTCGGGCATCTTGCCCGCTTCTGTCCGCATCCTGCTTCTCGCTACGCCTCGACGTAGCCCGCTACGCCTTCGGCTAGGCGAGAAGCATGCTGCATGACATAAGCGAGCAATCTGCCCGAAGCCTAATGACCGATTTGGGATAAATGGAAATACCTCACCGTTTTATATAGAAGTAATTCAAGATTCGATGGAAGTTGGAGCGGTTTCCCATCAGTACAAGGAACTGTGTTTCTGGTTTGGCAAGCGGGGGATGAAAACAATAGAAACGTAAGCAAGGCGGCTTTGCCGGAACCCTGTCTTTCGTACATGGTAACCAAAGCGCCTTTGGAAGTGACAGCCGGGTCGTACACGATGACCTACGGGGATGAGTTGCCGGCATTCGCCTTCAGCTACGATGGCTTCGTAAGCGGGGAAGATTCTACTGCTCTGGTGCCTCAGCCGGTCTCCGTTGCGAGGCCGGGGAGAATCCCGATGCCGGGGAATATGCCATCACGGTTTTCGGTGGCGATGCCGACACCTACGAGTTTGACGAGTACGTGGCCGGGACTCTGACCGTGGAAAAAGCCGCCCAGACGATAGTGCGGGCATAGGCTTGGTGCAAATAACTCCCGGACCTATCAAGCCGATTATGTTTCGGATAGGTGAGGTATTGGATTTTTTGCCGGATCGTGTAACGAAGCAGAAACGTTGAATAATACAATGTCGTTCCGTATGGAGTCTGAAATTCAGCCTGCTGTTCCGTTGCGGTTGAAAATAGAGATTAATTGTTTTGAACATTTCAATGTGTTAGGATTGGTTACGATGGAGGGTTTTCTCGTTCCGTGCAGTTCAGATGACCCCGATCCATTCCAGTATCAGCGGGGTCAGCAAGGCGGTCAGGATGCCGTTCATCGTCAGGCCGAGGCTGGCGAAGGCACCGTATTTTGGGCTTCGGCTCATGGCGGTGGCCGTGCCGACCGCGTGGGAAGCCGTTCCCATCGAAAGGCCTTGCGCCATCGGGCTGTCCACATGAATCCAAGTCAGCACTTTGAAACCGGCGGCTGCCCCGAAGAGCCCTACGCAAATCACAATCGCTGCGGTCAATGCCGGGATGCCGCCCAAGGTTTCGGTCACTTCTATCGCGATAGGGGTCGTGACCGATTTGGCCGCCAAGGATACGATGACCTCTTGCGAAGCTCCCGCCCATTTGGCAATCAAGGAAACCGATATGACACCGACCGCGCAACCGGCCATCTGGCTCATGAGGATAGGGATGATCTGTTTCCGGATCGATTCCAATTGCAGGTAGAGAGGAACGCCCAAGGCCACCACGGCGGGCTTGAGCCAGAAGTCGATGACCTGCCCGGCTTCCTGATAGGTTTGGTAGCTGATGCCGGTTAGCTTCAGGAAAACGATGAGCAGCACGATGCAGACCAGAATCGGATTGAGCAGCAGCCATCCGGTTTTTTCTTGCAGGATTTTGGCCAGCAGGAAAACCACAAAAGTCAGAGCCAGCAAAAAGAATTCATTTTCTAAAAAGTCCATCGAACCAATCTCCTATGTGCATGTTTTCAAAATGTATTTTCCGGCGGAAGAACTGATGAACCCAGCCGGTGACCGCCAACACCAGTACCGTGCTGGACAAGGTGGCCAGCACGATGGGCCAGAATTCGGCTCTGATGATGTCCAAGCAGAGCATCAGCCCCACGCCGGCCGGCACGAAGAAAAAGCCCATATTGGAAATCAGGAAATCGCTCAAGCCTTTGACCCATTCCAGTTTAATCCATTTCAGTTTCAGGAACAGGGTGAGCAGCAGCATCCCGGCAACGCTTCCCGGCAAGGGGAGTCCGGACAGATAGACAAAAAGCTCGCCTAAAGCCAAGCAGCCAAAGATTATGGCGCATTGCAATACCATCATATCGTTGATTTTTAGAATTTTCAGCTGCCTTGCAGGGCAAGACGGCTGCAGGAAAAAGGCTGCAAAAATACGAGTTCTGAGGCAAGTTCGATGGGGCGATGCGATTTTCAGTCTTTTTTCAGTCGGGCAAGCGCATAAAAGACGTTCTTGATAATTGTTTGATTGGTAGTTGGCTTGTGTGCTTGATGCCGGATGGTGTGTTTGCGAAGCGTTGATTATTAATATGTTGTGTCTTGTTTGATTGCTCTGGATTTGCCATGGCAAAGTTCATGGCCGATGTGTTTTATGGAATGGAAATGCCGGTTGTAAGCCGTTGATTTCGTATCTTCGCGTTTATCCCGAATCGGTCATTAGACACGCTGTCCGTTTCTGATTGGGGAAATGAGGCTTTCGGGCATCTTGCCCGCTTCTGTCCGCATCCTGTTTCTCGCTACGCCTCGACGTAGCCCGCTACGCCTTCGGCTAGGCGAGAAGCATGCTGCATGACACAAGCGGGCAATCTCCCCAAAGTCTAATGACCGATTTGGGTTTATCTATGAGCATCAGATATAAAGCAGGAGTCATGGTTGTTTCCCTTTTGCTGGCAGCTTGTTTCGAGACATTGCCGGCAAGGGGGATTCCTGTGTCTGCTGGTAGCTTGGGAACACTAATCTTGCAGCCGGAGCCGGGGGCGGACTCGGTTCGGGTGTGGCGGGATGTGTTGTTTGAGGTGGATGTCAAAGCTTGGGCGGATAGCTTGTCGGCCAAGCGGAAGAGGAAGAAAGCCGCGAAAGATTCCCTTACGGCATCGGGCCCTTTTAAGGACAGGAAGACGGTCAATCCGCAGCCTGTGTCGAAGACAGAAAACGTTTCGATGGTTGGCCGGGATTCGGTGCCGGTCGCTTCTTCCCGGAAAAAGCGTTCCGACTCTGCCAAGCAGAACAAGGATGGCAATTTCTGGCAGCGGACCGTGAGCGGCCACGAGGATCGGACTTTCGAGCAGGCTTTCGATTACAGCTTGGTTTTGTTCCCGACCTACACTCAGGAGGGGAGCATTGGCCTTGGCGGGATAGGAGCGGCGCTTTTCCGCTTGGACCGGAGCGATTCGCTGATGCCGCCTTCGGATTTGAGTTTGGAAGGGAACGCTTCCTTGCGAGGCTTTTTCTATGCCGGAGCCTATGGGACTTTGTATTTTCCCGGTCGTCGTTCCCGGCTTTACTATGAGGTCTCCTTTTCTCAGCAAAACTTGGATTTCTGGGGCATTTGCTACGATTCCTGCCATGTCCGTCCGCCGGTGAGCCAGACCCGCTGGAATGTGCTGGCTTTAGGCTATTACGATTATCGGGTTCTGGAAAACTTCTATGTCGGGGCCGCTTTGGATTTTTCCTGCAACCACGCCGTCAAGATGGAGAATCCGGCTTATCTGGATGGGCAAAGACCTTCCTATATCCTTACCGGCATCGGCCTTTCCTTGCAATACGACAGCCGGGATTACGCCCAGAATCCTACGCATGGCCTGAACCTCTTGCTGCGTCAGATGGTTTATCCCTCTTTCATGGGCGATGCCGGACGGACTTTATGGCGGACCACTTTCACGGCTTCCTATTATCAAAGACTTTGGCGGGGTGCCGTGCTGGCCACCGAACTCTATGCGGAGTGCAACGCCAAGGATATGCCTTGGCCGCTGAAGGAAAGCGTGGGCGGGTATTATCGTTTGCGCGGGTATTATCAAGGCCGGTACATGGACGACAATTTGTTCTCTTTCCAGATGGAACTGAGGCAGAAACTCTTCTGGAGGGTCGGGATCGCGGCATTCGGCGGTTTCGGCTCGGTCTTTTCTTCTTTCCAGGATTGGCGGGCCGACCAATTGTTGCCTGCTTACGGTGCCGGTCTCCGTTTCGAGTTCAAGCATAACCTGAACGTGCGGCTGGATTGCGGTTGGGGGAGGGAGGTGTTTGGGGTTGTTTTTGCGATAGGCGAATCCTTTTAAAAAGCGTTTCCGACAGGCATCTACTTCGTTGCGAGCCTTGTGCAGGTCGGAAGTACGCTCCCTCCCTGCCCGGCGGCTCGACGCCTCGTATCTGCCTGCCGGAAACGCTTTTTACCGGGATGGAGAGGATTTTGCCTTTCTCACCTTCGCGGAGCCATGAATCCACTCGTCCTAAACGCTTTTTATTGCGGTGTATTGCATCTACTTTCGTTGCGAGCCTTGTGCAGGTCGGTCACGTACGGAAGTACGCTCCCTCCCTGCCCGGCGGCTCGACGCCTCGTATAATGGAAAAGCCGGGTCGCCCCGGCTCTTCGTGAAAAACAATTTATGAAAAAGGTTATGCTCTGAGTTCGGATCTGGCGATGGAGGCCCATCCCATGATACCTAAGATTAAGCAAACGATGCTGAGGATGACATTGATGATGGCACCGGCAACAGGAATAAGACCCAAAAGGCCACCAACCAATCCAAGAATCATGGCTATGAATAGCTTGGAACTTCCTGATGCGGCTAAGGCAGGCAATGTGGTTGAATTTTTCATCTTGTTGAAACCGATTAGCATGAAGATGAGGCCTACAAAGCCTACGATGCTGCCCACAAGTCCGATAACAGGGATGAAACCTATTATTGCACCTACCAGTTCTAGGATGACACCGATGAACAGATTGTTGGTGGCTGCCGCATCAGGGCCGCCTGCTGTGGCTTTTTTGATTCCGTTGATACCAATCAGGTAAATGATGTAGCCGACAACCGTGGCGATTCCGAGGAGGATGGCCAAAATCATGGGACCAACTCTGACTTCTCCTTGCAGAAGTCCTGCCATGCCAGCACCGGCACCGATAATGCCGACAATCACGGCTAGGATAGAGCCTAAGTTCTCAATCAAAAAACCGCAATAGGCTTTTTTTACGCTCGATTTCCAAATGGTTGCTTTTTCCATGACGCAATTTTTTTTAGTGGTGTTTATTGGGTTTATTGTGTTTGAATACTGTAAGAAATGGTTTTTGGGGGTGTGAGGGTTTTAAGAAGCTGTTTAAAATTTTTTACAATCCTGAAAAGGCTGGATTTTCAGGAACCGGGTTCAGGATTTTGTTTGCCCATCGGGGGCTATTTCGGGTCTGGCTTGCGTTTTTCACGTCAGATAGCTTGGCTATCCTCCTTTGAAAAACGCGGCGCCATTCCTCGAAATCCCCTCCCGATGGCCTAAACAAATAAATTTAAACAGCTTCTAAGGTTTTTATATTTATATGAGTACGTTTTTAAGTGGTATGCTTGGTCGTTTTTCCCGTTAACGGTTGTATGTGTGCAGGCGATAATGGGCTGCCTTGTGTAATATCTCGAAGTACAAATATATGGTATTAGAGTCGATTTTAGAGGTGGTAAAGGATGAAAATCGCATGGTGAAAAGGAAAAAGCACGAAACGGGAAAGAAAAATATTCGCTCAAAAAAGAAAAAATGCCATACTTGTATGGATGTGGCAGGTACGGTTTTTCCGGATAGTCATGACTTGCCGAAACAGCTGCCATACAGTGAATGCGAAGGGATATATTTATGATACGTCTCTCTCTCTCTCTCTCTCTCTCTCTTATCTCTTAGAGGGCTGCATCGATTGATTATAAATACTTAAAAGTCGTGCGGGTAGCATTCTGGGGCTGCTGGGGGCTTTTGCGGACTTGTTGCAAGAATCGTACTTTTGCCGTGCTGCAAGCGGTTTTTGTCTTGAATTTGTAAGGACGGTATGGAAAAAATTTATCTGTTGGTAGCAGGCGGGACTGCAGCCCTGTTCCTGTTTTGGGGAATCAATCTGCTGATTCATCGCAAAGGAGATGCCATGTCTTCTGCTTGCGATGCTTTGGGTGTTGTGTCCTTGTTTTGGGCGGCCTTGTTTTTCAAGGATTGCGTGAATCTGGCCTTGGGTAATCCCGTCCAATGGGGGCAGATATCTTCGGCTTTGGATTTCATGGCTGTCCCGATTACCTCGATCTATCTTTTCGGGTTGTGTCGTCCGCAATGGGTCATACGCCGTTGCCTGACGGCCTTGTCCTTTTATGTGATTCCTTGCGCCGGTCTGTTTGTCTGGATGATGCTTTCGGAACGGTATTCCCGGCTCTGCTTTATCTTGCTTTTGGTATTGGCGGCCGTGTATTCTTTGATTATGCTGGCTTTTATCATCCATTCGATTCATACCTATCACCGTTACTTGCGCGAGAATTTCTCGTATGACGATAGGATGAATCTTCGCTGGGTGGTTTATGCCAGTGCGCTGTTTTTCTTGAACTGCCTCTTGTATTTCCTTTCTTATCTGGCCGATTGGTGGGACATCGTGTATTATGTTTCCATTGTTTTGATATGGTGGATTCTGTATCGGCATACGGTTCGCCAGCGTTATGTACCGGTAGGATCGGGTTCCGGGCTTCCCCGGACGGCAGATGGAGCCAAGCAGGACGAAGGCGGGCTGGCAGAGTTTGCAGAGGAAAAGATGATTCCGGATTATGCCAATGTCAGGATGGATGTCCTGAAGGAAATAGGCAGCAAGATAGAGGCCACAATGCAATCAGAGAGTCTGTATTTGGATCCGGAATTGAACTTGTCCATGCTGGCATCCCGTGCGGGGACGAACAAGACCTATGTATATCAATATCTGAAATATTGCAAGAAGGTGTCGTTTTTGGACTATATCAATAATATGCGGATTGAAAAGAAAGCGGTTCCGATGCTGGAAGAAGAAAAGGTCTATACGATTAACGAGATAGCCTACGCATCAGGGTTCCAAAGCACGGCCACTTTCCGCCGGGCCTTTGCCAAGAAGTGCGGTTGCGCTCCCAGCCAATACAAGGGAAAAGTGGCAGGTTCGGAAAGAAAAGCGTAATTTCGCGTTCTGAAGAGGGTTCGCCGGGCGGATGGACCAGACGGTTTGCCAAGGCATCCGACGAAGAAGCCGCTTCGATAGAAAAACATACGCTATGCAAGTTATTACCAACATCAAAGGCTTGGTGCAGATTCTGCCGGCCTCTGCCTCTTGTGTCAGAGGCAAGGAAATGCAGAAACTGGAGGTCCTGTCGGACGCATTCCTGTTGTTCGACGAAAACGGGATTGCGGACTTCGGCACGATGGAACAGTGGAAATCCAAAGCGGCGGATTATGCCGGAGCGGAAGAGACCGATGCCAAAGGCGGCTTCGTGTTCCCTGCATTTTGCGATTCCCATACCCATATCGTTTATGCAGGCAGCCGGGAGATCGAGTACAACGACAAGATACGCGGGTTGAGTTATGAGGAAATCGCAAAGCGGGGCGGGGGTATCCTCAATTCGGTCGATCGTTTGCGGCAGACTTCCGAGGACGAGTTGTTTGAATCCGCATGGGAACGCTTGCAGACGATGTGCGCCTACGGGACCGGGGCAGTTGAGGTCAAGAGCGGATACGGCTTGGATTTGGCCAACGAACTGAAGATGCTCCGAGTGATAGCCCGTCTCAAGGAAAAATCCCCGATGACGATCCGGGCTAACTTTTTGGCGGCTCATGCCGTGCCGAGGGAATACATCGGGCGGCAGACCGAATATGTGGATTTGATAGTGCGCGAGATGATTCCGGCGGTGGCGGCCGAGAAGCTGGCGGATTTCGTGGATGTTTTCTGCGATCAAGGATTCTTTACCGTGGAGGATACCGAACGGATTCTGGAGGCCGGGGCCAAATACGGCTTGCAGCCGAAAATCCATGCCAACGAGCTGGCTGCATCGGGCGGCATCCAGGTAGGGGTCAAGTACAAGGCTTTGTCGGTAGACCATCTGGAACATGTGGGCAAGGCCGAAATCGAGGCTTTGCTGGGTAGCAACACGATGCCGACAGTTCTGCCGGGCGCAGCGTTCTTCCTGGGAATGCCTCTCAGTCCGGTTCGGGAAATGATGGAAGCCGGTCTTCCGGTGGCTTTGGCTTCGGATTTCAACCCGGGATCCTCTCCTTCAGGCAATATGCAGTTTGTGATGTCCTTGGGTTGCATCCGTTACAGGATGTATCCGGAAGAAGTGGTTCATGCCACTACCATCAACACCGCTTGCGCGATGGGCGTGGAAAAGGAATTGGGCAGCATAACCAGAGGCAAGAAGGCTGATTTCTTTATCACCAAGCCGATACCTACTTACGAATATATGCCGTATTCTTATGGGGACAACAAGGTGGCATCCGTTTACCTGAACGGGAAGAAAGTGATATAAGAAAGGCGGAGGATGAACGGGATTGTCAATTTCGTCAAGAACTGGGCTTTGATTATCGCCTTGCTGATAGGCAGCGTTGGCAGCAAGTTTTTTGTGCAGTATGCCGACAAGACGGTTTACCTGATTTTTGTCATGCTGCTGTTCACTTTTTGCAGGATTGATCCTTCGCAGTTGAAGTTCAGGAAAGTGCATGCGTTGTTCCTGTTGATCCAGGTTGGCGGGGCAATGGCGATGTATTACGCGCTTTCTGCTTTGGGATGGAACGATATGGCAGAAAGCTGCATGCTGTGTTTCTTGTGCCCGACGGCGGCGGCTTCGGCGGTGGTGACGATGAAGCTGGGCGGAGACGGGGCTTCGAATACTACGTATGTGCTGCTGTCCAGCCTTATGGTGGCTTTGGTCGTGCCTCTTTGGTTCCCTTTGATTCATGAGCCGACCCAGGAGATTCCGTTCTGGCAGGCGTTCTGGAGCATATTGAAGCGGGTGCTGCCGCTTCTGGCCGGGCCGTTCCTGCTGGCGATGCTGCTCAAATATACGTTGAGGAAAGTACACGATGCGTTTGCCCGCTGGCATGAGGTCTCTTTTTACCTTTGGGCTTCCTGCTTGATTTTTGCCGCGGCTCAGATGGTGGACGCGATGAACCATAGTTCGGCGGGATTGGGCATGATGGCGGTCTTGGCTTTAGGCTCTCTGGCGATTTGTTCCTTGCAGTTTTTCCTTGGAAAACGCTTGGGAGGGCATTACGGGGATAGGATTAGCGGTGGCCAGAGCTTGGGGCAGAAAAATATTATCCTGGGAATCTGGATTGCGGGGATGTTCCTGATGCCTTCTACCGGAGAAACGCCTTTGGCGATTGTCGGCTTGGGTACCTATATTATATGGCAGAACATTATCAATAGCTGGCAGCTGTACCGGAAGCGGATGCGGGATTTGGGAGAGAAGGTGCACCATGCGGAGCTGGTCCCTTGATTCCCCGGCATGGATGTGTTCCTATTCTGGTTCTGTGAATCGGGTTTGCATGGCATCCGGACGGCTTTCGCCCGCCCACCGGAAATCATCTCGGCCTGCTTTGCGGAACCTGCCTGTGGGACAATCTTTATGCTGTACCATGTCTGCAAAAAGCCAGATTTTCCTCTTGGGGCTGCCGAAGGAAACCGTGTGGAATTGCAATGGATTGATAGTCATTGGTGTTTGTGCTGTCCTACAGGTGTTCTCTGGCGCGGTGTCAATTGCAAATCAGGTAGTTGGATGTTGCATGCGTTCTGGTGCGGCCTCCCTTGGCGGTTCGCTTAAAAATTTGATTATCTCAAATAAATGATGTACCTTTGCGCTCCATTTTGCGAAAAAGAGTAACAGAGATATGTATTTGACCACAGAAAGAAAGAAAGAAATCTTCAAGACCTATGGCGGTTCTGAAAGCAATACCGGAAGCGCGGAAGGTCAGATTGCCTTGTTCACCGAACGGATTCTCCATCTGTCCGAACATGTAAGACAACACAAGAAAGACCGTTTTACCCAACGTGCGTTGGTTACCTTGGTAGGCAAGCGCCGTAAGATGCTCGACTACTTGAAGGAACGGGACATCGAGCGCTACCGCGCTATCTTGCAACAGTTGAATCTGCGTAAATAAGCAGGCTGTGTGGATACAGACAGCTCTGGCAATGAAAGGCAATTATGTTTCGTAATTGCCTTTTTTTGTATTGTGTAAAATATAAGTAATTGATTCTTAATGCAATATTTTGTCGGTGCCGCTGTTCCCTGCAAAGCGAGGGTCTTCGATGGGGTCGGTTTTGGCATCGCCCGCTTTTTGAAGAAGGGATAAATTGTATTGGGAATCAATTTTTTGCTTTGTAGCGAACGTAAGTAAAATAAAGAATAATGCCCCGGCGGACATATGGCAATACGGATGATGCCCGCTCGAACGGGGTTAGTAATTTAAAGTTATGGTATTAGGTACTCAAAAAACGTTCAACTTGCCCGATGGCCGGGAAGTTGTGATTGAAACTGGCAAGATTGCCAAGCAGGCCGATGGTTCGGCCGTTGTGCGATGCGGCGACACTGTGCTGCTCGCCACTGTCTGCAGCAAGACCGAGGTAGGGGAGGATGTGGATTTCATGCCCCTCACGGTTGACTATCAGGAAAAATACTATTCTGTAGGCCGTTTTCCGGGCGGTTTCTTCAAGCGTGAAGCCCGTCTGTCGGAATACGAAATTCTTATTTCCCGTCTGATTGACCGCGCTTTGCGGCCTTTGTTCCCCGATAACTATCATGCCGATACCCAGGTGCTGGTTTACCTGATTTCTGGAGACAAGGAAAACCTGCCCGATGCGTTCGCTGCTTTGGCCGCTTCGACCGCTTTGACCATTTCGGATATTCCTTTCAACGGACCTATTTCCGAAGTGCGGGTGGCCCGTGTGGACGGCCAGTTCGTAATCAATCCTTCGGTTTCGCAGATGGAAAAGGCCGACTTGGAATTGATGGTCGGTGCCACGATCAACGATATTTCGATGGTGGAAGGCGAGATGAAGGAAGTGAGCGAGGAAGTGATGGTGGAAGCCCTCAAGGCCGCTCATGAAGCTATCAAGGTGCAGTGCCGGGTGCAGATGGAGCTGGCCAAGGAAGTGGGCAAGCCCAAGCGGGAATACTGCCATGAAGTGAACGATGAAGCCATCCGGGCTTTGGTTCACGAGAAGTGTTATCAGAAGTGCTACGATTGCGCTCGCGAATGCGTGGCCGACAAGAAGCTCCGTGCTCAGAAGATTGATGAAATCAAGAAGGCTTTCATCGAAGAGAACTTCACGCCGGAAACCTTGGCTGGAAAGGAATTCATGATTAGCCGTTATTTCCATGATGTGCACCGTGAAGCCGTGCGCGATATGATTCTCAAGGAACGCATACGTCTGGATGGCCGTGGTTTGGAAGACATTCGTCCTATCTGGTGCGAAGTGGATGTGCTGCCTGGTCCTCACGGTTCGGCTATCTTTACCCGTGGCGAGACCCAGTCGCTCAGCACGGTGACATTGGGTTCCAAATTGGACGAACAGACTATCGACGGGGCGATTGTGGAAGGTTCCAACAGATTCCTCTTGCACTACAATTTCCCGCCTTTTGCTACCGGTGAGGTGAAGCCGGTCCGCGGCACAGGCCGTCGTGAAATCGGTCATGGCAACTTGGCTATGCGAGCCTTGAAGCAGGTGCTGCCTTCTCAGGACAAGTGTCCTTACACGATCCGGGTGGTTTCGGATATCCTCGAATCGAACGGCTCGTCTTCGATGGCCACGGTTTGTGCCGGCTGCTTGGCTTTGATGGATGCCGGGGTACAGATCAGCAAGCCGGTGAGCGGTATCGCGATGGGCTTGATTACCGACCCCAAGACAGGTAATTACGCGGTTCTTTCCGATATTTTGGGCGATGAGGACCATTTGGGCGATATGGACTTCAAGGTTTGCGGTACGCCCGATGGCATCACTGCTTGCCAGATGGATATAAAGATTGACGGTCTTTCGTATGAAATCTTGGCCAAGGCTTTGGCACAGGCTCATCGCGGCCGTGCCCATATCCTGGGCAAGATGCTCGAAGTGATGCCGGCTCCGCGTGCCGATTACAAGCCGCATGCCCCGCGTATCGTCCAGATTCGGATTCCGCGCGAATTCATCGGTGCGGTTATCGGAACCGGTGGCAAGGTTATCCAGGAAATGCAGCGTGAAAGCGGTTGCGAAATCTCGATTGAGGAAGTGGGCGAATTCGGCATTGTGGATATCGCTGGAAGCAACAAGGAAAGCATGGATATGGTGCTGGATCGCATCAAGTCCCTTACCTCCGTGCCGGAAGTGGGCGAGGTCTATGACGGGGTTGTCAAGACGATTCAGCCGTTCGGGGCTTTCGTGGAAATCCTTCCCGGCAAGGACGGCTTGCTGCATATTTCGGAAATCAGCTGGAAGCGCGTTGAAAAGGTGGAAGATGTCTTGAAAGAAGGCGACCACATCCAAGTGAAGCTGATCGAGGTGGATCCGCGTACCGGCAAGCTCCGTCTGAGCCATCGTGTGCTGGAACCCAAACCGGAAGGCTATGTGGAGCGTGCTCCGCGTGGCGATCGTCCGGAACGGGGCGAACGTCTTGAGCGTCGCAACGGCGAGCGCCGGGAACGTCCGGAACGAGGTTATGATCGCGGCGAGCGTTACGACCGCAGCGAGAGAGGCGAACGTCCGGAACGTCACGAACATCGTCTGAGCGCGCCTCGCCTGCGGAACAACCCGCCGATGGAAGAGGGTGAGGGGAGTGCTTCGGCTCCGGTGGTGCCGCAGGATCCTGCTGACGACATGATGTAAATCCGTTTTCTCGTTTTATCTTATAAATAAAAGCGGCCAAGTTACAGTGTAGCTTGGCCGCTTTTGCGTGTTCAGGCCTATTGGAGGATGAACTTCATGAGGCAGGAGCCGTTCGAGGTGGTGATTTCTGCCAGATAGAGCCCTGGTTGCAGGTCGGAAATGTTGTAGCCGAGGTGGTTGCTATGCAGGTTCTGTTCCTGTCTGACCACTCTGCCGCTGAGGTCGATGATTCTCAGTCCCAGGATGCGGGCATCGCTCGAATAAAGATGGATTTGCCCCTTGGCCGGGTTAGGATACAGCCGGATTTGGGCGGACAAGGGATCGCTGTTGTGCGACGAGGGTTTGTTGATGAGAATATCATCTATCATGAAGATGAATTTGTTTTCGGATACGCATTGGATGGCGATATGTATATCCTTGCCTGCGTAGTCTGACAAATCTATCTCCACTTGTTCCCATTCTACGGACGTGGCTTCTCGGGTGCCCCCTACCATTTGGAAGCTATTCGGGTTCATATCGGTTTCGGATACCAGGACATTGAATAGTTCCGGATTGTAGTCGGCAGCGAGAATCTTTACCCAGAAACTTATTTTCGCGTTTTCCGCGGGCATGGTCAATTTTGGGGAGATCAGCCAGTCATCGTTGGGCCCGCCGCCGATGGGACAGATGCTGACACCTAGTTTTTTGCCGCTGTGCGGGTACAGGTTGCTGGCTTCGAGCGAAGGTGTCGCCTGGGAAGGATTGAATGCCATGAAGGCGAAGGGTTCGTTCATGTGCGGGAAAGTTGCATTATTGGGAGCATACGTGGGGCTGCCATCCCTGTCTAAGGTGATCCAGGCCGGGTTGAATCTTTCCACAGAGAAGTCTTGGCAGTGTTCCCAGTCCATTATGTAAGGATCTGAAGGGACTTCGGACTGGATTTCTCGCTGGGCTGAATCGTTTTCCGGTACTTCGTCCTCTGGCAGTCCGGATGCGACGGTCAGCAAATAAGTCCCGGGCCGGGACAAGTCGGCTTCGAACTCGACCATTTTGCTTTCGTAGGGTAACAGGTCTATGGTGGTGGTGATGTCTTTCTTGCCGGTATTCAGCGAGACAGGTACATTTTCAAGGTTCAGGTATCCATTGTTCCGGATAGTGGCTGTTACGGATTCGTTGGCAGCGAGAATCCCGTTTTCGGCAGGGCTGTCTATGGAAACGGTTTCCACGTCTTTGCCAAGGACATGCCCGTGATGGCCCAAGATGGCCCGGAGTGCGATATTCCCGTATTCTCCAATGATTTCCGTTTGCTTGTCCAGGACTACGATGAATGAACCGGAAGGAGTGTCGTCGTAGGCGATGGCGATATTGTCTGTGCCTGTTTGGTAGAGTGCGATCAAGTAATGCCCGGCAGGCAGCAGGCGGTCGGGAATATCGTAGGCGACGAGCCCTCCGCGCAGCGGCCGGGTTATGGTTTCCTCGAGGAGAAGCCTGCCGGGCATTCCTGTCGAGGTGTCTGCTGCATATATCCGGACTTCCATTTCAAAATCCTGTTCTGCTATCCCGGTCATGTCCATCATCCCTATCTCGATGCCTGTCAAGGTGTCTGTCTGGCTCAGGCTGAACAGGTTCGCGAATCCGAATGCCTGGGTTCCGATGCCGTCGGCATAGGAACGGCAGCTATCATGCGCGTACATTGTGTCGGATATGGAAAAACTGTATGTCCTTGCATTGTCGCTGGGATAGGCGTCTTGGCCTTGCGGGCAGGCTTCGATTCTGAAACTGCCTGTATCCGTGGCGGCAGGCGGCACGGTGTTCTGGAAGAATACTGAACGGATTTCTCCTGCGTCCAGGAGGAATGGCTTTGATTGTGCCATAAGGGTGCTTCCGTTCCAGATATTGATGTGGCACTGCTGTTTCGAAGCGCCTCGGTTCTCTGCCTGTACAAGGAATGCAGGCTTTTCGGTATGTCCGGATGGGGTCAGGCGCGCCAGGGACGAAGTGGCTTCGTTGATTCGGATGTCGCATTCCGGGACTTCAATGATGGAAACAGATTGGACATAGAGCAGGCATGTGAGGGATTCAGGCAAGATTGCCAGGTTGAATGCGCCTTCTTCTGGAATGGCGAAGTCGACATCGAAGGTCTGGAACTTCTCCTGCGTGTAGCAATTGGTGAATTCCTGTATTAGCTGGTATTCTTCAAAGGGGCTGCCCGGCACTCCGATCAGGATGGCGAAATTCTCGTAGGCCTGGATTCCCAGAATGTTCATTCCGGCTCGGATCTTCAGGGAAAGGCGGTACATTGTGTTTCCCTTGAGGTGTATGCAACGAGAATAGAGAGGGGAGATGGCAAGGTCTCTCATGCCATGCAGCACGGAGTCGTATGTCCAGCACCCTTCTTCATGCACCCATTCCGCTCTTTGGCCGGCTTCTGTCAGATCGGCAAAGTAGGGCGGCTCTTGAGGGGAAAAGTGCGTGACATGCCCTTTCGACATGTCATTCTCCGGATACGCATCGGGCAAGGCTCCATTGGCGGCATCGGCGAATGCTGTCACGGAGACCTCGTATGCGCCGGTGTCGGATAAGTCGGCGGGCTGCGTGAAATATACGTCCCTGCTTTTGCCGACGGGCAGGCTGTCGAGGAATCTTTCTTCCACGGGCTTGCCTCCGTTGATGGTGTAAGCCAGTTTGTAGCCGGGGATGGGAACGTTGCCTCCGTTATGGAGGCGGATGCCGATAGGGGTTTCCTGGCTGAGCCCGCAGGCGGATTTCGGCAGGAGCACTTCTCCGGCAATCAAGTCGGTGGTTCCAGTGAAATCGCCGGCGCTGATTTCTACATCGTCTATCTGGACGCGGTTCATGTTGGTATCCGAAGAGGCGTGGAAAGCTATGTAGTAATTGCCGGCGTTTGCTGTCCTGAATTCAAAACGGGCGAATTCCCATTCGTCAGTGATGAAATCCTTTATCAGGCCGATGGTGTCGGCGTTTTCCATGCCGGCAGAGCTGCTGATGAGGATCTCGACGTTTTCGGGCAGGTGATCCGATCCTGATTTGTAGTAAAATACGATGTGGTTGTTCCCTTCGGGCAGTGCGACGGGATAACGGCAGACAAGGTAGTCGTCAGCATTCGATGTCGCGTTGTACAAGGCGCTGACATATCCAGTCCGTTCCCCTTGGGCATCGATGCCTGTTTCATACTGCCAGGTCCTGCCATCTTGATTGGCATCGATGACTGTCCATAGCTGCATGTCTTCCTGGTTGGAGAAATCGCAAGCGAAATGCCCGGCGCTTGGGCCGAACTTGTACACTGGCGTAGAAATGGAATCATTGGCCTGGAACGGGTCGTCTTCGGCTTTGACAAAGGCAGTGACCAGATGTTTCCCTGTTTCGGAAAAGTCTGCCTTTTGCAGGAAGGTGTATGTCATGCTGTCTTTCGGGGCTAGTTTCAGTGCGGATTTTTCTTCGACAGTCTGCCCGTCGAGCATGTAACCGACCGTGAAGGACGAGACGGTGTCTCTGCCGGCATTGCAGATTCGGACAGATATGCTTTCGTTACCGGACAAGGTATCGCAGGACTGCGGGCTGAGCAGGTCTATGAGGGCGAGGTCGGTGCTGGCCTGCCGGGTCAGGATGCATATCTCGCCCCAGGAATCCGGGAAGATAGTGAAGATGTATTCGATACCGGCCTCAAAGACGAAGTCGTCCTCTCGCGTGTCTCCGTAAGCTACTTGGATTCCGTAATTTTCATCGGGGTGCGTGATGACGAAATCATAAGTGCCTGGAGCGATTTCAATGGATGCGGATTCGTTGAAAGAGAGCCATTTCTCTTCCGCAATGATTCCGTTTGCATCGCCCGGGATCTTGTACTCGAACACATCGTACACGCCATCTTCTGCATCTGTGCTGTTGGTGAGGTCTCCGTACTCGGGAATCTGCGTCCCGTAAGCGGTGGCATCGGCATCCAGCAGTAGTTGGTAACCGTTGCCTTCGCCGCAGTCGTATAAGACCTCTAATGTGACAGTAGCTGTGCTGTCGATGGATTTTGCCGGCCGGGAAACCTTCTGGATCCGCAGGTGCGCGGCTTTTCCCGCTGCTTTGAAGCCAGGTTGTTTTCTGCAGAGCTGGTCGATGCCGGGAGCATCGGCCGTTTTTGAGATGCTGGGCGGCATTTTGCCGGATTGCCCGATGCTGAGGGCGGGCAGCAGGCAGATTCCTGCCAGAAAGAAAAATAGACGTTTCATGCTCGTTTGTATTTTTGTTCGATATAGTGGATTCCTTTCGGGACAGGGCAAAAATAAGCATGAACATCTTAGGCCGAGGCCGGGAAAATGTAAGGATTTAAGAAATCATACTGATAAATTGTTTGTTTAATTGATTGATTATGTGTTTTGTTTTTTTTGCTGGAGGCTCAGAGCGTTTTCTTTCTTTGCTGGAGGCCGAGCCGCTGGTATTGGGAGGGTGTCAAACCCGTATGTTTCTTGAAGGCTGCGTAGAATGTGGTTTTATTGGCGTAACCGACCGATTGGGCGACATATTCGATAGTATACCGGTTGTATTCGGGGTCTTCCAGATACTGGCAGGCTTGGCGGATCCTGTATTCATTGACAAGGGCATTGAAATTCTTCCCGTAGTGTTCGTTAATGGCTGTTGAAACGTAAGATGTGTTGGATTTGACCTGCCGTGCCAAGCTTGCCAGGCTGAAATTGTTTTTCAGGAAGGCATTTCCTTCGAACACTTTGATTATCTTTTCCAGAAGTTCCTGCCGTGAAGTGTCGGTCGCACCAGGCGCGCCATTCTTTGTCTGCCCTTTGTCGTGCAGCGGTGCCTGGATGGAGCTTGATTCGATTTTCAAATCGGATAATTGCTTTTCAAGAGCGTTTTTCTGGATTTGGTATTGCTGGGCATCTTTCCATAGCTGGGAGTTCTTCTCATATAGTAGGAGCAGGTGCTTGCCTTGCTGCTTTTTCTGGTAGTAGACGATGATGAGGAGTATTAACGCTAACCCTCCTCCGGCAATCAAGGAGGCCAAGGTGACGTTTTTGGACTTGATGAGGCGGTTTTGGTATTCTGTCGTTATCCTGAGGTCTGATATCTCCAGGTCTTTGAGGTGCTTTTGCGTGGCGGACTCCAGATTCTTCAGCCGCAGGGTCCGGTCTTGGACCATGATGCTGTCGGTGGTGTTCCAGTATTGGTCCAAGGCGGCGAGTGCGGAGGAAATCCTGCCTTGTTTCCGGAATATCTCGATGCTTTGGCGCAAGCAGTTCTGCAGGAATGCATGGTTTTTCCTGCTATGTGCTATTTGCGCCACTTTTTGATAGTAACAGAGGGCGGAATCGGGTTCCCCGCATTTCTCGAAGCGGTCTGCTAACGAGAGATATTGGTGGGAGAAGAATTCTATGGAGTCTGCCGGCAGAGGCCAGCAGCGGAGAGCCTGACGTATATGGGCTATGCTTTTCTCGATATTGCCTTTCCGGTATTCCTGTTCTGACAAGCTGGCCTGTATCCCGAAGCTTTGGATTGGAGTATTGTTGAATTCAGGCTGCATCAATAATTCAAGGCAGGAATCTTCCATGCCGGTATCGGTAGTCCATGATGCCATCGTGAGCATGTTCATCAGGATTTCTTCCTTATGCGGGCCTTGGTCCGGACTGGCGATGCTAAAAGCTTGTTTGAATGATCGGTATGCTTGCCCGTATGCTTGCAGCTTGGCGTAGAGGACACCCGTGTTGTTCAGTATGATTTGTTTGTGAATGCTGTCTTGGATGCGGTCGCACCAGAAGCTGGCATCGGCAAAGTACTGCATGGCCTGCTCGTCATGGGAATGTATCATGTGGATGATTCCGGCACAGTTGCAAGCCTGGATGCCGAAGCTGATGTCTGAATCCTGAAGTTTGCGGTTGTCGAGGCGGAAAATCAGCTCTTCAAAGAAAGGGAGAGCCGAGTCGTATTGGTAATTGTCGAAAAAGGTTTCCCCGATGAAGAAAAGACTGTCGGCAGGGCGGATTTCCAATTGCCGAGGCGTGGAGCATGCCTGGGATGGCAGGACGGCGAATGACAAGGCAAGCAGCAGCCCCGCGATTTTCAGGGAATCGTTTTTCATGCTGAACAGGCCATGTCCCATGGTTAGGAAGATTGTTGCTATTTCTGAAAGAGAGGGTGTGCGGTGGTTGATGGTGCACACCCTCCCGGTGAATCAGGCGGATTCGAAGACAGCTTTCAGGAACGGAGTTATTTCTTCACGTTAGGGAGTTCCAGGCCGTATCCCTTGCGCTTGTCTTCGGCTTTGAGCCAGATGCCCAAGAGGAAGGCCGCCATGCCGAAGGAAGCGAAGATGATCATCGGCACGGTGTAATCGTAGGCTGGCATCGCAGTGCCTTGCATCATGGCCTGGTTGCGGGCTTCGGCCACGCCGGGGTTGGTGGAGTTAAGCACGTTCCCGATGATTTTGGGAACAAAGCAGAGCCCGATGTTCTGAACCCAGAAAATCAAGGCATACGCACTTCCGAGAATCTTGCCGTCGATGACCTTGGGAACGCTGGGCCAAAGGGCGGCTGGAACCAATGAGAATGAAACCCCGAGCACGACGGTGATGACGAAAGCCAGCCATTTGGCCGGGTATGCCGGCAGGATGAAAGCGTATGAAAGATGGCAGATAATCATGATTAAGGCACCGTACATCAGCATGGAGGCGCCTTTTCCCTTATAATCGATGAACGAGCCTAAGACCGGGGTCAGGATCATGGCCAGAATCGGGAACCAGCGGAAGATATTGGCCGCTTCATCAGCAGGAATCGTCAATGTGGATTCCAGGAAGTTGGTAGCGTAACGCTGGAAGGGGAAGATGGCCGAGTAGTACAGCACGCAGAGCAGCGCGATGAGCCAGAACATCTTGCTGCCGAAGATGTATTTGATATCGCTGAACTTGAATTGGTCTTCTTCCGAACCGGCATCCTTGCCAACGCCCAGCTGCTTGTCCAATTTGCGGTCCATCACTGAGAAGACGATGAAATTGATGAGACCGATGAGCAGCAGTACGGTGCAGAAAGCGATAGGAGCTACGACCGATTGGTCGAACTTGGCAGCCAGGAACGGAGAGAGCGATAGGACGGCGAATACCCCCAAGCGGGCGATAGCCATTTCCAGCCCCATGGCAAGGGCCATTTCCTTGCCGGCGAACCATTTGGCAATGGCACGTGATACGGTGATTCCGGCCATTTCGCAACCGCAGCCGAAAATCATGAAGCCCAAGCAGGCTAATTTGGCGCTTCCCGGCATCGCGGTCCACCATGAACCTAACCAAGTGCAAAGAGCTGAATCCTGGAAGAAATCGCTGATGGCAATGTACTTGATAGCTGCACCTACTACCATCAATGAGGCGGACAGCGTTCCGGTGAACCGGACTCCGCATTTGTCGAGGATGATACCGGCAAGAATCAAGAAACCGCATACATTCAAAATGTACTCGGAGGCAGCGTATGTCCCGAACACGTTCGGGGTCCACCCACGTTCGGATTCGATGAGGGTCTGTAGCGGAGACATCACATCGACGAACATGTAGGCGAAGAACATCATCAGGGCGATGAGAATCAATGCCGCCCATCGGGCTCCAGCGGAGTCGCGTAGCGTTTGTTGCAGTTTTTCAGTCATTGCTTGAAATTTTTAGTTTATAAGAGCCCTTGCGAGGCAACATGGACAGATTGCCGGCAGAAGAGCCTGTTAGTTTTATAAATTCTTTTCAGACTTATTGTTCAATGGGGTTCATGTACTTTAAATGAATGCCGTAAAGCGTCACGAATAACCCTGTCCAGAAGATAGAGAGCCAAGGAACTCCGGCGTTCGGCATCATTAGCATCGAGACGAGGATTAGCAGGCATTGGGAAATGGTGTAAGTATGGAATCCTTTGCGTTGCAACTTCCACATCCAGACGGCGCCTAAGATGGAACCGATATATAGAAGAAAGGTTAGAAGGTAAAAATAAGCGGGTATTTCCAGCATTGTCATCATCTGTTCCTCTAAACCGGGAAATAGGGCAAAATAGTTATCGTACAAATCACTGGTTAGGACTATTTCTTTTAGTGTAGGCAGGCTTAGCCACATGATGGCGTTGGAGAAGGCGGAGAAGCCGCTTCCGATGAAGGTGAGGATACACAGTACGCTTAGCAAGCTTGTCCGGTGGTTTTGGAAGACTTGCCGGGAATTCTTTTCCTCATCTTGCCCAGTGTTATTGGATTCCTCATCGCTTACTTCTGCTTGACGGGCATTATCGGAATCCTCGCATTGGAGAAGTGTTGTCTGTTTGGTTTCAGTCTGCGCGATAGGGTCTTCCGTACCCTTGTCTTGCTTTTCCTCTGTGTTGTTATATTCCATAAGGAGCCAAGATTTGCATTAAGTTATTGACAAGTTCATCCACTTCAGGTTTATACCGGTAGGGGGATAAGCATTTTGTCATTTCATAAAAGACAGCCAGGCATTCGTTCCGCTCGTATTGGACGGTACGGGCAAACCGGGCGGGAAATCTTGCCATGTAGTCGAGTCGTTCGTTATGAATTTCTTCTAATCGAATAGCCAAGTCCAAACCTTTGTCCATGGCACCAGCTCGGAAATATTCTTCCATGATGTAAATCATCAATCCATCATAGGGTACTTTGTTGTCGGGGAAGAATTCAACGCACTTGTCCAGAACTTGGATGGCCGAATCGGGTTTATTCTCAAAGGTCAAAGCCTTTGCTAATTGCGAATACTGGTAGCGTATAGTCCCTGCATAGCCTGCACTTTCCGGATCGACGGCTGTTTTGGGATCTTGCAGGTTTCCCCAGCGGAACTGATTGACAAAGAGGTTGTAGGATTTGTCTGTGTTGATGCCGTTACCGCCTACGGCTTGGCGGTTCGGATTGCGGTAAGGTACTATGCGGTACACAGTCCCTTCGGCTTGGGCGTAATCCGGAACCGGCAGGACATTGGATTGCGCTGTCTGGCTGGACACATGTACCGGACGTTCAAAACCGTTGCTGGCAAAAATATCGAGGAAGGCTAAATCGGCCCGGAAAACCATGTCTCTCTGTGATGCCTTCAGCTCGTAACGGATGGCATCTGGTGTACTGGCAACTTGCGTTTCGGTTATCAGTCCTTTATTCAGCAATTCTTGGGAATTGAGGCTGAGTTTGACTTTGTTGACCGGAAGGACAGAAACCAAGCTGCCATCCATCATTTTCTGTTTGGTGGCAGGATCCTTGCTGGCTGCAAACGAAAGTACTTGCGATAGTTCTATGTAGTCACCTAAATCGATATCGCCTAAGTAGACAAAATCGTTGCCTTGCCCGTAGGCTTCGTAAGGCAAGGTGAAGCGGAGCGGGTCGGCATCGTATACTTTGCGGAACAGAGGTTGGATATGCCAGAAGCTGTTTGCCAGTGCGCTATTGATGATTCGGATATCCGGCCGGATTCCTTCCACTTCTTGACAGTACCAGACAGGGAAAGTGTCGTTGTCGCCATTGGCTATCAAGATTCCGTTGGCTTCGCATGAGAGAAGGCTGTTCTTACCGAAATCGTAGGCTGCCGTCCGGTGAGAACGATTGTGGTCGTCCCAGCCTTGCTGGGCCATCAGCCCAGGGACGAAAACCAAGCTTAAGACCGCCACTGCCGGGAAAACTGCTTTTGGATTGAATTTACGCCCCAGCCAGTCCGTTAGAGCCATGATACCCAGTCCAATCCATATTGCAAAAGCATAGAATGAACCTGCAAACGCATAGTCCCGTTCGCGGGGTTCCGTGGAAGGCTGGTTCAGATATAAGACAATGGCCAAGCCGGTCATGAAAAAAAGCAGGAAAACTACAAAGCCACTGTGTCTGAATTTGCGGCATTGGTAAATCAAGCCGCAAAGTCCCAGTAGCAAAGGCAGCATGAAGAAGGTATTGCGTCCTTGATTATTGGCTAAGTAGCTTGGCAGATTATCCTGAGGGCCAAGACGCATCTTGTCCAGGAACTTTATGCCGCTGATCCAGTTGCCATGGAGGAGATCCCGGCTGCCGTCCCGATTGTAGCCAAGACCTTGTATGTTGTTCTGTCTTCCGGCAAAATTCCACATGAAGTAACGGAAGTACATCCAGCGGCATTGGTAGCGGATAAGGAATCTCATATTCTCGATTCCCGAGGGTTTGCCTGTCTTTTCATTGGCATCGGTTCCGCTCCAGAAACGGTAGTAGTCCTGATGCGGGCGGCTGCCGCTGTTTTCGCTTGAGTACATGCGCGGGAATAGCCCGCAGTCTTCTGGCGCATAAACATACTTTGTGTTACGGCCTACTACTTTGTAACGGCCTGAAGCAGAGTCTTTGGCGTAAATGGCCGCGCCTTCTTTAAGGTCGATCGGCACGGCGTTGAAATAAGCACCGTACAGCAGGGGGCGGGACCCGTACTGTTCCCGGTTCAGGTAGGCCAAAAGACTGTAAGCATCCTTGGGTTCATTCTCGTTGATGGGCACATTGGCATTGGAACGAATGACCAGTGTGAGGAAAGTGGAATAACCTATGAGCATGAAACATAAGCTCAGCAATGCCGTATGCAGGATGACCCGCCCTTTCTTTCTCGACCTGTACAGCCCCCATACAAGAGCCGCGACAAGCAGCAGGAAATAAACAATGGTTCCCGAATTGAACGGCAGCCCGAGGCTGTTGACAAAGAACACTTCAAAATAGCCGGCGAGTTTTACTGTCCAAGGCACGATGACCCACAGGATTAGCCCCAACAGGACTACGGAAAGAATCAGGGCAATCCAGAAGCCCTTGCGCGAAGGCTGGAATTTCTTGTAATAGATTGTAAACACAATGGCCGGCAGTACCAGAAGGTTCAACAGATGGACCCCGATGGCCAAACCTATCATGAACGCAATGAAAATGAGCCAACGGAGATTGCCCGGTTGGTCGGCAACCGCTTCCCAGCGAAGAATTGCCCAGAATGTAATCGCCGTGAAAAACGAGGACATGGCATAAACTTCCCCTTCGGCTGACGAGAACCAGAACGAGTCGGAAAACGTATAGGCAAGAGCCCCGATGATACCGCAGGCATAGATGACCCCTTGATGGAATCTTCCTAAGCCGTCGGGATACCGTTTTTCCATCATCTTTTTGGCTATCATCGTGATGGTCCAGAACAAAAACAGTATCGTGAAGCTACTGCAAAGAGCTGACATGATATTGATGGCAAAGGCCGTGTATTCCGCATGTCCGAAGGTGAATATATTGGCGATGGCCCCCAATATTTGGAACGTGGGCGCTCCGGGAGGATGCCCTACCATCAATTTGCTGGCAGTGGAAATGTATTCTCCGCAGTCCCACCAGCTGACGGTCCTTTCCGCACAGGCAATGTAAACCGTTGTGGCGATGAGCCAGACAATCCATCCGATGATACTGTTATACCTTTGGTAGTTTTTCATTCTGCTTTAACGTTGAATGCCTTGCTGTTCGAAAAAGCGGTCGAGCTTGTTAGTTACGTCGCTTATATTGTATTGGTTAGCAATGTAATAAGCGGAGCCAAGCGTCGATAAGGTTTCTTGGATTTCACCCCGTAGTCCCCTTTGGAATTTTGGTCGTGCAAAGGAATTATAGTACTGCAAGCGTTGGATGTAGTTGTCAACTACGCTGTTGAGGACAGCCAAACCTTTTTCTTTTTCATCACAACGGAAATAGGCATCAGCGTAGAGCAACGTATGTTGACTGAATTCCAAGACTTTGTCTGGGAAGAAATAGAGTCCTTTGTCCAAGGCTTGCACGGCAGAGTCTATTTTGTTCTCGGCAAGCAGCCCTGTGGCCAAGGTTGCATACTGGTGACGAGCCTGTTCCGACCATGCACGAGTCTCCGGATCTAACTTTTCATTGCCGGTATGGATTTCTCCCCAGCTGAACTTGTTGACTAAGAGATCAAAAGTGCGGTCAGTGTTAATGCCGTTGCTGCTGCCTCCCAGAGCAAAACGATTGCTGTTTTTGAAAGGTACGAACCTGTACACCATCCCCTCTACCTGGGAGTGTTCCATAGCTGGCAAGAAGCTGTTGTGGCTGTAGGGACTGATAAAATAAATGGGGCGATCATACAGGTTGTTGGCTATTAAGTCTAAGAGAATCAAATCGGACTTGCTGAGGCCATCGCTTGGCAGATCCCAACTGAGCATATCCGGAGTCCGGGCAATCTCTTCGTCCGTGTATAAGCCGGATGCTTTCATCTTCTCTTTGTCTATGCTCATTTTCATGTGCCGTCCGGGACTGAACGAAATCGTTTGCCCGTCCATTGCCCGTAGTTTTGTTTGCGGGTTGTCCGAATTGATAAAGTCCAAGACATCTTTTATTTCCAAGCTGGAAGATATTTGCTCTTGGATGTAGATGTGTTCGTTTCGGCCGCCACCGTAATTTTTGGAAGAGATGGAAAGGGCAAACGGGTCTGATTCGTAGATTTTCCGGAACAGCGGTTGGATATGCCAGGAACTGTGTGCCAACATACTGTTGACCAAGCGCACGTCCGGGCGGACTCTTTCCACGTAAAGGTTGTACCAGAGCGGGTAGGTATCGTTGTCCCCGTCGGACACTAGAATGGCATTGGGTTCGCAAGATTCCAGGTTGTTCCGGCCAAAATCGCGGGCTGAAGTCCGTTGGGAGCGGTCGTGATCGTCCCATCCTTGCTGGGCCATGATTGTCGGGACTGCCAGCACGCAGATTACCGAGACGCAGGCATAGGCTACGGCTTTGATGGTTTCCGGCTTGTTTTCTATCCATTTTTTCAAGGCATGGCCGATACCTGCCACGCCAAGGCCGATCCACATGGCAAAAGCATAAAACGAACCTACCACGGCATAGTCTCTTTCACGAGGTTCGGTGGAAGGTTGGTTCAGGTAAAGCACGATGGCCAAGCCGGTCATGAAGAACAAAAGGAATACGATGAAGCTGTTGCGGTTGTCGTAACGGCTTTGGACAAACAACCCGATCAGCCCCAGTATCAATGGCAGGAAGTAGAAGGTGTTCCGTGCTGGATTCTCTTTGAGATAGCGGGGGAGATTGTCTTGCGGTCCAAGGCGCATCTCGTCGATGAATTTGATGCCGCTGATCCAGTTTCCGTGCAGAACGTCTATCGAGCCGTCGGTATTGTATCCTCGTCCCATGATATCGTTCTGCCGGCCGACAAAGTTCCACATGAAATAACGCCCGTACATCCAGCCTAACTGGTATTTCCATAGGTAGCGGATATTTTCTCCCAAGGTGGGGCGCTCGTTGCCATCATGGCCGCTCCAAATTTTGTTGTAGGTCACGCAAGGACGGCCTCCGCTTTGCATCGAGCTCCACATACGGGGGAAAAGCCCGCAATGATCCGGATCGTAGGTGAGTTTCTGGGATGAATATCCGGCTTGTTCGTAGCGTCCGGTACTGTCGTCGCGTATGTATTGGGGATTGGCTTCTTCCACTTCGATCAGTTTGGCATTGTAGAACTGGCCATAGACTAAAGGGGTAGAGCCGTATTGGTCGCGGTTCAAGTAGGAAAGGAGGCTGATGGCGTTCTTTACTTCTCCTTGGTTCAGAGGTACGTTGGCGTTGGCTCGGATGACCAATGTGATAAAAGTGGAATACCCGATTAGCAGGAAGCAGAAGCAAAGCAAGCTGGTATGCAGGATGACATGCTGCTTTTTCTGGGCGTACCGCAGGCCAAGGACAATGGCTGCAACCAAGAGGACGAAGAAAAGTATTGTCCCTACGTTGAACGGCATCCCTAAACTGTTGACACAGAAAAGTTCTATGTATCCGGCCAATTTGACGGTCCAAGGGATAATGACCCAGAGAGTGAGACCCAGGATAAGCACCGACAAGAACATGGATGTCCAGAATCTTTTGCGGGACGGCTGGAACTTTTTGTAATAAATCACGAACACGATGGCCGGAATGACCAGCAAATTCAGCAAATGGACTCCGATGGCCAAGCCGATCATGAAGGCAATCAGGATAATCCAGCGGAGGTTGTGTGGCTGGTCGGCCACGGCTTCCCAACGGAGTATCGCCCAGAATGTCACGGCAGTGAAGAACGAAGACATGGCGTAGACTTCGCCTTCTACGGCACTGAACCAGAAAGAGTCGGAAAAAGTGTACGCCAAAGCTCCTACGATGCCTGAACCGAAAATCAGGATGCTTTGCGATAGCGAGGGAACCCAAGAGGAAGCATCCGGCGCGTCCGGAAGCAGGATACGTTTTTTGCTTTTGGCATCGTGCGTACTATAGTTGAAACGGAATACGAGCTTGCGGGCCAGCATCGTGATGGACCAAAATAAGAACAGAATGGTAAAGCTGCTGCAAAGAGCCGACATGCAGTTGACCATGAAACCTACCTTGGAAGGGTCGCCAAAGGCGAAAATGCTGGCGATAGCTCCTAAAAGCTGGAATGTGGGGGCTCCAGGAGGATGCCCGACCATCAGTTGGGAGGCGGAAGAGATATATTCGCCGCAATCCCACCAGCTGGCAGCTCGTTCTGCTGTCCCGATGAATACGATGGAGGCTATGAGCCAGACGACCCATCCGATAATGTTGTTCCAGAGTTTGTAATTACGCATAATATGCTTTGGTTTGTCTTTTGCTGCGGGGAAAAACAAAGCCGCAAACCTACAAAGGTAATAAAAATCCTTTTCTTTCTCTTTTGCTCCCTCTCAAAAGAGAAAAAAAGGAGGTAAAAGAAGATTTCCTTTCCTTGCCGTTCGTTCTAATGGGCTATTAGAACGGGCATCTGTGGCTTGGCCATCAGGCTTGAGTCTTTACCATTCGTTCCAATGGATTCTTTCCTCCGGATTGATGGATCTCTGCTTGTCGGCTGAAATCGCGGTAGGTACGGCCTTTCTCCAATGTCTCGTAAAAATCCATGGAAAGAGTATTTGAAAATGTGTGGGCAAATGTATGTTTTTTTTCCTATGTTTGCGCGTGTTATTTGCACCTTTTTTAGGAAAACCTTATGGCAAAACTGTTTTTGGTGCCGACTCCGGTCGGGAATCTGGCCGATTTCACCTATCGGGCCGTGGAAGTCTTGAACCAAGTCAGCTTGATTCTGGCCGAAGACACCCGGACCAGCAGCAAGCTCTTGCAGCATTACGGGATCAAGACACCTTGCCGCGCCTACCATCAGTTCAACGAGCATAAAGTCTGCGAGCAGATTGTCGGACTTTTGCAGCAAGGCCAGAATCTGGCAGTCATCACCGATGCCGGAACGCCGGGGATTTCCGATCCGGGATTCCTTTTGGTGAGAGCCTGCGTGGAGAACGATATCGAGGTGGAATGCCTGCCGGGAGCTACGGCTTTCGTGCCGGCTCTGGTGCAATCCGGTTTCCCTTGCGAACGTTTTATCTTTGAAGGCTTCCTGCCGCACCAGAAAGGCCGGAACGCCCGTTTGGAACAATTGAAACATTACGACAAGACATTTCTCTTATATGAGTCCCCGCACCGCATTGCCAAGACCTTGCAGCAGTTGACCGAAACCTTGGGCGGCAGTCGGCGGGCTTGCCTTTGCCGGGAAATCTCCAAGGTGTTTGCCGAAAGCAAGCGGGGAACGTTGTCCGAATTGGCGGCTTTTTACCAGGAGAATGAACCTAAAGGAGAGATGGTTTTAGTGGTGGAAGGAAATCCCAAGCCGGTGTACGCTTATCCGTACCCCCGGCCGGCGGTGACGGTCGATTTCCTGCTGCTTGCCAAGTCCGGGCATCTGCCACCGCATCTGCTGCTGGTGGAGCGGGGCAGGGAGCCGTTTCAAGGCTGTTACGCTTTTCCGGGCGGCTTTGTGGAAGAGGACGAGACGCTGGAGTGGGCCGCCGGCCGGGAGCTGCGCGAGGAAACCGGCATCCGGCTCAAAGACTACGGACTCACGCCTCTTCCCTTCCGGCCTTATAGTGAACCCGACCGTGACCCGCGCGGCCGCACCATCACGATGGTCTATTACGCGCTACTGGAAACGGAAGAACTGCCCGAAGTCCAAGGCCAGGACGATGCCTGCCGCGCGGCTTGGTTCCCCTTGGATTCGCTTCCCTCCTTGGCTTTCGACCATGCCTCTGTAATTCAAGAGTTCCGTCAAGCGCTCGGCTTGTAGATAAAGCCTCTTTTCAGAGAAAGGCAGCCCTGGATCCTCCGTTTCGGGAAGTGTCTCCGCCGTTCGGATTCGCGTGTCTCGACGAAGCAACTTGCAATCTCCGTTCCGGGAATTACGCGATACGGTCCGGCAGCTTCGGTTCCGGAATCGCATTCCCCGGTCTTGGCTTTGCACGCAAGGCATCCGGTGCGATAGCCTTTAGAAATATTTTTTATTCCAATCCTTGATGAACTCTTCCAGGTATTCCGGTTCGATCATCTTGGTGACGATTCTTTTTTGGCTATCCAAGACATAGATGGTCGGCGTGGTGGCAACATCCCACTTGTCATCATAATCCAAAGTGGCCTTTTTTCCGCAGAGATTGGTCCAGTCCAGCATGTTATGTCGGCGGATGTAAGATTTCCATTCTGCCATATCATGGTCCTTGCATATCGCAATCACGTCAAAATCCCATTCCTTGCCGTGCTTTTCGTACAAATCGTGCCATTTGGGCATCGAATGCTGGCAGTGTACGCAGCTTAGTGACCAGAAAATCACTACGGTATACCGCCGTTTTGAAGAAAAGACAGATACCCAGTTTTCGTCAGGCGTATCGACGGTAGTGTCCGGGCAGGAGAATTCCAAAGGCCGGTTTCCAATCAGGAGAGGCTCCACCCGTTCGATTCGTTTACGGAAATTTTCTACCAGGCTTGGCGATGCCCACCAGGCTTCTCCTCCGAGATAGTATTTTTTTGCCAGATAGACCCAGATGGCATCCTGCCCGATGATTTGCGAGCGTTGGTAGTGTTCTACCGGATGGGCGATCAATGCCTTGAAAACCTCTTTGTTGCAACGAGCCTTTTCAATCAGGCGTTCCCAGGCCAATTTTATCGTATCCGGGCTTTGCATGTGCAGCACCTTGTCCTGGAATGAGTTCACCCTTTGGTACAGCATCGGGGAGAAAAGCAGGCGTTCGTCGCAAAGGTCGAAATAGTCGAAGTAGTGGTTCTTGTAGTATTCGTATTGCCAGTGGGCTTTGAGCGAATCCGGTACCGAAGAGGGCGCATCCGGCACGGGGACAGGTTGCTGCGCTTTGAATACCACGGCCATCATATTGTCTGGATTGTTTTCGATGAAGGCTGTTTTGGCTTGATCTAATTGTGCGTAATAATTGGATATGTTTTCTTTCAGACGGGCGGATTCCTCTTCGTTTTTCGTTTGTCTTGCCGCCTTGTCCAAGGCTTGCAAGCTGTCCAGTGCGGAGAAGTAGTGCTTGCTTGTTTTTATGAAAGATTGGTAGGCTTCATTCTCTGGCGAATTTGTAAAATGGATGTTGTTAGATAAGTCGGGGTACGAGCATTCGATGCCAATGTGCTGGCTTTTGTCAAGAATGAAGTCCACATAATGGTCGTCACCTGTAATCAGAATGTACATCCCTTTGTTCAACTCCTCGTCGCCTTGGAAGATGTAGAGGTTTTCCGCCTTGTCGTAGACAGCGGAATCTTCGATATAACGCCCCGACCAGTAATAGCGGCCTAACCGGAGGGAATGTTGCAGCGAGTCCGGGTAGTTGTGGAGCCTGACCCGGATTTCATAACCTTCCGGTTCTGTTCCGTTAGGCGCAGGTGTGTCTTGTGCCATGCCGAATCCTGTCAGGAAGGACGTGCTGGATATCCCGATGAATAATAGCTGGAAGAAAGTTTTCATTTACAATAGTTTTGGATGTTGCCGCGAATATTCGCTTATCGCTTGGGTCAATGCTGCCATATCGTCTGCTACCGAGAGCAAAGATCGGTTGCCTTTGCACAGGAATCCTGCTTCTTGCATTGCTTCTAATTGAGAGAGCAGAGGATTGTAGAAACCATGGATGTTGAGGAGAAATACCGGTTTTTCAATCTGTTTGAGCTGGCAGAGAGCCAGAGTCTCGAACAATTCGTCCATGGTGCCGTACGAGCCAGGCAAGGTCACGAACACATGCGCCTCTTTGACCAGGATTTTTTTCCGTTCAGCCATATTGTCCACCAAAGTGGTCTGAGAAAGGTTTTTGTGGACTACTTCAAAACTGTAATGCTCAAAGAAACGAGGTATGATTCCGTGTACGTAGGCTCCTGATTGCAAGGCGGCATCGGCCAATACGCCCATCGTGCCGCAACAGGCACCCCCGTAAACCAGGCTGTGGCCGTTTTGGCCGATCCATCGCCCTAATTCCCGTGCGGTTTCGGCATACGCCCCGTCTTTTCCCATCGAGGAGGCGCAATAAACACAGATTCTCATACTCTTTGCTTTTTTATGTTTTATGCCGCAGATTGCCGGCTAAGAAGCTGTTTAAAATTTCTTGCAATCCTGAAAAGGTTGAATTTTCAGGGAGCGGTTTCAGGATTTTGTTTGCCCATCGGGGGCTATTTCGGGTCTTGCTGGCGTTTTTCAAAGGAGGATAGCCAAGCTATCCTCCTTTGAAAAACGCGGCGCCATCCCTCGAAATCCCCTCCCGATGGCCTGAACAAATAAATTTAAACAGCTTCTAGAACGCCTCCTCACTTGGCTATCCAATATTCCGGGTTCTGCTTGGCCGTGCTCTTCCATACCTGGAACTGCAATTCCGACTTTCCTTCCTCGGCATCGTAATAGACCCGGCCAATCTTTTCCTTGGTGTCCACTTTGTCGCCTTCCTTCACATAGACTTGGTCCAGGTTGGCATAGACTGTCACGTATGCCCCGTGCCGGATCATGACGAATTTCAAGCCATAGACCGAGCCTACGTTGCAGACCTCGCCGGAAAAGACCGCTCTGACAGGGGCGTTTTTATCGGTTAGGATGTCGATGCCGTTGTTGGTCACTGTCACGCTGCTGATAACGGGATGAGGATGGGTTCCGAACTTGCCGGAAATCACGCCTCTTTCCAGCGGCCATGGCAGTTTGCCCTTGTTGCTTTCAAAATTCGATGACAATGTTTTTTCTTCCGGTGTCAGCGCGTATGTGTTCCCGCTGCTGGCTTCGCCTTTCTTGCGGGCTTCTTCTTGCGAACGTCTGATTTCCTCTTCTATGATTTTCTGGATTTGCGCATTGAGTTGATTGACCTTTTTCTGTTGCTCTTTCATCTGTTTGCGCAATTTGCTTTCTTTTGATTTGAGCTGGGAGACGAGCCGGTTCTTGTCTTGCTTTTCTTTTTCTAATTTCTGTTTGGCTGTCTGCTGTTCTCTGACCAATTTTTTCTTGGACTCCCGTTCTGCTTCCAGGTTTTCCTTGCTGTCTCTCAAGACCACTTGTTTTTCATTGATTAGTGCCACCTGTTTTTTTAGGTAGTCGTTGTATTGGCTTATGTATCTTAGCCTTCTCCAAGCTTGGTTGAAGTCTTGTGAAGCAAAAATGAACATTAACAGGGAATATTGGTTTCGATGCCGTTGCGAAGCGGCAATCATCTCGGCGTACTCTTCTTTTAATGTCTCGATATCATTGCTGAGACGTTTTATTTTAGCATTCAGGTTATTGATTTCCTGATTGGTCAGGTTCACCTCCTTGTTCAGGCCATTGATAAGTTCTTCCCGTTTATTGATATTGCTGTTGACTAATTGCAGTTCTGCCACCGTGTTTTTCCGCCGGCTGCGTGTCTGGTCCAATTGCTTTTCTGTCTGGGCAATCTCGTTTTCCAGCTTTTTCTTGTTGGCTTCTAGGGTTTTACGGTCTTGCCCATAAGCGATGCTGGAGAGCAACAGCAGGGTGGCCAATGCCAAAACTTGCGCAATTTTTATTGAATGTCTGCATAAAAGATTCATTGTTGGGGACTTTTAGCGGTTGTTCTCGGAATCGGGTTGCTCGATGTTTGGCGTTTGTTCCGAACGGATGAAATCGTTCTCGACCTTTTGCATGCTTTTTATTAGTCCGTGATTGCTCATCACGGGGATGGATGCTGGAATCTGGAACGGGAACGCCAGAGGAATGTCCCATTGAGGATCCGTGTAACAGATTTCGACATGTAGCAGTTCTTTCCGGTCTTGCGCCAAACGTATGTCCGTTTTGTTCTTGTCAGGATACTGGAAACTGGCCTGCATTTCCGAGTTTCCGTCTTTTAGGGCCGCGTCTAACTGGATGATTTTAAAACTTCGCGGGTCGATGAGAACCGTCCAGGAAAGGCTGTCATCAGAAATGCCGCGTACTTCCCATAGGTTTTTCTTTGTCCTGGACAGTTCCAAAGGATTGTTGAAAAGCAAGGTGTCGTTTTTTTGCATCAGCATGTTCTGGCATAGCCGGTAGATGAGCGGCATGACAGGCTCAAGCAGGCTGTCCTGTTCATCGGTATAGACAGCAGCCGTGTTCCCCGCTTTGCTGTACATGAGCAAGCTGTCGGGTGTAAGCTTCAGCCGGACCAGTTCCATCCCCATTTTATGGATGGAAGCCCATATGGTGGAATCGTTCGCGATACGAAGCTGGCCGCCCATGCCAATCCGGAGTCCGCCTATTTTTAATTTCACGGCCAGGTTCGATGCGAAAGTCTGGAATGGCACGTTATGCTGCATGGTTTGCTGCAAGAGGTATCTGGCCGAATCCCGGGCTGTTGCAGGTATCTCTGGGGCCATATTGAAGCTTTGTTCCATCCAGCCTGTGTCTGAACGGTCGGAGCGGCATGCGGCAGGCACTGTCAGTGCGGCAAGCAGAATGCTAATGACCTTGAGCCAAGCCGTCCTGCTGAATTTTGTTTTCCACGAAAGTGCTGCTGTTATTCTTGTTTTCATTAGTCCAATACGGGATTTTCTTGTTTTATTTTTTGTCTGAGATTCTCATTTTCGGGGTCTTTCAGCAATGCTTTTTCCCAGAAATCCAAAGCTTTCCCTTTTTGCCCTAAACGGTACAGGATGTCTCCGTAGTGGTCTAGGATGACCGCATCTTTGCCAGCATCGTATTTGTAGGCGGCCTTGATGCAGTCAAGAGCTTTTTCGTATTTGCCAGCCTTGTACAATACCCAAGCGTATGTGTCCAGAAATGTGGCATTCTTGGGTTCTGCTTTGCAGAGTTGCGCGGCTATGTTCTCGGCAAATTCTATTTCTTTGTTGCTTATGGCTAAATAGTATGCGTAATTGTTGCGGACATAGAGGTCGTTCGGGTCTAGTTTGAACAGGGTCTGGTATGCGGACAGGCTTTCAGGGATACGGTCAAGTTCAAAGCAGGCATCCCCCAGAATTTGGAGTGCTATTTTTTCTACGTATGCGTTATGGTTCCGGTTCCTTTGACGGCAGATTTCTGCATAGCGAACGGCTTTGTCCAGCTGGTTTTCAAGGAAGGAAGCGATGGCCAGGTACATGTATGGAAAAGTCTGTTCAGGAAATCGTTGGGATGCTTGAAGCCCTGCATGCATTAGCAGGGCGGTGTCTGTGGTCTGGTTGGCGGCCAAGAGCAGCAATTCCCAACTCCCGATGGCGTTCGAATCCAATTCGATAGCTCTTTTCAAAAGAAGGATGGCTTCTTGGGGATTATTGCGCATGATTTGGAATCGAGCATGATCGAAATATCCTTCCGGTTCATTGGGATGCGTTTGATTGAGCAGGCGGAATAAGGTAGATGCTTGTTCTATCAGGTCGCCTTGGGGTTTGAGTTCATTCTTGCCTGTGTAGTAAGCTCGTAACAGGTTCAGTTTGGTCTTGAAATCCAAAAGAGGATTTTGGACAGCTTGCTCCAAAGAAAGATATGCTTGCTTGAAATTGCCGGTACTGCGGTAGTAATCAACCAATGATACATGCACATACGGGTCATCGGGCTTGATTTCCAAGACTTTCTTTAAATAGCTGTAGGCTTGCTTGTAGTCTTTGTCCTTCATGCACATCTGAGCCAGCATTTCAAGGTATTTGGGTTGCCCGGGAATTGCATGACTTATTTCTTCTATTTCCCTACGAGCCGACTCAGTGTCTCCTAAACCCATGTAAATCTTGTATTTTTGCATGCTCCAAGTGTCGGTGTGGCCTAGGCGGTCTTGCAAGGCATCGTAAACTGAAACGGCCGAAAGGAAGTCTCCCGTCAGGACATACATATTGGCTTGATCGTACGCATAATCCAATTTGTCCGGACGCATTTCGTAAAGCTTGGCAAAGATTTTGGCCGCTTCTGCAAAATCATGGTTGGTCTTGTACAGTTGGGCCAGCAGCAATTGGAACCATTCATTCGTCGGGTCTGTCATGGCCGCCCTTTCTGCGTAAACTTGGGCATCGCTGAAGTTTTTTTGCGATGCCAGGAGGTTGGCAATCTGGAAGGCCGCCGTTGCGTTGCCCGGGTCTTTCTCCAGCAACCGTAAATAAGCATCCATGGCATCTCCTGCTTTGCCTGTCAGATATAGCGATGTGGCCGAGAGGAAGAGAGAGTCGTGCAGGTAGTCCAATTCTTCATAAATTACAGGAATAATGCTGGCTCGACCTGCAACTTGGAGAGAGTCCGTACCGGCCGAAGATTTGCTGCATAGCAAGATGCCACATAGGAACAGGATTAACCCTGCGCGTATTCCATTTCGGAGCAAAGAATTTTCTGGCATGATTTTTCTTGTTTTTTTGTCGAACCCAAAGGGCTTGAATGCGGCACGGCCTTGTTTGACCAAAGTTGGTGATTGGACGTACCGAGGCCTTTTCCAATCCCGGATGATGCCAACGTCTACAGGCCGATTTGGGTTTAACCCAAATCGGTCATTAGACACGCCGGGGCTGTTTTCGGTTAGGAAAATGAGGCTTTCGGGCATCTTGCCCGCCTCTGTCCGCATCCTGTTTCTCGCTACGCCTCGACGTAGCCCGCTACGCCTTCGGCTAGGCGAGAAGCATGCTGCATGACACAAGCGGGCAATCTCCCCAAAGTCTAATGACCGATTTGGGTTTAAGCTTCGGTTCGGAATCTTGGCGGAATGCATCGGCATCAAATTGAGGGTGTATCAAAATAGAGATTTGAAATAAATCTCAGGCGGTGTGTCAGAGTGAGTAAGATGCAAGGCGCTGAGAGCGAGAACGAAGCAGATTGCTCATTATGACACATCGCCAGCTTTGCCTGGATTCCCCGGCCTATTAGGATTCAAGCCGGGAGAAATCCCCCAAGTTCACCGAAGTGACGTTGGTAGCGATGTAGGCTTCATTGCCAATCATCGACTTGCTCAATACCATGTTTTCCACTTCCGATTTCTTTTGGATGATGGATTCGGAAAGCACGGCGTGTCGGATGCGGCTGCCTGATTCTATCGAAACATAAGGCCCAACTACCGATTGCCTGATTTCTACATCGGCAGCGATGAAACAGGGAGGGATTATGATGGATTCTTCCACAATGGCATGAGGGTCCGCATAATGGCCGATGTGTTTCAAAACGCTGGTGTGGGTAGCCACCGTGGCATCTTTGTTGCCGCAGTCTAGCCATTCGTCCACGGGTTCGCTGTAGAACTTCAAGCCTTTTTCCATCATGTTCTGCAACGCGTCGGTCAATTGGTACTCGCCGCCTTTTTTTATGTTGTTGTCAATCAGATATTGTAGTTCCTTCTTTAGGTTTTCACCGTCTTTGAAGAAGTAGATTCCGATGATGGCTTGGTTCGATACCGGAGTCTTGGGCTTTTCTACAAAACCGGTAATCCGGTTATACGGGTCGGTCAAGACTACTCCGAACGAGCTTGGATCTGCTACCTTTTTTGTCCAGATGATGGAGTCTTTATCCAGGTTGAGTTTGCTGTGGCAAAAGAAAAGTGTATCTGCAAATGCAATAACGACAGGCCCTTGTAAAGAATCTGCCGCGCAAAGGATGGCATGTGCCGTTCCCAAGGCTTCTTCTTGGTAATAGATGCTCCCTTTGGCTCCTATTTTGGCGGCTGAAGCTTTCAGGGCGTTTTCCGTTGTTTCCCCAAAATTCCCGATGATGAATGCGATTTCATCTACCGGTTCTTTGACGGCCAGTGCGATTTCGTCAATCAGGTGTTCCACGATTGGCTTGCCGGCCAGATGGATTAATGGTTTTGGAGTTGTCAAGGTATGAGGACGCATTCGTTTTCCCATACCGGCCATTGGTATGATAATTTTCATGTCATGTATTTTTTGGACGATCGTATGAAAGACCGTCTATGGATTATTCAACCATGCGTTTGCCTGGCTGTATTACAAATTTCCTGTGTGGCCAAATCCTCCTTCGCCCCGTTCTGAATCTGTCAGGCTGTCTGCTGGTATCCATTTTACGGTTTCGTGCCGTGCCACCACCATCTGGGCGATCCGGTCTCCGTGCTGAATGGTGAAATCCTCGTCGGAGAGATTGGCTAGGATAATCTTGATTTCCCCTCGGTAATCAGCATCGATGGTTCCGGGAGAATTGAGCACGGTGATGCCGTTTTGGGCTGCCAGCCCGCTACGAGGGCGGATTTGGGCTTCGAAACCGTTTGGCAATTCAATGTATATGCCAGTGGGTACGATGATGCGCCCCCTGGCTTTGAGAACGATGGGGGCATCGAGATTGGCCCGCAGATCCATCCCTGCGGAAGATGGAGTCGCGTATGCGGGGAAATCGTTCTTGGAACGATTCATTATTTTGACTTGGAGGGCATTCTGTTTTGTTTCCATTGACATTTCTTTTGCAAAGAGAGGCTTGGTAAATGCTTGTCTGATAGCTTTGGCAGCGTGTCAGTCTCTGGGAGGACTTTGCTGGGTCCTTCGAGTCATGCTTTTGAGCAAAGCAGGCAGTTCCGGTTCCATCCGGGCAATAAACAGGCTGAAAAGGAGCAAGCCTGCAAAGCCGAAGACGAGCTGGCTCGCCAAACTGTTCCAGGCAAAGGTTCGTCCGGCCCATCCTATCAGGACGGCGGCAAGCATATACAGCAGTATCCGTTTTGTCGGGTAAGGGACCGGGTAGCATTTCTGCCCCCAGATATACGAAATGATGCATAGGACAGTGTAGCAGGCAAAGACAGTCCAAGCTGCGCCGTGATAACCGAAGTGCGGGATCAAGGCAAAATTCAGCCCCAGCGTGATGACTGCTCCGATCAGGGAAATATACATTCCCACTTGCGTCTTGTCGCTTACTTTGTACCAGACAGAAAGGTTGAAGAAAATGCCAAGGCAGAAGTTGGCCATCAGCAAGATGGGGACCACATCGGATCCTTGGCGGTATTCAGGCCCTACAAAATACATCAGCTGGGGGAGGAAGAGCACGCAAGCCAAGTAAATGAAAGAACATGTTATCACGAAATACTTCATGACTTGGGCGTATGTCCGCGATGCATCCCTTTGCCCCATCTGCTTGAAGAAAAAAGGTTCGGCTGCAAAGCGGAAAGCCTGCACGAAAAGGGTCATGATGATGGATAATTTGTAGCAGGCTCCGTAAATGCCTACTTGGCTCATGGCGGTGGCCGGATCGGGACTCAGGTATTTGAGCAGGATTCGGTCAAAGGTGCCATTGATGATGCCTGCCAGCCCCCAGATCATGACAGGCAGGGTGTAAAGCATCATCTCTTTCCATAGGCTCCAGCGGAAAGTGAAGCGTAGTTGACCCCATTGCGGTAGCAAGCAGGCAAATGTGAAGAGGCTGGCAATCAGATTGGATATGAAAATATACCCGACGCCCATCCCTGGATCGTAGACATAGCGCAGCCAACTGTCCGGATGGGCTTCTATCCGGAGGGGGCAATAGACAATGAAGAAAAGGTTGAGCGCGATGTTGAGCGCGATGTTGAGTGATTTGAGCAGGGCGAAACGTCCCGCCTTGTTCTGCTCCCGGAGCAGGCAGAACGGGATGGCGGACATGACATCGGCAGAAAGGATGATTCCGAACCATGTGATGTATCGTCCTGCTTCCGGGTAGCCTAAGGTTTGTCCAATCGAATCGTGGAAAGCGATGACCAAGGCCAGGAAGATTGCCGTTGTGACCGCTAACGACCAGACAGACGTGCTGTAGACACTGCGGTCTTCTTTGTATTTCTGCATGAAGCGGAAAAAAGTCGTTTCCATGCCATAGGTCAGCAGCACTAACAGCAGAGCCACATAGGCGTAAAGCTCAATGACGATTCCATACTCTTCTGGCGCGAAAGTATACGTATAGAGCGGTACCAACAGGTAATTGAGGAAACGTCCCACGATGGAAGGAATCCCATAGATTACTGTCTGCTTGGCTAAACTCTTCAGTTGCATTTGTTTTTGCTTTATCGGTCCATGCCGCGTGGTGTCATTCCCCATAAACCACGGCCAAGACCACATCGCCTACGATTTTGAGGGTGCCGGCCGAGATATTGTCCATATTGTCCATGCGTGTGTGCCAATGGGGGAAGAATCCTGAAAGGTTCCCGTTTTCATAATGGATGACGTCGATGGTCGGGATACCCCTCAGCTCGTTGATGAACAAATGGTCGTCGATTATGGCACCGCCTTCCCGGTTTTGGAAAATGTGGCTGTAACCCAAGGATGCTGCTGTGTTCCAGACTTTGCTCATGATGTCAGGGGCATAGTACATGGAAGTGGCTTCCATGGCAAAACAGGGATTTTGGGTTCCTACCATATCGAGCAGGATGCCGAAGAGGGCGTTGTAGCCTGGTATATGGGGGTTATTGGCCCAGTATTGCGATCCAAGGGCCCAGGTATATTCATCTCCGTATTGGGTCGCTTCCCATTCGGGTTTGCCGGAATCTTCCAGATCGAAGAGAATGATATCCACTCCGATATCCGGCAGGGATTTGTGCATGACTCTTGCTATTTCCAGCAATACGGCAGTGCCGCTGGCTCCGTCGTTTGCTCCATCGATTGCCAGGCGATGGGTCTGCGGGTCCGGGTCATGGTCGGCGTATGGGCGGGAATCCCAATGGGCGCACAGCAAGATTCGTTGGGTTTTTGTAGGATTGAAAGCCGCGATGATATTATAGCCGTCAAGCATCATGCCGTCCCATCGGCTGGCTTGGAATCTTTGTATCTGTACGTCGGCTCCGTAGGAGCTTAGCTTGGCTTGGAGGTACTGCGCACATTGCCTTTGGGCTTCCGAATTGGGAATACGGGGACCGAATGCCACTTGTTCGGCGGCAAAACGGTAGGCCGAATCGGCATTGCAGACGGGAGCCTTCGGGGCAGGTGCTGCAACGGGAGCGCTTGGGGCTTCAGGCTTGCTGTTCCCTTTCTTGCCTTGGCATGCCGAAAGACAGAGGCTTAAAGCCAAGAACGAAATTGCCAGGATGCAGGGAATCGTTTTGTTCATCTCACCCATTATCACGTGCTTGTTTTAGAATTGGGAAAGGAATCTCCGGTCGTTTTCAGAGAACAATCTCAAATCGTTGACTCGGTAGAGCAAGTTGGCAATACGTTCCACGCCGACTCCGAAGGCGAAGCCGCTGTATACGTCAGGGTCAATGCCGCAGTTTTTCAAGACCGCCGGATCTACCATGCCGCAGCCCAGGATTTCCACCCACCCGGTGTGTTTGCAAAGAGTACATCCTTTCCCTGCGCAGATGGTGCATGCGATATCCATTTCGGCCGAAGGCTCGGTGAACGGGAAATAGGAGGGACGGAGCCTGATTTTAGTGTCGTTCCCGAACATTTCTCGGGCAAAATACAACAGTGTGTCATGCAGGTCGGCAAAGGAGACATTCTTATCTACGTACAGTCCTTCTATCTGATGGAAAAAGCAGTGAGCGCGAGCTGAGACAACCTCGTTGCGGTAGACCCTGCCCGGGCAAAGCGTACGTATAGGCAGCGGATGGTTCATCATGCTGCGGATTTGGACAGAGGAAGTATGCGTTCTGAGCAACACGTCCTGTGGCGTACCGCTGCGCTCGATGAAGAAAGTGTCTTGCATGTCGCGTGCCGGATGGTCGGCGGAGAAGTTCAATGCAGTGAACACATGCCAATCATCTTCTATTTCCGGGCCGTCTGAGACATCGAAGCCGATTTTCCCGAAAATCCTGAAGATTTCTTCCCGTACTTGGGAAAGCGGATGCCGATGGCCGATCCGTTCATCGACGGGACGGCTGAGGTCGAGTTGGCTGGCTGCCTGCGTGGATTCTTTTTGGAGGCATCCGTCTTTGGCTTTTTGAATGGCTTCTTGGACAGCGGTTTTCAATTGGTTGAGCGCCTGCCCGATATCTTTTTTCAATCCGGGTTCTACTGTCTTGAATTCTTCGAACAAATCGTTCAATTCTCCTTTTCTGCCCAGAAGCCGGATTCGGTATCGTTCGGCATCTTCCATGGTTTGAAGCCGGATTTCCCGCGCTTCTGCCAACAAACTGTCAATTTTTTCTTTCAGTTGCATCGTTGCTGTACTTTCCAAAGGGTGTGTCAAAATGAGGATTATTCCAAAGTAATAGTCATGCGGATGTCTTCTACCGGGCGATCCCCTGGGCGTGTGGGTTGGCTGGCTATTTTGTCAATTACATCCAATCCATCTATTACTTCGCCAAAGACGGTGTATTGGGTGTCCAAAAAAGGAGTTCCCCCCAAGGTGGTGTAGATTTGCGCCTGTTCCGGGCTGAATTGGATACCGTAGCGCATCGAAATCATTTGGAGTTCTTGCGGACTCCAGACTTTCCCTTGGACAATATAGAACTGGCAGGAAGAGGAACGTTTTTCAGGATTCACCTGGTCTCCTGTCCGGGCCGCGGCCAAGGCGCCTTTCTTGTGGAACAAGCCTGGCACGAATTCGGCAGGTATCGTATATCCTAAGTCCCCACTGCCTAGCATCTGGTCAGGACTGGCGTTTTTGGATTCCGGGTCGCCTCCTTGAATCATGAAATCCTTGATGACCCGGTGGAAAAGAGTGCTGTCATATTGTTTTTCCTTGACAAGTTTGATGAAATTGTCGCGGTGTTGCGGGGTTTGATCGTAGAGTTTGACGGTCATATCGCCGTAAGCGGTATGAATGATTACCTTTTGCCCTTTTTCTGTTCCGGCGTTTTGCGCTTGCATAGGTGTTGTGAAATTTAAAGTGGTGAGGGCGATGGCCAAGGCCGCGCCTTTTCTGAAAATATTCATGTCGTTTTGTTTCCCTTTCTATTTCGGGGTGTACGGCCCAATGCCGGTACCAATACACCCAAGTTTACAAAAGTAGTCAATTTGTCCAAACTATCCGAAACTCTTTTTCCGGCTTTGCTAATCGGGATGAGCTATGGCATAAAAAGAGACCTTGCTGCCAGGTATCCTTAGCAATTCCTGACAGCAACGGGATGCTGTGGCTCCCGTTGTCACAACATCGTCGACCAAGAGGAAATGCCGGTTATGGAATTTCTTTTCTTGCTGAATTTCTGGATTCAAATCAAAGTTTTCCTTGATGTTTTCCCAACGGGCAATCCGGTTCTTTTGGGTTTGGCTCTGGCTGGAAATTCTTTTGGCAAGCAATTCCGGGCAAATGGCCTTGCCTAGGAATTCGTTCATGCCTTGGGCAATGAGAAGACTTTGGTTGTATCCTCTTTTTTTCAATTTTTTCGGATGCAAGGGTACAGGTACAAGGAAATCCACTGAGCCAAAGACTGGGCTGTCGAGCAGTCTTTGCCCGGCTATACGGCCTAGCATTATGCCTATTTGAGGCTGATTTTGATATTTGAGCTGGTGCAGCAAGGCTTGGATTATCCCTTCCTTGTTGAATCGGAGCAGGGCAGCAGCTGTCTCTATGGGCAGAAGGGACTTCATGCGGGCAGCTAAGGGGTTCGACCCTGATTTTTCGTGGCAAGTGTAGGCTAATTGCTCCATGCATCTTCCGCAAAGCGTGTTTTCCGAACCCAGCAATCTTTGCCCGCATCCGCAACAGCATTCAGGGTAGAAGAAATCCAGGTAGTCTTCCCACGCTCTTTTCCGGTTCTTTTTTTGAGAGATTTGCATTTTAGCAAAATTACGTTATCTTTGCCTTATCTAATGTTAAAAGTTGTTAATTCTTACAACTTGTATTGAGAAAAAAGAAATCGCAAATATCGGTTCTGGGTTTGCTGCAAGAGGTGCGGTAGTGTTTCATTGCGCGGATCGGGAGTCGGGAGTTTGCGGTTTCGTAAAACCAAAATCAATATGGCATCTTCAAACGAAAAACAAGACCAGACCGGAAAAAGCCGGAACGGAGAGGGCAAAATCAAAATTTTGTACCTGATTATCGTTGTTTTGGTTATAGCACTGGCTTTTATGATATTCAGAAGTCAGAAAGCTGTAATCGAGAGGGATGAGAGCTTTGCGCAAGGCGTGCAGCTCAAGGGCGAATTGGACAAAGTGATGGACGATTACAATTCCATCAAGTTGGAGAATCAGGATCTGATAGGTCAAATGGCGGGGAAGGATAGCCTTATCTTGGCCAATAAAGCGGAAATCGAGCGGCTGATTGCCCGTCAGGCTGATTACAACAAGATTAAGAAGAAGCTGGATTTGCTTAGGAAGATAACTCAGGAATATGTCGGGCGGATAGACTCTTTGGTCACGGCTAACAAGGTTTTGGCCGAAGAAAACACGCAAATCAAGCAGGAAGTGAGCCGGGCCCGGCAGGAAAATACTCAGTTGAAGACGGAACTGGATGAGAAGATGAGCATAGCATCTGAGTTCAAGGCGTACGATTTGAGTGCGACTACGGTCAGGGTAAGGGCCGATGGCAAGGAAGTGCCGACAGACCGTTCCCGTCGTGTGACCCGTATCAATCTGAGCTTCACTCTGAGTGAGAATAAAATCGTAGAACCGGGATTGAAGACGGTTTATGCACGTATCTCCCGTCCTGATGGCGTTGTCATGGCTTTGAGTTCCGATGATTTGTATTCGTTTGTCGTGGATGGGGATACTTTGCAATACACCTTGAAAAAAGATATTGATTACAGGAATCAAGCTCAGGAAATCAAGATGCATTGGGATCGTCAAATCGAGGATACCCATGCAATGTCTGGTCAGTATGCTGTGATGTTGTATATGGACGGACGTGAAATCGGGCGTACCGGTTTTACAATACGGGATTAGCAGCCGTGCCGAAAGCAGCTGGCAAATTTTTCCTGTCTTTTTATGAGACGACCCCGTTAGAATTGCTCTGACGGGGTCGTTTTTTATGGATAGGAATCTCTATTGCCTTGTGCAAAGTGCGGCGGCACCGAGGATTCCGGCGTTCTTGCTTGCAGCCAGTAAGCCAGAGAATTCCAGCTTTATGTTGTCTTTGTAGCAGAAAAGGAGATTCTCTTCAAAGGCTTTTCGTGTCGGGGTCATTAGAATGTCGCCTATTTGCGCTACTCCTCCGAAAAGGAAAATGTGAGAGGGAGAACTGAAGCATGCCAGATTGGCCAGAGCCAAGCCTAGGATTTTGCCGGTCTCTTGGTATGTTTCCAAGGCTATGGGGTCTCCGTTTAATGCCAGATTGGCTATTTGCCGGTATTCTTGGGTTAAAGGGACAATGTCGTTTCTCTGACAGAGTTCAAGATATGTCTTGATTATCCCGTTTGCGCTTACATATTGTTCCAGACAACCTTTGCGTCCGCATCCGCATTCACGTCCGTTGGGGACAAGGATGCTGTGGCAGACTTCCCCAGCCATGCCTCTGTTTCCGTCCACAATCTTGCCATTGATTACGATTCCGCAGCCTAAGCCGGTTCCCAAGGTGATTTCTATGAAATCGCGTATGCCTTTGGCTGAACCATAAATGGCTTCGCCCAGAGCTGCTGCCCGGGCATCGTTTTCAAAAAAGAGCGGGGTTTGGGGAAAATAGCGTCTGAATTCATTCAAAAGGGAAACCGGACCTTTGAATTTCAGGTTTGCGGCTTTTTCCACCACTCCGTTTTCGGGATTGATGTTGGGGCATCCAACGCCAATGCTATCTATGGTTGTCTGATTGACTTTAGCCATCCTTAGGATGGAATAGGCAATTGTCACAACCAAGTCGAAAGCCACTTCGTATTTGCCCGTCTTAAGGCAATCGTAATCAACTACATTTCCATTTTTATCCACCAATCCGATCATCGTGTTGGTGCCGCCTATATCTACTCCGCAACGCATTTTTGCTGTTTTTGATTTTGGGTTGATTCTTTTTCTCTGCCATTGGAGAGAACGGGGACAAAAGTACGAAAACCTATGGAGTAGGGGCGTTTTAGCTTCTTTTTTATGCAAAAAAACTTCGATAAAATCCGATTGGCGCGTATTATTATGTATGGGAGGATTTTTGACTGCCTCGTCGTCTCTATGGGACGAAGCCAAGGCGATGAGGATTATAATAAGGATGCAATGACAGGGAAAGCAACGAATATAGGAGCGGCTGGGGAAAGGCAGGCGGCAGAATATCTTGTATCGTTGGGATATGTCGTATTGGAATCCAATTACCGCTGCCGGCATCGTGAAATAGACTTGATAGTGGAGAAGGAGGGACTTCTGGTTTTTGTGGAGGTCAAGACAAGGGCCTCAGACGCTTTTATGCCCGCGCCGTATGCGGTGAATCGCCGCAAGCAGATGTTCCTTTGTTCCGCAGCCGCAGCTTATGTCTGTCAACGTTCATGGAAGAGGGAGATCCGTTTTGATATTATCTGGGTGGAGAACACTGGGAAAGGCAGATACAGGGTAGTGGCCCATATCAAGAATGCATTCAATCCTTTTGGGGGGTAGGCCTATGCAGCTACAGTTTTTTGATCCAGTTTGGAGAATTGGGAATTGTTGCTGATGAATTCAGGGACGATTTCTTTGGCCTTCTTGACAGCGGCTTCTGTCTGGCAGGTTCGAGCCAATTCCTCCAAGCGGTCATAGTCAGGCAATAGCTCTTCAAAAGTGTATGAGCGGGCATCCGCAATCCTGATTTTCTTATTGGATGTTGGGTGGGTATGTTCGATGGAGCTGAGCACTTCTTCGTAAAGTTTCTCGCCCGGGCGCAGTCCTGTGTATTCTATCTTGATGGTGTCCAAATTGTAGCCTGAAAGCAGTATCATCTTTTTGGCAAGATCGGCAATTTTGACAGGGGTTCCCATGTCGAAGACCAATATGTCGCCGCCATGCCCTATATTGGAAGCTTCCAAGACCAGCAAGCAGGCTTCCTTGATGGTCATGAAATAACGGGTTATTTCTGGATGCGTGACCGTTACCGGACCGCCTTTGGCAATCTGCGATTCAAAGAGAGGGATGACGGATCCTTGGCTGCCAAGGACATTCCCGAAACGGGTTGTGATGTATTGGGTCTTGCCCGCTACCCGGCCGGCCTTGATGGCGTAATTCAGGCTTTGGACGTAGATTTCCGCTAAGCGTTTCGATGCCCCCATTACATTGGTAGGATTGACGGCCTTGTCTGTAGAAATCATGACGAACTTTTCCGCCCCGTATTCCAAGGCGATGTGGGCTATATTGCGTGTACCTACTACATTGACCATGAAGGCTTCGTTGGGGTTGCTTTCCATCAGCGGGACATGCTTGTAAGCCGCGGCATGGAATACGATTTGCGGGTGGTGTGTCTCGAATAGGTAGTTCAGACGTTCTTTAAAGCGAACATCGCCTATCATCGGAACCAACTCCAGATTGGGAAACTTTTCTTCTAATTCCAATCGCAGATTATGGATGCCGGTTTCGCAATTGTCAAAGAGAACCAGTTTGCGGACTTTGAATGAGGCTATTTGGCGGCAGAGTTCGCTGCCGATGGAACCGGCAGCTCCGGTGACCACGATGGTTTTGTCTCGCAGGTCTTCCGCAATTTGGATGGTGTTTATTTGTATTTCTTCGCGGCCTAGGAGATCCGAGATGTCCAGTTTGCGGACTTGTGGGACGGAATGGCGCCATTTCCCGATGGGGGGAACGGTAAAGAGTTTCAAATTTTTGGACAAGCAATAGGAAATAAGCCGGTTCCGCTCATTCCAAATGTCGGCTTGCCGAGTAAAAAGAATCCCTTCGATATATTCTTTTTCGATGATTTTTTTTAATCCGGCGGGGTGCTTTAAGGTATAGACAGGAAGATTCCCGATAGGGTAAGTGTCTTCTCGTTTGGCGAAACGCAGGTAGCCAGCTATTTTGTAGATGGATTGTGTGTTGAGGTTTAAGATGCTGCTGAGGCTTAAATCGTTAGGGTTCGCCCCGTAAATCAATACATTATGTTTGGATTTGGTGTAGCTGTTGATTGAGTATTGGTAGGAAATGACCACGAAAACCCGGGAAAGGACCAAGACAGAGAATGTGAAGCAGAAATCTAACACGATGGTTGCAATCAATTCTGTTTCCGTGAAAGTGTCGGCGTATAGAAGCAGAGCCACACTGACAAGTACCGTTTTGACCGTTAATGCTACGGCTATCCGCCAGATGGATTGCAAGGATGAATGCCGGACAATGTTCTTGTATGTCTTGAAGAGGAGGCATCCGATGGAGCTTGAAAAGAGGCTGAAAAGGGCAATCTGGACAAAGGAGGAGGATAGGAATTGTTGATGGAAAAGATTGCAGCACAGTGCGTAGGATGCACCCGTCCCTATGGTCGAAATGATAATGTCGAACGCAAACACAAACCAGCGGTTTACGTACGGTTCGTTCACAATCCTTTTTGCCAATCTGGCTCCTAAGGTGAATGTCATTTCGAATTAGCTTGTGTTCTCAAAATACTAATTTGCAAAGGTAAAAAAAAATGTTTCAATATGGATATTTTGGGAGGCTTTGTTTTCCTTTGAAAATGCTTGGTCCCATGGTATGCTTTTTGCTCTTTGGCCAAACAAGGCTTTTGTGAGAGAATGAAAAAGGGTGTGCAATACAGCACACCCTTTTTCACTTCAAGGAAAAGTTTTTGTTTTGCTTTCCCCGAGGATAGGACTTAGTTATTATTGTTGTTGTAAGACTTACCGTCTTCAGGCAAAGCTACGTTAGGACTGTAGTTGTTGCTGCCATTAGGTTGATCCCATGCGTTTGTCTGCCAGTTCTTGGCTGGATCAATGATATTACCGTCAAAGTCTACAGCTCGTCCTGCTTTCCATTGCTGGGTATTGAATTCCGTGAAAGGAACAGGCAGAGACACCCGGCTCAATGGATAGGCTTGGAAGTGGGTACGGAATTTGCGGCTGTCTTCATCATTGCCACTGCCGACGGTGCCTCTTTCTTCATTTTCCATACGGTTGAGGGCAACCCCGTTGCGGCGCAGGATGGACCAACGCTGGCCTTCGCACAAAAGTTCGCGGGCATGTTCATCTAACAAGCCACGCAGGAAACCTTGGGCTACCCCGTTGGTTACATATCCGGATTCGGCATCATCGGAAGCCAGATCCGGATAGCGGCTGTTGAAGTTGTCATCGGTCATAGCTGTGTCGCGGGCAGCCAAGATATTGTTCTTGATAAGGTCGCGAGCCGCTGAAACTCCGCCCTGGATAGATCCCATGGCCATGCATTCGGCTTGGATCAAGTACAATTCAGGAACACGCAGTACGGGGACATTGAACACCGCATTGTCGGTAGGATACTTCAAGCAGTAGCTGGAACTGCTTGTGCTGGGAGCGCTTTCGGTATTGTTAGCATAAAGGGCTCTGCGGATATCGCCGCTTTCAAAGAGATCGGTGGCTTTCTCCGTCGGCGTGAAACCGTACGAACCGAACAGGTTGTTCAAGCTTTTGGCCGACAGGTTGTCTTGCGATGTGTATTCCAGCAACCAGATATCTTCGGAAGAAGGAGTTTCGCCATAGGCATTCAGCAAGCCTTCTTCCGTGGAAATCAGGGTTCCGTTAGCTCCGCTGGGAAGGTTGTCCAATGCGTTCTGTGCTGCAGTGTAAGCTGGTTCGTATTTATGCTGAGCCAAGAGCACACGGGCTTGTACCATATAGGCAGCGGCCAATGTGGGGTAGTAGCGGGCTTCACCACTCTGCAAGGTGAAAGAAGAAGAACCAGAACGGCCGAAAGCATCGATAGCTTCAGCTATCTCTTTTTCCATCAATTGGTAGGTGGCTTCCAGCGTACTCATATTGGCCGGTTCCGTGTTGGTAAGAGCCCGGTCATGAAGCAGTATGAGCCCTACTTTAGTCGGGTTACTTCCGGGAACATCAGTCTCATTAACATCGATGCAGAAGAACTGCGACAGGAAATATTCCGCATGAACCTTGATTGTCAACGATGTGGCCAATGCACTGTAAAGATTATTGGTTTCAGAAGCATCCAATTGCAGATTTGCCGAATCCGCCAGCATACGCTTGGATGCTTCAATGGTTCTAGCTGCCGCCGCAGCTACTTGGTAAGGACCAGCCCAGAAGGTGGCTGCATCGGTCGAGTTGGTGGTGATGTTCCAACGTTCCATGTCTTGCAGCGTTCCTTGGTTGGCACGGATGGATGTCACCATGTCGGTCATCAAATCCCCGAGGACCGGAATATAGCAGCCCCATGTGGAATAAGCCCACATCATTTTCATGGTCCCGACCACGGTAGTAGGTACCAGGCTGGGGTCGTTCAGGACTACTTCCGTGTCCATGGCCGTCGTCGGGGTCCTGTCCAAATAGTCATTGGAGCAGGACGAAAACAGCAGAACCGGAACCATGGTCGCTGCCAATGCAATATTTTGAATCTTTTTCATGTTTTTCATTATTTTTAATCTATCCTATTCCAAATTTTTTAGAAGCCTACGTTGATACCCAGAGAGTAGTTGATAGGCACAGGGTAGTTTGATGTCTGGATGGCGCTCAGACCGGATTCGGGGTCGTAACCGCGGAAATCCTTGGCGCACCAGGTCCAAGCATTGTCGATGCTGGCATAGATACGCAGGCTGCTTAAGAAAATCTTTTCGCAGTGCTTCTTGGGCAGCGTGTATCCCACCATGATGGATTTGAGACGGAGGTAAGAACCTGACATCCGCAGACGGGTACTCAAGTTTTGAGCATAGTTGTTACCACCGTTCATCAATTGGGGAACTTCGGCATGGTCGCCAGGACGTTGCCAACGGTTATCCATGATCCAGTAAGTGGTGGTCTGGCCAATTTGATGGCCTTCGTTTTCAAGATAGGGCAAGTCGTTGCTCAAGATGTAGTTGCCGTAGTTGTAGTTGAACTGGAAGCTGATATCGAAGTTGTAGAACTCAAAGCCCATCTGCAAGCCGCCATAGAATTTAGGGTCGCTGAATCCTACATAGCGGTAAGCAGCATCGGCATAGTTGAATACGTATTCACCATCGGCTCCATACCAACGCGGACGTCCCGTTGCAGGATCCACGCCGGCCCATTCGGGCATGTACAACTGGCTGGAGGGACGACCTTCTTCCAAGATTCCGATGGTACCATTCTGGATAGGCTGGTGGTCGGGCAATTCCAGTATCTCGTTGTCGTTGGTGGTGATGTTGAATCCCAAGGTCCAACGGAAGTTCTTGCGGTTAATCAGCAAGGCGTTCAATTGGATTTCCACCCCTTGGTTGCGCATGCTACCGAGGTTGGTAGCGATGGAACCGAAGCCGGTACCGTACGACAGAGGACGGGCAAAAATCATATCGACGGTGCGGTCGTTATAGTAATCCACTTCCAACGTTAAAGCGTTGAACAAAGTGAATTCCAAGCCGACATCGAATTTGTTTCTCGATTCCCATTCCAAGTTGGGGTTTGCCAGCTGCGAAGGACCGAAACCGGTAATCCCACCGTAACGTGTGGAAGCGTACACCCCGCGGGCTTGGTAGTAGCCTACATTCTGGTTACCGGAGGTACCGTAGCTTACACGGAAAGAGAGGTTGTTCAACCAGTTCTGCGTGGCAGCCATGAACCTTTCGGCAGAAATACGGTACTTGGCACCTACCGACCAGAAAGTACCCCAGCGTTTATCTTCCCCGAAACGGGAAGAGCCATCGCGGCGGACACTGGCCGATACGTAGTACTTGTTGTCGTAGTCGTATTCGACATTGGCAAAATACGAAGCCAAGGTTGCGTCCGAACGGGCCGTAGAGCCTGAAGTTTCAGCAGCGTTGCCGATTTCCATCAACTGAGGCGTGGTGTAATCGTTACCGGAAATATACGAGGAGTAGTTATTGAACCTCTGGGCTTCCTGACCAACCAAGATGTTGAAGCTGTTTTTCTTGATGGTAGGCATCCAGTTGATGGTGTTGGTGATGTTCATGTAGGCGTAGGTCTCGTCCTGCATCTGCATCAATCCACCCAGACTGGCACCTTGCGGGTTGACAACCATTGACCACACATTCTGTTCCTTCAAGGTGACAAAGTCGATACCTACCTTGGACTGTACGTACAAGTTCTTATACAGTTTCACACGCAAGTAAGGGCTGAACATCGCTTTATATTGCTGCTGGAAGGCGCGGTCGCGGTATTCATCGGTGTACAGGGCAACCGGGTTGTAACCAGAAGCGGAAGTATTGGTGGTAGTGTTCCATTGGTTATAATCGATTTCTCCGGTTATGGGGTCGGTATAATAGACAGGGTCGGTAGGACGCATCATGGAAGCACCCCAGATAGGCGACGCATAGGCAAGACCGGTAGGAACGGTGTTGATTTCGGCATAAGACCCGTTCAGGTTCATCCCGAAGCTCAACCAATCGGTGGGGTTCACATCCAAGTTCAAGCGGGCGCTGTAACGCGTGTAGTCTGAACCGATGACGATACCTTTATTGTTGAAATAACCTACCGAAGCGTAGTAGTTCACGTTCTTCGTGCCTCCGGATGCGGTCATGGAGTAGTCTTGGATAAGGCCGTTGCGGGTCACTTCGTCCCACCAATCGGTGTAGTAAACCGTGTTGGGGCCGAACTCCTCAATTTGCTCGGGCGTACGGAAACCGTTGTTGTTCAAGAAATCGATACCATAAGAGGTATAGTTCTGGAGAGCCAAGTCCGGCTGCTCTAGCCAACGCTGGTATGTACGGTCATTGGCTGCCGTGTTCAGACGGGCTTCGTACAAGAAAGTCTTGAAGTCTTCCAAGTTCACTTTCCGGAAACGCTTCTTTACATTGGGAGGGGTGGCGAAACCTACTTTGGCATTGACACCGAAAGAAACCTTGCCTTCCTTACCTCTCTTGGTGGTAATCACGATAACCCCGTTGGAAGCACGCGAGCCATAGATGGAGGTGGCACTGGCGTCTTTCAGCAGCTGGATGCTTTCAATATCTTCTGGATTCAACGATGCCAGAGGGTCGGTACCCTGTCCATCGGTATAATCGCTGAAACCCATCGCACCGGTAATGATAGGCACCCCGTCGATTACGTACAAGGGGTCGTTGCCGGATGACAAGGAGCTTGTACCGCGGATACGGACAGTGGTTGAAGAACCCGGCTGTCCTGATGCCGTACTTACCTGCATCCCGGGAACGCTACCTTGCAAGGAGTTGATGACGTTCGATTCTGTCTGACGGGTAATGACTTCTTCGCCTACCTGGACAGCAGAACCCACATTGTCAACTTTTTTGCGCACACCATAACCGGTGGCGGAAACTTGCACTTCCTGCAGGGCGATAGCCGCTGATTTCATTTCCACATTGATGACTCCGCTGGTGATGGGGACAATTTTGTCTTCCATCCCCATGGCCGAGAATTTGAGGTTCTTGGCGGTGGCAGGAATATTGTTCAAGGTGTAAACACCATTGAGGTCAGTGGAAGTACCGATGGTTGTCCCTTCAACCTGGACAGCTACCATGGGAATCCCCATGGGTTCCTCTGCACTCGTGACCTTACCTGTGACGGTGCGCTGTCCCAAAGCCACATTGGCGGCTCCCATCAGGAACAAAGACACCACAAAGAGCACTAGTTTTTTCATAAAAAGCTGATTTGGATTTGTGTTATTATACATTCATAATAGTTGCAAACTCTTAGTCGTACCGGCTATGGAAAGGACTTTGAACCTTGTCTGTTTACGCCGATGTCAGCCGTATGGTAAACGGTATCCATTCTGTTTCATGGCCGTGTTTCTTGGTTTCAATGCTGCGGCGGCCGCGCTTGCCATTCGGCAGAATCGGCCGCTTTCCGGCATTAAATTGAGGGTAGCAAATTTAGATAAATTTTCCGGAAAGCCAAGGGAAGCCAAGACAATATTCAAGGATGAATTCTGAAAAAACTTAAATATTTTTCATTAAAGAATTGTTTATTAATTTGTTAAAAATGTTAAGACCGTTAAAAAAGAGTTAACAAATGTTAAAGGGAAGGGGTGGTGAAGTCCTTGAGGCTGTTGGGGGCGCATATTATATATAGGTGTGGATGTATTGTATGGAGGGGATTCGTGTCTTTGCAACAAATCCGTAATAAATATTCCACATAAAAGCAATAGTAATGTGCCGGAAATCGTAACAACTTGCTTCTACTTTTGCGCCAAAATTCAGTGGCTGTTCCAAAGTTCTGGTCGTTTTCCTGTTCGTCTGGTTCGGGACAGTATGCAAGTAAGAAAAGAAGAAAGTACAGTGAAGCGAAAACAAGTTCTGGTCATGTCTCTGGCTTTTTTGGCAAGCTTATGGGTGGAAGCAGCTCAGGGGGACAGGCTTTATTCTACGGAAAGGGAAAATGCCGTTATAGAGGATGAAAACCTGAAGAAAGGCGTTTTGGAAGGATTGGTTACTGACAAGAGCAGTGGCGAACCATTGCCTTTTGCGGCAGTCCAGATAGATGGGACCGCTTTAGGTGCAGTTACAGGTTTGGATGGCCTTTATACATTTAATTTGGCTCCCGGTACATATTCGATCAAGGTTAGTTTCACCTCTTATGAAACCCGGATAATTCCCAATGTCAGGATTGTGGCTGGTCAGAGCACGCATTTGGATGTGGCTATGGCGAGTGTGGCTACCGAACTCAAGGAAGTGAAGGTGACGGCACGCCGGGTACGGCATACCGATGCGGCGGTCCTGAGCACGATGAAGCAGGCTGACGTGGTGGCCACCGGGGCTTCCTCGCAGCTGATTTCCCGCTCCCAGTCGAAGGATGCCGCCGAGGTGGTGTCCAAGCTTCCGGGGGTCAGTGTGGAAGAAGGCGGGATGGTCAACGTGCGGGGCTTGAACGTGAGGTACAACACGGTCTTGCTCAATGGGACCACAGCACCGGGAACGGAGAACGACAGCCGGGCGTTCGCCTTGGATGTCATTGCCGGGAACGCCATCGATCACTTGATGCTGTACAAGACGGCATCGGCTGAATTCCCGGCCGATTTCTCCGGCGGCCTGGTCAGCATCGTAACCAAGAGCATGCCTGCGGAAGATGCTTTGAGCTTTTCATATAATATAGGTGTCAACACGGCCAGCATCGGCAAGGATTTTGTGCATTACCACGGCAACGGGGCCGATGCGGTAGGTTTCGGCGGGGCTTCGCGGCACCTGCCTGCGGGCTTCCCTTCGGATATCAGCCAGGCAAGCAACGCGGAGAAGGCGGAATACGCCCGCCAGTTGGACAACGATTGGGCAACTTCCACCCGGACTTCCTTGCCGTCCCAGGGCTTTTCGATGCAGTGGGACAAGTCGGCCATGGTGGGCAAGGACAAGGATGTCAAGTTCGGGAGCCTGTTCGCGCTCAATTACGGTTACGAGAACACGGTGCGCGAGGCTTTCGAGAACAACCGCTTCGGGGTGTTCGACTTGATCAACGAGCAGCCGCGCTACCTGAATGCTTATACCGATGAGGATTATGGCACCAAGGTCAAACTCAATGCCTTGGGTAACATCGGTTTCCAGTTCGAGGACGGTTCGCGTTTCGAGTTCAAGAACCTTTTCAGCCAGAATGCCCAGGACAAGACGGCCTTCCGCCAAGGTATCGACTACAACAACGATTACCATATCCGCGAGCAGGAGTACATCTATACGCAGCGTTCCCTCTACTTGGGGCAGTTGCTCTATACGCATGAGCCGGCCAAAGGCCATAAGCTGGATTACCGGTTGACCTATGGCTTCACGAACCGCCAGGAGCCGGATCGCCGCTTGGTGACTTTCCGCCAGCAGACCGACCCTTCGATGCCGAATTACGAGATGTACAAGGCTACCGATGTGAACCGCTTTTACCAGGATATGGACGAGCATTTGGTGGCGGGAGGAATCGATTACAAGGGGCTGCTTGTCGATAAGGCTGTGAAGATGGAGCTGTTGGCCGGAGCCGCGGCCCAGTACAAGAACCGGGCTTTCGACGGGCGCAAGTTCCTTTACACTGCCGGTTTCCCTTCCACTTTGCCATCTGATTTCCTTTTCGGGGACTTGAACGAGATTTTCCAGCCGGAAAACCTGCGGCCTGATGGCTATTTCATCGACGAGAATACCCGTAAGTCAGATGCTTACACGGCTACCACTTTCATTCCGGCGGCCTATGTGTCATTCAAGGTGCAGGTCGGCGGCTGGCATTTGGCGGCTGGCGCCAGGGCCGAATACGAGCGTACTGTCTTGAACGGCTATACGGCCGATGGTTCGATGCCTGTGCAGGTGAACCGGAGCGAGCTGAATGTGTTCCCGTCTTTCAACGGTTCCTATCATTTCAATGAAAAGCATATCGTCCGCGCGGCTTACGCCTATACTATCAATCGTCCGGAGTTGCGGGAAATCGCGCCTTACGTCTATTACGACTTCGACCAGTTTGCCGATTATACCGGGAATACCGATTTGAAGAACGCCAAGATTCAGAACGTGGACTTGCGTTACGAGTTCTATCCGTCTCCCAAGGAATTGATTTCTGTGGGGGCTTTCTACAAGCACTTCCGCGATCCTATCGAGGTATCCTATATCCGTTCTTCAGGCGGGAATGCGATTTATACTTTCAAGAACGCGGACTTTGCTTATACCACAGGGGTGGAGCTGGAATTGCGCAAGAACCTCGATTTCATGAAGCTCAAGAATTTTTCCTTGGTGGTGAACGCGGCTTGGATTTATAGCCAGGTCCGCTTCCGCGATGAGGATTTCGACCGCGACCGCGCCATGCAGGGCCAATCGCCTTACTTGGTCAATGCCGGTTTGTTCTACGAGAACAAGGGCTGGGTGCTGAGCCTGATGTACGGGCGTTACGGCCGCCGCATCCTGGCGGTGGGCGAGGTGTTCCAGAATCCGGACGAGGATATCCCGGACATTTACGAGATGCCTCGGAACGATTTGTCGTTCGGCTTGAAGAAGAGCATTGGCAAGCATTGGGAAATAAAGTTCCTCGCCAGCAATCTCCTGAACCAGGATTATACCGAGTGCCAGTTTGCGCATTACACGGATTCCGATGGAGTGGGGCATACGGTTACCCAGACTCCGCGTTCGTACAAACTGGGAGTCGAGTTCCAGCTCGGTGTGACCTTCAAGCTGTGATTCCTTTCCGGCTGGGGCTTGCCTGAGGAAAAGAATGCAAGAGAATAAACCTATAAAATATTTACAAATGAAAATGAGCAAAATGAAAATGTGGTTCCTGATGGCCATGATGGCTGGAGGGATGTTGGTGTTCACGTCTTGTGACAAAGACAAAGGCAATGGCAATGACGACAATGTTGCCGGCGAACCAGTGCTGAAGGGCGACATCACCGGCAACCGTACTTTGTCAGCTGATACGGTCTACACTTTGGACGGTTTTGTTTACGTGGTGGACGGTGCTACTTTGACGATTCCTGCCGGTACGGTGATTCAAGGCAAATCCGGTACCAAGGCCGCTTTGATCGTGGAACGCGGCGGCAAGCTGATGGCCGAAGGCACGGCTGAAGACCCTATCATCTTCACTTCCGACAAACCGGCCGGTCAGCGTAACTACGGTGACTGGGGCGGTGTGATTATTTGCGGGAAGGCTGTGATCAACTCTGGCGAAGCCCAGGTGGAAGGCGGTCCGCGTACTATGTACGGTGGCCAGGATGACAACGACAATTCCGGTGTTCTTCGTTATGTCCGTATAGAATACGGTGGTGTTGAATTCGACACTGACAAGGAAATCAATGGCTTGACTCTTTGCGCCGTGGGTAGCCGGACGGTAATCGACCATGTGCAGTGTTCCTATATCAAGGACGACAGCTTTGAGTGGTTCGGCGGTACGGTGAACTGCCGCAACTTGGTAGCTTTCCGTGGCTGGGATGACGACTTCGATACCGATGCCGGTTTCCGTGGAACAGTCCAGTTCGCGGTTTCGGTTCGCGATATCCAGGTTTCCGACAAGTCCAAATCCAACGGTTTTGAATCGGATAACGATGGCGACGGCTCCAGCAACGCTCCGTTGAATAACCCTCGCTTCTCGAACGTGACCTTGATTGGCCCTTACGCTACCTTGGCTGATACTGCCAATACCAATAGCTCTTTCGCCAGCGACAACGCTTATGGTCCTTTCCAGGCAGCTATGCACCTGCGTCGCAACACTCGTCTGCAGGTTTACAACTCGGTATTCGCCGGCTGGCCTCTGGGTCTGTTGCTCGACAGCGACAATTGCATGAATTCGGCTGAAGCGGGCATTTCCAACCCTGCCGGCAACTTGGTTGTGAAGAACTGTATCTTGGCTGGTATGCGCCAGAACTTCGATCAGGAAGTTGAAAGCGCCACCCTGACTACCGAGGAATACTTCAACAATGCGGCTTTGGATAACCGCGTGGTGGCCACCAATGCCGAACTGGGCATTGCCGGAGCTTTCAACCTGTCTTCTCCTTCCTTCTTGCCCGAAAGCGGTTCCAGCTTGCTTTCCGGTGCCGACTTCAGCGGCCTGACCGGCTTTGAAACCGTCGATTTCATCGGGGCTTTCGGTACGGAAGACTGGACGGCTGGCTGGTGCAACTTCGATCCCCAGAACACGGAATATGTAGCTGAATAATTTCAGTTAGCGGAAATAGGAAGGGCGCGGTCTATGGTCGCGCCTTTTTTGTGTTTTAGGCGGTGTATTTTGCGCGAGCCCACGCATGAAGGATGGTCCCGTCCAAACTCCGGATCGCATAGGAGATTTGGTGTTCCTCGGCATCGCATAGCCATACGGACACCTCGCTTCCCGGTTTCAGCTCATGGGCGTAAATCACTTCCATCTCATCGAGCCGGTACGTTTCCATGAACTGGTCCGAGTGGGCATCCATCATCCATTGGATATAGGAACTTTGGGTCACGTGGCCGTTGAAGTCGATGTCCCGGTAGTGGGCTTGTACCCGGCAGGCTTCGTGCCAGGCGGGCTGGTTGAAATCCAGCATCCCTTTCTGTTCCCGGCGGTCGAACATCGATGGCTTGAAAGGCAGTTCCTCGTTGTAGTATCCCGCCAGCGGTTTCATCATCTCGGTGGGGCGTTCCGGACGGCGGCCTTCCAGATTGATCAGCATCCAGTCGGTGTAGGCGAAAGCCCGCAAAGCGCCGGTGGAGACTTTTTCGGTGGTGATACCATTATTATATAAGGCGGCGGTTTCCTCGTTCCAGTCGCTGACCTTGTAGAGCCGGGGAACCAGCAGCCCTTCGCAGGCCGGGTTCCAGCTTTCGAACAGCACCTTTTCCTCGCGCTGGGGCATATCGGGAATGAAGATATGGATTCGTCTCAACATCCAGGTAAGTCCTTGCTGGTTGAGGATATCCGCGTTCACGCCTTGCCGGTAGGTGTGCAGCTCGGCCATATCGTTGAATAGGTCGCAGAGCGTCTTGATTTTGAGCCGGTGCTTCTTGTCGGTGTAGTGGTTGTAGATTCTGACGGGTTCGCCGTATTTGTAGACCATGTGATTAAGACTTTTCACGCGAAGCCCTTGTCGTGGGAATCGCTTGGATTCAGGCTGGCGAATGTACGAAAAAGAATCCAAAGGCGGACTGGTTAATCCGAATCGGAGGCTATGGATGTGTTAGGGGCGGATAACAAGAGGGAGGTTCTTATTCGATGGGGTTTATGGCTTACAGCCGGTTCCAGTACAGGCTTCGTCCTAAGATCCGGAAGCCGATATAGGCTCTGACTTTCATCGTGCTGTCGTTCTCGAATTCGATGGCGCAGCGGTAGGTCTTGCCGCTGGTGGGGTCGTAGACGCGGCCGCCGTTCCACTCCTTGCTGCGGGCATCGTAGCTTAGCTTGCGAACCACTACCACATGGGTGAGCGGGATATGGCGTTTGTCGGCGCGGGGGTTTTGGACATCGGTCTTGGGTTTGCCCAAGTCGTCCAAGGGGTTTTCCATCCAGACAATCCGGGCTTCGTAGTCTCCGTCATCGGCTCGGTAGAAATTCAGGTGCATCCGTTCGCCTGTCCCTCGGTCGAATACTTCGTAGTCCCCCACGATATCGTCGGCCTTGGCTCCTAAGCTTTGAGCCTGCAGCCCGGCTGGCAGGCACAGCAGAAGTGAAAATACGAAGAGCAGTGTCTTTAGGTGCATGGTTCTTGTCAACTTCGGGACAGGTGTCTTGCATTTCCGTGTCAGGAGGGTACGGTATTGCTAAAGATACCCGTTTTTCAATAAGGCAGGCGAAGATAGCCGTCACAGGGGGCGTGGAGGGATGGAATCAAGATGAAAATGCCGAAATTTGGATTTGAGTGAGCGGTGGTTTGTTTTTAATTTGTTGATTGTGATGTGAATGTTTGTTTTGAGGGACTGTTTGCACGATGCCTTTGATTTTTACCGAAACAGCGGGTTTGGCACTACACGCGATTTGCACTATCTTCGCGCTTTCTAATTCGAAATACAGGCTGCTATATGATTGAATTTTTTCTCGACAACCTGAATTATTGGACGGTTTTCTTGGGCATGATGATTGAAAGTTCGTTCATTCCTTTCCCTTCCGAAGTGATTGTGCCTCCGGCCGCTTGGTTGGCTTTGGGGCCGGACTCGGAAATGAATATCGTCCTGGTGGTCTTGGTGGCCACCTTGGGGGCGGATGCGGGCGCGTTGATTAACTATTATTTGGCCAAGTGGTTAGGACGTCCTATCGTCTATAAGTTCGCCAACAGCCGGGTAGGGCATCTTTGCCTGCTCAATGGGGAAAAGGTGGCTCATGCCGAGGAATACTTCCGCAAGCACGGGGTCGTTTCCACCTTCTTTGGCCGTTTGGTACCTGCGGTCCGCCAGCTGATTTCCATTCCGGCAGGTCTGGCCGAGATGAAGTTGCATACCTTTTTGCTCTTTACTACGCTGGGCGCCGGTCTTTGGAATATCGTTTTGGCCGTTCTAGGTTATGTGGTACGGGTTTCTTTCCCCAATGTCGAAACTACCGAGGATGTATCCAACCTGGCCTCGACCTACAGCCATGAGATTGGCTATGGAATTCTGGCCATAGTGGTAGTGGTCATCGGGTATTTTATCGTGAAGCGGGTAGTAAAGAAGCGCAAGGCGGCTCAGGCGGGACAGCAGGGCCCGAAGGCTTAGTTTTGTGCTTGACGGCTGTCATGCCGGCAGTTATGCTTCGGTTTCCATCACCTTGCGCTAAGAGTTTCCGGCTTCCTTAGGCGAGGCTTTCTTCATTTCTTCCTTTTGGGGATCGCTTGCTTGTTTTCCTTTTTTTCTTCTGCACCGACCAGCCGAAGCGTCCTATCGCTTTGCCTGTTTCATAGTAGTTCCCGTGTGCATAGACCAAGAGTCCGGAACGGGCCAAGTCGAACTTGCCGGTTTCCGGGTCCATGTACTTCTCATCGGCTTGGATGTTGACAATATCGGCTATGAAGACCTCGTGCGAACCCAAAGGCAGCGACTGTCGCACCTTGCATTCCAGGCTCAATGGCGATTCCACGACAATCGGTGCCTTGACCTCTTCCCCCGCTGCAGCCTGCAGCCCGCATTCCTTGAATTTGTCATAATCCCGCCCGGACTTGACCCCGCACCAGTCGGTAGCCTTGGCCAAAGCCTGAGTGGTCAGGTTTATCGTGAATTCGCCGTATTTCTTTATAAGGCCGTAGGAGTGCCGCTCCGGACGGATGGAAATGTAGCAGACGGGCGGGTTGGTGCAGAGGATGCCTGTCCATGCAACGGTGATAAGATTGTAGTCTTCCTCGCTCGCCCCGCAGCCCACCAAGACCGCCGGCAAGGGATAAATCATCGTCCCCGGTTTGAAGTTCACTTTGCCTTTCATGAAAATAATGTGTAATGTTTTGGCAGATGCGTTTGCGTATCTTTGACGTATTGGATAGATTGGACCAATAGGCAAAATTTATCAAATTGGCTATAGGACATAAATTACGTTTTCAGGGAAGAGCAATGGCATGCCTTTCTTTTTGATTTTGAATGAATAAGTGTCTCCATGCCCGCTTGGGCGGCATAGAAGCAAATCAACTGTGATCATGTTCTGCTCAAGGAGTACGTCAAATTGGCCGATGTTAGGATTCTTTGTGTGTTCAATCTGCTTGTAGCGGAAGTACTCCTTGCCATCATTCAGCGTGTTCTCTACTTCTATCCAGAATGTTTCACGATGTTTTGTTAGGAGTCGTTGGTGCAACTTTACTAACCTCCATGCGGCAATGTCCTCAATGTTTTGTCTTTCTGCTTGCAGTTCAAGGAGTTTGTTCAAGTGGTTGACGTTCAGGAATAACGTATTGCTGTTGGGAGGTGTGCATTGCACGGTATTCTGGTAGGTTTTGAATCCATCTGCATTTACATAGCCATATCTTTCGACGATTTCACGCCCGGATTTCAATGTACTGATGTCCCAATCGGGAGTTTGTGTAAACAGCACATTCTTCTTGCTGCTTCTTTTCTCTCGGTGACTCTTCAATTCAATACCCTTGTAGTCAGGAGTCTTATCGCTGTTCATGGTGATGCCGAGGAAGGACTCGATGGTTCTTCCGATACCTGTATCGGCGGTAACCTCGGTTTCAAACCATTGGTCTTTAACCGCACGGAAGCGTCCAAGGAGTTCTTCGGAAACAGAGCTCCCCATTCTGTTGATGGTTTTTAGAATCTCTTGCATGGGATTGATAATGGCAGTGTTGTAACACTTCTCTATGTCAATGCGGGTGATATTAATGGTGTATAATGTGTTTTCATGCCAGAAAAGGACATGAATATCATTACCTTGTGTGTATGACCCAAATCCATAAATCCACATGCGTGGGTCACCTTTCTTTGTGTTTGGACGATAGAAAGATGCCTTGGTGTCAATGTTGGTGGTCTCTGTCAGAATGCAAGCGTTTTTCATCTGCTTGTGTTCTTGTCCTTGAAGCTGCTCTTCGTAGTTGTGGATTCCGTTTTCAAGGAAATAGGATCGCATAGGGGCAGTTGAGTCGAGAATGCCCTTTCCTAAGCCGGTAGGGGTAATCTCAACAAGTGTAAACTTCACATTGTGGTTTACAAGAAATTTCAAGTTCTTCTGCTCAAAGTCAGTGAATGGACGCATATTGACCATGTGAAACCGTTTTCTATTTAATATGTTTCAATAAGGTGTTGGCGATGGCTCTTGCCATTAGCGGAGGAACGGCATTGCCTACCAATGTATATTGGGGTATTTCCTTTTGACGGTTATTGCCTCCGGTCTGACGCTTCCCTTGGAAAACAAATGAATCGTCAAAACTCTGCAGACGCGCCATTTCTCGGACAGTCGTAGGACGGTATGCGGAATAATGAATGAAGTCATCAGGCATCGTGCAGACAGTCGGGCTTTGTCCGAGGGGATTCAGGACTACATAATTACGCTTTTGAGATGCTACCCCTTTGGCTTGGAGTTCTGCTTTTGCATCATCATAGGATCCATACTTGGCAATGATTTTCAATCGTTCACGCACAGTGTTATTCTGAAGACTTGTCTGATGATTGAAAAGTTCCATGCGTTGGTATTTTGTCGGTTTATTCAAGTCGTTCATATTCAGTATATAAAAGGGTTTTTCATCGAATGTGAACCGATGCCCTAGACGGCCAATCTTTGACCATTCGGAGAATAGAAGCCCGCGTTTGTCAGGTTCGCCTTGAACAGCTCGTTGGATTTTTGTGCTTTCAAATTCGGGAATCAATTCAGGTTTCTTATACGAAGTGGCGGTTTCACCATTGCCAACCATGTTCAAGTCCCAAAGTGCCTCATAGACATTTACCTTGTCTTTTTCTGCAACTGTTGGAGGAATCTCATTGATTACTTCCTGATCGTTCCGGCAGCCAATAAATACAACCCTTTCCCGATTCTGTGGCACGCCATAATTGGAAGAGAGGAGTATCAAGGGTTCCTCTATGTTATATAATCGTATCTCCTTCATTAAGTCGTTCAGATGGTCGAGAATGCTTTTATTGTCTTGGAGTTGTTTTTGGATATACTCAATACACTCATCGAAAGTGGAAGTAAGGATTTCAAGGGATTTTTTCAGCGTTTTGGCTTCTTCTGCGCAATCTCCCCTTTCTGCTATCTTATCAATCGCATTCAAAGTCTTTTCGCGAATCTGTTCGTCCGATAGGGTCTCGATGATATTATTGTAGCCGTCTACAAAGGTATCGTTGTCGATATGAGCGTTGGTTTTCAGTTGAATAACCTGCTTGCGGATGGCTTCACGCTGCTGCTTCATTTGAAGCAACAAAAGCCCATGACGAATTGTATTTACGTATTTGTCACTCTTGCTTACGCTATAAGGGAGATGTTTGGTGATATCTTTCAGCTGTTGGTCAAGGTTATTGAAGAAGATTTCATTTTGTTTGTCTGCATCACCTATGGATGTTTCCATATGCAACCTGACATATAAAGCGTAATAAAGCGAATTGGGCATTTGTGGCTTAAGGACATCATCCATGAAGGCAAACAACATGTACATCTTTGTATCGTCAACGATTGACCTGATTTCACGAAGAATCCTCTCTTTTATGCGTCCTTCATCTTTGGTAAGGATTCCTTTAACATTTTCCATTACGAAATATTTAGGGCGTAAGGCTTTGATGACCTTCAAATAATGATAAAACAAATCATCGCGCTTATCGAGTTTTCTTCTACGTCCTGCGAGGCTGAATGATTGGCAGCTCGGTCCCCCTGTGACGACATCTATTTCTTGATTGCCGATTTCTTTCAAGAGATTCGGCAGAAAGGAATCCTCCATGATGTCTTGGCATATGAATTTTGTGTCAAGTCCGAGCATCTTGTTATAGCGGACACGGTGCGTAAGTTCGCAATTCTCGTTAATGTCGCTCGCCAGACGGAAGTCATAGTATTTGTCATCCGTATAGGCTTGCATGAAACCCTCGCTGAATCCTCCAGCCCCTGCAAACAAATCAAGATATGTGACAGCTTTTCGATTTGAAATAAATTCTTTCTTTTCAGCCATGGCTTCATTGTGCTATTTATTCAACTTTGCGGCCAGTCTGGCCGACTCGTGTGACTTGCTGCATATAGTTACTATGCAAAGCAGAATCTCCCAAGTAGGTCGAGCTGATTCATACTCCCTTTGAAAAGGTTGTTTGATTTTTCTCTGGCTCTTTGGATAGCCATTGGCATGTGTGGTGGTTTTCTCAAAAAACCTTTATATCCAATGTTTTTCCTATGATTCAACCAGAGTCCGTAGACAAAGGTAGCGAAAGTCGAGATTAGAAACAAAGCTTGTTTAGACGATGGTGGCCAAGCTACCTTCGCTACAGCCAAAGGTACAAATAATGTGGTATGTTCTATAAACCCAAATCGGTCATTAGACACGCCGAGTCCGTTTCTGATTAGGAAAATGAGGCATTCGGGCATCTTGCCCGC
>CALUHO010000006.1 GCA_944320465.1 uncultured Bacteroidales bacterium | reverse complement strand
CTGTTTCTGCAAATATAAGCATTTTATCCGCTTATGCAACTTATAATCAGGGATTTAATTTATAGAAGTCCCCTAAACTGACATAGGCTTTATTGGTTGCAAGATTCAGAGGGGAAGAAACAAGGTATGTGTTATTATCAAATTGACTCATAGTTATGTATGGACTTTCTCCTATCCCTCCGGATGAGACTGTTTTAATTCGCCTATCTGAAATCGAATCCGGCAAAATATTCCCCGCGCTGTCCCGGATTGTCCAATTGGCCAAGGATTCTTCCTTGTCGAAATATTCCACAAAAGGCAGAGAAAGCGGTTCTTCCGAGAGGGTGTCCGCGGATACGTCCTGCGCATAGAGAGGCAAAGAGCTTGCGGCAAGCCATAAAAGAGCGGCTGCCCGATTTTTAATAGAGTTTCTCATGATAAAAAGTTTTTGTTGTTAAACAATAGTGGTTTTGCTATAGTTCGCCAAAATGTCAACACCAAAGCCCGATGACCGATTTGGGTCAGAGCCTGTTGCCGTCAAGTCCGGCGCACCCTCAACCAACGGCTTCTTTCCGGCTACGTACAAAAATAACCAGTCTTGCCGCAAGAAGCCGCATCAAAAGCCCTCCGGATGGCAACATTTCCCGAAATGTATCCTGATAAACTGCAAAAGACTTGAATGACAACAAAAAGACATAGAAAACTCCGAATCCGCCGCATCCCTCGTTTTAGCTATTGTATCCGCCTTGGCATGCATTCGGACGCAGAATGCCTCGCTTTTTCTTATCTTCGCAAGCCGTTCCGGCAGGAACACTTTGCAACATACGGCCAGAATACATGAAAAAAGCATACTTCCTATCTGTTTCTATATTCCTTTTCCTTGCGGCGTGCCAGCCTAAGCCCGAACCGGCTGCCGAATCCCCGTCAGAAGCCCCGCCTTACGGCCTGCTCATCGAAAATCCGGATAGCTGGCTTCCGCAGCAAAAGGATTCCACGATGCAGGATTTCCTGGAAATCTGGCGGATGCGTTACGCGGTGCAGGATTCGCAGGATGCAGCCCGCTGGATAGATCAAGTGCTGCACTTAGGTGTCTATGCCTATCAGCAGAACGCGCCAGACCAAGCCCTCTCGTATTTCTTGGATGCCTTGGAAATGGCCTTGGATTTCCATATGGAAGACCCTTATGTGACCGGGAACATTGCCGGCATTTACGCCGATGCCATGGACTTCTCCCGTGCCTGGGAGATGAACAGGGGGAGATACACGCAATTGGAACAGGCAGGGGATTATCTAAACGCCGCCTTGGATTTGAATACGATGCTGACCTGCGCCATGGGGATGGGGGATACCGCCAAAGTGAGGCAGTGCGTTAAGGCCATGCTCCGGGCACCATATGATACCATCCCTGCCGTGCAGTTCAGCTTGGAGCGGGCCGGGATGTTCTTGGATATGAAACGGGGAAAGTACCGTCAAGCCTTGATTCATGCCCGGAACGAAGCTGCTTATGCCGATTGTTTTACCGACACCACGGCTTTTCTGGCTTCTGTCTATGAGGATATCGCCTTGATGAACGCCCGGCTGCAACGTTACGATTCCGCCTTGTGGTACTACGACAAAGCCTTGGATGCCAATTTGACAGAAAGGAGGATTCCGGCTTTGAAGCGAATCTACCGCCAGGAAGCCGAAATCTACAAACGCTTAGGGCAGCACCAGTCTTATTGCGACAAGATAGAGGCCTTCATGGAACTGTCCCGTTACAGCGACAGCTTGGCTCAAGCCGAACGACACGAGAATCTGGACTACGTTATCTTGCAACGCGCCCAAGCCAGGAAGATGATGCAAATCCAATACGAAGTCCTGTACAAAGACCAGATTATCAAAAAGCAGCGATTGCTTGCAACGGGTTCGGTCTTGCTCTTCCTTTTGGTATCGGCACTACTATTCCTTCTCTATCAAAGCAAACGGAAAAAGGAGAGGACAAACCGTCTCCTGTACGAAAAGACCAAACAATTGCTAGACCTTTCGCAAGCGCAGACCGAACGCTGGAAAGCCCTTGCCACCGGGCAGGATTCGCCAGCAGAAGATGTTCCGATGCTGCCTGATGAAAATAGCGGTCATGACACACTGCCGGTTTCCGGAGAAAGCGGGATTCCACACGAGGCGGATCCGGTCAAGGGAGCCAAGGATATCCTCTCCAGCCAAGCGGCAAGCTGCCTGTCTCGGTTACAGGAGTCTCTCAAGGCTGCCGATGGACATCCAAAAGACTCGCATCCGGAAACGGCCGGATTGCATCCGGAGGCTTCACATCCAGGGCAAGTTTCGCATCTGGAGCAGATTCCGAACATGGAACAGGACTCACGTTTGGACAAAACCAGGATCCGGCAATTGATAGCGGGCATATTGAATCTTCTGGACGAAGAGGAATGCTGGCTGCAGCCCGACTTCACGGTGGAGAAAGCCGCCAGGCAGTTGGGAACCAACAGTTCGTACCTGTCTTACGTGGTGAACCATCATCTGGGAAAATCCTTCAGCACCTTGCTCAACGAATACCGTGTCCGCAGGGCCTGCCTTCTGATGGAAAATCCCGCCAATGCAACCTACACGATGGATTATCTGGCCATGCAGGCCGGTTTCAGCAACCGTGTCACCTTGCTCAGGCAGTTCAAGCGCATGGTCGGCATGGCACCGTCCGAATACTGGAAAATGGCCCGCCATCCCAAGCCGATCATCAACCAATCCCCCTTGCGAGAAAAAGAAGAGGGCGTTTCGTAACCCGTTCTGGGTATCCGAAACACCCTCTTGGCAAGGCAGGTACCAGCATAGCTTTTACTATCCAAGGAACTATGCCGGTTCTTCCCCTTTCTTTTCCGGAAAGCTTCTCTTTTTTCTCCACCAGGCAAGTCCTATCCAGTGCAGCAGACTCAAGACTCCGCTCCCGGCTAAGGCTATCAGCAGGCTTGGCACTATGCCGGTTTGCACCACAAAATAGAACACTAGCGCCAACACCACAAAGGAAATCTCGCAGGTGGCAAAGATAGGCATATAACTGTTTTTCTGAACATTCATGATCCGGATTGTTTAAATATATCCTTTCATCGGTATCTTTCGTAAAAAGCCCCCGTCCCGGACAAGGACAAGGGGCTTGGAACCAAAACCAATGAGCTTTTTACTGAACCATGAACTTCAGCACGACCGCACCTTGGTTTGTCAGAACGCGGGCAAAGTACAGCCCGGCATTCAAGGAGGAGACGTTGTAGTGGAATTCTTGGCGTTGCGCTGCAAAGGCCGATTGGTACAGGCAAGCTCCTGACAAGTTGAAGATGCTCACCTGCTGGATTTTGGCATCGGTGGAGAGGATATGGATCATCTCGTTAGCCGGGTTGGGGTAGAGCGAAAGCTGGGCATCCACCCGGTCTCCGGTTTCGTTGGCGGTCGGCTTCTGGATCGAGATATCATCGATCATGAAGGCCAGCAAGTCGGTGGAAGTGCATTGAATGGCTACGTAGATGTCCTTGCCGTTGTATTCGCTCAAGTCCACTTCCACTTTTTCCCAAGCCGTGGCCGGAGCATAGCGGACATCGCCTATGGCTATGAAGCTGTCAGGATTATTATCGGCGGTGGAAACCAGCACCTTGTAGTTTTCCAAGTTGCCGTTGTCTTCCAACATGCTCTTCACGTAGAACTCCATCTTGGCACCCGATGCCGGCATACGCAGCAGCGGCGAAATCAGCCAGTCGTCATTGGTGCCGCCTTCGTACAGGAAGAGGCTCATGCCGAAACGTTTTCCACCATGCGGAGCCACGGTGGCAGCCACCTCGTCCGAGTAGTCCATCATGGAAGGATTGGTCGCGCTCGGATTGAAAGCGATGAAACCGGCAGGCGCCAGCTGGCCAGGGAATGAGAAGTTGGCCCATCCGCCCACATCCTGGCCGTCGCGGTCCACGGTCGTCCATGCCGGGTTGAAACCACCGGTGGCAAAGTCGCTGCAGTATTCAAAGTTCATCACGTACGGGTCGGGAGACGCATTGGAACGGACAATCTTGATTGCAGTGTCGTTGGCCGGGACTTCGTCCCCTGCAAGACTGGTGTAAACAGTCAGCAAGTACTCCATGCCCGGTTCGGAAAGGTCGGCCGAGAAAGTCACTTCGCGGGACGACCATCCGGGAATCGTCACCGTCTGTGTCGAAACCAGATCCTTGTTGACAATGAGGTTCACGGGAACATCCACGCTTTCCTTGCCGTTGTTGGTCACGGTAGCGACCACCGATTCGTTGACCGCGAACACGCCTTCCTCGATAGGCTTGGAAATCGCATCCACCGCCACATCCACATCGGCAATGATTCCGTCATGCCCGAACACGCTCCGGATGGCCGGGAAGCCGAGGCCGGTTTCACGCCGTACAGCACCGTTGGCAATCTGGTAGATATAGCCGTTTTCCATATCCATGTCCGATACCAAGGCATAACTGAACCACCTTACCGAAACCATGTAGTCTCCGGCCTCAAGCAGGAAGTCGGGGATGTCGTGCTCGATCTGGCCCGTGGTCTTGTCCTTGGCATGGGTCGCCTGGTAAATGACATCGCCCAATATCTCGTTCTCGGCATCCCATTCGTAGATGCTGATGACAATATCTTGATTTTCTTCCAAGTAACCCCATCCCAAAGAAACAGCGGTCAAGGTGTCGGCTTTGAACAGCCGGAACGGAAGCCCGCATTCCGTGTAATCGGAATAGACCCCGAAAGCATTCATGAAACCGTACATGTCGGCGGTCACGTTGTCGTAGGCCATGATATCGTCCATCAGAAGCACGGTCTTCTCGATTTCATTGTCGGGATTCAGGTCTTCTTCCCCTTCCACGCTGGCTACTGCTTTCAGTTTGAGTTCCTGGTTAGTTTGCCCGGCAGGGACTTGGATGGAGACCCATCCTTTGCCGATGGCTTTCTGTTCGCCCACAGGGACTTTCCCCCGTCCGAGTTCCTGCTCGCCGGAATAAACGACAACCAAAGCGCTGTCTACCTTGGTGGCGCCCCGGTTTTCCACCTCCACTTCCACCTGCCACTCTGTGCCGGTCTGATCCACTGGCATCATCCGGGCAAAACCGCCGAAAGAGTTGAGACGCACATCGTACGCTTGTTCTTCTTGGATCCGGACGGATTTGAGGAAGAACGTTTCATGGTTGGTCAAAGGCTGGATGGCAAAGCTGTAATCACCAGCATCTTCGCAAGTAAAGGCTATGTTTTCTTCCACGAAAGAGAACTCCGTATTGATGCCCCGGTAGGTTTTCAGCGTATCCCATTCCGACATGGATGTTCCGGAAAGTCCGTAGAGAACTGCGAAATCGTCCGTCACATTGCCCAGCATGGAATTGGCGCCGCCTTGGTAATTGACCGAGATGCGGTAGTTTTTGCCTTCTTCCAAAGCCACGCAGCGCGATACCAAGGCATCCGTGCTGAACGATTGCAGGGCATACCAAATCCAGTCGTCATATACCCATGCGCCGACCGAAGATGTCCATTGTTCGCGGCCTTCCGCCGTTGTGAAGTCGCAGTAGAAAGGCACTTCCGCCGGAGAAAAATTCATTACCGAATCGGTGGCTTGGTTGTTTTCCAGATTCTCCTCTTGGCTGTCCGCGCCCAGAGTAGCCGTTACAACAACCCCGTATTTATGGTCAGGAGTCGAAAAGTCCGCGGTCTGCGAGAACGTGAAAATCCTGGTTTCGCCCATCGCCAAAGGCTGGGCAAAGGTTTCTTCCACGGCGGTACCCCCGTCCACGGAATAGGAAAGCGTGATGGAATTCACATCCGCCATGCCGATGTTGCTGATTTCAGCACCGATAGCCGCATCGTTCAAACCGCAACCGGAAGTGGGCAATACCACTTTGGTTACTGCTATGTCGGGCATGCCTGCGAATTTACCGGTCTTGACTTCGACTTCGTCGATATTGATGTTCATCTGGTTGGCAGGGGAGCAGGCGTAGAAAGCAAAGTAGTAGTCTCCCTCTTCAGCCACATTGAAATTGATGGCGACCTGTTCGTATTCGTTTTTCACAAAATCCATGTATTCGCCCAAAACTTCCATTTCGGCCGGGTCTGAACTTTTTCCCCACAGGACTTTCATGCTTTCTATGCCCCAAGTTCCCCATCCGCCTCTGTACCAGAAACTGATATGGTTGTCCCCGGCGGGAATCTGCAAGGGGCTCATCGTAATCAGGTAGTCGTCTTTGGGCGTGCTGTACGCGTAATCGATTTTGACCGACCCGCTGTTGCCCGGTTCGGCCTTGTAATACTCTCCGTCATCGGGATCTGCGGCTTCCCATTCCCAAGTCATGCCGTCTTCATTGGCATCGATGACAATCCAGGCTTCCATGTCGGAAGCTTCGTTGAAATCGCAATGGTAGGGAAGGGACAGAGGCTTGGCGTTGTACACGGTCTTTTCCAGGCTGTTGTTGGAAGCGACCAGATCGCCGTCCGACACTACTTCCACCTTCACTTTGTGTTCCCCCGGATTGCTCAGGTCGGCCTTGGCCGCGAAAGTGTATTCCATGCTGGCTCGTGCCTGCAGTTCCTGGCTGACGGTTTCCTCGACGGTGGTTCCTTCATCCACAGTCAAACGGAGGACGAAAGAAGAAACCGCTTCCAAACCGCTGTTGCGGACCGACACGGTAACCTCTTCCTGTTCCAGCCCGCTACCCGATGCCGGGCTGATGATTTCCACAACTTCCATGTCCACAGGCGCTATGAGGGAGAGGTAGCAGCTGTCGTTCCCGTCTTCGTCCTGCACGGGGGCGGCACAGATGGTAAAGACGTATTCCACGCCGGCCGCAAATTCGAAATCGTCTCCGATAGCCTGCGGCCCGCGGGGAATCCAGACGGCGGGCGTAGCAGGGTCGGGGTTGGTCACAGCGTAGTCGTACACGCCAGGCTCTATCAAGATAGAGGCCGAACCGCTTTCAATCCAGTGTCCGTCGGCCACGGTTCCCGTCGCATCTTCGGGCAGGAAGTACTCGAATTCCGAATAATCGGCATCGCCCGCCGCCATGTAGCCGTCCGTGGGAATCACCGACCCGTACGTATCGGCATCGGCGTCCAGGACTATCTGGTATCCTCCGCCGGTTTCCCATTGCCATTGCACGTTCAAGGTGATTTTAGCCTTCGTAGGGTCGTCGGCTTTCCGCATGTCGGTCAGGACCAGGCTTGATGCAGGAAGTTGCTGGCCGTTCCCGCTGCGGAACAGGGGATGCGTCTGCTTTTGAAGAGGCGAATGCTTTTGGACAGCTTCAATCGGCTTCTGTTCCATTCCGGCTCGGCTTAAGCGGGAAGTGGTGTTCTGCCCGTAAGAAAGGGCGCATGGCAGGGTAAGCATTCCCGCTGCCATCAAAAGGTTGGTAATTTTTTTCATTGAATCCATAATGAAAAGTTTTTGGTTATAAGTTTTGATTGATGACTTTTTCCCTTTAGTCTGCGTTTTCTTGTGTTTTCAGTTTGGGGAAGAGTCCTGCTCTGTTTTCTCCCGTTTTCTGGACGTGAATCCGGGGCAAGACGGCTTTGCATTCAGACCGGACTACTACGTTTTTTTTGTTTTTGCCACCGGGAGGCAGGGCTGTTTTCTTCCGTGGTCCCGAAGCAAACGTAAAGAACTTTTTTGATAAAAAACGTCTTTGTGGTGCTGTAGAATGATTGCATTTATAAATCTTATCACGGCTCCCCCCTAAGATGCCTTTAATGGGAAAAGAAGCGTCATCCCACTACGTTTTTTTTGTAATTTCGCTGACGGAAATTTTGATGCTGCAACGGAAATTTTGATATGCCATGAGCGGAAAAGTACGTCGGGCTTGCATTTGCAAAAGCTTTATTGGAAAGCATTTCGTCCGGAATCTATGTTGCCGGGTATCCTTGTTCCTATATATGATAGGAGTCCTGTTCGGGTTGTCCACTTTGCCGTCCTGTCGCTATTCCGGCGGAATGGAGCCGTTGGATGCGGGCAGCGAGGACCTTCTGCCTTTTCCGTTGGAGGATTCCGTCAATTCCGGGGATTTCAGCTGGCTCGGAGAGGAGGATACTTTGTTCCAGCATTTCACGGCTTTGTTGCAGAACCGTTATCAGATCGGGAACCCGTCGGCTGCCCGGGAATGGGTGGATCAAGTGAACCAAGCCGGTGTATATGCTTTTGTCAAAGGGCATACGGCACAAGGATTGTCTTTGTTTCTGGATGCTTTGGAGGTTTCCATGGAATTCGGGATAGAAGATCCGTATACGCAGGCGAACCTGGCTATGTTGTATGCTACCGTGCAGGATTACGATAAGGCTTGGGATTTGTCTGAACAAAGCTTCCGGATGTTTGAGGAATCCGGGCAGTATGAAGAAGCGCTCCTGATGATAGGAAACCGCCTTACTTGCGCCATGGGCGGGACCTCTGTGCCGGGCGTGGAATGGTGCCTTGAGAAATTGGAATCGGAAACCTACGACACTTTGCCGATGGCCTGTTTCAGCCAGTGCCGGGCCAGGATGTTCCTCGGCTTGCAGAAGAAGGACTATGCGGAAGCTTTGCATTGGGCCAAAGCGTCTTTGTGCTGCGGACCCAATTCGGTGGATACGGTGGCTTTCTATGCCTCGGTATACCAGGATATAGCCATGGCTTTTCAAGGCTTGGAAGCGTATGATTCGGCCCTCTTTTATTACGAGCGTTCTTATGCCGGTTATCAGCAGAAACAGTATCTGGAAATGACCCAAGCGGTTCGCTATGAACAGATAGGACTTTATTCCCTTTCCGGCAATACTGCTCGATACCGGGAGTGTGTGCAGGAGTATATGGAACTTGCCCGGACCTTGCAGGAAAAAAGCGTCCGATCCGAACAGCAGAATTTGGATTACGTGATCCTGCAACGGGCTCAGGAACGCCGTATGGCCGAACTTCATTACGATTCGGTCTACAAAGGAGAGATTATCCGCAACCAGCGTTCGGTATTCTTGTCCTTGACGGCCTTGCTGTCTTTGGGCCTGGCATTTTTGTTTGTCCTTTACTTGAACAAGCGGCGCAAGGAGAGGATGAACCGCTTGTTGTACGAGAAGACTCGGAAATTACTGGCTTTGGAACATCCCAAAAAGGAGGAAACAGACAAGCAGGAGGACTGGTCGGAATTGCCTGGCAACGGCATGGTTTCTTCCCAAGCGGGGGATTTGGACGGAATCCCCTCAATGGACATGGCAGTCAAGCAAGAGAATGCAGAGGGAAAAGCGGTTGTTGAAGAGGGCATGGAAGATGTGGAACCTCAAGGCGTTTCATCTTCGCATACTGCCTTGCGTATGGAGGAAAAGCAGATCCGGTATATCGAATATGAAATCGAGCGGCTTTTTGATGAAGAGGAATGCTACACGCAGGAAGACTTTACCTTGGACAAGCTCTCCAAACAGTTGAATTCCAATACTACGTATGTGTCGCGCATTGTCAACGAGCATTTCCACAAGTCTTTCAGCACTTTGGTCAACGAGTACCGTATCCGCAAAGCCTGCCTTTTGTTGGAAGATGTCTCCAATACGGGGTACACGCTGGAATATATCGCCAAGCTGGCCGGTTTCGGCAACCGGGTCACCTTTACCCAACAGTTCAAGAAGCAGGTGGGTATGACGCCTTCCGAATACTGGAAGATAGCCAAGAACAAGGCTGCCGAGACGGCGTGACATGCCGGGAATCAAAGCTCATCGGCTGCCAGCGCTGCAATCAAGGCGTAGAGAAACACGATGAAAATCAGGCCGACAATGGACAGGATAAGCCCGGCGATGGCAAGCCCGCGAGGTCTCTTGAAGACAGCGATGAATGAGAATACCAAGGATAAGATCCAAATCACCCAGCCGAAAACCGGAATCCAGCCGAAGAACAGCGTGATGAGGGACATGACAAAACCGGCTATGCCCATGCCGTTGGTACGGGGTCTTTCTTGAACGATGACAGGTCTTTGCGTGTTGTTTGTTTCCATAAGCTTGTTTCTTGAACATCAAAAATACGGACAAATATAATCATCCTTCGCCTGAATGGCAATCTTCTGCTTCAGAAGCTGTTTAAATTTATTTGTTTAGGCCATCGGGAGGGGATTTGGAGGGATGGCGCCGCGTTTTTCAAAGGAGGATAGCCCAGCTATCTGACGTGAAAAACGCAAGCAAGACCCCAAATAGCCCCCGATGGGCAAACAAAATCCTGAAACCGCCCCCTCAAGATTCATTCTTTTCAGGATTGTAAAAAATTTTAAACAGCTTCTCAACCCAAATCGGTCATTAGACACGCCGAGTCCGTTTTTGATTGGGAAAATGAGGCTTTCGGGCATCTTGCCCGCTTCTGTCCGCATCCTGTTTCTCGCTACGCCTCGACGTAGCCCGCTACGCCTTCGGCTAGGCCAGAAGCATGCTGCATGACACAAGCGGGCAATCTCCCCGAAGCCTAATGACCGATTTGGGTTCAACTCCACGGTCATTAGGCTTGCCGGGTTCGTTTCCGATTGCGAAAATGGTGCTTTTGGACATCTTGTCCGCTTCTATCCGCATCTTGCTCCCCATTACGCCTCGACTTGGCCCGCTACGCCTTCGGCTAAGTGGGGAACAATCTGCATGCCATAAGCGGACAATCTGCCTAAAACCGATTTTGGTTCAAGGCAACAGGGCAAGCCGAGGTGCCTTGTCGAGATTCTTTGCCATAGGATTTCCGGCGAGCAACAGCAAAACTGCAAATTTGTCACACTTCTGTCTTTGGCACGTAATTGGGTGGATGATGCATCCGGAAATTTTCCGGAAAAGGAGGGGTAGGAGCTTGAAGCCCGCGGACCGTTGCCGGAAACACGGACTGCCGCGATTCCCTCTGATGGGTTCGCTCCATCATTTCTCGGAAACAAAAAGGAGAAAAAATTATGACAAAAGGCAAGATTGGCGTTTCGACGCAGGATTTGTTCCCTATTATCAAAAAGTTCCTTTATTCGGATCATGAGATATTCTTACGCGAACTGGTCTCCAATGCCGTGGATGCCACGCAGAAGCTGAAGACGCTGGCTTCGTCGGGCGTGTTCAAGGGCAGCACCGAGGGCTTGAGGGTCACGGTCAAGGCTGACAAAAAGGCAGGTACATTGACCATCAGCGACCAAGGTATCGGGATGACGGCCGAAGAGGTGGAAAAATACATCAACCAGATTGCGTTCTCGGGCGCGGAAGAGTTCCTGAAGAAGTACAAGGATGCCGGCAATGCCATCATCGGGCATTTCGGTCTGGGTTTCTACTCGGCTTTCATGGTCAGCAGCAAGGTGGAAATCTTCAGCCGTTCCTACCAGGAAGGGGCCAAAGCGGTGCATTGGAGCTGCGAAGGCACGACGGATTACGAGATGGAAGAATGCGACAAGGCCGAGAGGGGAACGGATGTGGTGCTGCATCTGACCAAGGAGGACGAGGAATTTGCCGGCGAAGAAAAGATCCAGTACCTGCTGAAGAAATACTGCCGTTTCCTGCCGGTGGAAATCATTTGCGGCAAGGAAAAGGAATGGAAGGACGGCAAATACGAGGATATAGATAAGGATTTGATTATCAACGATACGCATCCTGCTTGGACGCGCAAGCCGAGCGAATTGAAGGAAGAGGATTACCTGAGTTTCTACCACGACCTCTATCCGGCCGCGCCCGATCCCTTGTTCCATATCCACCTGAACGTGGATTATCCGTTCACGCTGACGGGGATTCTGTACTTCCCCAAGATTTCATCCCGTCTGGAGTTGCAGAAGAACAAGATCCAGCTTTACTGCAACCAGGTGTATGTGACCGACACGGTGGAAGGCATCGTGCCGGAATACCTGACCTTGCTGCACGGGGTCATCGATTCGCCGGACATTCCGTTGAACGTGTCGCGTTCCTACTTGCAGAGCGACCGCAACGTGAAGAAGATTTCGAACCACATCACCAAGAAGGTGGCCGACAGCTTGGCGGACTTGTTCAAGAACAAGCGTTCCGATTTTGAAAGCAAATGGGACGACTTGAAGATTTTTGTCCAGTACGGCATCCTCACCGATGAGAAATTTGCCGAAAGGGCCATGGAGTTCTACTTGTTCAAGAACACCGACGGCAAGTATTTCAGCTTGGATGAATACAAGAAGGTGATTGCCGATTTGCAGACCGACAAGGATAAGAAGCTGGTATTCTTGTATGCTTCCAAGGTGGACAGCGAATACAGCTATATTCAGGCGGCCAAGGCCAAGGGTTACGATGTATTGGTCATGGATGGGGTCTTCGACACGCCTTTCGTCAACTTCATGGAGCAGAAGAACCCGGATTTCCGGTTCACGCGCGTGGATTCGGACGTAATCGACAAGCTGATTCCCAAGGAGGAAGCCAAGATTGTAAGCCTGAGCCAGCAGGAACAGGACGATTTGCGGGGCATTTTCAATGCGCAGTTGCCCAAGGATGGCGGCATGTACATGGTTTCGTTCGAAGCCTTGGGTGAAGAGGCGGATCCGGTGCTGATTACCCGTTCGGAATTCATGCGTCGTATGAAGGATATGGCCGAAATCAATCCCGAAATGGGCTTCTACGGCAAGATGGGCGACCAGTTCAACTTGGTGGTCAATACCGACCATCGCTTGGTCAAGGAGCTGCTGGCTTCCGAAAAAGAGGCTTTGGGCGGAGAGATGCAGCCTTTAATGCAGCAGAAGGCGGATTTGCAGAAGCAGAAGGATGATATCAACGCTTTGAACAAGGATGTCAAGCCGGAGGATGTCCCGGCTTCGGACAAGGACCGCATTGCCGATTTGGACCGCCAGCTGGCCGACCTCGGCAAGAAGGAACGCGACTTGCTGGGCCGGTATGGTGCCGACAACAAGGTAGTAGGGCAGCTTATCGACTTGGCTTTGTTGAGCAACGGATTATTGAAAGGCGAAGCTTTGCACAAGTTCCTCAAACGCAGCGTGGACTTGATTAAATAAGCGGTAGGGATGTGTGCAGGCATTGGATAATGTGACGCATGGAATTGTGGAGACGAGGATGGTTCACCGCTGTTCATACAGCGGCAACCGTCCTCGTTTTATTTTCAAATTCGGTTTAGAATTCTTTTGGCCTCTCTAGCGGTATCACCGAAAAATTAGTACTTTCGCGGAAAGAAGTGGTGTGTTCCATTGGGCTGGAATGCGGGATTTTGAGAGAATTTTTACCATGAATCTGATAGAGGCTAACAAGAAGAAAATCGATGCTTTGTGTTTGAAGCACAAAGTAAAAAGATTGTTTGTCTTTGGTTCGGTCTTGACAGACAGGTTTTCAAGCAAGAGTGATGTGGATTTTTTGGTTGATTTTGATAAATCCCAGATAGAGGACTACTTTGATAACTTTTTTGAATTGAAATATGGTTTGGAATCTGCTTTGAGACGGGATGTGGATTTAGTGGAAAGCCAAGCCATTAAGAATCGTTATTTTCAACAGAATGTGGAAGATACAAAGAAATTGATATATGGATAATTCTATCAAGAAGCATCTCTATGATATAGCCACGGCGATTGAGGAAATTGATTCATTTTTTGGTGGGAGACCTAAAGTCTTCCATGAATTTTGCAATAATCTTTGCCTAAGACGAGCTGTTGAACGAAATATTGAAATCATAGGTGAAGCGACCAATAGGCTTCTTAAAGAGAATAAGGGTATTGCGATAACCAATGCGAGGAAAATCGTTGATGCCCGGAATTACATAAGCCATGGATACGATAGTCTTTCTGCCGATATCTTGTGGAGCATTGTCATCAATCATTTGCCTTTGCTGAGGCAAGAAGTAGAAACATTATTGGATGCATGATGGCAAATCTTTGTATCTTCGCGGCCTTGAACGTAGTTGAGTTGGGCAGATGCCCGTTCAGACAAGACGGATTAAATTGAATCTGAAGGGGCAGATGCAAGGCGCTGAGAGCGAGAACGAAGGAGCGTACTTAGGTTGCTGCTTCGCAGCGAAAGCAGGCTGCGCCTCGGCATAGCTCAAACTGCGTTTGGCTCTGCGCTCGGCTTGCACTGCCTTTCGTGACTGAGTTCGAGACTCGAAAGCAACGCCGCAGATGCCCGTTTGGACGAGACTGGTTTAAAGTTAAAATAAATGGGCAGATGCAAGGCCGCCAAGGGCGAGGACGACGGGAGCGTACTTTTGTACGTGACCGAGGCCGAGACCCGCAGGCAACGCCGCAGATGCCTGTTTATTTTAACTTTAAAAGGATGACCTGGGCTGTCGCTGCATAGCAGAGGAAAGTCCGGGCAACACTGAGCCGCCATACTTCCTAACAGGAAGGCAGCCGCGAGGCTGACAGCTAGTGCCGCAGAAAATAACCGCCGGTTTTCCGGTAAGGGTGAAAACGTGGGGTAAGAGCTCACGCGGGGAGTGGTGACATTTCTCCGGGGTAAACCTTATGGGTTGAAAGATCAAATATACCGTATGTCAAGGTGGGCTCGGCCGAAGACGGGGGGTAGATCGATAGAGCAGTCCGGTGACGGGCTGCCGAGATAAATGACAGCCGCCAGTTTACTGGTACAGAACCCGGCTTATAGGGTCATCCTTTTTTTTAAACTTGTTTATATCGATGTCTACTTCGTTGCGGCTTTCGCATGGCTCGGTCACGTACCTAAGTACGCTCCCTCGCCCTGCATCAAGCCGACGCCTCGTATCCATCTGATATAAAGCAAGTTTAATTTTTTTTCGTGTTAAGGTGGCTCGACGCCTCGTGTCTGCTTATCCTAAATCATTTTAATATACAGTCGTAGATGGGGCGCGAGCGGCTTCGCATGCCTCGTCTCTGCCATAAAAAAAGCGCGGCATCAAAAGACACCGCGCTCGATGGAACAAACAACCAAAACCTAATACTTTATAATCTTGAAAAGACGAACCTTGTCTCCCTCTCCAGTGACCTTGACAAGATAGATGCCGGAAGACAAGGAACTGATGTCGATGCTTTTCCGCCTTGATTCGATAAGCAGGTTCCCGTTCAGACCAAAAATCTCCACTTCCTCCACATCGCCTTCCACATAGAGACGTTCATCCGCCGGATTCGGGTATACCCGGAATTCATTGTCGATGCCGTATTCCACCGAAGTCGTATCCTGTTCATCCTTTTCTACTACTGTCGAGAAGATGGCAGCAGACAGGTCTTCTCCCGGATATACCGCCTTGACCGCATAGCGGTAACGGCCTTCCTGGGCATCGGCAAAAGAAGCGTCCTTGTAAGAGAGTTCGGAAACCGGGCTTTCATTCAGCAAGGTCCAGCTGTCAACATCTTCCATCTGGCTTTCCGGGAACCGGTAGAGGTTGTACCCCTTGACTGCTTGCGGTTCGGCCGAGGTATCGATGTTAGGGTCATCGGGATTCAAGGCAATACCGGTGGCTCGGACCATGAAATTGCAATGCAAGTCGGCCAGATCGTAGTAATTGGTATCTCCCAAAGCAGCAAAGGGCTGTGTGAAGATATCCCTTGTGAAATACGATGTATTGGGAAGGAAAGGATATTCTTGGGTAGGATAAGCCGCAGCCAAGCCCAAAAATCCGGCTCCGCTGACACCCACCATGAATCCGTCGGGTGCGTAGACCGGTTCGGGGAAGGTATGATGGTTCCAGCGGTTGTCTTTGTTGGGTACATCCAATTCATAATACAACAACCTCTGCATAGGATGCCCGTTTTCATCTAATGGGACGACAAACAAGTGTACCACACCGTGCGTGCTTTGGTATTCTTCCACATACCAGCTTACACTTTCCACATAAGCCGGGCAACGGTAGGCTGTCCCCATGATGGTGGCTTCCGTTCCGTTTTCCGCCCCTAAGATGGTGTATGGCTCGCCACCGTCAATCCTGAAAGCGCTCTTTGCGATAGGAGGCGTATAAGCTAATGTATTGGATTCCTGGTTGCTTTCGGTAATCACTATGGAACGTGGCGCATTGGCTATGGTCGATAAGATGATTTCTAAATTCTGATCTTCGGTAATAGAGGTTTCCAGCACCGTGGAGTAGGGCGTATATCCGGCTTTCTGCACCATCAAAGAGCATTCATGCCCGGCATAAATTTTGTCATAGACAAAACTTCCATCGGCATTCGTCCTGATATCCGGATATGCGTAAACCCCGTCTCCGGTCAAGGTTACCAGTATATCCGCCATCGGCTGTCCGTCTCCATCCTGTACCACGCCGCTGAGACGGTAGTTGGCGAATTCCCTGAGCCTCAAATCTAGGCTGGCAGTGTCCGAAACCGCCGCTTCTATCGAAGCCGAAGTGTCCGCATATCCATAAGCCGATGCAACAAGTTCGTATTGCCCGGCATCCAAGGCTTGGAACATGTAGGCTCCGTCCAGTCCGGTTTCCATGGCAAGCCCCAGCTGTGGAATCCTGACCGTGACGGCTTCCACCGGATTGCCTTCCAGATCTTTCACTACGCCGGCAATGGTGGCCAGATTCTTGGTCTGGGCTTTTACACGAATGTTAGCCTTATAGCTGTTCAGGGTAACAAGCGATTGGTCATCCACGTACTCTTCGGCATTGCTCAAGAAGTTGGCATTAGCACCTTGCACGGATTTATAAGCAACATAGAAACTGTATTCGCTTTCATGATTGGTGTCCAAAGGACGCTCAAATGCCACAATCAGATTCCCGCTGGTATACGAGAAAGCGGAATCAAGATGGAGATGAATTTCTCCTGAAGGATACGGGTTTCTTGCAGGAGGAATGACAAGGGTAAGGGTGGTATCCAAGACTTTGGCAAGCCCGCGTTTGAGTATGTAGGAATCCGTGAACAAATCCATATCGCTTACCCCCATGTACACATTGAGTTTGTTGTCAATAATCTTGAGCGTGTCGCTCCCTCTGTATTCATACTGGAGATAGAGGTCGGTGATTTTCCCGTAGGAGAGTTCTATCTCTTCCGGCGTATAGACGCATTCATTGAATACCGATTTGTAGGCAAAGAAAAGGGGCGCTCCTCCATTGGAAGTTCCCGAACTCAATTGCCCGTACTCGCTTTCACCGGCTTCCTGCACATCGATAGCCAGATAAGGAGATTGGTCGTTGCCCGTATTCTGATCGCCATCCTTATGTATCATGGCGGCTATCTTCTGAATGCCTTCCTGCTGGGGGGCAAACTCAAGGGGAATGGTACATACCTCTCCCGATGCCAGCACGTTGTCAGCATCCACATGGCACAATACTTCCTGCGAAGCACTGTCTATCAGGCTCACAGAAAATCCTTCTTGGGTCCCGAAACCGTTATTGCGTATGGTGGCCTCGTAAACATACCGGTTTAGTGCCGTCGGCATTGAACGTCCCGCTACGGACATGGCTTGCAAATCGTTTTCCTCCATTTCTTCCACCGCGATGTCGCCAACGCTGAGGTAGCCTTGGTCTGGCATCGATACCGCATGAAATCCAAAGCAACAAGGACTGGTTTCATCTGCCACAAAAGTAAGTTCCACGGGATTTTCCTGGCTTCCGGTGCATTCAAATGACCCCATTTTTTTTGTCATGTTTTCAGGATGATAGCCATTGCCCATCCATATATCGATGTTTTCTGTCCTTACGCCTGAACCGCCGAACCAGAAAGAGAGCCTGTAATGATGTCCGGCTTCTACTTGCACGGGAGGCGTAATCAGCCAATCATTGGCCGTATCGAAGTCAGAACCATCGTAGCGAGCCTTGTTGACATACGCGGTCAGGAACAAATCCCATGTGATGCCGTCGGCATTCGCGTCTACCATGTTCATCCGGTCCATGGACTCATCGGTATCGAAATAGTTCTTATAGGGGAGTGAAGAAACAGATCCGATATAGACACCTTGACTCCGGCATTCAGGACCGGCACCATCAGATGTAACGGGAATCACTGTGTATGTATACCGCAAATCGGCAGTGTCAAAATCAGCATCCGCATAGGTAGATGCGTTCCATTCCTTCTCCAATGTATCCACATAAGGTTCTGCCCCGTATTCACGTAAAATGACGTAATGCAGAGAGGAATGGTCAATCCAGCCGTTTTCCATGCCGTATTCGGGCAGATTCCACGACAGTTCCACGTTTTCCGCAGCAGTTTCCTGCACTTTCAGGTTCTGCAAGGCTCCCGGAATATCCCGGCCGACAAAACGATGGCCGACAGCCACAGGGCTTGTGCCTTGTTCGTTTTCCGCTACCGCGTAATACCGGTAGGTTCCGGAATTTTCCACTTGGTCGGTATAACTGTATACTTGACCAGGTTCGGGATCGGCAAAGGTATGAATCAAAGAATCCTGACGGTAAAGACGGATTTCATCCAAGCTGCCAAGATTGCTTCCTCCTAAGGTTTGAGCAGGTGCGGAGAGAGTCAGCGTTGCTTGGAAAGCGCCCGACGGCTCAATGGCGAAATCGGCAGGAGCAACCGGAACTTCGTCCGCTTTGGTTGTCACAGGCACATACAAGCATGAAACCCTGGCTTTGTGCTGCATGTCGCAAATGCGGTGGATGGAAGCGGTTTCAAGGTTGATGGTAGCTATGTAATGTCCATCCGAGGTCTGGGCGGCCAAATAAAGGGAATCGGTCTCGTGGTCAAAAGACATGGACTGGCGGAAACTCAGTCCCATCCACAAATCGGCTATTTCTTCCACTTCCAAACTCTGCTTGTCTATCCGGCAAAGGGTCTCCGTTTCATTGTCTATGGCATACATTTCTCCGTACCGGTTGCAGGCAATGGTATAGAACGTCCTGTCTGTGCGATTGTTTATCGGTTCAAAATCACCCAGTTTTGTGCAATCGCCCGTTTCCCGATCCACAATCCAAAGGGAATTTACCGCGATGGCGTATATCCTGTCTTCCGTGGGGTCGTAGGTCATGTCCATGAAGATGTTTTCAAGATCTTGCCAATCGGCAATGTAAGAAAATTCCCCGGTGGCGATATCCATGCGGGCGAATGCCCTCGGCACATACATGCCCGCGATGTTGCCTTGGCACATATACATGTACATGAAACCATCCACAACGCAACCGGATACGGCTGTCATGCGATCCGGATACGGGAATAAGCGAGCCACTTCGCCGGTGCGCAAATCAAGCCCCACAAGACCGGAGAATTCTTCGGTCAGTGTGTCGCTCAACAGGCTTCCATAGAAAATGCTATCGTTAGCAAATTTCGGTTTCCGTGCTTTTTTCCCTTTGAAGGTCTTCGATTTTTCAAAAGGGGAGTACGGGCTTTTGTCAGATTGAACTGCTTTCAGTTCAGAGGCAGGGTTGGGCTTGGCCAAAGGACGGTAATAGTCCTTGTTGTTCCCTGTCTGCGTCTGCGCGAAAGCGATAGTCATGCTTCCCAGCAGAATCATCAAGATGCTTGACAATTTTTTCATGTTTTCTGGTTTTTGTTGTGATGAACTTTTGTTTAGAAAAACATGACGAAAATAGCGGATAGATGTTTACTTTTTATGACGAAAATGTACGAATTAAACAATCAGAACATGCAAGTAAATATAATAATATAGTGTATATCAATATTCTATCAATAAAAAACGTTTTGGATGTCCATTCGAGCCTATTCATCAGGCTAGATTTTCTGCTTTTTGCTGGATCGAGGCCCTCTGGTATTGCGCCGGTGTCAATCCGGTCTGTTTTTTGAATGCCGTATAGAAAGCGGATTTGCTTTTATACCCTACCACTTGAGCAATGTGTTCAATCTTATAATTTTGATAATCTGGGCTTTCTATGAGAACACAGGCGTACCGGATTCGGTATTCGTTGAGCATGGCAGAAAAACTCTTTCCGTAATATTCATTCAATGTGTACGATACATAGGTAGCATTGGATTTTGTGGCTTTGGCTAACTTGGCCAAATTGAAAGTGTTTTTCAGATACAGCGTGCCGTTCTCAAAGACTTGAAGAATCCTGTCCAACAAAGTCTGGCAATATTCCTCGGAAAGATGCAGCTGAGAATTGCCTTCCATTTCGGTTTCGGCGGCTTCCTCGTACATGGACTTGTCGGAAGTGTCCTGAACCGAATCCGGGGCAGGGATGCCGGGCGGTTCGGCTGCCGGCTTCTGGCGAATCAGGCTGCGTTGCTCTGATTTCCATAGAGCCTTGTTCTTTTCATACAAAGCCCGTATATGATGTGCCTGCTTTCGTTTTTGGATATAGACAATGACCAGAAGTATCGAAACGATGATGAATCCGCTTAAGATGGAAACAAGAGTCCTGTTCCGGCTTTTTAGTAATTGACGTTGATGTAAAGTGTTTATTCTTAGCTGGTTTATCTCTTGCTCCTGCTGGTGTTTACGTACCGCGTATTCCAAATTGGCCAGCTGCTTTTCCTTCTCCTCGGCAGAGATGCTATCGCTCATCTCCCAGTAGGAAACCGTTGCACTGACGGCATCGGCAAGATTGCGACCCTGCTCTATGTAATACTGGTTTTTGCTGCACTCCCTGACAATCGCGTAGTCATGCCTCGACATTGCCAGTTCCTTTGCTATTTCATTGTATAGCATGGCCGAGTCCAAAATCCCGAGCTGCTGGTATTTGGCCGAGATGCTTAAATAATAACTCAAGTAAAAATCAACAGAATCCGATGTCAGAGGACGGTTTTCGGATAGTTTTTCCGTGTATCTCAGGCTTTCCCTGTATTTGCCTTGCTTTTCAGCCATATAGGCTTTGGCCAGATTGATGGCAAAGGGGAAATTTGGGTTATCCCGGTAGGTTGGGCTATCCCAATAGCGCATGCACAAGGCCACAGCCTGCTCATCGTCCATGGATATGGCCATGGTCAGCATATTCAGTAACATCCTGTCCGCGCTGCCGGCTTCCTGCTCTTCCTGATTGTCAAAAGATTCCTTGAACAATTCGTAGGCTTTCCCGTACGCGCCATATCTACTGTATACGATGCCTATATTGTTCAATACCATGGGAAGATAGGAGGAATCGGCCTTGCGAGCGCAATAGGCAGCATGGGAAAAATACTGCATCGCCTCCTGGTTCCGGGAATAAAGCAGGTGTATGGCACCTGCATGATTTTCCGCCTTGATGCCATAGGTCATTTCCTCGGATTCCAATTCATGGTTTTGCAATCGCAGAATCAATTCGTTGAAATAAGGTAAGGCGGAATCGTATTGATAGGTATTGAAAAGTTTCAATCCTTTTGCATATAACCGTTCCGATTCTTCCTCCATTTTAGGTATATAAGCCTCTTTCGCACGCGCCTGCGTATGCAAAGAGGACAGCCCCCAAGCAATGAGAATGATAAGACGGATTCCTGCCATAATACAAAAAGGGCGCGACATCCGGAGATATCGCGCCATCAATTCAGATCAGATTCATTATTCAATCTCCCAAGTGTCGCCGCTATTGAGCAAGTCATCCATGCACTTGATCTTAGACTCTTTCCTGGCCTTTTCAATCTGGTCTTCCAGCAGCTGGTTGTAGGTGGCTGCCGGAGCAGAACGGATCACACCCATCGCTACCGGGAATTCCGGCAAGTGCATCTTGGCCAGCATCAAATGGATACCCGGATCCTGCGAATACTGGTCATGAACCAGGATATTGCGCTCCGTGATACCGTCCTTGCCGATTTCAACCACTTCCAGACGAGTGCCGTTCAGACGGATGCCCTTGTTGCGATCCCGGCCGAAAATCATCGGCTTGCCATGTTCCAGAATCAACTGGTGGTCGTCGCGTACATCCTTGCCGGTAATGGCCGCATGAGCCTTGTCGTTGAAGATGACGCAGTTGTCCAATACCTCGATGACCGCGCAGCCATCATGCTTGGCGGCTTCGCGCATCGCGTAAGACATCAGCTTGATATTGTTGTCCGGAACACGGGCAAAGAATGTACCTTGAGAACCGATAACCAATTCCCCTGGATTGAACGGATGCTCGATAGTCCCCATCGGGGAGGTCTTGGTGATGGCTCCCATGGGGGAGGTAGGCGAGTACTGCCCCTTGGTCAGACCGTAGATCTGGTTGTTGAACAGGATGATGTTCACGTCCATGTTACGGCGGATGATATGGATGAAATGGTTACCCCCGATAGCCAAGGAGTCCCCGTCGCCCGTGCTGATCCATACGCTCAAGCCGGGATTGGAAATCTTGACCCCGGTCCCGATTGCGTTGGCACGACCGTGGATACCATGGAAACCGTAGGTATTCACATAATAGGGGAAGCGGGAAGAACAGCCGATACCCGAAACATTGACGTATTTTTCCTTCTTGTATCCGATTTCAGGAAAAATGTTTTCCATGGCAGCCAGGATAGCGTGCGAACCGCAGCCCGGACACCATTTTACCATTTGGTCGCTGGCAAAATCCTGCTTTGTCAATTCGACCGGTGATTTTTCTATGGCGATTTTCATTTTTTCTCTTGTTTTTGATTGAACCGAACAAAGCCCCGCCGTTCTTCGAAGAGCGGCAATGGCTTTTCCGCCAAGTTATTGAGCCAACAGCTGTTTGAAATGATCCACCAGTTCCGTTACCGTGAAAGGCAAACCTTGAATCTTGTTGTACTGCGTCATGTGCAGATGGTCGAACCGGCCACGCAGGTAGTTGACAAACTGCCCTTGGTTCAGCTCGCAAACCACAATCTTCTTGTGGCCTTCCAATACATCCAAGGTATTCTTGGGCAATGGCATGATATAGTTGAAATGTGCATGCGCGATGCTCTTGCCCTGCTGCTGGAGGATTTCAACCGCCGTGCTGACCGCACCGTAGGTTCCACCCCAGCTGACAACCAGCAAGTCGGCATCCTTTTCACCCATCAAAGCCTGTTCCGGAATATCATCGGCCACTTTTTCCACTTTTTCCCGACGCAGACGCGACATCAAGGCGTGGTTCAATGGATCGGTGGACACATTGCCCGTGATATGTTCCTTTTCCAGACCGCCGATACGATGGCGCAGGCCTTCGGTTCCCGGCAGAGCCCAGCCGCGGACCAAGGTTTCCGGGTTGCGGAGATAGGGCTTGAAATTCGGGTCGTTGGCCGGAACGATAGGCGGGTTGATAGCCGGCATATCGGCCATTTTCGGAATCCGGAACAACTGGGAACCGTTCCCCAGCGAACCGTCCGAAAGCAGGATGCAAGGCGTCATGTGTTCCATCGCCAAGCGAGCCGCCTCGTAAGCAAAATTAAAGCAGTTGGCCGGCGTGGAAGAAGCAATGACAATCAACGGAGCTTCCCCGTTGCGTCCGAACAGCGCCTGGTACAAATCGGACTGTTCCGACTTGGTAGGCAAGCCCGTGGAAGGACCGCCACGCTGCACGTCCACGACAACGACAGGCAATTCGGCCATCACCGCCAGACCCAAGGCCTCGCTCATCAACGAAAGTCCGGGACCGGAAGTAGAGGTACAAGCCAGCGAACCGGCAAAGCTGGCCCCGATGGTGGAGCAGATACCGGCAATTTCGTCTTCCGCCTGGAAGGCTTTCGCGCCCAAGTCGCGACGCTTGGTGATTTCCACCAGGATATCGGTAGCCGGCGTGATAGGATAGGAGCCGAGGAACAAAGGACGGCCCGATTTTTCGGCTGCCGCCAACAGCCCCCAAGCGGTGGCCACGTTCCCGGTGATGTTCCGGTAACGGCCTTTCTCCATCTTGGCAGGACCTACATGAATGGTGGATTCCACGATTTCGGCCGCTTCGGCATAATTATGCCCGGCTTCCATCACCTTCTTGTTTATGGCGATCATCTGCGGCTTCTTGGCGAACTTGGCTTCGAAGAAATGCACGGTGGTCGTCATATCCCGGTCGAAGATATAATAAATCATCCCCAACGCGAACATGTTGCGGGTCTTCTCAATCGTCTTATGGTCCAAGCCGTCACTTTCCAAAGCCTTGTGCGACAGGGTAGTGATAGGAGCGGGAACCACGTTGTACGAAGACAGGCTACCGTCTGAAAGGGGATTTGACTTGTAATCGGCTTTCATCAAGGCCTCATCGGTGAAAGTGTCCGCGTCCACGATAATCGTGGCTCCTTTCTTGGCCCATTTCAGGTTCGATTTCAACGAAGCCGGGTTCATGGCCACCAATACATCGCATTGGTCCCCCGAAGTGGTGATGGCCGTTGAACCTACATGAACTTGGAAGCCCGAAACCCCGGCAATCGTATTGTGCGGGGCCCTGATTTCGGCTGGATAATCAGGAAATGTGGAAAGGTCGTTGCCCGCCAAGGCAGCGGCGTTGGAGAACAGGGTACCAATCAATTGCATACCATCTCCGGAGTCGCCGACAAACTTGACTACCACGTCTTGCTTGTCCACATGGGAAATCTTCTTTACCATATATTAATGTTTTTTTTCTTGCCAATAAAAAAGGGAGAAGGCTGGTGTCTGTCTTCTGGCAATCCATGTTTGCCGAATTCATTTTTGTAGCCTTGTCCCGTTTCTTTTAATTTTGAAATTCCTATAAGCCAAAGCCTTGGCAGGCTGCTTACAAGATATATGTTTCTTAATAGCCTATTGGGTACAGTCCATATGCTGCATTTCAATTGCAGGCTATTCATCAAGCCTGCAAAGATAGCCAAAAAATCCATATAAACCGAAGAATTTGCATAAACCGAAGCCTTGGAGGAAGTATAGGGGTGTTGGAGCATGAAGCATGTGCAATCTTGCAATATGGTCGGATAAATGTATCTTCGCGTCAAGAAAAAACAGGAAGCGGTATGAGAGTTCCGTATAAAAAGATCGGCAGCCTTGTATTGTCGGTTTTGCTTATGTTACCAGCATGGGGGCGTGGAACCCAATGCAGGAACGATTCCGGGGCAGGCATAGTGCGGGCTGTATCGGGAAGTGATTTGGACGGGGAAAGGGGAATGATGAGGACGGGGGCGGAGCAGGCATCCCTGTATTTGCCATTGCTTAGAGGCAAGCGGGTAGGCGTTGTCGCGAATCACACTTCGGTCATCGGGAGAGCCTGTCTGTCAGGAATTGGAGACGGGATATCCAACAAGATGGAATCCGGGCAAAGCCGTTCTGTATCCGTTTCCACTGTTGACAAAGCGGTATCCGGAACGGGAATTTCTCCTGTTACTGACGCATGGCAGGCAGAGGATACGGCATTGCCTTCTCAATCCTCTTGCCAAAGGTTCCTCCAGCCGCTCCCTGGCACAGCCGACAGCTCTCTTTACGTGCATCTGGTCGATATGCTGCTCGATTCGGGCATCCGGCTGCAAAAAGTATTTTCGCCCGAACACGGATTCCGGGGGCAGGCCGAAGCCGGAGCCAAGGTCAACAGCCAGATTGACAGCAAGACAGGTCTTCCGTTGGTATCGCTCTACGGGAATCACAAGAAGCCGACACCGGAAGACTTGCAAGGCATCGACATCCTGCTTTTCGACCTTCAGGACGTAGGGCTTCGCTTCTATACCTATGTTTCCACCTTGCATTACGTGATGGAAGCCTGCGCCGAGGCCGGGATTCCGGTCATCGTGCTGGACCGTCCCAACCCCCATGCCGCATATACCGATGGCCCGGTCTTGGACACGGCCTGCTGCCGGAGTTTTGTCGGGATGCATCCCGTGCCGGTGGTCTATGGCATGACCATCGGCGAGTATGCCCGGATGATTCAAGGCGAGCATTGGCTCAAGAACGGGATTGACTGCGATTTGACCGTGATTCCGATGGCGAATTACAACCGCCGGGCCGAATACGCCTTTCCGGTAGCTCCTTCGCCCAACCTGCGGAGCATGAAAGCCATTTACGCCTATCCTTCGCTCTGCTTCTTTGAAGGCACGCCTGTCAGCTTGGGTCGCGGCACTTGGCAGCCTTTCGAATGTTTCGGCTTCCCCGGATCGCCCGTGGGGGATTATGCTTTCAGGCCCGAACCCATCAAGGGTCTGAGCGAGAACCCGCCTTGCAAAGGGCAGGAGTGCAGGGGATTCCGGATTCCGGATTCCATCATAGAAAAGCTTCCGGAGAAAATATGCTGGGATTATCTGATAGAGATGTATGCGGCTTATCCGGAAAAGGAGAAGTTTTTCACCGCCTTTTTCTCCAAATTAGCCGGGACGACCCGCTTGGCCGATGCGATTCGGGAAGGAATGGGGACGGAAGAACTCCGGGCTTCCTGGCAGAAAGAACTGGAGGACTTCGAGAAAATCCGTCAGAAATACCTGCTGTATGATTGAATCCCGGTCGGGTCTCCGATGCCAGAAGCCGTTTCGGATTTCGGGATAAAATCTTGGATATCGTGCTTCTGCCCATCTCTGACGACCGATCAGGTTACTGTTTGAATGGAACTGTATGATTGCCTTTATTCTCACCGCCGGTCTGGGTACACGCCTGAAACCGCTTACCGACCACTGTCCCAAAGCCTTGGTCCCTTATCAAGGCAAACCTCTCTTAGCGTATCTGTTGGATCGGATGCAGGCTTTCGGCATCCGTCATTTCGTGTTGAACCTGCATCATTTTGCCGACCAGCTGCAAGCCTATGCCGCCGATTACGCCAAGGAGTATGGGCTGCAAATCGATTTTTCGGACGAACGCGCCTTGCTGCTCGATACCGGCGGCGCATTGACGCATGCCTTGCCGCTTTTTGACGGAGAGGAACGGATTTTGGTTCACAATGTGGATATTTTCAGCGATTTGGATTTGAACGCCTTTGTCCGGGATGCGAAAAGGCTGAATGCCGATGCCTTGCTTTCGGTTCGTCAACGGCAGACTTCCCGTTTTTTGTATGCCGATGCCGACGGCCGGCTTCGGGCTTGGAAGAACCTCAAGAGCGGGGAAACGAAAGGGGAGGCTATTCAATGTAGATTCAAAGCTTTGGCTTTCAGTGGCATCCATGTCATGAAAACCTCTTTGATACGGCAATGGACCGCCCAATATGGCAGCAATACGCCTTTTTCGGTCATCGATGCCTATCTGAACGCCATTCCTTTTGCCGACATCCGGCTTCAGGAACAGCAAGGCGGCTTCTGGAAAGACATGGGGAAGATGGAGGATTTCAATCTGCCGCTCTTTACTGTATGACTTTTTCCTTGTTGGTTATATCACACGCCACTCCTTGATCTGCCTCGTTTCGCTGGAGAAGCCGACCCCGATTTTGAAGAGTTTGCGAGGGTCGGCGGCAAAGGGTTTGGCATAGCCTTTGTCCTCGATTTGCTTTAAGGCCTCGTCCGCGCTGGCATCCATTTTCAGTTCCATGATATAGACGTATTTGTCGGTCTGTACCACGATGTCCATCCGCCCGTTGCTGGTATGCCGTTCCACTTGGGTGTATTGCCCCATGAGTTTACACATCACATACATGGTATTCTGGAAATAGAGCTCGGCATCGCCCACGATTTCGTAATCGGCATCGGCAAAGAAGGCCTCGAAGCGTCTCATCAGGCTTTCGGAATCGCCTCTCTCGAAATCCTCCACGAACTTCCGCACATCGAACGGGCTGTTGTACCGTACCGAGGGGACATAAATGTTGGCCAAGCCCTCCATGAAGCCGCGTTCTACCTCCTTGTTCGGGTATTTCAACGAGTAACGTTCCCAGCGTTCATCGTAGCTCTGGATGGTCAGGTAGCCGCTTTGGTAGAGAACGGGGATTGGGTCGGAATCATCGGCATTGACCCCGCCCAAGGCGGATACAGGCACTCCTTCCAGAGTCAGGTCTTCCAAATTGAACTTGCCGCTCCTCAGAGCCTTGACCACGAAGGTGGGCGTGCCGGTCTCGTACCAATAATCGCGAAACCGCTGACCGCTGAGGGCATTGAGCAGGCTGAAAGGATTATAGATGTCTTCGGATTCCTCGCAGAAATGGTATCCGTCATAGTAATCTTTCAGCTTGGCGTAGCATTCTTCCTTGCTTATCCCGTTGGCTTCGGCCATTTCATGGACGCTTTCATCAAAATAGGCGTGTAGGTCTTTTTCGGAGATGCCGCAGATGTCCGCGTAACGGAAGTTCATCGAGATGTCGTTGAGGTTGTTGAGGCCGCTGAAGATGCTGAGTTTGCCGAGTTTGGTGATTCCGGTCAGGAAGCCGAAGCGGATTTTTCTGTCGCGGGTCTTCATGACGCTGTAGAAGCCTTGCAGGCGGCTGCGGTAAGCATCCCGGAGGGGTTCGTTGCCGGCCGAGTCCAAAAGCGGCTTGTCATACTCGTCTATCAGGATGGCCACCGGTCTGCCGGTCTTTTCGTAGGCGGTGTCAATGATGGTTTGGAACCGGAGATCGGGTTCGGGATACCGGGTTTGCATGCCGACTGCTTTTTCCCATTGGCACAAATGCACATCCAGAATCATATCCAAATCTTCGGCCTTGTTGTAGGTTTTCCCGCTCAGATCCAAATGCAGCACCGGGTATTCCGTCCAGTCTTTTTCCAAATTCTCGATGGCCAATCCTTGGAATAGATCCTTTTCCCCTTGGAAATAGGCTTCCATCGTCGAGACCAGAAGGCTCTTCCCGAAGCGGCGCGGGCGGCTCAGGAAATAATACTTGCCGGTGGTGGCGAGCTGATGAATCAAATCGGTCTTGTCCACATAGATGTAGCCTCCTTGGCGGATGCTTTCAAAGTTCTGGATTCCAATCGGGTACAGCATGGCGTGATTTTTTGCGTAACAGCGATTTGCTAAGGAAAAGCGCATCATCTGTCGGATGCGAGATTCTTTGTCAACAGACAAAATTAACATTTTTTCGGAATGCCGCCCTTTGCTTCCGGTCTGTTGTCCGTGATGCCGCATCGAAATGCAAGCTTTCAAGGATAAGCCTCATATCCGTTTGAGGCAAGAGCCGCGATGGTATTTGCGGGAGGGGATTTGGAACCTTGCATTAGATTGCCGAGTCTTAGTGCCGATGCCAGGGGGTGGACAATCGGCCTTGCGCTCGGATAGGGTTTTCGTTTTGGTTTTTACCATCTATGCTCAAAATGCAAGAAATCCGAGAAGTGTTTCTATGCCCTTGTGCCCGACGGCATCCTTGCCAATCTTTGCCGTTCAAAATCAATGAATCATGATGATGGAAAAACGATGCAACAGGGAAGGGCAGGGAGGCAGGAACGGGGCTGCGGGCATAGGAAGACGCGGCAAGCCCAAGACGATGCTGTGCTGGCTTGGAATTTTGGCGGAGGATGCCCGCTCGGAGGGCAGGCAACGCCGCGCGGAGATATGGCGGACCACCTTTAACAGTTTCTCCCGCTTCCTCGGCGGCAAGGACATCGGCTTACGTCAGATGGAAGGCCGCCTCATGCAGAGGTACGAGAACTGCCTGCTGACCGGCGGCCTCTGCCCCAACACCACCTCCTTCTACCTCCGCAACCTGCGTTCGGCCTACAGCAAGGCGGTCAAGGCCAAACTTTGCCCCGCGCCGCGGCAGGACCCGTTTGCGGAGGTTTATACCGGGGTGGCCAAGACGTGCAAGCGGGCGGTGGACAGGAACACTTTGCGAGCCATCCGGAAGTTGGATTTGGACGGGCATCCCGACTTGGAATACGCCCGGAACCTGTTCCTGCTGAGCTTCTACACGCGGGGGATGGCGTTCGCGGACATGGCCGGGCTGCGGCGGAGCGACTTGAAGGAGGGCATCCTGTGTTACGTGCGGCGCAAGACGGGCAGGCCGCTGTTCATCCGCTGGGAGGGACGGATGCAGGAGATGTTGGAAGCTTTATGGCGGAACGCGGAGGCGATGAGGGCTGCCGCCCCACGGTGGGGAGGGAAGCGGCTTTCCCGCCGCGATGCCGGAGTACCCGATGGGCGGTTGCCGGATTGCAATAGGAAAAGGGATGCCAGCGGATTCCGCGATGAAGTCCGGAGCGGGCGGACGCGAAGTTTTTTGAAGCCGGTTTCAGAGGCTGACGGGGAGGATTCTGTCGCCAAGGATGCCGTTTGGAACAAGGAAAGGTGGCGGAAGCGGAACAGCAAGGAGTCTGAAAGTTGCGGGAGGGCGCAATCCGGCCAAGGGGACGGTTACCTCCTGCCCATTATCCGCGATGGGGAAGCCCATGCCCGTTCGTCCTACCGGAACGTGCAGTATAAGGTGAACCAGAGGCTGAAAGAGATAGGGCGGATGCTGGGCTTGAAGATGCCGCTGACGATGTACGTGGCGCGGCATTCGTGGGCGAGCCTGGCCAAGAGCAAGGAGGTTCCGCTTTCGGTCATCAGCGACGGCCTGGGACATGCCTCGGAAAGGGTCACGCGGATCTACCTTTCCGCCCTCGACATGAACGCAGTGGACGAAGCCAACCGGATGATTATAAACGGGATATGAGGGGTTGGCAAATCTCTTGGCAAGAGATACTTGAAGACGGTGACAAAAGTACGAAAGTTTTTGGAACTGCGTCATTTCCGGCAAGTGGAGTATCTCTTTCTAGGCAACTCCCGCACATAAGATTGCATCTTGTGTCCATGTAAGATGTTCTTTTATTGAGGATTGCCGGTACAAAAGTATCTCTTGCCAAGAGATACTTAGAATCGCGGCAACCCAAGGTGGTTTCCGGTTGAAGTCATCCTCCGGATAGCATGGATACCGGCTGTTCGCGAGCGGGACTTTTGTCGTGAACAAACCTGAATCTTTTATGTATGATGGAAATGGAAGAGAACAAACAAGGCCATAGTTCTGTAGGCATGAATGGACTTTTCACGGCAGGCATGACTCCATTCCTGACCCGGACAATCCACCCGGTAGGGCATGGAGCGTTCTATACGGAAGAATTGACCGGTTTCAACGGCGATATCATTCGTGTCGTGTACGACTGCGGCTCGAAACAAGCCATCAAGCAGTGGCAGAACATCATCGATTCCGCCTTTACCGCGCAAGGGGCTACGATGGCGAAGCCCAAGGCGAAAGGGAAACGGCCTCCCAAAGAGGAGATAGAAATCCTGTTCGTTTCGCATTTGGATGAGGACCATATCAGCGGGATTTCCCGATTGAAAAAGAAGTACGATGTCAAGTGCGTGGTTTTGCCCTTGCTGAAAGACAAAACCACTAAAAAGCTGGAATACCTTCTCGCCTTGGGAAAAACCACTTCCAAGACCAAGGAAAACGATATCCAGACATTGCACAGCTTGATTTACAATCCGCAAGAATATTGGGGCAAGGATACAAAAATCCTCTATGTGGAGCCGTATGACCCCGAAACGGGCGATATTAATCCTGCTTCTCCCAAGAATTTGGCCGAATTCAAAACAGGCGATATTATAGGAAGTTTCCAAGCTATCAACATCGGAGTGAACTTTTCTGATAAAGGTGGGGACAAATGTTGCTGGAAATACATCCCGTTCAATTTCGATGAGAAAAACCGGACGAAGCTGTTCAAGAAGCTAGTAGATGAATGTCCTGTCTTGAAACAGTTCCCCGACATCGTTTCGGCTGTTTTTCGTGGCTGCAGATCCAAGGAAATTTCGGCACTCAAATGCATTTACCGGCAGATTGGAGAAACAAAAGAGCCGAGCAGGCTCAACTCCAATTCATTGATGGTTTATTCCGGCCCTGTGGAATCTTTTGCAAAAGATTCCTTGACTGTGTGCCGGGAAGAGGGCGACAGGGTTGCAGGGGAAAAACTTGATAGCATGAAATGGGAACAAGGCAAGAATGCGGCCTGCTTGTATCTTGGGGATGCGGATCTTGTGAATACGGATGTTCTTTCCACCATCCGGATACGGTTGCGGGCCGAGCTTCCACAGCTGGATATGATTCAGGTTCCGCATCATGGTTCTGTCAATTCCTATAATCACGAATTGCAGGAATTGAACCCGGATGTGGAATATTATTTCCTGTCGCATAGCAAGGACCTTGTGAGCTGTGGCAAGGGAAAGCATTTTTTTCCTGATTCACAGGTTACAGCTGATTTCAAAAGCCCGAAACGGCTGCTTTGCATATCGGAAGAGCCGGATACTACAGGATATGTAATAAAAAAACAAACGTGATACAATGAAGACATTACGATTCTTTTACCTGTTGCTATGCGGCATCATGCTGCAAGGCCTGACTTGCTGGGGTTATGCCCAAAGCTGGATTCCCGGCTACGATGATTTCCCCGTGCCGATTGACGAGGAACATTTTCCGGACGAAGTGTTTCGTCAGTATGTTAGTAATAATTATGACAGCAATGATAGCGGAGAATTATCTAGCGCAGAAGCAGGTAGGGTGAAAGACCTTACTCTTGGTTATAACAGTTCAATAGAAAGTTTTGAAGGCATCAAGTACTTTTTTTCTTTGGAGAGATTGGAATGCAAAAACAGCCAGGTGACGGACTTGGACGTGAGCGGCTGCACCGCCTTGACGTACTTGAATTGCGACAACAACCAGCTGACGGCCTTGGACGTGAGCGGCTGCACTGCCTTGGAGTTCTTGTCCTGCGAGCAAAACCAGCTGACGAGCCTGGATCTGAGCGGCTGCACTGCCTTGGAGTCCTTGGGTTGCAGGGAAAACCAGCTGACGAGCCTGGATCTGAGCGACTGCACCGCCTTGACGTCCTTGGGTTGCAGGGAAAACCAGCTGACGAGCCTGGATCTGAGCGGCTGCACCGCTTTGACGGGCTTGAATTGCGAGATGAACCAGCTGACGAGCTTGGACGTGAGCGGCTGCACCGCCTTGATGGACTTGGCTTGCTCCGGCAACCGGCTGACGGCCTTGGACGTGAGCAGCTGCACCGTCTTGACGGACTTGACCTGTTCTAGCAACTATCTGACGGCTCTGGACGTGAGCGAGAACACCGCCTTGATAACTTTGTGGTGCCACATTAACCAGCTGACGGCCTTGGACGTGAGCCAGAACACCGCCTTGACGTACTTGAATTGCGACAACAACCAGCTGACGGCCTTGGACGTGAGCCAGAACACCGCCTTGGAGTCCTTGGGTTGCGGCCAAAACCAGCTGACGGCCTTGGACGTGAGCGAGAACACCGCCTTGGAGATCTTATCCTGCGAGCAAAACCAGCTGACGGCCTTGGACGTGAGCCAGAACACCGCCTTGACGAAGTTGTTCTGCTATGAAAACCAGCTGACGGCTCTGGACGTGAGCCAGCACACCGCCTTGACGTACTTGAATTGCGACAACAACCAGCTGACAAGCTTGGACGTGAGCGGCTGCACCGCCTTGACGGACTTGACCTGTTCTAGCAACTATCTGACGAGCCTGGACGTGAGCCAGAACACCGCCTTGATAACTTTGTGGTGCCACATTAACCAGCTGACGGCTCTGGACGTGAGCCAGGACACCGCCTTGGAGATCTTATCCTGCGAGCAAAACCAGCTGACGAGCCTTGATTTGTCGTCCAACACGAATTTGCGGGTTCTGTATGCAGAAGATAATCGTTTAAATGTAGTTTTGGATGGAAACGATGCGTTCGACCTCTCTTCTTTGCCGAATTTCGATATTGACAGGGTTTTGGTCTGGCATGGGGCAGTTCTGAATGGGAACATGCTGACGTTCACTCAACAGGAAGTCACCTATCCGTATGCTACGGCCTATGCAGGGGAAAACGAAGACCTGCCGTCCGTCTGGTTCACGTAGTGGCCGACCGAGATCCTTCGGTGGGCAACGAGGCCATTGAAGGCGAACCGCATGGTCGGGTTTATGCCAAAGACAGAACCATCTTCACGGAAGGTCTAAGCGGGGAAGTGTCCGTCTTCACCACCGTGGGTACGTTGGTTTACCAAGGTCAAAGCAATAATAGGATTCCTGTCCGTCAAGCAGGGATTTACATTGTTCGTAACAGTGGGAACACGTGGAAACTTTTAGTGATGTAGAACAATTTCAGGGTACTCGAAGAAGAGTACCCTTTTTTTTATTGTCTATGAAAGGAAAATATTTGAAAATGATAGACGCTTTTACAGGAATGAGCCTTTGGGTAGTCGATTCGGAAGGAAATTTGTCAAAGTATGGCCCATTGCGACTGGAGAGGAAACTGTATCCTGTCGGTCAAGGTTCGTTCTATGCGGAACGTTTCATGGATGGGGATATTTGCAAAGCCTGTGTGGTGTATGATTGTGGGTCTAGAAAAAAGGAAAAAGTACAGGATGTTGTAGGGAATGAATTTGATAGACAGCATTCTGGAGACATAGATGCCTTATTCATATCTCATCTTCATGAGGATCACATCAATGGAATAGAAAGTCTCCGGAAAAAACATAACGTGAAGAGGGTCTTTTTACCTTTTTTATATAAAAATCTGGAAATACGTCGGCTCCTTTTCCTATATGAAATAGCCAGTAGGAATGTCAGAAAGGATAAATTGGAGAATCTTTATCGTATCATGTGCTCTTATGAAGATGTATTCGGTGATAAGACCAGTATAATTTATGTTCGCGCATTTGATGATAACGAGGACGTATCTGTTAATGGATTTGATTTAACAGCTTTGGACAATGGAAAGGAAATCGGTAGCTTTCAGAGCATACGTATAGATTCGCTGTGGAAATACACTCCCTTCAATTTTAATGTTGAAGAAAAGTATAAAGCATTTAAAGCAGAAATAGAGCAATCCGGTTTGCGGAATTTGCTTGATTTAAAAATAAGTTATAAGGAAATACTTGATGTGCTTGCTGCGCCATCCCAATCGAAAGAAAAGGCTGGGACCGCGAAAAAGAACTTTGATTTATTGAAAGATATTTATGGAAAAGTTTCATTGGGGACAAACAGAAAAGAAGACCTGAATAAGGATTCCATGATGCTTTATTCCGGTCCTGTGGATACTGAAGCCGTCTTTAATGTGGAAGATTGTCTGGGTATAAATAATTGTACGGGGATAAGGGAAACGAAGAAGATTAAAGAGAAAGCAGGATGTCTGTATTTGGGCGACATGGATATGAATCAAGAATACGGTTTGGCAGGATGCCGTAGAAGGGTATTCGATATCATATGTGCAAAATTGGAGTCAGACCTTCCGCAACTTGATATGGTGCAAGTCCCCCACCATGGGTCCGCCGATTCATATAGTTCTAAGCTGTTGGATTTGAATGCCAAGACGGAACATTATTTTGTTTCATACGGAAAAATCAATCGGTATGGGCATCCCTCCAGCGATGTAGTGAAAGATATTGCATCCCAAGGTAAGCTCCTTTCGTGCGTGACAGAGGATAAGAATTCCTTGTGTACGATAAGTTATCACTTTCCGGAAAAAGTGTGGGGCAAACCGGAGGGGAAAGGAACATCAGATGCTCCTCAGGCGAACTAAAAGTTATTCCATTTTCCACTCCTTGATCTGCCTCGTTTCGCTGGAGAAGCCGACCCCGATTTTGAAGAGTTTGCGAGGGTCGGCGGCAAAGGGCTTGGCATAGCCTTTGTCCTCGATTTGCTGCAAGGCCTCGTCCGCGCTGGCATCCATCTTCAGTTCCATGATATAAACGTACTTGTCGGTCTGCACCAGAATGTCCATCCGGCCGTTGCTGGTGTGGCGTTCCACTTGGGTGTACTGCCCCATCAATTTGCACATGACGTACATGGTATTCTGGAAGTAGAGCTCGGCATCGCCCACAATCTCGTAATCGGCATCGGCAAAGAAGGCCTCGAAGCGTCTCATCAGGCTTTCGGCATCGCCCTTCTCGAAGTCCTCCACGAACTTCCGCACCGAGAACGGGCTGTTGTAGCTGGCCGAAGGGACGTAGGTCTTGGCCAGGCATCCCATGAAGCCGCGTTCCACCTCCTTGTTAGGATATTTCAAGGTATAGCTCTGCCAGCGTTCATCGTAGCTCTGGATGGTCAGGTAGCCGCTCTGGTAGAGGACGGGGACCGGGTCGGAATCGTCGGCATTGACCCCGCCCAAAGCCGAGGCAGGAACGCCTTCCAGGGTCAAATCCTCCAAGTTGAACTTGCCGCTCCGCAGGGCCTTGACCACGAAGGTGGGCGTGCCGGTTTCGTACCAGTAATCGTTGAATTCCTGTTGGTTCAAGGCATTCAGCAGACTGAAAGGATTGTAAATGTCTGGACTGTTTCGGCAGAAATGGTAACCATCGTAGTAGTCTTTCAGCTTGGCGTAGCATTCCTCCTGGGTCAATCCGTTGGCTTCGGCCATTTCCCGGACGCTTTCATCAAAGTAGGCGTGCAGGTCTTTTTCCGAGATGCCACAGATGTCCGCGTAACGGAAGTTCATCGAGATGTCGTTGAGGTTGTTGAGTCCGCTGAAGATGCTGAGCTTGCCGAGTTTGGTGACCCCGGTGAGGAATCCGAAGCGGAGTTTGCCGTCCTGGCTCTTCATCACGCTGTAGAAGCCTTGCAGGCGGCTGCGGAACGCCTCCCGGAGCGCTTCGTGGCCCGCCGAGTCCAGAAGCGGCTTGTCGTATTCGTCAATCAGAATCACGACGGGCTTGCCGGTCTTTTCATAAGCAGCATCAATGATGTCAGAGAAACGGGAATCGGCCATCGGATAGCGTTTGCGGACCTCAAAATTCGACTCCCAAAGGCTCAGATGCCTGTCCAAGCGGGCATCGAGGTCTTCCATGCTATTGTATTCTTTCCCGCTCAGATCCAAATGCAATACCGGATATTCCGTCCAATCCTTTTCCAATTTCTCGATGGCCAATCCTTTGAATAGATCCTTTTTCCCTTGAAAATAGGCATCCATCGTCGAGACCAGAAGACTCTTTCCGAAGCGGCGCGGGCGGCTCAAGATATAATACTTGCCGGTGGTGGCGAGCTGATGAATCAAATCGGTCTTGTCCACATAGATGTAGCCTCCTTCGCGGATGCTTTCAAAGTTCTGGATTCCAATCGGGTACAACATAAATCAAAGCATTTGATTTGTCAACTTCTCAAAAAACGCTCTCGGTTCGCACGGCTGTTGTCAAAGCGCATTCCGTTTTCCACGTAGCCGCAAAATCTTCCGTGCAGTCGCAGACAACGGAAACCGGAAACAAGGCAAACGAACCGGACCGGTCGACACTGCCCCAAGGGACACTTCCTGCACGGCTTCAAAAATAAGCATTTTTCCCCGACAATGACCGCCGCATACCGTACTCCTCCACTTGCCATATTCCGCCCTTAACTGCCTTTGCGGTGTCAAACGCAACGCACACTCCTCAATCACACCGCAGCCGCATCCAGCTTGCCCCGCTTCCGCATGATAGCGATATAGCCCAACGAGATGAAAAGCAGACCCAAGGTGTAGCAGACCTCCGTTCCGAAAGCCACCGCCACCGAGCAGTGGCCGATATAGATGAAAATCCAGCCGTAGAGGAAGTACAGGACCATATTGGCAAACTCGATGAAGAAGCCCGCCTTGGTCCGCCCTCTTCCAAGAATCGTATTGAACACCACTTGGGCTACCCCCATCAGATAAGTGGCCAGGATAGCCACCAACGAAGGCGCGAAGCTCTCGGCTGCCAGCAGGACATCTTTCGTAAAGATTCCTAAGACCTGCCGGTTGAACGGCAAATACAGCACCACGATGAATGAAACGCAGATCGTGACCAACAGCAGGCATCGTTTCACTACCGTCATGATGTCCCCGGTCCGGCCTTGGCCGCAGAGGTACGAAGTCAGCGTGGCCGTCGTGGAAGCGAAGCCCCAGGTGGGAATCAGGAAAAGCACGTACATGCTCCGCGTGATGTTGGCAATGGCTAAGGCATGTTGCCCTAAAGACTCGATAAAAAGGAAGAAAAGGAAGTAGTTGGCAAACGACAGGAAATATTGGATCATGACCGGGTAGGAGAGTTGCAACAAACTTCCCACCAGCTTGATTTGCAAGGGGAAACGCCGGAAAGGCGAATAGGTCTTGCGGTGGCCGGAGAACCAGGTCAGCAGAATGTACGTCAGCAAGCCGCAAATCTCGGCAATGACCGATGCCAAGGCGGCTCCGGCCATCTCCATGCGCGGGAAACCCCATACGCCGAAGACCAGTACATAGTCGAGCACCACGTTGACCACGCCCATCACCAAGGTGGCGATGGAAATGTTGCGGGTGCGGGCGATGCCGACATAAAAGGCATTGAAGGCCACGCAGGCGAACGCGAAGGGGAAACCATAGACCCGGACGTTCAGATAATCCAGCACGGCCCGGCCGGTTTCCTCCGTATGCACCATCGAGAATATCAGGTTTTCCCCGAAAAACTGGTACAGAATCCAGCAGAGGAGGGCGGCGGCCAGGCAGAACCACAACGCATGCTGGAATATCCGGCCGATAGCGTGCTTCTGGCCTTGCCCCAGACGCCGGGCCATCATGATTTGCGCCCCGACGCCGAATCCGAAGACCGTCATATAGACTACTTGGTAGAAAATCACCGCCAAGGCCGCCGCCCCTAATTGGACTTCGCCCAGGTTTCCCAAGAAAATGGTATCGGCCAAAGAAATCAAGTTCTGCGCCAAGGAACTGAGGATGATAGGGAAAGCAATGCCGAAAATGCGTTTGTAACTGATATCGCTGTTTTGGGGCAGACCGAGGCTTGTTGGCGAGCTCATGGCGAAGAATGATGATTAGTAACAAATTAGGTGGCCGACCTTAGGTCTCATGCGGCATGCCTTGGGTATCACCCAATGACTCTCATAAAGGCGAAATCATGCGCCTGATTTAGGGAACATGCCCTGTGAAACCTAAAATCGGGAGGCAAAAGTAATTCATAAATCGGTTATTCTGATAATGCCGCTTGTAATGCCGATTGGGAGATAATGTCACTTACTTCCAGCATAGACAGGCTGAGGTAGAAGGCCTCCGCCAGTTGCAGGTTGCAGCGTATGGCCACGGTTCGCAAAATTGTTTCTTGTTATGGGATTTTGTAGTACTTTTGCAGCGTTTTAAGGGACGGTTCGGAAAACCGGGATTCGTTCCAATGCCTTCCGAAGATAGGCAATATAGCTCGTAAACAAGAACTTACTAAATATTTGAAATATGGCTATCAGTAAATTGGATCAGCTGTTCGACCTGGTGAAGGCGAATGGCAAAAAACGCTTGGTGGCTGCTTACGCAGTGGACGACCATACGGTTACCGCTGTCAGCAAAGCCGTTGATTTGGGAATTGTCGATGCTACCTTGGTCGGCGATACCGAAATGATCAAGAAAGTCTGCGAAAACGAACAAATCGACATCAACAAGTTCAAAATCGTACAGGAGAAGGACGACAACAAGGCTGCCCAGATGGCCGTGAAGTTGATCAATGCCGGTGAAGGCGACGTGTTGATGAAAGGCTTGGTCAGCACCGACAAGTACATGCGTGCCATCCTCAACAAAGAAAACGGCCTGATGCCCGGTCCTAAAGCCATGCTGACCCATATCGCCCTCTTGCAGAATCCTTTCTACCACAAGCTTTTGGTAGCCAGCGATATCGCCATCATTCCCGCTCCGGATTTGAAGCAGAAGACAACGATTTGCAACTATTTGATTTCCACCGCACACAGCATTGGCGTGGAAAAACCGAAAGTAGCCGTTCTAGCCGCCACCGAACAGATGTCGGCCGGGATGCAGGCTTGCGTGGATGCCGCATTGATAGCCAAGATGGCCGACAGGGGGCAAATCAAGGGCGGTTACGTGGACGGTCCTTTGGCATTGGATGTGGCCATCGACCCGGAAGCCTGCCAGATCAAAGGCGTAGGCGGTCCGGTAGCCGGCGATGCCGACTGCTTGCTCTTCCCCAACATCGAATCGGGCAACATCTTCTACAAGATGCACACCAAATTCTGCAAGGGTGAAGTGGCCGCGATGGTAGTAGGCGCCAAAGTTCCCTGCGTTCTGTCTTCGCGTGGCGATACCACTAAGACGAAGTTGAACTCCATTGCGTTGGCGGCTTTGTCCTGCCGTAAGTAACCAAGTTTTGCTTGACCTGAGAGAGGGGAATGGTCGTTGAGCCGTTCCCCTCTTTTTTATGGGAGGGCGTCCTTCCTTTTCCTGTCGGCTTGGCCTTCTTTGGCGGACGACACCATGGCACGCAAGCGCAGGAAACGAAAAAAAACTCGAAGGGCATAAGTATATACCTATTAATTATATAGCAACATGGAAAATTTAGGCGTGCTGGCCATCTCGGTCTTCACCTCTCTGTTTGCCATTGTCAATCCTGTGTCCAGTATTCCCATTTTTCTGGACCTGACATCCTCGGCCGACAGACCGACCAAAAAGAGAGTAGCCAAGACCGCAACGGTATCGGCTTTCGTCATCATTCTGACGTTCATTTTTGTCGGGAAATCCATTTTCGATTTCTTGGGCATCACGATACCCGCATTCCGTATCACCGGGGGTGTCCTGTTGTTCTATGTGGGTTTCGAATTGCTTTCGTCAAAGAAGTCTTCGGTTCAAGGCACCGGGCAGTCCCAGGCTTTTGACGAGGGCGTGGCCATCTCGCCATTGGCCATCCCGATCTTGGCTGGTCCGGGCACTATTGTGGCCGCCATGAACTACACCGCCGAGCAAAGCATCATCGGGATGATCATTATCGTGGTTGTGTTGGCTATTGTTATGACAATCACTTATTTGGCTTTTATCTTCAGCGACCGCATCTTCCGCTTCCTCGGCAACAACATCATCATGGTGCTCGGCAAGCTGATGGGCTTGATTGTGGCGATTATGGGGACGAATATGGTGATCGAGGGCATCAAAGGAGCCATTACCGGTGCGTAACATCAGGGGTGGCATCGAGACCACGCAAGATCGCGATTATTTGACGTAAAGGAGTCCGTTCCGCTATCCAGAATGATATCCGGGTCGGATTGTGGATAAGCGGTGGATTTCTTTTGGTGAAATCAGGGGTACTGTACCAGATTAATTCTTAACTTTAGCCCCGTTTTTCGGTGATAGCTTCCAAAGCTCGCTGTGGGACGGTGGCTTCATTCCCTTGGCATCGTCCTTCCCGGAAAAGAATTTTGAATAAATCTGGTTTATGGAAAACAAATTGCAAGCCCTGACCGACAAGCTGTACCAAGACGGCTTGAGCAAAGGAAAAGAAGAAGGCGAACGCCTGTTGCAGGAAGCCAAGGCCCAGGCATCCCGGATTGTGGAATCGGCCCAGGAACAAGCCAAGGAAATCGTTGAAAAAGCCCGGAAGGAAGCCGAAGACCTCAAGAACAACACGCTTACCGAAATAAAAATCACATCCCGACAGATGATTTCCACCTTGAAAGAAGAAGTGGAAAACCATCTGATGCGGCGCAGTCTGGCTCCGGCCCTGCACTCGGCCATGGAACAGGTCGAATTCGTGCAATTGGTGATAGTCAAGGCTATGGAATGCTTCAAGCCTGCCGGATACAACGGGTTGAGCCTTGAATTGCTGCTGCCGGAAGACTACCGCAACCGCTTTGACAAATTCCTGGAAGGCCAGTTGGGCGCGGATCTCGAAGCCGGACTGGAAGTAAAGTTCGACGGAGACCTCAAAGGCGGCTTCAAAATCGTCAACAAGGCCGAAGGCTACCAGCTCAGCTTTACCGAAGAAGATTTCATGGCTCTTTTTGAAGAATACGCCCGTCCCCGTATCAAGCAACTGCTTTTCTAAAACCTTCGGTCCATGAGCGGTTATTATCCATACTTGTTGTGCGGGCTTCCGGAACTGAATTTCAACATGAATCCGGACAGCTTTTCTTACCAGGATCTCTACAACCAGATTTTTGAATTGCTTTCTCCTGCAGACCAGAGGCTGGCGGAGCTTTTCCTGGCTTTCCCCCGCAACGAGGAAGTGGCCAAGGCATACCTGCCCATGCAAGCCGAAGAAGAGGCGAGGGAAGAATTCCTGACGGATTGCCCTTGGCCTGCTTACCAGAAAGAACTCTACCGCCATAATCTGGCCTATTGGCTCGAAGGCGATGAGGAAGCCGGCCTGAGCAAGCGTCCCGAAGGAGAGACGATTCTGATTCTCAAACGGAAACTGGACGAGGCTTTTTACAACTGCATGAGCCGTTACCGAAACAAGTTCGTCCGGCTCTGGTACGACTTCGACTTGACGCTGAAAAACACCTTGGTGGCTTTTGCCGCCCGCAAGCAGCAGCGTCCGGCCGACAAAGAATTCGTATTGCCCAGAGCCTTGGCTCCAAAACCGGAAGAAGAACCCGAAGATGGCGAACCGGAATTGATTGCCTGGATAAAGGAAAACATGGGGCAGGGCGATTTCGGATTGAAACTGAGGCTGTCGTACGCGGAGGAACTTTTCGCCGCCTTGGACTCGGAAGATGTCTATGTGCGCGAACGCAAAGTGGATCAGTTCCGCTGGGATATGCTGGATGAAATGATTCTTGGCAAAGATTTCCAGATGGATGTGGTGCTGGCATATTTGGTCAAGATGCAGATACTGAAACGCTGGCAGGACATGGACGCTGCAGCGGGCCGGCAATACCTGCAAGAAACGGTGGACAGTCTGAGAAAAGTGAAATTAGGCGAGGACGAGGCAACGAAAAAGAGGGGATTCTGATGACAGGATTTCCGGAGGCAGGAATGGGAATGCCTGCCAGACACTTATAGAAGACTTTACGGACGGCCCTGCGCCGCCTTAGAATAACGATTATGGAAAAAACGAAAGGCAAAGTTACCGGTATCGTATCCAACTTGGTCATGGTCAAGACCGAGGGACCGGTTGCCCAGAACGAAATCTGTTTCATCAGCCTGAACAACGTGAAGCTGATGGCTGAAGTAATCAAGATTACCGGAGACACCGCTTACGTGCAGGTCTTTGAGAGTACCCGCGGCCTGAAAGTGGGCTGCGAAGTGGAATTTGAAGGCCAGATGCTGGAAGCCACATTGGGACCGGGCTTGCTGTCGAGCAATTACGACGGCTTGCAGAACAACCTGGCCACAATGGAAGGCGTTTTCCTGAAAAGAGGATGCTACACGGCGGCCTTGGACGATACCAAGAAATGGGATTTCACGCCTTTGGCAAAAGTGGGAGACAAAGTAAGGGCCGGGGATTGGTTAGGCGAAGTCAAGGAAGGCTGGCTGCCCCACAAGATCATGGTTCCTTTCAAGTTCAAAGGCGAATACGTGGTAAAGCAAGTGACGGCAGCCGGCAGCTATGCCATCAACGAGACGATGGCCGTCCTGACCGATGGAAAAGGCAAGGACCACGAAGTGACGATGGTGCAGAAATGGCCGGTCAAAGTGGCCATTACCAATTACAAGGAAAAACCGAGACCCTTCAAGCTCTTGGAAACCGGAGTGAGGGTCATCGATACCTTCAACCCGATCGCCGAAGGCGGTACCGGCTTCATTCCCGGTCCTTTCGGTTCGGGCAAGACCGTCTTGCAGCACGCTATCTCCAAGCAGGCCAACGTGGATGTGATCCTGATGGCTGCCTGCGGGGAACGTGCCAACGAGGTAGTGGAAATCTTTGCCGAATTCCCTTTGCTGGAAGACCCGCGTACCGGCCGGAGCCTGATGGAACGGACCACGATCATCTGCAATACATCCAACATGCCGGTGGCGGCTCGTGAAGCCTCCGTCTATACGGCCATGACCATCGGGGAATACTACCGGGCGATGGGCCTGAGGGTGCTCCTGCTGGCCGACTCTACTTCCCGCTGGGCGCAGGCCTTGCGCGAAATGAGCAACCGTCTGGAAGAGTTGCCGGGGCCGGATGCCTTCCCTATGGACTTGTCCTCCATCATTTCCGGGTTCTACGCCCGGGCCGGATTCGTCTACCTGAACAACGGAGCTACCGGTTCCATCACCTTCATCGGCACGGTTTCCCCTGCTGGTGGCAACTTGAAGGAGCCGGTGACCGAAGGCACCAAGAAGGCGGCCCGTTGCTTCTACGCCTTGTCCCAGTCCCGCGCCGATAGCAAGCGTTACCCGGCTATCGACCCGATCGACAGCTATTCGAAATATCTGGAATACCCTGAAATCATCGAGTTCCTAGGCAAGCAGCTGGGCGAGGAGTGGGTGCCTTTGGTAAACGAAGGCAAGAATTACGTCCTGCGAGGCAAGGAAGCCTACGAGCAGATCAATATCCTGGGGGACGACGGGGTGCCGGTATCCTACCACGACCGCTATTGGAAGTCGGAACTGATCGACTTCGTGATTCTCCAGCAGGATGCTTTCGACAAGACCGACAGCCTCTGCCCGATGAACCGTCAGAAGTACATGTTCGAGAAAGTGATGTCGATTTGCCACAAGGAATTGGAGTTCGACACCTTTACCGAATGCGTCGATTTCTACAAGCAGCTGATCAACTTCTTCCGCCAGATGAACTACTGCCAGTTCCAGGATGAAAAGTTCAAGTCCTACGAACAGCAAGTGGATGCCTTGGTGGCCCAACAGGAGGAACAAGGGAAAACCGAAGTAGCTTAGCCGTTTTGACCCCGGTTTCCGCGAACGTTCCGGCCGGTGCGGGATTCCATGCGCAGGCTTTTTGCGGAATTGCGGGACGGCGACACCAATAAACAAGAAGGAATTATGAACAACAAAGCTTTTCAGCGGGTTTACACCCATTTGGATGCGGTAACCAAAGCCACGGTCACGGTTCGGGCGCAAGGTGCTTCTAACGACGAACTGGCCATGGTGGGCGACCGCTTGGCCCAGGTGGTGAAGATAGAAGGTGACAAGGTGACCTTGCAGGTGTTTTCGGGTACCGAAGGCTTGGCTACCAATGTGGAAGTGGCATTTACCGGACATGTTCCCGGTCTGAAGGTGGGGGAGGATCTGGCCGGGCGTTTCTTCGATGCCTACGGGCGGCCTATCGATGGCGGAGCGGAAGCGGAAGGCGAATGGCGCGAAATCGGCGGCCCTTCGGTCAACCCGCTGAAACGGAAGCAGCCCTCCCAGCTGATTCCTACCGGCATCGCCGGCATCGACTTGAACAACACTTTGGTTTCGGGGCAGAAGATTCCCTTCTTTGCCGACCCCGACCAGCCTTACAATGAAGTGATGTGCATGGTGGCCTTGCGGGCCAAGGTGGACAAGATTATCCTGGGCGGCATGGGGCTGACCAACGACGACTATCTCTATTTCAAGAAATCGTTCGAGAACGCCGGGGCCTTGGACAAGATCATCTGCTTTGTCAATACCACCGAAGACCCGGCTGTGGAACGTCTGCTAGTGCCGGACATGGCCTTGACCGCTGCCGAATACTTCGCAGTAGACAAGAACGAAAAGGTATTGGTGCTGTTGACCGACATGACCCTGTATGCCGATGCCTTGAGTATCGTCAGCAACCGTATGGACCAGATCCCGTCGAAAGACAGCATGCCCGGTTCGTTGTACTCGGACTTGGCCAAGATTTACGAGAAGGCCGCCGAGCTGCCTTCGGGCGGCTCCATCACGATTCTGGCCGTGACCACCTTGAGCGGCGGGGATATCACCCATGCCGTGCCTGACAATACCGGCTATATCACAGAAGGGCAGTTATTCCTGCGCAACGACAGCGACGTGAACAAGGTCATCGTGGATCCGTTCCGTTCCTTGTCCCGTCTGAAACAGCTGGTTATCGGCAAGCAGACCCGCGAAGACCATCCGCAGGTGATGAACGCGGCAGTGCGTCTGTACGCGGATGCCGCCAATGCCCGGACCAAGCTGGAAAACGGCTTCGAACTGAGCGACTACGATGAACGAGCCTTGGCGTTCGCCAAAGACTATTCGGCCAACATCCTGGCCATCGACATCAATATCGACACCACCGAGATGCTCGACCGGATCTGGCGGATGTTCGCCAAGTACTTCACGCCCACTGAAGTGGCCATCAAGCAGGAGCTGATGGATAAATACTGGCCTCAAAGCAAATAGGACAGGATATGGCTATCAAGTTTCAATATAACAAGACCGCGCTCAACGAGCTGGATAAGAAACTCAAGGCGCGTACGAGGGCTTTGCCGACCATCAAGAGCAAGGAGTCCGCGTTGCGCTTGGAGGTGAAGAAAGCCAAGGGCGATGCCGAACGGATGGATGCGGAACTGGAAGCCAAGATGCAGGCCATGGACGGCTTCGCCCGGCTGTTTACCGAATTCAAGCCGGATCTGATCCGGGTGGAAGATGTGCAGCTGGAGACCTACAAGATAGCCGGAGTCCGCATTCCCCGCTTGAAGGAAATCGTTTTCAAGGAAAAGGAGTACCCGCTTTTCAATGCGCCGCTCTGGTACGCGGACGGATTAGGCGTCCTGAAGGATCTGGTCCGTATCGGCATCGAAAGCGAAATATATACTTGCAAGATGAACCTTTTGGATGATGCCCGTAAAAAGACGACCCAGAAGGTGAACCTGTATGAGAAAGTGCAAATCCCGGGTTATAACGAAGCCATCCGCAAGATCAAACGTTTTCTTGAGGATGAGGATAATCTGGCCAAATCGGCTCAGAAAATCGTTAAACGCCGTCATGAACAGGAGGCTGGCTTATGATTGTACCTATGACCCGATATTCCGTTCTGGTGTTCCACCGCGATTTTGCCGCGTTCATGGAAAAATTGCAGGAGGAAGGCCTGTTGGACATACGCCAGAATGAAGTACATACACCTCAAGCCGATACCGAGTTCTATCCAATCCTGCAACGCATCGAGAAGGTGCAGAGGGCGTTCAAGCTCGAAGCCAAGGAACTGAAGGAACCCAAGGGACAATTGACAGAAGTGTCGGTGGATATGGCGGCTGTCACCGATGGGGAATCCTATCTGGCGAAGGCTGAATCCGCTTTGGCGGATAAGAAAGAACTGACAGCCCGCATCGCTGAAAGCAAGGCGGCACTGAAAAAAGCCGAAATCTGGGGTGAATTCGACAAGGACAAACTGTCTCGACTGCAAAAGGAAAGCGGTCTCCGATTGGTTCCGGCTTCGATGTCCGAGAAATATTTCCCGCAAGGGGAGGCTTTGGCGGCTTTGCCGGTGGAGGAAATCGGTCGGGAAAGCGGCTCGGTCTATTTTGTCTATGTCTGCCCGCTGGAAGAAGCCCAAGGATTGACCGCCGAAAGCCTGTCGGCCATCATGGGGGCTTCGGTGAGCCTTTGCGAGTTGCCGGCCCGGACGGCAGCGCAATGGAAAGAAAAAATCCGTCAGGAGGAATTGGATTTGGCTGTCAGCCGAGCCGTCATCCGTTTTTTACTGGAACGGCAGGAAATCTTGAAAAGCTATAAGACCGATTTGATGAACCGCTTGGAATACAAGACGGTATCGTTGAACGTTCCGGAAGAAGCCGAAGGCTCGTTGCGTTTCATTGAAGGATTCCTTCCTACGGAAAAATGCGAAGTATTCGAGGAATTCCTGAACCGGGAAATGGTGGTGTACGAGAGCGTAGCCGCTGAAAAGCTGCCCGAGGAGGAAACGCCCAGGATTCCGGTCCTGCTCAGGAACAACCGCTTCGCCAAGCTTTTCGAACCGATTACTCTGCTGTTTTCGTTGCCCAACTACCGGGAAATAGACTTGACGCCTATGCTGGCGCCGTTCTTCATGGCCTTTTTCGGCTTCTGTTTCGGGGATGCCGGATACGGCTTGCTGCTGATTGCGATTGGTCTGGTGCTGTCCAAGAAGCTGCCCGAGTCTTACAAGGGGTTTGCCTGGCTGGCTTTCTGGTTCGGTGTCTCTACCGTTATCTTCGGAGGATTGTCAGGGACTTTCTTCGGCATCAGCTTGGTGGAAATCGAAGCTTTGGGAAAGGTTCGCGATTATATCTTCGACAGCAACAAGATGATGACTTTGTCCTTGGTCATCGGAGGGGTGCAGATTCTGTTCGGGATGGTGATGAACGTGCTGAGGATTACCAAGGAGCAAGGGTTCAAATACGCCTTGTCGAAGGTGGGCTGGCTGGCCATCATTGTCTGCGGCGGCCTGTTGGTCGGGGCTCCGATGATGGGAATCACGCTTCCGGCGGCGGCTTGCTATCCCTTGTACGTGCTGGTAGGCATGGGGGCTTTGCTGGCCTTTTTCTACAACAGCCCGGGCAAGAATCCTTTTCTGAACTTGGGTTTGGGGCTGTGGGATACCTATAATACAGCCACCGGCCTTGTGGGCGACTTGCTTTCCTACATCCGTCTGTTCGCGCTGGGATTGACAGGCGGTATCTTAGGGGCTGTATTCAACGAATTGGCAGTCACAGCGGGAACAGGTATCGGCGTACCGGTAGTGAGCCAATTGATCATGCTGGTCATCCTGCTCTTCGGGCACAGCCTGAATATCGCGCTCTGCGCCTTGGGTTCGGTAGTGCATCCTTTGCGTCTGACTTTTGTGGAATTCTACAAGAACGCGGGCTTCGAAGGAGGAGGAAAACCTTACCGGCCGTTCTCTATCCAGCATTGAGATTTCGGGAGGACGATGCCGAAAGCTGATAGGTGCATCGAGATTATGTGAAAATAAACTTTTGAAAGGATAATTAATCGAGTTAAAATAAATTAAAATCAACAAATTATGGAACCTGTAGTTTTAGCTTACATCGGCATCGCCCTTATGGTAGCCTTGTCCGGTATCGGGAGTGCTTTTGGCGTATCCATCAGTGGTAGCGCCACCTTGGGCGCCTTGAAGAAAAAACCGGAGGCTTTGGGCTCCTGCATCGCCTTGAGTGCCTTGCCTGCGACCCAGGGTCTGTACGGATTTGTGGGCTTCTTCTTGACCTATACCAAGATTACGCCCGAAATCACTTGGTTTCAAGCAGCTGCCGTCTTCGGTGCAGGTCTTGCCTTAGGTTTTGTCGGCTGGCTTTCCGCCCTCCGCCAAGCCAAGATTTGCGCCGACGGTATCAACGGTATCGGCAACGGCCACAACCTTTTCAGCAGCACCATGATTCTGGCCGTGTTCCCGGAATTGTACGCGATTATCGCGTTGTTGGTTACTATTTTGATTGGCGGCACATTGTAAAATAAAAATGATTTTTGGCGGCAGCTACTTCGTTGCGCGAGGGTTCGAAAATGCTCACGTACTTTAGTACGCTCCGTTTTTCTCGCCCTCGCGGCGCCTCGTATCTGCTCGCCAAAAAATCATTTTTACCGGGTGTTCTGTTAGAGGAATTCCAGAGATTTCGATGCTTCATCGTTGCGCAAGGGCATTTGCCAGACACTGCAGTATCTCATGCTAAATTTTCCAAAGCCAGGATTCCTAAGCGGTAAGAATCCAAGCCGAAACCGGCGATAGTGCCGATGCAAGCTCGGCCAATCAAGGATGTGTGTCGAAATTCCTCCCGGGCGGCAATATTGGAAAGATGGATTTCAATAACGGGCATCCCTATAGCCTTGATGGCATCGTGCAAGGCTACCGAGGTATGCGTATAGCCTCCGGCATTGAGCAGGATGGCACGCTGTTCCCCACCGCAGGAATGCAGCATGTTGATTAGTTCGCCTTCCACGTTCGATTGGAAATAAATGATGTCGTGTTCGGGAAATTGGGCGAAAAGCCGAGGAATATACTGATCGAAGCTTTCTTTCCCGTAGGTATCGGGTTCTCTAAGGCCGGTCAAGTTCAAATTGGGGCCATTGATAATTGCTATTTTCATGACATTGGTTTTGGTCGTTTTCTATTTTTTATAAATCTGCTTCCTCCATAAATGCGGCTCTTTCAAAGTTAATCTCCTGTTCATCCCCAATGTAAATAGGGAAAAGCTACATCTTCAATGGAGTGGACAAATCCCAGTCTATCGGATCAAGGCCTTCTGAAACCAGAATCCGGTTGGCCTGAGAAAAATGCCGGCATCCGAAAAATCCTCGATGCGCCGAAAGAGGAGAGGGGTGAACAGTCTTGAGTATATGGTGTTTGCTCGTATCAATCAAAGAGCTTTTGGCTTGAGCATAATTCCCCCACAGCAGGAAGACGAGACCTGTCTTGTGTTGTGACAAAGCCTGGATTGCCGCATCAGTGAACGTTTCCCAGCCATGCCGCTGATGGGATCCGGCTTGATGAGCTCTTACGGTCAATGTCGCATTAAGCAGCAATACCCCTTGCGCCGTCCATTTGCCCAAATGCCCGCTCCGGGGAAAAGGACAACCCAAATCGGATTGCAATTCCTTGAGAATATTAATCAGCGATGGAGGAAAAGGGCATCCATCAGGTACTGAGAAGCAAAGTCCCTCTGCTTGGCCAGGTTCATGGTACGGATCCTGGCCGATGATGACGACTTTGACTTTATCAAAAGGAGTGCTATTGAAAGCATTAAAAATCAAGCTTCCCGGTGGATAAACCGGATATTGCCGCTTTTCTTCTATCAGAAACGCCTTGAGCTGGGCAAAATAAGGCTTGCGGAATTCTTCTTGCATTGCTTGCAACCATCCAGCTTCAATTTTAGGATTGATTTCCATTGTTCTATTTTTCGGAACGGACTTGCCGTATCTTTTCTCTTCCTCTGGATGCAAGTTCCCTTATCGGAGTCCGTATCGTTTGCCAAATTTGTACTCTATGTAAAAATTCAGGAATCCAAATGGATTTTTCTGATCCATCATCAAGGGAATCCGGGTGAAATAACAGTCATAAATGATTCCGATACCAATTGTATGGCTCTTTTCTTGAGATTTCCCGAACTCAAAATTCATCCCCGCTTTTGCATAAATGCCAGGATAGGGCCGCATTCCTGATAATCCTTTCAATACTGGGCCTCGTCCTAGGATATAAGCTATGTCTTTGTGCCGAGGATTCTCCGGATCCATTTTTTCTAAACGTACATCTTGCCCGGCTGTGTCGTATAAAACATTGATGTATTGTGGAAAAGCGAAGCCGAGCGAAAAACCGCCCCTGTAGCTGACTGAAATCTGGACTCCTCCCCAGTACGGTTTTTCGTTCAAGACCCATAATCCTCCGTAACCGGCACGAAGCATGCAGAAACTGTTCAGCATCCCGAACTTGTAACGTCGGCCGCTGCCGTACCAATTAACACCTTTGGCTTTAGGATTGAGCTGGGTCGAAAATTCAATGTTCCAGCCTGAATAATTGAATCTTCCGTTCAGATGGCCTTGTTCGTATCCCAGTGTAAAGCCTGCCGTATGAATCTGCGCGTAAAAAAAGCGTTCCTTCATGTAAATGGCTTCCATCGGCGGTACGAAATCTTCGTAAACCACCACTTGGGCAGCAAGGGTCCCTTTCAATCCACAATATCCTATAAGTGAGAAAATCAGGGCTTTGCATGTTTTCCGAATCCAAGAAGGAGTCTGGATTCCGGGATGGAAGATTGTATGGAGAGGACGCGTATTCATTTACAAACTGCTAATAGGGCATAGGTTCGACCTTGTAGGGTGTCTTGTACGCAGGGCAAAGCCTTCTGGTGTTGGAACAGGACGTAATAAGGATTGCGCTGAATAGGAAAAAGATCAATGCGGTTATTCCTAAACGGGTCTTTCTTTTGCTGTTCATCATGGCCATGATAAATTTTGGCTGATACAAAATCAGACAAAGTTACATGATAATTCCAAATTTGAGAAAATTTTATGGAATATTCGGGTATAGTTTTTCTTTTCGTACATTTGTTTTTTTTAGTACGGCCTTTTGTGTCCATAAAAGGGTATGACAATATTGAAAGACAAGAAATCATGAAGAAGACTCTCTGGATTACCGCGCTTTTGTTCACAAGTGGTCTCATTTCGCAAGGTATGGGACGCGAAGATGGATTCTTGCAAGAATCGAATCTGGCAATAATACCGCAGACGGGTACGGTGGCACTCAGGGACACACTTGCGGCAGATTCCATAGCTTTGGCGGATTCTTCGGGAATGGAGCTTAAGGTAGAAGCCGGCGATGATAAAGGAGAATTTATCAAGGAAGAGTTCCAGCAGGCAGGTCAAGCTTTGAAGGAAAGTTTCCAAGGTTTGAAAGAAGGGTTGGGGAGCTGGTTCAATGAAAACATCAAAGTGAACGCCACAGGGGACTATGCTGATATCCAACGTCAGAACAATCAGCTATTTGCAGATATGCTGCGGAATCCTTCATCATGGGGGGCGTATACTCTCCAAATGAATCAGCGGCCTGAATATGAGGAAGGACGTTTTTTCACCAATAGAACAAAACCATCTTCGGATACAGCGCGTGGCAAGGCAATCCGTTATTTGTCTGTCATCAAACCTTATGGGAAAATCCAGTCGCCAGTTCCTGAAACCTATTATTCTGGAGCAGGGACGGATGCTGTTTCCCAAATGATATCTAAACAGCAATTCTCCGAGATTAAATTTTTCGGCCAAACACTGAAACTGGTCTATGAACCTTCGATAAAGGCAATCGGTCTGGGAAAATCCAAGGAGAAGCAGATTGCCAAGTTCTGGCAGTATCTTGCAGATGAGAATCATGCCGCCGTGATTGCCCAGCTTTACCAATATAAAGAGGAATTGAAGCTGAACGATTACCAGTATTATCAATTAGTGCGGGCTTTTGCTGATGTGATGTTTGCCAAAGGCAAGCATGGAGAGTCTTTGGCTTTCACGGTATTTATCCTCAATCAGACAGGCTACGATGCTAGGTTGGGTAAATTGCAGACCGAGAAGAAGCTTACGCCGGTCATTTTGCTTCCCGTTTGGGAAGAAGTCTACGGAATGCCTTATATTCTGATAGGGGATAATCCGTATTACTTGGTCGATGTGCAGCTCAGGACCAAAGACATGAAGGAATCTGTTGTCCAAACTTATTCCAAAGCCTTTGCCTCTGCTACGCATCCGTTGTCCATTCAGATTGATCCTGCCGGATTCGGTATGGATCCATTATATGGTATGTTTGAAGGCTACGTGTATAACGAACGCCTTGCAGAGATGGAATTTTCCTTACCGGCCGGACCAATGGGTATTTATTTGGATGAACCATTTAGCAATCTGATGGAAAAGACGTTTTCATATAGGCTCAAACCTGCTTTTGACAGTATGATCCAGAGAAAGCAGGAGTCAGACTTGCGGCAGGAAATATCCAATGCTGAAAAGCAGCAAATGCGGGTCTTGCAATTGTCATCATTCATAGAACAGAGCCTGAGTTATCAGTCCAAACGTTCATCCCGGCTTACAGGGCATTACCTTTATCCTGATTTGATGTTCTGGAAAAAAGGGGCGGGTGATATCTGGGATCGTTCGGTACTGTTCTGCCAGATTGCCAATCGGATATTTGATATTCCGACAGTACTCTTGCTGTATCCGGATTATGCAATTCCAGCTGTTTGCCTGGCGGTAGAAGACCTTCCTGCCACATCTCCTTTCCGTGCAGCAGACTATGTGGAATACAATGGAAAGGCTTATTTCCTGTTAGGCAGGATTCCTAAGTCCGTCGATACCTCGGTTTTCCCGCAGGTGTTTGTTTGGTAGAATGGGGCGGCAGGAGTTTGTTCTATTTCTCGAGATATCGGGAGTCGAGTTGGGAGAACTGCTTCACGCCATGCAGGTAATGCGATAGCACGAGGCTTTTGCGGTATAGGCCGCTCAAATGTGCAGGATGGGGAATCTGTTTCCGTTTCTGCTCCAAGCTCGCTTTCCAAGATTTGAAGTCACGGCGGGCTTGGAAAACGGCTTTGGCATCTTTTCGTTGCCCTTTGGTCAGGAACATCAATGCAGCAAGCAAATCCAGCCATTTGCGTTTTCGCATGACTGATTTCAGTGTTCTGTCCGGAAGGTTCTTATATAGAAGTGCCATATTGTTCCGGAAGTTCAGATAAGTTTTGCGAGGGGAGTTTTTGGGCAAAGTCCCGCCGCCAATATGGTAAACGACCGACTCTGGGTAGCACATAATCTTGTACCCCAGATTTTTCATTCGCCAGCAAAAGTCTATTTCTTCCATGTGGGCAAAGAAATCATCATCTAAACCGCCATGCTCCAGATAAAGGTCGGCCCGGACGAACAAGGCTGCGCCTGTGGCCCAGAATACTTCGCAATCCGAGTCGTATTGCCCTTGATCGGTTTCTACTTGTTCAAACACTCGTCCACGGCAGAAAGGGTACCCTAAGTAATCGATGAACCCCCCTGCGGCTCCGGCATATTCAAATTGTCCTTTCTGTGTGTATGAAAGGAGCTTGGGCTGAGCGGCCGCAACCATGGGGTTTCCCTTCATCTTGGCAATGATCGGTTCTACCCAGCCGGGGCTGACTTCGATATCCGAATTGAGCAGGACAAAGAAACGTGCTTTGATTTGCCGGAGCGCCACATTGTAACCTTTGGCAAACCCCCAATTCTCGGAATTGATAATAAGGCGGATATTAGGATATGTCCGGCGCATGAACTCCATTGAGTCATCGCTTGAATGGTTATCTGCTACGATAATCTCGGTATCCGGCCCTGACGTGCATTCAATGAGCTTGGGAAGGAATTTTTCCAAAAAGTTTCGGCCATTCCAGTTGAGGATCACGATGGCTGTTTCTACTTCGTATTCCATATCTTTCAATCATTCTGTTGCATGTAGGAAGGTGTTCCACTTGGCATTGGATGTAACTTTCTGCATGGCGAGGGAAACGGTGCACCTATTCGCACGGTCACCATGCAAAAGTAAAAGCTTTTGCGTACTTTTGCCAGCGAAGATGCTTCAAGTACGGAGTGCGGGCATTTTTATGGATTATTGCGTCAGGCTTGCTGTCGTATAGAAATGTGGAATATGGAAAAAACTATCAAATCGGCTTTGATTTCGGTCTATCACAAGGACGGACTGGGGCAAATCCTTCAGGTGTTGAAGGCCAATCATGTTAAAATCTACTCTACAGGAGGTACTTATGAGTTCCTGAAGCAACAAGGACTGGATGTGGAAACCGTAGAATCGGTTACGGGGTATCCGTCCATTCTTGGCGGTCGGGTCAAAACGCTGCATCCGGGCGTGATGGGCGGCATCCTAGGCAGGCGCGAATTAGAGGAAGACAGGCTTACGATGCAGAAATACAAGATTCCGGAAATCGACATGGTAGTCGTGGACTTGTATCCTTTTGAGGAGACTCTTGCATCCGGGGCATCGGATGCCGAAATCATCGAGAAGATAGACATAGGCGGGATTTCCTTGATTAGGGCCGGGGCCAAGAATTTCAACGATGTGCTGATTGTGCCATCCAAGGAGCATTATGCGGAAGCTGCAGCTATTATTGCCAAATCCTGTTCTACTACTTTGGAAGAACGCCGCCGTTTTGCCGCTTACGCTTTCCGTAAGAGTGCCGCTTACGACACAGCCATAGGTAGTTACTTCTGCATGACTGTTCCCGGCATGGCTTCTGTCAGCAATGAGTCCAAGCCGAAGAAGGAACAGAACGATGAAAGCCCGAAATTAGGCGGGATTCCAGCCAATGCCACTCCTTTGCGCTATGGCGAGAACCCGCATCAGAAAGGTGCTTTCTACGGTTCGCTCGACAAATGTTTCAAGCAGCTGCACGGCAAGGAGATTTCTTACAACAACCTGCTCGATATCGATTCGGCCTTGGCTTTGATGAAGGATTTCGGGGCCGAACCGGCTTTCGCTATACTGAAGCACAACAACGCTTGCGGCTTGGCCGTCCGTCCGAGCCTGTTCGAAGCCTATCGGGATGCTTTGGCGGCCGATCCGGTTTCCGCGTTCGGCGGAGTGCTGATTTCGAACCAGTCCATTGACAAGGAAACAGCAGAGGAAATCAACAAGATATTCCTCGAAGTCCTGCTGGCTCCCGCCTATGATGATGAAGCCTTGAAGCTGTTGGAAAGCAAGAAGAACCGTGTCCTTCTGCAATACCACGATTTCAAGATGGGGGATCCGATAATCCGTTCCTGCCTCAACGGGGTGCTTGTCCAAGACCGGGACACGGTGGCCGAAAGTGCAGACATTCTCAAGCCGGTTACCAAGAAACTGGCCACCGAAGCGGAAATCCGCGATATGCTATTTGCCAACCGTATCGTAAAGCACAGTAAATCGAACGCGATTGTCATTGCCAAGAACCGCCAGATGCTGGCTTCGGGAATAGGGCAGACCTCCCGCGTGGATGCCTTGCAGCAAGCCATTGCCAAAGCCCGCCATTTCGGATTCGACCTGAACGGGGCAGTGGTGGCTTCCGATGCCTACTTCCCCTTTGCCGACTGCGTGGAAATCTCGCATCAGGCAGGCATCAAGGCCTTTATCCAGCCCGGCGGCTCGATACGGGACAATCTGTCCATTGAATACTGCGATGCCCATGACTTGGCAATGGTATTCACCGGCATCCGCCATTTCAGGCACTAAGGCCCCAGCCAGTCCGGACTGAGCCTGCTGTTTGCTCGATGGTGATTCTGCTGGCCGTGGAAGTTTCCGTTGGGCTGACAAGCAAATCCATGATGGGATGCGATGCCGATTATTCTTTGCCAAGGTATCTGAAAACAAGGAGTCGTGAAGAAGAATCTCTATATTGCGGCGGGAAGCCTGAGCCTGGTTCTGGGTATCATCGGCATTTTCGTCCCGATTCTCCCCACAACTCCTTTTCTTCTTTTAACGGCCTGGCTATGGCTTCGTTCTTCGCAAAAACTCTATGACTGGCTGATGCGCCATCGGAAGCTGGGGCGGTATATAAAAGATTACATGGAAGATAAGACTGTTCCTGCCAAGGTCAAAGTGTATACGTTGGTCTTGTTATGGGCTTCGATGCTGTTTTGCATCTTCTATTTTCTTTCCGGGCGTATCTGGCTGCAGTTTTTGCTGATGTCTATTGCTATTGGGGTCAGCCTTCATGTCTTATTGTTGAAGAATACTAAGGGCAATGGATAGTTTCAGGCTTAGGATGGTGGGGTAATCCATTGGATTCCGTCTTGCTTGCGCAACCAGGTCAGCTGCCGTTTTGCATAGCGGCGCGTGTGAGTCTTGATATCGGTGATGGCTTGTTCCAAAGGAATCCGGCCATCGAAATATTCAAAAAGTTCCCGGTAACCGACAGTCTGGAGAGCGTTCAGTCCCGCTTTGGGCCGCAGTTTCCTTGCTTCGTCCAAGAGACCGGCTTCCATCATCAAGTCCACCCGTAGGTTGATTCTTTCATGGAGATCTTCTTTGGGCCGGTTCAGCGCATAGCGTTCTATCCGGAACGGCCTTTGTTTCCGTGGGGCCGTCCGCAAGGATGAAAACGGTTTTCCGGTGGTGATGCAGACTTCCAATGCCCGGCGCAAGCGGACAGAATTGCACAAGTCAATTTGCTCGTAAAAGACTGGATCCAGTTTTTTTAGATCTTGTTGTAAAGACTCTATTCCTTCTTCGGCCAGTTGTTTCTTCAATGATTCGCGCAATTCCGGAGCCGGGTCGGGAAGGTCGTCGATTCCATTGCACAAGGCATTGACATACAGTCCTGATCCTCCAGTTAGAATTATTACATCGTGTGTCTTGAACAGTTCTTCCAGCAAGGCCATCGCCTCCTGTTCGTACCGGGATACGCTGTAATACTCTTCAATGCTTTTGCAGGCAATGAAATGATGTGGGACGCTTGCCAGTTCTTCCTGGCTGGGGCGTGCCACGCCGATGTCGAGTTCCCGGTAGAACTGCCGCGAGTCTGCCGATACGATTTCGGTCTTGTGCGCCAAAGCCCATTCGATGGCCAGAGCCGTTTTCCCGACCGCTGTCGGGCCTTCCAAGACTTTCAATGTCTTCATGCTTCCGGTGCTTTCAATGTAGGTTCCGGTGCTTTCAGCCCCAATTCTGCTCCCAAGCGGAGCATCATGTCCCAAGCTTCTTGCCGGTCATTGCCAATGACTCCGTCCAAGATTGCATCCTTGAGTTGATCTTTGATCAGACCTACTTCCCGGCAGGGAGGGATAGCAAAGTATTCCATGATATCCTGACCCGAAACAGGCGGTTGGAAGTTCCGGATTCGATCCTTTTCTTCAATTTCTTTCAGTTTGCGTTCCACAACAATGAAGTTATTGCGGTACCGCGCTACTTTTTCCCTGTTTTTGGAGGTGATGTCTGCTTTTGCCAGCATCATCAGGCTGCCTATGTCGTCTCCGGCTTCAAAAAGCAGTCGGCGGACAGCCGAATCGGTCACGATGTCTTCAGCCAGGATGATGGGCCGCAAATGCAGCTCGACCATTTTCTGGACAAAACGCATATTGTCGTCAAGAGGCAGTTTGAATCGTTTGAAAATGCCCGGTACCATCTTGGCTCCTATGTATTCGTGTGCATGGAATGTCCAACCTTTAGGCTCTTCGAAATGTTTGGTTTTCGGTTTGGCTATATCGTGCAGCAGCGCCGCCCAGCGAAGCCAAAGCCCGCCGCCGGCGTAAGCCACATGGTCCAAGACTTCCAACGTATGCTCGAAGTTGTCCTTGTGGGCTTTTCCATTCCTGGTTTCCACACCTTTGAGTGCCACCAGTTCCGGGAAGAACATCTTTAGCAAGCCGGCGGCATCCAGCAGTTTGAAACCGTAGGAAGGCTTGGGCGACAGAATCAGCTTGTTCAATTCTTCCGTGATGCGTTCTGTTGACAAATTCTTGATTTCGTTTGCATTGTGTACAATTGCATCGAAAGTGTCCGGGTCTATGTCAAAATATAGCTGTGATGCGAAACGGATAGCCCGGAGCATGCGCAAAGGGTCTTCAACAAAACTTTGGTCGGGATCCCGATGGCTTCGGATTATTTGCCGTTCCAAGTCTTCTGTCCCATTGAAGGGGTCGATCAGCTCACCATAGCCATCCTTATTTAGCGATACCGCCATTGCATTGATACTGAAATCTCTCCTGTGCAGGTCGTCTTCCAGGGTTCCTGCTTCTACATGGGGTTTGCGCGATCCCTGTGTGTACGTTTCCTTCCGCATGCCCACAAATTCGATTTCTGTGGTCTCGTATTGGAATTTGCATGTGCCGAATTGCTTGAACTCTTGCAAGGAGGGGGGAGAGCCTGTCCTGAGTCCTATTTCCTGGCAGGTTTCGCGTCCTAGGCAAATGCCGTCGCCCATGACAGTGCAGTCTATGTCGTTTGACGGACGGTTGATTATCAAGTCTCGTACATATCCGCCTACCACATAGACGGGGATGGCTTCTCGCTCGGCGATATGCCGGATTAACGGGAATATTGGATGAAGAAGTTTGTCTTTCAGGTTCATTTTGTATTATCAAGTTCGAAAGGTGCATGGAAGGCGGGTTTTCGATTTTTGCTTTCCATGACATTGCCTCGAGTTTACAAAGATAGCGAAAGTCGAGCGCAGAGCAAACGGGCTTGCACGATTTGCTCTGCCGAGACGCATCCTATCTTCGGCGACAGCCAAAGATAGCGAAAGTCGAGCGCAGAGCAAACGAGCTTGCACGATTTGCTCTGCCGAGACGCATCCTAGTCTTCGGCGACAGCCAAAGATAGCGAAAGTCGAGCGCAGAGCCAAGCCAATCCCTTGCTTGAGCTCTGCCGGGACGCATCCTATCTTCGGTGCGAAGCGATCAAAGATAACGAATTTTCTATCAGGTTTGCGTATTGGAAAAATGGCTATCTTTGCATTGCGGTATTGCTGAAGGATAGGCGGCGATGGAACGAAAAGGTCGAATTTCTTTGGCATTGTAATCACCGTGAAGGCATTTAGGGTTGCCTTCACGGGCTTTTTTTGCCTGTAGCGGTAGTTGGCTGTGGCGAAACGGCGTAAGTGTCTTGCTTCCCTTGAAATAAAAAACAAAAGATATGAGCATTTCAATGAACCCGCACCCTCTGGTGCAGTTTCTTCAGAAGCCTGCTTCTGAATTCACGAAAGAAGACATCCTCCGTTACATCGAGGAAAACCAGATCGAGATGGTCAACTTCCGCTACGTGGCGGGAGACGGCCGTCTGAAGACCCTCAACTTCGTGGTCAACGATCTGGATTATGTGAAGACCATCCTCAGCTGCGGCGAACGGGTGGACGGTTCAAGCCTGTTCAAGAACCTGGATGCCGGCGCGAGCGACCTGTACGTGATTCCTCGCTACCGCACCGCTTACCTGAATCCTTTTGCCGAAATCCCCACCTTGGACCTGCTTTGCTCCTATTACGACAAGGACGGGAATCCGTTTGAAAGCGACCCGGCTTACGTGATGCGCCGTGCCGGCGAGGTGATGAAGGAAAAGACCGGTTACGAGTTCTGGTGCATGGGCGAGCTGGAATATTACGTGGTAGGCGAGGAAGATACGCTGTTCCAAGCCGATGACCAGCGCGGTTACCACGAATCCTCTCCTTTCACCAAATTCGAGGATTTCCGCAAGGAAGCGATGCTGGCCATGGCCTCTTGCGGCTGCCGCATCAAATACGGACACTCCGAAGTGGGCAACTTCAGCCAGGACGGCAAGAACTACGAGCAGAACGAAGTGGAATTCCTGCCTTGCCCGCTCGAAGATGCTGCCGACCAGTTGATTATCGCCAAGTGGATTCTGCGTACGATGGCTTACCAGCATGGCCTCTTGGTGACCTTCTCGCCCAAGATTACTGTGGGCAAGGCCGGCAGCGGGATGCATATCCATACCGCTATCATGAAAGATGGCAAGAACCAGATGCTCGATGCCGGACACAAGCTTTCGGACGTGGCCAAGACTGCTATCGCCGGCTACCTCGATCTGGCAGCTTCGCTGACCGCATTCGGCAATACCAACCCTATGTCGTATTTCCGTCTGGTGCCTCATCAGGAAGCTCCTACCAATATCTGCTGGGGCGACCGCAACCGTTCGGCTCTGGTACGCGTGCCGCTGGGCTGGGAAACCACCAAGAACATGGCGGCGGATGCCAACCCGAAGGAAGCCAAGCTGGCTCCGGATTATTCCAACAAGCAGACGGCGGAATTCCGGGCTCCGGACGGTTCGGCCAATATCTATCTGCTGGTGGCCGGTCTCTGCGTGGCGGCCCGTCATGGTTTCGAAATGAAGGACGCTTTGCAGTTCGCTGCCGACAACTATGTGGATGTGAACATCTTCAGCGATGAAAACAAGGAAAAGGCAAAAAAATACCACCAGCTGCCTGTCTGCTGCGAGGATTCGGCCGATTGCCTGCAGGCCCAGCGTTCTGTTTACGAAGAATACGGCGTGTTCAGCAAGGGTTTGATCGACGGTTTGATCAATTCGCTCAAGGAATTCAAGGACAAGGGCCTTCGCGAAGAAGTCGCCAAGAATCCGGCGAAGATGGAAGAATTAGTCAAACGCTTCATGCACTGTTAGTTCCTATGTAAAAGAGCCCTGTTTCCTTCTGGAGGCAGGGCTCTTTCGGCTTAGTCGAAAGCGGAGGATAGAGGAAGGGGGCGGGAGTTGGAGACGGGCGGCAGGAGAATGCTTGTTCCCGATGGGTTCGTAAATAAAATATTGATAGAGTCATTATGGATTTTTTATTGGATGCGAAAGGCATCGTGAAACGCTACGGGGCGCATACGGCGCTGGACCATGTGTCGATTTCCGTTCCGGAAGGCTGCATTTTCGGGCTTTTGGGGCCGAACGGGGCCGGTAAGACAACGTTTATCCGGATTATCAACCAGATTACGGCACCTGACGAGGGGGAAGTCTTGCTCAAGGGGAAGAAACTGTCGCGCGAACATATTTACGATGTGGGCTATCTGCCGGAAGAACGGGGGCTTTACCGGAACATGAAGGTGGGCGAACAGGCCATGTACCTGGCGCAGCTCAAGGGTTTGAGCCGGATGGAGGCCAGCAAGCGCCTGCACGAGTGGTTCGAGAAGTTCGGTATCGATTCCTGGTGGAACCGCAAGGTGGCCGAGCTTTCAAAGGGGATGCAGCAGAAGATCCAGTTCGTGGTGACGGTGCTGCACAAGCCGAGCCTGCTGATTTTCGACGAGCCTTTCAGCGGCTTCGATCCGATAAACGCGCAATTGCTCAAGGACGAGATCTTAGAGTTGAAGCGGAAGGGGGCCACGATTATCTTTTCGACGCATAATATGGCCTCGGTGGAGGAAATTTGCGATGAAATCGCATTGATTAACAAATCGAAAAAGATTCTGGACGGGAAGGTGGAGGATATCCGCCGCCAGTTCAGCGACAATATTTACCATGTGATGCTGCATTCCTCGCCGGAGAAGATGGAGGAACTCGCTTCGGTGGTGGAGGTCATGGAGAACACGCCTTGCGATGCGCCGGGACTGTACGCGCTCAAGGTCAAGATGGGCGAGGGGAAAGGGGACGGGAACCGGATGCTGGAGACGCTGATGCGTTACGGGGAGGTGAAGGATTTTTCGGAAAAGCTGCCCAGCATGAACGATATTTTTATTCAAACGGTAAAAAAGGCGGAAAATGAAAAATAATACATGGGTTGTGCTCCAGCGGGAGTACACGACGAGGGTCAAGAAAAAGGGCTTTTTCATCATGACCATTCTGGGCCCGATTCTGTTGGTAGCTTTGATGTTCGCGCCGGCCTTGCTGATGCAGATGGGGGACGAGTCCAAGACGTATGCCTTGGTGGATGAGACGGGTTTGTACTCGGAGGCTTTCGCGGGGGCGGAGGACACGTTCGAGGCTGTGGCGGATACGGCAGCGGCCAAGGCGGGGATGCGGGAAGGACAGTACGCCGGGGCTTTGTGGATCCCGGCGGCGGGAGCCGACTCGAACCGTCAGCGGATGGTGCTGTTCTATCAGGAGACCGACCCCTCGATGAGCACGATCGATGAAATAGAATCTTTGGCCGAAAACGAGTTGCGGATGGCCTTGATGCAGAAGGAGAGCGATTTGGATCCGGCGCTGTTCGAGTATATCAATAATGCCAAGGTAGATGTGATTTCGCAGGACATGGTAACGGGCGAGCGTTCTTATACGGAAATCAAGAGCATTGTAGCCTATGTGTTCGGTTTCCTGATTTACGGTTTCGTCTTCATTTACGGAAGCCAGATCATGAGCGGAGTCATCGAGGAAAAGTCAAACCGGATCATCGAGGTGATGATTTCGTCGGTGAAGCCGTTCCAGCTCTTGATGGGCAAGGTGCTGGGGCTGGCTTTCGTGGGCTTGACGCAGCTTCTGCTCTGGGGCGTGCTGACCTTGGTGCTGACGATGGTGATAGGAATGTTGGGAGGCGGAGGCAGCATGGAGGCGGCGCAGATGGCCGCAGCCCAGAGTTCGATGCCGGGCATGGGGGCTGCGATGCCGATGACGGAAGTGCAGGCGACGATGGTGGAGATTCAGGCGATTATCGAGTCTTTGCATATCAAGTCCTTGCTTTTGTTCTTCCTGGCTTATTTCCTGGGCGGCTACCTGTTGTACGCTTCTTTGTTTGCGGCTATCGGGGCGGCTGTGGAAGACCAGGAGGACACCAACCAGTTCATGTGGCCGGTCACGATTCCGTTGATTCTGGGTATTTTGGTGGTGGCTACGGTCTTGAAGTCGCCTGACGGCCCGCTGGCATTCTGGACATCGATCATTCCTTTCACTTCGCCTATCGTGATGATGGCGCGTATCCCGTTCGGGGTGCCTGTCTGGGAGTTGGCGCTGTCGCTGGGCTTGCTGGTGTTGGGTTTCATCGGCTCGACTTGGGTGGCGGCGCGGATTTACCGGGTTGGAATCCTGATGTATGGGAAGAAGGGGTCGTACAAGGAGTTGTGGAAGTGGATACGCTACAAGGAATAAAATTCCATGCCGGTGCCGGCTTTGGTGCAAGCCTTTCGCTGCTTGGCACTGGCTGCAGTGCGGCTGAATGCAGAGTCAAGCTTGCTTGCGCCATGCATCCGTCCGGTATGGAAGCGCCCTTCACGCGAAAATGCTTCATGCCCTGCAGATGCTCGTCGCAACGGGCGTTTATCCGGTCATTCGGTCGGGAAGGCGAGGGACATATCTTGTGAATTTTGAAAATAAGGTGACATGGCAAGGATCCTGGTGGCCGATGACGAGGCCTTGATACGCAGCAGCCTCCGCGAGATTCTGGAGTATGAGGGCTACGAGGTGGACGAGGCGGCGGACGGATTGCAGGCTTGGGAAATGTTGCAGAAGAACGCCGTCGATGCGGTGTTCTGCGATATCAAGATGCCTGGCATGGACGGTGTGGAACTTCTGGAAAAGGCGATGGCGCAATGTCCGGTGGCTTTCATCATGATTTCAGGCCACGGAGATATCGACACGGCAGTGGACTGCATCAAGAAAGGAGCATTTGATTTCATTCCTAAACCATTGGAATTGAACCGGATTTTGGTTTCGCTGAAAAACGCGCTCGACAAAGGCCGGATGGAGAACAGGGCAAGGCATCTGCAACGCCAAGTGGAATCGAAATACCGTATCGTGGGGGACAGCGGCTTGTTCGCGGAAGCCTTGGAGATAGCCGACAAGGTGGCGCCGACCGATGCCCGGGTCTTGATCATGGGGAGGAATGGAACAGGGAAGGAGCTGATTGCAAGGCGGATCCATAGGAACAGCCTGGTGGGGGACGGGCCGTTTGTGGAAGTGAACTGCGCGGCGATTCCCTCGGAGTTGATTGAGAGCGAGTTGTTCGGGCATGAGAAAGGTTCGTTCACCTCGGCGGTCAAGCAGCGTAAAGGCAGTTTCGAGCAGGCGCAGGACGGAACTATCTTCTTGGATGAAATCGGGGATATGAGCCTTTCGGCGCAAGCCAAGGTGCTGCGGGCTTTGCAGGAAAATGTCATCATGAGGGTAGGGGGGGAGAAGCCTATCGAGGTGAACGCGAGGGTGATTGCGGCCACGAACAAGGATTTGGAAGCCGAAATCGCTGCCGGGCGTTTCCGCGAGGACCTCTACCACCGCTTGAGCGTGATTGTGATTCGTGTTCCGGACTTGAAGGACCACAAGGAGGATATTCCGGAACTGGTTCGCTACTTCAACGAGCAGGTTTCGGCCGGGATGAGCAGGCAGCCTCGGGATTTCAGCCCGGAGGCGGTTTCCTTGCTTTGCGCTCAGCCTTGGCCCGGCAATATCCGCCAGCTTCGCAACATTATCGAACGTCTGCTGATTCTTTGTTCCGGACCGATAGGCAAAGAGGAAGTGGAGAGATATTTGTAGTGCGGGAAAGGGTGTTTTTTTCTCTGAGAAAAAGAAAAAGCGGTGTGTCATAATGAGCAATCTGCTTCGTTGCTATCGAGTCTCGAACTCAGTCACGCACTTCAGTACGCTCCTTCGTTCTCGCTCTCAGCGCCTTGCATCTTACTCACTCTGACACGCCGCCTAAGGGTGATTTCAAATGCCTATTTTGATACACCCTCTTTTTCTCATCCTTGATTCCAGCAATCCGCTATGTGTCAAGGTCTCTTGCGCTCCCTCTAGGACTTGAACCTAGGACCCTCTGATTAACAGTCAGATGCTCTAACCGGCTGAGCTAAGGAAGCTTTCTTGCAGTACTCGCCCGCAATTGAGGCTGCAAATGTACTGCTTTTTTTTATACCTGCAAACTTTTTCCAACTTTTCTTTTAAAGCGGTCATTTTGCTGCTGTGGAGTATAGGGGAGTCGAACCCCTGACCTCTTGACTGCCAGTCAAACGCTCTAGCCAACTGAGCTAATACCCCGCGAAAGAGGCTGCAAAGATACGGCTTCTTTTGAAAATAGCAAATTCCAGACTGAAAAATTCTGTAAAAAAAATGTAGCAAAAATTCATTATTTTTGCAAGCTTCGGGTTTTCAGGGGACTATGAAGAGGTGAGGGTTTGGAAAGTTGGATTGATGCATGCAGGTGAGAATCTTTGCTATGTTGGAATGGAGTAACATTCGGCTTGGTTCTATCCGAGGTAACGAAACAGTAAGTGCAATGGAACAAAAAGAAAAGGACGAATGCGTGCGCTTGTTGCATGAGTTAGGTTGTTCTTGTGTAATCGGCAATGGCAAAAAACAATGGATAGGACGAGAACGGGGGGTTAAGGATTTGCTGTATCTGTTGAGGAACGAGCCGGCTCAATTGCAGGCCGCCTTCGTTGCTGACAAGGTGGTGGGGAAGGCTGCGGCTTCCTTGATGATTTTGGGTGGGATATCCGAGTTGGATACCAACGTGTTAAGTTTGCCGGCAAGCTGGCTTTTGCGGCAATATGGCGTTCCTTTCAGTGCTGGGCGACTTGTGCCGCATATCATCAACCGTGCCGGCAACGGTTGGTGTCCATTGGAGAAACGTTGTTTCTATGCTGAGAGTCCTGAGGTTTGTTTGCAGCGGATAGAGGCATTCTTGCAATTATCGGGAGAAAAACGGAAAAATTAGTTTGGATATGAAACTTTTGTTTTTGGGAAGCATTGGCCTGCCGGAAATTATCGTGCTGGTCTTGATTGTATTGTTAATCTTTGGAGGCAAGAAGATACCGGAATTGATGAAAGGGTTGGGTAAAGGGGTTCGGAGCTTCAAGGAAGGGATGAAGGGTTTGGAGGACGAAGAGTCCGAATTGCGTGATGCCGGGAATAGGAATGATGTAAAAGATTCAGAAACAAAGTCTTCTGTGACGATGCCAAACAGGTCTGATGAGGATGCAAAAGCAGCAACAGCGGACGGGACGGTCAAGGAGGAAAAGTAGAATATGATCGGGTTGGAGGAAGTGGAACGGAATCCGGAAAACGGAAATGTTCAGGAACAAACCGGGGCTATGATGTCTTTTTGGGATCATTTGGATGTGCTTCGGTCAAGCTTGATCCGTATCGTCGTGGTCAGTCTATGCTTCGGGATTGTGGCGTTTTGCTTTAAGAAAATGTTGTTTTCTATTGTTCTGGCACCGGGGCGGGACAGCTTTGTGACTTATCGGCTTTTCGATTGGATTAACGGTCTGAGTTCTCTGCATCCTATGCCATCTTCGTTCAATGTGGAATTGATCAACACGGGGCTTGCCGAACAGTTCATGATTCATGTGAAGACGGCTTTCGCTTTTGGTTTCTTTTGCGCGGCTCCTTATGTCTTGTACTTGATATTCAAGTTCGTGTCTCCGGCGTTGTATGCCAACGAACGTCGTTATGCTTTCAAAGCGGTGGGGGCTGGCTACTTGATGTTCCTGATCGGGGTGATGCTTAGCTATTTTTTGATATTTCCGCTTACTTTCAGGTTTTTGGGTACGTATCAAGTAGATGAGTCGGTGGAAAACCTGATTTCGCTGCAATCGTATATGGGTACATTCTGGATGCTCAACCTGATGATGGGCTTCGTGTTCGAGATACCTATCCTGTGCTGGCTGTTGGGCAAGATGGGCATTCTGTCGGCTTCTTTCCTGAAAAAGTACAGGAAATATGCCGTTGTCATTGTCTTGGCATTGGCTGCGGTTATCACGCCCACTTCCGATGTTTTCACGATGCTGTTGGTGGCTTTTCCGATTTGGTGCTTGTACGAGGCCGGGATTTGGATTTTGAAGCGGCAGGAGAGGAAGGGATTGTAGAATTTCCGTCAGATTCTTACTTTTGCAAGTTTTTTCGGCGGCTATGGGACATAAGTGTGGCAACCTCTTCATGAGGGATTTTTTTTCAAAATCTGCACTTTGTCTGGCCTGTAGGGAAAAAGGTAGCCAAGCTTGTCGAGGGTCTGTTTTAGGCAATGGGCTTTTCGACTTTTATCGTATTCGACGACATTAAAATAGAATTGATTCATGACAGAAATCAGGAACGTGGCCATTATCGCGCACGTGGACCACGGTAAGACGACATTGGTTGACAGGATTTTGTATCAGTCCAATTTGTTCAGGGACAATCAAGAAAAGAAGGAGCTTATTCTCGACAACAATGATTTGGAACGCGAACGAGGCATCACTATTCTTTCGAAGAATGTGTCGGTTCGCTATAAAGGTGTAAAAATCAATATTATCGATACTCCGGGACACGCCGACTTCGGAGGTGAAGTGGAGCGGGTGCTCAACATGGCCGACGGGGTGCTGCTGGTGGTGGATGCCTTTGAAGGGCCGATGCCGCAGACCCGTTTCGTTTTGCAGAAGGCTATTCAATTGAACTTAAAGCCGATAGTGGTAATTAACAAGGTGGATAAGCCCAATTGCGACCCGGAACTGACTCAGGAGAAAGTCTTCGATTTGATGTTCAGTCTGGGGGCTACGGAAGATCAGCTGGATTTCCCGACGGCTTTCGGTTCGTCCAAGCAAGGCTGGATGAGCGAGGACTGGAGGAAACCGACCACCGATATTACGTATCTTCTGGATTTGATACTGAAATACATACCGGCGCCTAAGCATCCGGCGGGCACTACCCAGATGATGATTACCTCTTTGGATTATTCTTCTTATATAGGCCGTATTGCGGTAGGCCGTCTGACCCGAGGCACTTTGCAGGCAGGGCAGAACGTGAGCTTAGTGAAGCGGAATGGTACGGTTGAGAAGCAGAAAATCAAGGAATTGTATGTGTTCGAAGGCTTGGGTAAGGAAAAGGTGAAGACACCGGTCGAAGCTGGGGAAGTCTGTGCGGTGATGGGGTTGGAAGACTTCGAAATCGGGGATACGATTGCCGATTACGAGGTTCCGGAAGCCTTGAAGCCGATTTCGGTGGACGAGCCGACGATGAGCATGCTGTTCACGATTAATAATTCGCCTTTCTTCGGCAAAGATGGCAAGTATGTGACATCCCGTCATATCCGCGAACGCTTGGAAAAGGAATTGGAAAAGAACCTTGCCTTGCGTGTGGAAGATACCGGTTCGCCCGATTCGATGCTGGTCTATGGCCGAGGCATTCTGCACTTGTCGGTGCTGATTGAGACCATGCGCCGGGAAGGCTATGAGTTGCAGGTTGGGCAGCCTAAGGTGATTATCAAGGAAATAGATGGCCAGAAATGCGAACCGATGGAAGAACTGACCATCGTGGTTCCGGAAGAGTTCTCGGGCAAGGCTATCGAAATGGCTACCATGCGCAAGGGAGAAATCAAGTCGATAGAAACCCAATCGGATCGTACCCATATCATTTTCAGCATTCCGGCTCGCGGCATGATAGGCTTGCGCAACAATGTGTTGACGGCTACCGAAGGGGAAGCGGTCATGGCCAGCCGTTTTGACGGTTACGGCCCTTGGAAAGGGGACATCGGTATCCGTCGCAACGGGGCTTTGGTCGTGATGGAAACCGGGACGGCTTACGCTTATGCCATTGACAAGCTGCAAGACAGGGGGACTTTTTTCATCGACCCGAACGAGGAAGTCTATGCCGGGGAAGTGATAGGCGAGCATATCCGTCCGGACGACTTGGTGATTAATGTCTGCAAGAGCAAGAAACTGACCAATATGCGGGCATCGGGTTCGGACGAGGCTACCCATATCGCACCGGCCAAGAAGATGTCTTTGGAAGAATACATGGAGTATATCGGGCCGGACGAATATTTGGAAATCACGCCGCAGCATTTGCGTTTGCGCAAGATTATCTTGGACGAAAACGAACGCAAGCGCTTGGCTAAGAAAACGGAAAATTCCGGTAACCAATAAGCAAGCCGATAATAATAATTCGGGAACGATGGAGAACAGCAGGAGAAAGCCGGACTGGCTTAAGATAAAGCTGCCGATGGGCGAATTGTCGCGCAAGGTGCAGGATACAATCAAGGACAACGACTTGCATACGATTTGCACCAGCGGTCGTTGTCCGAATCAAGGGGAATGCTGGGGCTGCGGGACGGCCACGTTCATGATTGGAGGCGATATATGCACTCGGGGATGCCGTTTCTGCAACGTGAAGACAGGCAAGCCATTGCCTTTGAATCCGGCTGAACCGCAGCATGTGGCCGATTCGGTTCATCTGTTGCAGTTGAAGCATGTTGTCATCACTTCGGTGGACAGGGACGATTTGCCTGACTTGGGGGCCTCGCATTGGGCTTCGGTAATCCGTGAAGTGAAGAAGCTGAATCCTTCTACGACGATGGAAGTGTTGATTCCTGATTTCCAAGTCCGTCCTGAACTCATCGATTTGGTGATTGCGGAAAAGCCTGAAGTGATTTCGCATAACTTGGAAACGGTTCGCCGTCTTACGCCTTCGATTCGGAGCAAGGCTACCTATGACGGCTCTCTCAAGGTGTTGAGACAGATTGCGGCCAGTGGCATTACGGCCAAGAGCGGCATCATGTTAGGCTTGGGCGAGACGAGGGATGAGATTCTGCAAGCGATGGACGATTTGCTGGCGGTGGGGTGCAGCGTGATGACCATAGGGCAGTATCTGCAACCGACTCGGCAGAATGTGGAAGTGCAGGAGTATGTGTGTCCGGAGACTTTTGCTGAATACAAGGAAATCGGCTTGGAAAAAGGTTTCCGTTTTGTGGAGAGCGGGCCTTTGGTTCGTTCCAGTTACCACGCCGAGCGGCATGTGGAGCGGAAATAAGTGAAAAACAATACCGATATCGTTATGGTACCGTGTTATTTTGAGAATCTGGGGCGGCGGGATTACCGTTCGGTCTGGGATTTGCAGGAAAAGACCTTGGAGTTGGTCAAGGATGCCAAGATGGAAGGCCGGACAGGGATGAACCGCCTCTTTTTTGTGGAACATGAACCCGTATTTACAGTAGGTCGTAGCGGAAAAGATAGCAATATGCTGGCCGGAGAGGCGATATTGCAGGCCAAGCATGCCGAGTTCATCCATGTGGACCGGGGTGGCGACGTTACCTATCACGGGCCGGGGCAGATTGTGGGCTATCCGGTGTTCAATTTGGAGGAGTTGGGGTTAGGTGTCAAGGCCTATGTGGATGCTATCGAGGAATCCATTATCCGGACGATGGCGATGTACGGGATTTCCTGCGAGCGTCTTGCCGGGGCTACCGGGGTCTGGATCGAGCCGCATTCCAGCCGTGCCCGGAAAATCTGTGCTATTGGTGTCAAATGCTCACGCTATGTTACTATGCATGGCTTTGCCTTGAATGTGAATACCGATCTTTCTTATTTCAAGATGATTAATCCTTGCGGTTTTACTGACAAGGGAGTAACCTCCATGGCGCAGGAATTGGGGGCTGAAGTGGACTTCCCCCAAGTGCAGGCCAAACTGCTTTCGGTAATGGCGGAGGTGTTCCATTTGGATATCATTGAATATTGATGCAGGCCTTGGGCTTCCTGCACAGGTATGTTTCAGTGTCCTGTTTTTATGTGTTTTGTGGAAACCGGGACGCCATTAATCTGCATCTTTGCATGAGCGGCATCCTGGTTTCGATTTAGATGATTTCAACCGATGCGATGGGTATCCATCCTTTGCTTCCATCTTTGATTCGGACTTGGTAATAGGGTGCAATTTCGTCTTCTATCGAAATTTTGCTTCCTTCATGCAGCGTGATGGAGGAAGGGCTGGAGGCTTCGGGCAAATCCTGCAAAGGGACAGCTTCCTGCATGACAATGGCATATCGGTGCATGGACTGGTGGTATGCGCTGCCTCCGGCTATAAAACTGAGTACGAACAATGCAATGCTCAGCAAAAGGGTATAGAAACCCGTTTGTTTCCTGCTATAGCTTTTGCTTGTCCGGTATAGCAATGCGCAAAACAGGCTGCAGAGCATGAATACGAGTATCAATGCAGCCCAGACAGGCATGGAAAACATCTGCGTGAAATTCTGCCACGCTTTTGTCAGTGCGAAGGTCGGCATGCTCTCAAATCGGTCCACGATTTTGAGTTCGGCCAAAGCCAGGTTGTTCCGGATATCTTCCTGTTTCGGATTTAGCTTGAGTGCTTTTTCATAGTGGAGGATGGCTTGGGGGTATTTCCCTTGGTTGTAATACGCATTTCCCATATTAAAATAGAGTTCCCAGGCTTCCTGACCGCTTTGGCATGCATTTTGATATTGAAGTAAAGCACTGTCGTATATGCCTTTGGCATAGAATGCATTGCCGTTTTCAAAAGCTCGGTCGGGAGAGGTCTGGGCGGTGATTGTGGCTTGGCTTTCAACCAGCAGGAGCAGGCAAGCCAGGGATTTTAAAACTGTGCAAAGTATCTTTTTCATTTTCAAAACCGCTTTTCCGGCTTATTTTATCGCGCCGGTTATCTTGTAAATGATTTCGTAGGCTTCTTCATACATCTTTTTCATGCCTTCTTCTTTTGAAGCCTGGGGTGAGAATCTTTCAAACTCGCAATGGTCCAGTGTCTGAATGAACTGGGTTGTCAATTCATCGGCGACTCGGCGTTTTTGCAATTCTTCCCGTACAGTATCCATCGACAGGTTAGCAGGCGGGATATTGCACTTGTTAGCTAGGAATCCCCACAGGGCTTGGGAAATCTCAATGAAGAAGTCTTCTCTTTTGCCCTCTTTGAGCAGGAATGCTGCTTTCTTGAGGCAGCGTTTGGCTTCTTTGGCTGCTTTTCGGTTTTTCAATCCGGCAAGATCGGCTTTGCTTTTGGCGTGCAAACGGAAGAATAGCAGGCAGAGTCCGAAGAGTAGTATTTCCGCACCCATGCAACTCCAGAATGCTGCCGAGAATAAAAAGTTCTTACCGATAGCATGCCATTTGTCTACAGTCGGCTTGATGTACTCGATATCGCCGCCTGTTCGCTTGCTGCCGGGAGAACTGTTCGGGTTCATTGTGGCGTTTTTACCGGCTTCAACGTTCAAAACGATTTCAGGTATATCCTTTTCTTCATATTTTCCGGTAGAGGGATTGAAGAACGAATAGCTGAAGGCATCTATCTTGTATACTCCGGGATGGCGGGGAACGACAATGTATTCAAAAACGGCTTTTCCTCCTACACCATTGGCATTGTTGTTCTTGGTGTAAGAAATCTTGGGTTCATAGACTTCAAAATCGGGAGGAAATGTAATCTGTGGGGCGTGAATCATCTCGACATTGCCTCGGCCACTGACAGTGAAACGGAAAGTAGAGGCTTCGTTGGTCTTGAGTGTTTGCAAATCGTAATCAAAGTTGATAGTGAAATCACCTACCAAGCCGTCAAAAGATAAGGGCCGGCCTTCTTCGGGCAAAGGCTGGGCTGTGATTTTGAGCGAAGGTGATTTCAATTCTTTCTTGACTGTCTGCATCGGAGCAAAGAAAGGATCGTCAAAGAAGTCCCATATGCTATTGGTCTGTTGGCGTTGTACGGCAATTTGGGCTAAGGCTTCCACTTCCATCGGTTCTACAGTGTGTGTGCCTTCGTTTTGGGCAAAAAGGGCAACTCGGCGTATGTCTGCATAAACGTAGTTCCGTCCATCGATCATTTCTTGGTTCTGGGATTGCGGATTCACATCCAATTCTTCTACCCAGAAACCTTTGTTGGATGGAGTTTTGTTGATAATGAACTGTTCTACAGGAATTGAAGTGTATATTCTGTAGTTCAGGATTATTTGTTCCCCCACATAAGGATTCTTTTTGCTGGGCTGTACTGTGACAAAGAGATCTTGATCGCTGACTTCGGGCGGCAGGCTTTGCTGTTTTTGCGTATTGGATTGCCGAGCATCAGTTTGGGGGCGGGAATTGTTCCTGGATGGGTTCACCCTTCCAGCCTGGTTGGTTCTATTTTGGTTTCCTGCTGTCACATTCAATGTGAAGGGTTCGGATTGGTAGGTTTTCCCGTCTACTATGATACTGGCAGCTCCTACAGTGATATTTCCTTCTTTGGGGGCCCGGAGTCCATAGGTGAAAGAAAGGTTGAAGCTTTGGGACTGGCGGCCGTTGACAAATTGGAAACTGCTCGATTGGGATTGGTAAGGCCCGTACAATATGTCCAAGCCTTCAAACGAAGGAGCTTGGAAGGATTTTGAACCTCTGACATTGATACTGTAGACAATCTCGAAAGTTTGTCCTGCAGGGACAGAGTTCGGGGCTTGCACACTTAGCTGGGGTTCTTGGGCCGCCAGCAACCCAATCCAACTTAAAAGGAGAAGGGAACACAAGGCTGGCCTTCTCCAAAAGATGTGTTTGTGTCTTATTATGTCTTGCATGATTCTTAGTACGTTTACCAATCTTTTTCGGGTGAACCGCCGCCTCCTTGCTCCCGTTCTTTTTTGAGTTTGTCCAAAGTATTCTTTTCCTGATTTTCCAATGCTCTCAGGATGCGTTCGGCTTCTTGTTTCTTTTTATCAGCGCTTTGGGCTTGTGCCTGTTGGTTTTGTTGTTGCTGGTTTTGGCTTTGTTGTTGATTTTGCTGCTGGTTTTGCTGTTGTTGATTTTGCTGTTGCTGGTTTTGTTGTTGGTTTTGTTGCTGGTTTTGTTGCTGGTTTTGTTGTTGATTTTGCTGTTGGTTTTGCTGTTGGTTTTGTTGCTGATTTTGCTGCTGTTGATTTTGTTGTTGCTTTTGCAGCATTTTCTGGGCGTAGGCCAAGTTGTAACGTGTGTCTGTCTTGCCTGGCTGGTTCTGCAAGGCATGGATATAGGATTCAATGGCTTTCTGGTAATCTTGTTTCTGCATCCAGGCATTTCCCATATTATGGAAGAGATAAGCTCTTTCCTCTTTGTCCAAAGACGGATCTGTGGCTATTTTGGAATAGTTTTCCAAGGCTTGGTCGTAATTGCCTTGTTTGTATTTGGTGTTTCCTAAACCGTATCTTGCCTTGTAGTATGTGCTGTCTTGGCTCAAAGCTTTCAAGTAGGAAACTTCAGCTTGATTAAAGACCGAATCTTGATATTGTTTGTTCCCTTGGTGTGTAGGAATGGCTTTTTGGCCTTGTGCAGGGACAATGCCGCTGCCTGCTAACAGGACGATTGCAAGAATATTCAATGCGGTGTTCTTGTTTATCCGGTTTTTATTGCTTGCGGGACTTTCTTTTTTCATGTTTTTCTTTCCGAACAGATGTACTCTGTTAAACACTTTGTTCATTTTTTCAAAGATAAAGATTTCGAGCAAGAGGAACAAGAGCGCTGCAGCCAGAAAATATTGGAAGCGGGTTTCATAGCCCGAGATATTTCTCGATTCAAATGATACTTTATCCAATTCGGAGAGTTTGTTGAAAACAGTTTCCACCCCAGAGGAGATATTGTTATCTTCTACGTAGAAACCTTTTCCTGCTTTGGCAATCTGTTGCAGCATTTCCCGGTTCATCTTGGTTACTACAACATTGCCTTCGGCATCTCTTTTATAGGCAACCACTTGGCCGTTCCGGATTTCCGGAATCGGTGCTCCTTGCGGGGATCCCATGCCGACAGTATTGACTATGATGCCTTGTTTTGCTGCGTTTTGGGCCGCCCCGATGGCATCGTCTTCGTGATTTTCTCCATCGCTGATGACAATAATGGCTTTGTTGTGCGCTGTGGCGAATTTAGGGTCGAAATTCCGTGTACAGAGATCGATGGCCGATCCGATAGCGGTGCCTTGGCGGCTTAAATCCGAAGTCTGCACATTGTTGATAAACAGTTTAGCAGCGCCATAGTCGGTAGTCAACGGCAGCTGCAGGTACGCGTCTCCCGCAAATACGACCAAACCGATGCGGTCTGATTCCATTTTGTCCAAAATGCGGATTACTGTCTGTTTGGCTCGCATCAGCCGGGATGGTTGGATGTCGTTGCAGTTCATGCTATTGGAAATGTCCAATGCTATCATGACATCTACTCCTTTGCGTTCGGCTTTTTTCACTGTTGTTCCCATTTGCGGGTTGGCAAGGCAGAAGACAATCAGGGCAAAGGCGAGCATGGAAAAGATGAACTTCAGATAGGGTTTCCCTCCCGAATAGCCTGGAATCTGGCTCAAGATGCCTTCATAATCCCCAAAGCAGGCCAGTTTCTTCCGTCTGCGGGCCATGTTCCAGAGAAATGCTGCAGTGAAGGGGATGATTAAAAGCAGCAGATACAGAAGTTGAGGTTTTTCTATGATGAACATGATTACGGCAATGTTTTGAATATGGATAATCTTCCGACCAGTTCCAGTAAGAACAGGCATAGGGCAAGCCAAAGTAGAGGTTTGTATTCCTCTGAGCGGTGTTCAAAGGAGATGACTTCTATTTTGGTCTTCTCCAGATTATCGATTTCGTTGAAGATTTCTTTCAGATTGTTTTCGGAGGTGGCACGGTAATAGCGTCCTCCGGTTTCTTCGGCAATCTGGGTCAGCAGGTCCTCATCGATTTCCACTTTGGCATTCTGGTATTGGATACCGAAAGGGGTGCGGAAAGGATAAGGGGCTAACCCTCGGGTGCCGACACCGATAGTATAGACCTTGATACCGTAAGTCTTTGCCAAGTCTGCCGCAGTCAAGGGGTCTATCGAACCGGCATTATTGACTCCATCGGTCAGCAGGATAATGACTTTGCTTTTGGCATCGCTTTTCCTGACACGGTTGATGCTGATAGCAAGGCCATCGCCTAAAGCGGTGCCATCGGAAATCAAGCCGCTGCGGAGTTCATGGAGTCGATTTTCCAGAATTTCGTGGTCTATCGTCAACGGGCATTGGGTATAAGCCTCACCGCTGAATGCCACTATTGCGATTCTATCGTTTTCTCGGCCTCGGACAAAATCTTTTGCAATTTGTTTGGATGATTCCAGTCGATTGGGCTTGAAGTCTTCGGCTAGCATACTCCCCGAAATATCCATTGCCATCACTATATCGACACCCTCGATGTTCTTCCGGCTGTTCTTGCTTTTGGCTTGAGGACGAGCAAGAGCTACAATGAGCACGCCAATGCAGAGTAAGCGTAAGACATTGAGCACGGGATAGAGGCGTTGCCTCCATGTTTTTCTCAATTCGTTGGCGAACGCTGTTCCGGAATAGTAAAGGTAGGGCTTGGTTTTTTTGTCTCGGGTAAAGAGCCAATAGCCAACGACAGGCAGAATGACTAGCAGCCATAATAATTCCGGATTGGCAAAAACAATGTTTTCCATAGTTTTCATTTTCGTGCAAACCAAGACCAGGGAGAATCCCGCCCTTAGTTTCCTGTAGGAGCCTCCTTCTCCTCTTTGCTCTCTGATGCCACTTTATTCCTTGTGAGAACGTTATCGTTCGTTTGTGTACAAGGAGAGTCAAGGTGTGGTTCTATGGGGTCTGGTTCGGATTTTTGTTCTTTTGGGCTGGATTCCGTTGACGTATCGGCATTATCCGGATTCTTGGCGTTTTCTGCCGCTTTAGCTTCTTCTTGCTCTTTTTTCTGGGCCTCCAGGAATCCTTTGACTACTGCATAGCAATTCTCGTGTTCTGTAGCCCCGGGGAGGACTTTGGCAAATTTGACCAACGTAGCGGTATCAAGGACTTCGATCAGGTTCCGGGCATCTTGGGATTTAGCTGGAAAGTGCTTCTTCAATGCCAACCGCAGTTCTTCATTGGTCATTTCCACAGCGGGGATATCCATTGCTTCAGAAAGATAGAGTCGCAGGATATCGGTTAGTTCGGTATAATAATCCTTGATTAGGTTGTTTTGCCATAATTCACGTTCCTTGAGTCTATTAAGGGATTCTAAGGCCCTGATGACAGGGGGAACGGCCGGCTTTTTTTGTGCGAAAAGAGGCTCTTTACGTTTCCATTTCTTGTAAATGAAGACAATAGCCCCGCATAGCAAGGCTGCTGCCAATGCTATCCATAGGAAGATATCGTATTTGGCCCAGTATTCCTTGATTAATTCCTTGTTGCTGACACTGAAAGCAGGGGCAATGTCTTTAATGGCCGCTGTGGTGTCCACTTCCGGGGCATAGAACCGGACGTGGCCGGTATCCGTGCAATAAGTAAAGGTGCTGTCTCCTGCCGGATATTCAAAGCAGAAAGAGGGCATTGTGTACAGGCCTTCTTGGTAGGATGAAAACAGGTAGGACACGGTCTTTGCTTTGAGTCCGCTTTCCGTGTTGAAAGAAGTGTCAACTTTCAGACTGTCGGTTGGAATCAGGAGCAAATCCGTCGAGAGTTGTTCTTGCAGCAACGGGAAGTTCACATTCTCCGGATTCGGACTTTCACAGCGGAGCCTCAGGTTCATCGCGTCGCCAATCATGCCCGATGTGTCGTATTCTACCCATATTCGGGGGCCTGTCTGCGCCAGACTTGCCATCGGTGAGGTCAGAAGCCCTCCCAGCAGGCATATGAAAATTTTTCTCATTGTCTCAAAATTAAGCACAGTTTGTAGCCGATAGGATGGTTACAATCTGCTGAACATGTTGATGAGCGGTTTCACGTAGTCTTCCTCTGTGGAGATGCTGGCATGGGTTATGCCGTAACGGCTCATCAAAGTCTCCCTTTCTTGTTTTATCCGGTTTTGGTAGCGGGCAAAAGCTTGGCGGTTCGCAGCCGAGGAGGTGTCCACCATCAGTTCCCGTCCGCTTTCATTGTCATGGATTCTGACCAATCCCCAGTCTGGCAGTTTTTCTTCCATGGGGTCATGGATCTGAATGGCAATTAGTTCGTGTGCTTTGCCGGCTATTTTCAAGGCTTCTTCGTAGTCCGAACACATGAAGTCGGATAGAAGGAATGTCGTGCTCCGCCGTTTTTGCACATTACGCAGGAATTTCAACGCTTCTCCAATACCGGTTCCTTTGTTTTTAGGATGGAAACCGATCAGTTCCCGGATGATATGGAGCAAATGGGACTTGCCTTTCTTGGGAGGAATGTATTTCTCCACTTCGGAACTGAAAAATATGGCTCCCACTTTGTCATTGTTTTGTATGGCTGAGAATGCAAGTGTGGCGGCGATTTCGGTGAGGATTTCCCTTTTCGTCCGTGCGGATCCGAAGTCTCCGGATGCACTGACATCTACCAGTAGCATCACTGTCAATTCTCTTTCTTCCTCGAATACCTTCACGTATGGGCGATTGAAGTGGGCGGTGACTTTCCAGTCGATGAAGCGTACTTCATCGCCCGTCTGGTATTCCCTTACTTCACTGAACGTCATTCCTCGGCCTTTGAATGCACTGTGGTATTGGCCAGAGAATATCTGCTTTGACAGCGTACGGGTCTTGATTTCTATTTTCCGTACCCTTTTTAATAATTCGGATGTTTCCATCGCAGTCGTTTTTACCCGTTATATTACCCGTTTCGTTACCCGCTTTGTTGCCCGTTTTTGGAAAAACGATTCAAAGCGGCAGGAGCCGGTGCTGACGGCAGGGGGCTGTTATGGAACTTCGACGGTATTGAGGATTTCGTTCAGGATATCCTCGCTGCTCATGTTTTCGGCTTCGGCTTCGTAGCTGAGTCCGATACGGTGCCGCATCACATCGAAACATATAGCCCGGATGTCTTCGGGAATCACATACCCCCGATGTTTTATGAAGGCATAAGCTTTAGCTGCCAAGGCCAAGTTGATGCTGGCACGAGGTGATGCTCCGAATGCAATCATGCCTTTGAACTTTTCAAGTTTGTATTGCTCTGGATAACGTGTGGCAAAGACAATATCGGTGATGTAGTTCTCGATTTTCTCATCTACGTAGATTTCGCGGGTCAGTTCTCGGGCCCGGACGACATCGGCTATCGAGACAACCTTGTTGATCTGCGCTTGGGTATTGGTGATGTTTTGGCGTATGATTAATTTTTCCTCTTCTTTTTTAGGATAACCGATGACCACTTTCATCATGAAACGGTCCACTTGAGCTTCAGGCAGGGGATATGTGCCTTCCTGTTCAATCGGGTTCTGGGTGGCCAATACTAGAAAAGGATCCTCTAAGCGATAGGTTTGTTCTCCAATGGTGACTTGACGCTCTTGCATGGCTTCCAGCAAGGCACTTTGAACTTTAGCCGGGGCGCGGTTGATTTCATCTGCCAGTACGAAGTTTGCAAAAACCGGACCTTTCCGAGTTATGAAATTTTCGTCTTTCTGGCTGTAGATTTGCGTTCCGATGACATCGGCGGGCAATAAGTCCGGAGTGAATTGGATACGGCTGAATTTGGCATCGATGGCAGTTGCCAATGTTTTGATGGCTAATGTTTTTGCCAATCCGGGAACCCCTTCCAGCAAGATGTGCCCATTGGCCAAAAGACCAATCAGAAGGCGTTCTACCATGTCTTTCTGTCCTACGATGTTCTTTTTCATTTCCATCGAGAGGAGGTCGATGAAAGAGCTCTCCCGTTGGATTCTTTCGTTGAGTTCCTTGATGTCGATTTGTTGTTCGCTCATGGCTTTCTTTTTTAGGCTGTTCGATCGGCTTGATAGACGTTGTTGTCATGTTGTCGCTCAAGTCGTTTTCAGGCATGCAAAAGTATGGATTCTGATAATCTCTTTGTTTTAAAAAAACTTAAATTATGTTAAAAATTCTTAAAAGTCAGCTATTCTTTTTTTGATTCACATTATGTAGTTCGCATTTCGGTTGGATTTTAGCCGGGGCTTCTGTTTTTTTTTCTAACTTCGCGCTTGCAAAAACAATAAGTTCGGAAAACAGGAAGCATGGGACGTATCTTGGCAGTAGACTATGGACGGAAGCGTTGCGGCATAGCTGTGACCGATCCATTGCAGATGATAGCCACGCCGCTTGCCACGGTAGAGACTTCCCGTCTTTGGGATTTCTTGAAAGAATATATCGGCAAAGAAGAAGTGGAATGCTTGGTCGTGGGAGAGCCTCGCCAGATGGATTACACCCCGTCGGAGAGTGAACGTTATATACAGCCGTTTTTAGGACGGTTCAGGAAAGCTTATCCTGGAATCCGGTTGGATCGGGAGGATGAACGTTTTACTTCGAAAATGGCATTGCAAGCCATGATAGAGGGGGGATTGAAAAAAAAACAGCGGCAGGACAAGGCTTTGGTGGATTCCACGAGTGCGACATTGATACTCCAATCTTATATGGAGAGACGGAATGTCCGGACATAGGTATGCGACGTATCTTCGGCCTTTGCAGGGCAGGCGAATGGAGCATGGTTCAAAAATGGTTTGAAAATTGAACGAGCAAATCAAGAAAAACATGATATATCCGATTGTGGCGTATGGCGATTCCGTCCTGCGCCGTCCGACAGAAAAGATAGGGCCGGATTACCCGGAACTGGAAAAATTGGTGGCAGATATGTTCGAGACGATGGAACATGCCGATGGCTGCGGTCTGGCGGCACCTCAGATAGGCTTGTCGATACAGTTGATTGTAGTGGATGCCACTCCTTTTGCACAAGAAGATCCTAAAGCGGCTACGTTCAGGAAGGCTTTGCTGAACCCGGAAATATATGAGGAAGAAGGCGATATGTGGTATTTTAATGAAGGCTGCCTGAGTTTTCCTGGGGTGCATGAAGATGTGCCTCGCGCGTCTGTAATACATATCCGGTACATGGATCCGGATGGTACGGAGCATGATGAAATTCTTGATGGTTACGTGGCTCGGGTAGTCCAACATGAATGCGATCATCTGAACGGGAAAGTCTTCGTGGACCGTTTGAGTCCGATGCGCAAGCTGATGCTCAAGCGCAAGTTGGAAAACATTGCCAAGGGAGACGTACGGGTAGGCTATAAGATGAAATTCATGGCGAAGGCCAAACGCCGTTAAAAATATGGAGGTATGATGAGAATGAAGCTATATCGTATTCTGGCTGTAGTGTCATGCTTGTCTATGGCGATGGTCGGAGCAGTTTACTCCCAGAATACCGGGCATTACGAGAATCCGGAATACGGTTTCTCCCAGGCTGTCCGGTTGTATGAAAATGGCAAGTTTGCAGCCGCCAAGCAGGCTTTTTCGGCTGTGCAGCGGGATTTGCAGGAGGATGAGGCCCATATGCGTTCAGAAGCCATGTATTACAAGGCCATGTGCGATGTGATGCTTTATCATAAAAGCGGAGCAAAGGCATTGCGGGAGTTTGTGGAGGCTTATCCGAACAGCAATCGTGTCAATAGTGCTTATTTCCGTTTGGCTAATTTCGAGTACGAATACAAACGGTATGGGGATGCTTGCTCTTATTTTGAAAAGGTCAATCCGAACGATTTGGATGCCAAAGACGGAGAAACGGAGTTGTTTTATTTCCGGTCAGGATACTCCTTTTTCATGAAACGGGATTATGGCGAAGCCAAGTTGCATTTTTCGGAACTTGTGGGGTACGAGAACCGTTATCAGGTTGTTTCGACCTATTATTATGCTTATATCTTGTATCTGGAGGGCTATTATCAGAATGCTTTGGACTATTTCAAACGCATCGAAAGCGATCCTGCTTTTGCCAGCATTGTGCCGTTATACATGTTGCAGATTTACCATATGCTTGGGGATAGCAAGGAAGTGATAGAGGCGGGGCCTGCCTTGCTTGAATCTGCTTCGGATAAGCGGGCGGCCGAAATCGGGCGTTTGCTCGGGGAAGCCTTGTACAAGGAAGGCCGGTATCAGGAGGCTGTTCCTTATTTGACTAATTTCTATCAGAATTCAGCACGAGTTCCGGATGCTGAAGGGCGTTATATCTTGGGCTATTGCTATTACAAGATGGAGTATTTCGATTCGGCGGTCTATTATTTCCAAGGGGTGATGCCGTTGCATCCTGATGCGGCCTTGCAGCAATCTACTTTGTACCATCTGGCGTATTGTTATGCTCGTTTGAACAAGAAGAAATTTGCCATGGATGCCTTTGCTGAAGCGGCAAGGATACAAGGGCAGAATCCTGTTTTGGAAGAGGATGCCATGTATCATTACGCGCAATTGGCCTACGAGTTGGGGCTTACTCCCTACCATGAATCGATGAAAGTCTTGGAAGATTTTCTGGAAAGATATCCCAATTCGGTTTATGCCAAGCGGATTCATACCTATATGGTTCGTATGTACTTGACAACGAGGAATTATGATATGGCTTTAGCCTCTTTGGGGAAAATCAGGCAACGGACTCCTGAGTTGGACAGGATAGAGCAGCGCTTGTATTTCAACAAAGGCACAGAATCTTTTTTGCGAAGGGCGTATGGTACGGCCTTGGATTATTTTGGGAAATGTTCCAAAGCGGGGTACGATCCGGCATTGACCGCCAGGGCGTACTTTTGGCAGGGAGAATGCCATTTTTCGGCAGGAAACTACCAGAAGTCTTTGGGCTTTTACAAACAATTCTTATCGTCTTCTACAGCCCGGGAACAACCTGAATATGCCAAAGCCTTGTTCAATTTAGGGTATGTGAATATGGGATTGGTCAATTATCCGCAGGCGGTACTGTATTTCAAAAAGTACATTGCATGGGATAGCGCAAAGGCTGAATCTTATTTGATGGCGGATGCCTATGGCCGTTTGGGGGATTGCCAATTCATGCTGGAAGACTATCCGGCGGCATTGCTTTCTTACAGAGAAGCGGAGAAGAGAGGATACCAGCCTGTGGATTATGTGTTGCTTCAATCGGCATTGTGCCAAGGAGCAGTCGGGAATTATACAGAGAAAGAACGAAGTCTTCTTGCTTTGGAAAACCGTTATGCGGAATCCCGTTATATGCCTCAGGTCTATGAAGAATTGGCTTCGACATACATGGTTTTGGAACAAGATGCCAAAGCTTTGCAATATTACCGGAAACTTAGGGATTTGTATCCGGGTTCGCCCAAAGCTTTGTCTGCATGGGCTAAGATGGGATTGATATATTATAATCAAGGAAATAACGAGCAGGCCTTGCAGTGTTTCAAAGTCGTGGCCAAGGCGAATCCCTCCTCGGCAGAAGGGCGTCAGGCCTTAGTTAGTATACGGAATATTTATCTTTCAATGAATCAAATAGATAAATATTTCTCCTATGTATCTACTTTGCCTGATGTGAAACTGGAACAAGCGGAACAGGATTCATTAGTGTACTTGTCGGCCGAGAATGCCATGGTAGAGAATCGTTATGCGGAAGCATTGACAGGCTTCAAGCATTATCTGGATACGTATCCGCAAGGATTGTTCATGGTGGATGCTTGGAAACATGCTGCTTTTTGTGCCGACAAGATTGGCGACAAGGCCAATTTGAAAAGTGCGTATGCCAGATTGTCCCAATTGAATATAGCTGAATCGGAAGCTGCTACCGGGAAGCTGGCCTCTCTTTATTATGCCGACAAGGAGTATAAGCCTGCTTTGGGCTATTACCGGCAATTAGAGAAAATGGCATCTACACCGGAGAACATTATGGCTGCCCGCCTTGGCCAAATGCGGTGTTATCGTGCGTTAGGACAAAGTAAGGATTTGGTGGAATCGGCATTGATGCTTTTGCGGACGGACGGAGTGCCGGTGCAGGAAGTGGACGAAGCTCGTTATTTCATTGCCCATGCAGCCCCTGCAATTGGAGAAAATGAATTGGCAATGCAGCAATATGAGGCATTGACCAAGTCTTCCAACCCCGATTATTCGTCGGAAGCCCGTTACGTGATTTTGGAACAAAGGGTGAAGGCCGGTTTCTACGATGAGGCTGAGAGGATGATATATGATTATATTAGCAATTCTTCAGTCAATGACTATTATTTGGCTAAGACCTATTTGCTGTGGGCGGATATTTATTACCAAAAGGGGAATGTGCTGCAGGCCAAGCAGACTTTGCAGAGTATCGTGGATAATTACGAGGGGGAGGATTTGAAGGCCTTGGCTCGGCAGAAGCTGGAGATGATAGTCCAGAAAGAAGAGGCTGCATTGGAACAGGAAGAAGTTTTCAGGTCTTCTCGTTACGGGAATGACGAGGAAATAGTTCTTCCTTCCATGTGATGGTAAGAATAACATATTGAAAGAAGATGAAAAGACATAGCACGATAGCCATTTTGCTGGGATTTTTGGCCGCGGGTTCCTTGTTGCATGCGCAATCCGCTGATACTGTAAAGAACCAGTATAATGAAAAGGTCCTGGTGACTGCGCCGTATCAACCGGGGATCACATTAGCCGAAAAGCCTGTTTTCTCACCACAGGCAGTGGATACGGCTCTTCCTGCCCCTGGTTTTGATTATGAGATCATTTCGAGGCCTTTTGCCACGAAATATCCGATAGATAATATCAAGCCGGCTAAGATTTTGGGCGAACCTATTCCAAAATTATGGAGCAACAGTGTCAAGGTCGGCTTCGGAAATCATCTGTCGCCTTTAGCGGAACTGAATTTCGGGATGGGAAGGAATCGCGTGTACGAAGTTGCGGCATCCTTGCGGCATCATTCCGCTTATGGGAATATCAAGGGTTACGACCGGTTCAAGACCAACCATGCTTATACCAAGGCCAATGTGACAGGTCGGATTTTTGCTGATAAGTTCATTTCCACATTGGATATCATATACAGCCAGAATTCGGTAAATTGTTATGGATACGGGAATTGGGATACATTGCCGGTGATAATGGATGAAGAGTTTCAGGATTACGAAAATCAACCGAAACGTTGGTATCAGAATGCGAGAGGCATACTTTCATTTACCGATAATGCCCAGAATCCCGAAGACTTGAAGTTCGATGCCAAATTGGATTATAATTTGAATATGACCAACTGGCGTTCGGCCGAGAACACGATTATTGTGGAAGGCGGGGTTTCCAAGGTTGTGTTGAAGGACAGGAAATCGGTCGATGTGCTTCAAGTGGGAGGTTTCCTGAAGTTTGAAGACAATACGTATCGTGACGGGATAAAAGACGGTCATTTTACAGTAGATATAGGTTCGACGGGCTATGACGAGAATTATGAAGAAGGCAATGAGTTGTTGAATGCCTGGCATTTGGATATGCGTCCGACTTTGTACTATAAGTACAAGTTTGTTGAATTGGATGTGGCCTTGGCGTTTCATGGCTTTGGCAATTCGGCTTGGACCAGAGTGGTAAGAAAAGCCAGCTATTTTCAGTTCAATCCGATTATTGATTTGAAATTGCATGTTATAGACAAAGTTTTGACATTCTTTGTTGGGACAGGAGGTGGCGTGGAGAGGAATACCTTGGATAAGATTTCCTCCATCAACCCGTTCCTGCATCCGCTTCTTTTTTCCAATCTTGAATTTACACGAGACAAATTCAATGCTTATGTTGGCTTGAGTGGAAATTTGAGCAAGAGCATAGACTATCGGGTCAAAGCTTCGGCGCATTTCATGGAAGATGTCTTGAGTTTTGATTATTACAGGTATGCTTACGCTTCCCGGTATGATTACTACGGATACAATGATTTTGTACCTTATTACAGCGGAAAAGTCTTCAACGTGCGGTTGAGGGGGGATTTGAATTTCCGCTTTGGCGAGAAGATCCTGGCTCATGTGGATGCCACCTATAGCCATTACAGCAAGAGGATTTATTATGCCCCTGAGTTCATGGCTAATGTGGCGTTCAAATACAATATCGTCAAGGGCTTGTCCGTATACACGGATATTCGTGCCTATACGAATATGAAGGCATTGGATCGGGAGGGCGTGGAACAGACACTGAAAGGTTGCTTCGACTGGAGCTTGGGTGCCGAGTATCGTTTCATCAAACGGATGACCGTTTTTGTTGATTTGAACAACCTGTTATCGCAGCGTTATTACATGTGGTATGATTATCCAGCATACCGTTTCAATTTCATGGTCGGTTTGACGGTTGATTTTTAGTTCTTTCAGAGATGGAAGTGATTCGCGGGCTTGAGAATTGGAAACCGGCACGTAATCCGGTTGTTACTGTAGGGTCGTTTGATGGGGTCCATTTGGCTCATAAAGCGGTTATCAGTTTGTTGAACCATTATGCCGATGTGGAGAATGGGGAGAGTGTCTTGGTTACATTCAGTCCGCATCCTCGTATGGTGCTGCCATCGGCCGATGCTTATGATCATCGTTTTCGTTTGTTATCGACCGATGAAGAAAAGGTCTCTTTATTAGCCAGGACGGGTCTGGGCAGAGTGTTGATATTGCATTTTGACGAAGCTTTGTCACAGATGCCATACGGCGATTTCATTGAGAAAGTCTTGGTAAGGACGTTGGGTGTGAAACGTATGGTTGTCGGGTATAACCATAATTTCGGACACGACCGGGAAGGCAGTTATGATCAGATGTTGGAATATGGCCGGAAATACGGCTTTGCAGTAGATAGGTTTCCGGAGCAATTGTACCATCATCAACATTTGAGTTCCACTCGAATCCGAAATCTTTTGCTTTCGGGCCATATTGTGCTGGCAAATGAACTTTTAGGTTATAATTATGGTATTCAAGGACATTTGAGGAATAAAGTGTTCATCCCGGATGATCCCTGCAAATTACTTCCTAATAGTGTTTCTTGTTTGGTAAAAGTGAAGAAAGGGGAGAATTTCAATTTTACGGTTTGCGAGTGCGCGGATTCCATTTCTTTCCCTGATTTGCAAGTCTTGAGAGATGGTGATGCCTTGAAAGTTGAATTCATCAAGGAACTGAATCTGGGAAGGCTTTCGGATTTTGTTGATTGATTTAGGAACAGATTTTCTGCGGGTTTGCGCAGGATTTTTTGAGATTTAAACAAACTAGTCATGTTGAAGGAAAATTATGAAAAGGTTTTGCAGAGCTTGCGTCCGGGAGTTCGTTTAGTGGCAGTGTCTAAATACAAGACGGTCGGCGATATCCGGAATGTTTACGATTTGGGACAACGTATTTTCGGGGAAAACAAGGCACAGGAGATGAAAGCCAAGCATCCGGAATTGCCTTCGGACATAGAGTGGCATTTCATCGGGCATTTGCAAAGCAATAAAATCAAATACATCGCTCCCTTTGTTACGTTGATTCACAGCATCGACAGTTTCGCGCTTTTGCAGGAAGTGGATAAAATGGCGGCTAAGAGCCAACGGGTTATTCCGTGCTTGTTGCAGTTCCATATCGCTCAGGAAGAAACCAAGTTCGGCTTTTTGCGCGAGGAGGCGGAGCGGATGCTTGATTCAGCGGATTTTGCCGATTTGAAGAATGTCCGTATCGACGGGGTAATGGGCATGGCGACTTTTACGGAAGATTTGGCTCAAGTCCGATCCGAATTCGTAGGGCTGCATAAGGAGTTCGATTATTTGAAATCCCGATATTTTTCCGGAGCGGAGCATTTCAAGGAAATCTCGATGGGAATGTCGGAAGACTATCAGATTGCGATGGAGGAGGGCAGTACGCTGGTACGGATTGGCAGTTCGATTTTCGGTCCGAGGGATTATTCCTTGAAGCTCGAAGATCTTGTATAGTTTGAACCCAAATCGGTCATTAGACTTTGGGGAGATTGCCCGCTTGTGTCATGCAGCATGCTTCTGGCCTAGCCGAAGGCGTAGCGGGCTACGTCGAGGCGTAGCGAGCAACAGGATGCGGACAGAAGCGGGCAAGATGCCCGAATGCCTCATTTTCCTAATCAGAAACGGACTCGGCGTGTCTAATGACCGATTTGGGTTGAATTTTCTGTAGCGTGATAAGTGGCCGTAAGCCGTCTTTGTTTCACTCCGTGTGTGGTTTTATTATACGAAGAGACCCTGTCGGAAAATTTTCTGGCAGGGTCTCTTCTTGTACTTAGATGGCCTATGATGACTATGCCAAGGTGGCAACCATCACCGCCTTGATCGTATGCAGACGGTTTTCGGCTTCGTCGAATACGATGCTGTGCTTGGATTCGAATACGTCTTCAGTTACTTCCAATCCGTTCATGCCGTATTTTTCATATACTTCGCGGCCGATGGTTGTTTCCAAGTTATGGAAAGCCGGCAGGCAGTGCAAGAATTTCACGTGCGGGTTGCCGGTCTTCTTGATAACGTCCATGTTTACCTGATAAGGTTTCAAGGCCTTGATACGTTCGCCCCAAGCTTCCATCGGTTCGCCCATCGATACCCATACATCGGTGTAGAGGAAGTCAACACCTTTCACGCCTTCTTCCACGTTTTCCGTCAAGGTAATCTTGGCACCGGTTTCGGCAGCGATCTTGCGGCATTCTTCTACCAATTTTTCATTGGGCCAGTATTCTTTCGGAGCCACGGCGCGGAAGTCCATGCCCATCTTGGCAGCACCTACCATCAAAGAGTTCCCCATGTTGTAACGGGCATCTCCGAGGTATGCAAAGCTCATTTGGTGCAGCGGCTTGTCGCTGTGTTCCATCATGGTCAGGAAGTCGGCCAGAATCTGGGTCGGGTGGAATTCGTTGGTCAGACCGTTCCATACGGGTACACCGGCGTATTCAGCCAAGCTTTCCACGATGCTTTGGTCAAAACCGCGGTATTCGATGCCATCGTAGATGCGGCCCAATACACGGGCGGTGTCCTTCATGGATTCTTTTTTGCCCATCTGTGAGCCGGAAGGACCTAGATAGGTTACATGTGCGCCTTGGTCGTGTGCGGCGGTTTCAAAGGAGCAACGGGTACGGGTCGAGTCTTTTTCGAACAACAGCACGATGTTCTTGCCTTTCAGCATAGGCTGTTCGGTACCGGCGTATTTGGCAGCTTTCAGCTGTTTAGCCAGGTCCAACATGTACTGGATTTCTTTCGGAGTGAAATCAAGGAGTTTCAAGAAACTCCGGTTTTTCAAGTTAAAAGCCATTGTTATTGAATTTTATGTTAATTATCCTTTTACGATTCGAGTGCCGGCATGGTCTTGTCCTAGCATCCCGGCTTCGGTGATGATGCATTCGTGGCCGCCATGTTCCAGGAAGAAGAGAGCGGCTCGGATTTTGGGTGCCATCGAGCCTTCGGCAAATTCCCCATCGGCTAGGTATTTTTTAGCTTCTGTCACCGTGATTTGCTCCAGCTTCTTTTCGTCCGGCTTGCGGAAGCGGATGCAGACATTGGGCACATCGGTGAGGATGAAGAACGAGTGCGCCCCGATGCGCGATGCCAGCAAGGCGGAAGCCAAGTCCTTGTCGATAACGGCCTCTACGCCATGATACATCCCCTCTTCCTGTACTACCGGTATTCCGCCGCCGCCTACCGTGATGACGATATTGTCATTGACCAAAGCGCGGAGAATCGTTCCGACATGATTTATCTCAATCGGGGTGGGTGAGGGGACTACTTTCCGCCAGCCGTTGCCCTTGGGGTCTTCCTTGAAGATGGCCCCGGTTTCAGCCGCGTATTTGTCAGCCTCTTCCTTGGTGTAGTAAGGCCCTACCGGCTTTGTCGGTTTTTGGAATGCAGGGTCGTTCTTGTCCACCCTCACTTGGGTCAAGAGGCAAATCACATCCTTGGTCAAACCGGCTTTATGCAATTCGTTGTACAGGCAGAGCTCGATCAGGTATCCGATTGAACCTTGGGTCTCGGCAACACAGAAATCCATTGGCATGGCAGGCAGTCCGAATTCCTTCTTCCCGGCTTCATGCTGCAACATCACGTTGCCTACTTGGGGGCCGTTCCCATGACCGATGCAGATGGAGTATCCTTGTTGGATCAGTTTTACCAAAGCTTGGCAGGTCGTGGTCACGTTTTGCATCTGTTCGGAGAATGTCCCTTTTTGCCCGCTGCGGAGCAGGGCGTTTCCTCCTAAGGCGACGACAGCTGTCTTCATTTGCGTATTGTATTAAAGTTTATTCCCTGTTCAATTAAAAGCCAGAGGGCGGACCGGAAATTTTTCGACCCGCCCTGCGCTTTTTTTTAGCGAGGTTTGTTCTTTTATTTAGCGAGGTTTGTTTCTTTTATTTTGATCTGAAAATTGATGATAAAGAAGTATGCCGCAGGTGTGCAAGACCCTTTATCGCGTATGGTTTATACCAAGTTGGCGAAGCCCATGAAAGCCAAGGCCAGAATGCCGGCTGTCACCAAGGTAATCGGGTTGCCTTTCATTCCTTTAGGCACAGAAGCCAGTTCCAGCTGTTCGCGGATGCCGGCCATGATGACCAAGGCGAAGCCGAAGCCGACAGCGGTACCGAATCCATAAACTACGCTCTCCAGCAGATTGTATTCCTTCTGGATGACCAACAGAGCCACACCTAACACGGCGCAGTTCGTCGTAATCAATGGCAGGAAGATACCTAAAGCCGAGTACAGCGAAGGGCTCACTTTCTTCAGGATGATTTCCACCATCTGTACCAAGGCGGCGATAACCAAGATGAATACCAAGGTCTGCAGGAAAGCGTCCAGATGCAGAGGCACCAAGATGTATTGGTTGATCAAGAAGGTAATCAAGGTAGCAATCGTGATGACGAAGACTACCGCGGCCCCCATCCCGACTGAAGAGGAAATCTTGCTGGAAACCCCTAGGAAAGGGCAAATCCCCAAGGTCTGGGCAAAAACGATATTGTTGACCAATATCGTGCTTATGATAAGAAGAATATATTCCATGACGTTTGTTTTTTAGCTTTAGGGAAATTAGTGTTTCTTGCCCGATACATAGTGAATCAGCGCGATCAGGAATCCAAGGACCATGAATGCGCCCGGAGCCAGGATGAATACGATGATACCGTCCCCGTCGATGAACTTGTTGCCGAAGAACGATCCGGCGCCCAGAGCTTCGCGGATCATCCCGAGGATGGTCAACGCGATAGTGAACCCGAGTCCCATGCCGAGCCCGTCCACGATAGAAGATCCGACTCCGTTTTTCGAGGCGAAAGCTTCAGCACGTCCTAATACGATGCAGTTCACTACAATCAGGGGAATGAACACGCCCAAGCTGGCAGCCAAAGCGGGAACATAGCCTTGAATCAGCAAATCCACGATGGTCGTGAAAGCCGCGATGACCACGATGAAGCACGGGATACGTACCTTATCGGGAATTTGGGATTTGAGCATCGAGATAAGCGCGTTGGAAAGCGTCAGTACAAAGGTGGTAGCCAAACCCATCCCCAATCCGTTCTGTGCCGAGGATGTCACAGCCAAGGTAGGACACATCCCCAAAATCAAGGAAAAAGTAGGACTTTCCTTGAGCAATCCCTTACTGAAATTCTGCCATTGATTAATTTTTGCACTCATGTCAATCGGATTTATTTGGTGGATACGATTTGGTTAAATACTCTGAAAGCCCGATCCAAGGCATCGCAATAGGCGCGCGAGCTGATTGTGGCCGATGTGATGGCATCCACATCGCCGCCGTCTTTCTTCACTTTGAAGCTGAACGAAGCCGGATTCTTGTCTTCGAATTGGGTATAGAAACCCGGGTCGGTCATTTTCGTGCCCAGACCAGGGGTTTCATTGCAAAGCAGGACGGAAACCTTGTTCATAGTCCCATCGGGCAGGATTCCGACCATCAGGCCGATCTCACCGGAAAAACCATTCATCGAATAGGTATTGACCGCAATTCCCACCAATTGGTCTCCATTGAAAGCCGCAGAGTAGGAGATGGAATCTTTTTCGCCTTCGATCAGGATTTTCCCGTCTTCCTTGCGTTCAAAATCGGGTAATACGTTTTTGATAGCCAGCTCTTCCTTGGCTTTCTTGGCCGCGCTGATTTTGGGTTCGGTGATGTTATAGACGAATCCCAAGGCAAGCCCGGAGATGCCGGCAATCAGAGCCGTGCTGAGTATCATGTTTTTTAATGTCGATTCTTTCTTTTTCATAACGGCAGGTTATTTTGCGTTGGCAAAGCGTTTGGGGGTACAGCCACGGTTGATCAGAGGAACAAAGGCGTTCATGATCAGGATGGCGAATGAAACTCCTTCCGGGTACGCGCCGAAAGTACGGATCAGGATGGTCAATACGCCGCAACCGACTCCGAAAATCAGTTTTCCTTTGTTGGTCATAGGCGATGTCACCATATCGGTAGCCATGAAGATGGCACCGAGCATGATACCACCCGTCAGCAGGTGGAACACCGGATCCATGAACTGGGTAGGGTCGGCTAACCAGAGGATTCCAGCAAAGATGAAAGCGCTTCCCAAGAAAGCAACCGGAATGTGCCAGGTGATGATTCGGCGGCAAAGCATGAAGATACCGCCTAAAAGGATGGCGATTGCGGAGATTTCCCCCATCGAACCGGCCATGTTCCCGAACAGCATGTCGGAATAGGCGGGCAGCTCGCTCATGATTTGTTCCGGAGTCTGTCCTGTCTTGAGTGCTTCCTTGGCGATAGCCAGAGGCGTCGGGCCAGTAATGGCATCGGTGACCGTGCTTCCGCCGAACAAGGCGTGCGGCAGCGGCCAGGTCGTCATGGCCACCGGGAAGGAAATCAGCAGGAACACACGTCCTACCAAGGCAGGATTGAAAGGATTCGATCCCAATCCGCCGTATGCCCATTTGGCCACACCGATAGCAACCAAAGAACCTACGATAGCCATCCATAACGGCAGGTTCGACGGCAGGTTCAAAGCCAGCAGGAGACCGGTAATCATCGCTGAACCGTCTCCTAAGCAGCAAGGTCTTTTGAAAAAGAACTTATTGATTAAAAACTCGAACAAAAGGCAGGATGCCACGGTGACCAACGTCAGCACCAAGGCTTGCAGCCCGAAGAAATAGACACTGACAAGGAATGCGGGAATCAAGGCAACGACCACGCCCCACATGATTTTGGTAACGGAATCGGAGCCGTGTATATGGGGGGCGCCCGATACTACCCATTTCGTATTTTCAGCCATATCGCTTAAATTCTAAAGGTTCTTAATTCTTTGCGTTTCTTGCACGGATGATTTTGCCAACGGTGGACTTGCCTAACTTGATGGCATCCAATAGCGGACGATTGGACGGGCAGGTGAAATGGCAGCAACCGCATTCGATGCAGTCCATCACTCTGGCTTTTTCCGTCAAGTCGAAAGCTTTGGCCAGGCTGGTGGAGGCAATCAGATAGGGTTCCAACCCCATCGGGCAGGCTTCCACGCATTTGCCGCAGCGGATGCAGGGATATACCGTGTTGCGGTGGGCTTGCTTTTCGGGCAATACCAGGATGCCCGACATTCCTTTCACTGAGCTGACTTCGGTATTGGCTAAGGCCTTGCCCATCATGGGACCGCCGGAAATCACTTTGCCGGTATCTTCCGGTACGCCGCCTATGGCTTCGAGGAAAGCGGACACCGGAGTCCCGAGGCGGGCCAGGAAGTTGGTAGGCTGGGGAACACTGGGACCTGTCACCGTGACGATTCTCTGTACAAGCGGCATGTTCTTCTGCACGGCTTGGTACACCGCGTAGCAGGTGGCTACATTGTCCACCACGCAACCTACGTTGATGGGCAATTTGCCGGAAGGAACAGCACGTCCGGTCAAGGCTTTGATCAGTTGCTTTTCGGCCCCTTGCGGGTATTTCATTTTCAAGGCTTGCACGCTGATGCCAGGGAATTTCTTTGCCATTTCGCTCATGTGGGCGATAGCCTTGGGTTTGTTGGCTTCGATGCCCACGATGGCTTGGGAAACATTCAGGGCCTTCATCAGAATCTGGGCGCCTATCATGATTTCTTCGGCGTGATCCAGCATCAGGCGGTAGTCGCAGGTCAGGTAGGGCTCGCATTCCACCCCGTTGAGCAAGAGGTATTCGGCTTTGGCATCCTTGGGCGGCATGAGTTTCACATGGGTCGGGAAACAGGCCCCGCCCATGCCGACAATTCCCATTTCTTTGATTTTCTGGATAATGGCCGGACCGTCCAAGTTGATTTCCCGTTTGATTTCTGGACTGCGGTCGATGCTTTCTTCCCATTCATCCCCTTCCACATCGATGAAGATGGCCGGTTTCGGGTAGAGGGAAGCATCAATGACATCGGCGATTTTGTTGACGGTCCCGCTAACAGGGGAGTGGACCACGGCGCTTAAGAACGCATCGTTGGAGGTCAGGACAGTACCTACTTTTACTTTGTCCCCTTTTTTGACAATGGGCTGGGATGGGGCTCCCAAGTGCTGGCTGACCATGACGCAGACTTGCTTGGGAATCGGCAACTCTTGCATTGGCGCATCAGCATTGAGCTTGCTGTCGTTGGGATGAACCCCGCCTATATTGAATGTTTTCATATTCATTTTGTCTTTTTACCGTTAGAAATGGAATCAAGCTAGCGTTTCTGCTTTTTGCATGGGTTCGGTAGCGGTTGCTGGCACGCTTGCCGGTTCAGCCTTGGGCGTTTCAGGCAGTTTCTTGCTGAGCGGCATGATGGTCATGGCCTTGGTCGGGCAGGCTTCCACGCACTTCTGGCAAGCGATGCAGAGGTCGTCGTTGACGTAGGCCAGATTGTTGGCCAAGGTAATCGCGTTTTGCGGGCAGACCTTGACGCATTTGCCGCAGCCGATGCAGGAAATCTTGCAGACCTTGGTCGAATATACCCCTTTTTGCTTGTTCATGCAGCCGACATATACGCGGCCGGTAGCCTCTCTCTTCTTGCGGATTTCGATGATGCCTCTCGGGCAGGCTTTGGCGCAGGCGCCGCAGGCAGTGCATTTATCCGGATCCACTTCCGGGATCCCGGTTTCAGGATTCATACGGATGGCATCGAACGTACAAGCTTTGGTGCAATCGCCGCAGCCTAAGCATCCGAACGGGCAGCCACCTTCGGTTGTGAAGAGGCTGTTGGCGAAACTGCAGCTTTGCAGGCCTTCGAACTGGACTTTGGAAGGGGAATTGACTTTTCCGCCCTTGCAGCGTACCACAGCGATGCAGGGTTCTTTTTCTTCGGGTACCCGTCCTAGGATTTCTGCAATCTTGGCGATGTTGTCGGCGTTGCAGACCGGGCATCCGGTGTAAGAAGGATCCTTGACGATTTGCTCGGCCATGTCGCGGCATCCTGCTTTTCCGCAAGCACCGCAATTGGCACCAGGGAGAGCTTCGGCAACCAGATCGATACGTGGATCTTCCTCAACCTTGAATTTTTGGGCCACCAGATAAAGGATTAGCGCCAGCACCAATCCTAAAACGGCCAAAAGCACAACGGAAAAAATGACTGTTTCGTTCACGGTTTTTATTTTAGAGGGTTTGTGTATTCGTGTTCGCTTTCGCGTTTTTTTTCTTCATTTTGCCCTGCGGGCGATCTTTCTCTGTTCCTGACTGGACTGCACGCTTCCATGCCCTGTTCCACAGAGTGTCGACTTGATTCAAAGCAGGGAATTCGTTCGGCGTAGACCCGCTTATCCATTTCTCAATAACCAGAGGAAAGTAAGTCTGTTCCAAAATGTGGATCTTTCCGGCAATGGCTTCGGCATCCTCGCCTGCTGCGATTGGAAAGCGGGCTTGGAACAGGGGGGTGCCGTGGTCGTAATGGCTGTCTACCAGATGCACGGTGATGCCGCTATGGCTTTCTCCCGCCTTGGCAACGGCCTCGTGTACATGCATCCCGTACATTCCTTTGCCTCCGAATTTCGGCAGCAGGGCAGGATGGATGTTGACGATCCGGTTCGGATAGGCATCCACCAAATAAGAAGGTACCAAGCACAGGAATCCAGCTAAGACAATATGGGTGATGTTGTATTGGCGCAGCACGGGCAGCATGAATTCCGGATCTTTGAGCTGGGCCGGGCTTGCGATGACAACGGGCAAGGACAAATGTTTCGCCCTTTCCAACACGTATGCTTTAGGATTGTTGCAAACCAATACGGTCGGATGTATGGACGAATGGCCTCGGAAATAGTCGCAAATCCGTTGCACATTGGTTCCGTTGCCGGAAGCAAAGAGAGCCACATTGTAAATAGCCTCTTCCATGCCTCAATAAGATGTTTTTTATTTGTTGTTCAATGTCTTGTGTGTCTTGGTGGCTGCGCCTTCCCAAAAACAGGCTGCAAAGATAATCATAAAAAGAAAAAATAGAAGCAGGCACGAAGGAGATGTGAACATCATGCTGTTCACATGCTGATTCGAGAGGGTTGGGTTTCCCCGCATGGCTGTGGCAAACGAGGCATTTTTCTTGACGTGGACTTTGCAGAAGGTGGCTTGTTTGCTTTTTTATTTATTTCTTTTTTTTGTATTTTTTTGGTTTTTATTTAATTAACATTTTTTAGTTAATAAAAGCCATGGTAAGAGTTGGCAATTTTCTAAAAAAAACGTTCCTTTGCATCCAGTTTAACCCAAAAATTTAAGAACATCATGTCAGAAATCGAAAGCGAAGTAAGAGCTATCATCGTCGATAAGCTTGGCGTTGACGAAAAAGAAGTTACACCTGATGCAAATTTTACCAATGACCTTGGTGCTGACTCACTTGATACTGTTGAGTTGATTATGGAATTCGAAAAGAAATTCGGCATTTCCATTCCCGATGATCAAGCTGAAAAGATTGCTACGGTGGGCGATGCCATCAAATATATCGAAGAAAACAAGAAATAATTTGAGGTTTCTTGATTTTGGAGGAGGAGGCGGGGAGCAAGACATTGCTTTCCGCCTTTTCGCTCTTATTTATGCCTGATTCTTGTGAGCGTGATGAGGCTTGGCAGGGAAGGCGTAGCGTTTATTAAAACTATTGTTGACTTTTATGGAACACAAGAGAGTCGTTATTACCGGAATGGGGGCGTTGACTCCTATCGGGAACAATCTCCAGGATTATTGGAATGCTCTTTTGGCTGGTACCAGCGGTGCCGCTCCGATTACTCGTTTCGATGCATCCAAATTCAAAACTCAGTTTGCCTGTGAACTGAAGGGGTTTGACATATCTCAATACATGGATCGCAAGGAAGTGCGCAAGCATGACTTGTATTCTCAATACGGGATGGTCGCCTCCGATGAGGCGGTGGCAGATTCCGGTATTTTGGAATATTCGAAATTAGATAAGGATCGCGTCGGTGTGATTTGGGCTTCCGGTATCGGTGGATTGATTAGCCTTTTCTATGAGGTGTGCGATTATGCCAAGGGAGATGGAACTCCTCGGTTCAGCCCGTTTTTCATACCCAAGATGATTGCCGATATAGCGGCTGGATATATCAGTATCAAGAATGGATTCCATGGCCCGAATTTTGCCACGGTATCCGCTTGCGCTTCTTCGGCAAATGCATTGGCCGATGCCTATATGTATGTAAAAGCAGGCAAAGCTGATGCTTTTGTGTGCGGAGGTTCGGAAGCGGCTGTTACTCCGGCAGGGGTGGGTGGTTTCAATTCCATGCATGCTTTGTCGGTACGCAATGACGACCCTAAGACGGCTTCGCGTCCTTTCGATAAGGATCGGGATGGTTTTGTACTGGGAGAAGGCGCTGGCGGTTTGATTCTGGAAGAATTGGAGCATGCTAAGGCTCGCGGAGCCAAAATTTATGCGGAGGTAATCGGTTGCGGTTTGACAGGCGATGCCTATCATATGACAGCTCCGCAGCCGGAAGGCTTGCATGTGGCAAGAGCCATGCGCTTAGCCTTGGAAGACAGTCATTCTAAACCGGAAGAGGTGGATTATATTAATACGCATGGTACATCTACTCCGGCGGGTGATGTTCCGGAAGTTTTGGGCATCAAGCAATTCTTGGGCGAGCATGTATATGATATTAATATCAGTTCTACCAAGTCATGTACAGGGCATTTGCTGGGTGCTGCCGGAGCTATTGAGGCCATTGCGACGGCTATGGCGGTGAAAAATGGCATAGTTCCTCCAACCATCAACCATTTTACGGATGATCCCGATTTGGACGACCGGATTAATTACACTTTCTGGAAACCGCAGCAACGGGATATTCGTGTGGCTTTGAGCAACACATTCGGTTTTGGCGGGCATAATGTCTCGATAGCCTTCAGGAAATACGAAGAATAAAACAGAATTGTATTCTATGTTTGGATTCATAGCGGCCTCTTTTTCAAAAGAAAAGAAATTGTACAAGGCTGTGAGAAATATTCTCGGGTTTTATCCCGGGAATATTTTTTTATATCGATTGGCTTTCCGTCACAAGTCTGCCTCCCGTATTTCTAGTGGAATAAAGAGTAATAATGAGCGATTGGAATATTTGGGGGACTCGGTCATAAGTACGGCGGTGGCGCATTACCTGTTTATGCGTTACCCTAACAAGGACGAAGGTTTTCTGACGGAAATGCGTTCCAAGATGGTGAGCAGGGCTACCTTGAACAAAGTGGCATTGAAGATGGGATTGCATGAGCTTTTGAATATAGATGCCAAGGCCGGTGGTTTCAAATCGGTAGACGGGAATGCTTTGGAAGCTTTGATGGGAGCTGTTTTCTTGGACAAAGGATACCGTTTTACGGAAAGAGTTATACTCAAAAGGGTAGTGGCTGTTCATATTGATATGGACGAAATTGAAAAGCGGGACTGGAATTACAAGAGCAAGCTGATTGACTGGGGGCAGAAAGAACGTTATAAAGTCAATTTTCAGGTTCAAGGTACTATGAACCAGAAAGGAAAGCGTTTGTATAAGGTGGCGGCTATGGTGAATGAGGATGTATGGGGGGAAGGGATAGACCAGTCTATCAAGGCGGCAGAACAAATTGCGGCCGAGAATGCCTACAAAAATAAAGTCCTGCCTTGGATTGAGAAGCAGTCTAAGCAAGGTTACAGGGAGCCTTTAGCAGATGAAAAGAAGATGCCTGTTTCAGAAGCCATTCAGAAAATGGAGGGGCGGCAATTGCCATCCTCTGCTGTTCATACAGAGGGAAATAGCATGGATGTTCCCGTACATGAAGACATGATTCCGTTGGCTGTAAGCGGGAAATTGGAGTCTTTGGCATCAAACACGATATCCTCGATTCTTGGCTTTGGCGGGTCGGTGTCTTCTGATGACACGTTATCGGACAGGCATACGGAGAATATGCGAGATTGATTTTCGGGGATATCCGAAAGAGGGTGTATCAAAATAGGGATTTGAAATAAATCTCAGGCGGTGTGTCAGAGTGAGTAAGATGCAAGGCACTGAGAGCGAGAACGAAGGAGCGTACTGTTGCTGCTTCGCGGCGAGCGCAGGCTTCGTGACTGAGAGTCTCGAAAAACAGTGCAAACCGAGAGCCGAACCAGACCGACAGGTTTGAGTTTGCTTTCCAGCGAGCGCAGGCTACGTCTCAGCATAGCCAAAACGAGTTTTGTCTCTGTCTTCGACTTGCACTGCTTTTGGCCGAGCTGCAGCCTGTTTTCGGTGAAACCAGAGCAACGAAGCAAAGACAGTGCAAACCGAGAGCAGAGCCAAAGCCCCGAGTAAGTCGAGCGCCATGCCAAGCCATCCCCTCGCTTGGGCATGGCCGAGACGGAGGGGCTTCGGCGTAGCCCACCTTGCTTGGACTCTGCCGAAGTGCAGCCAGTCTTCGGCAAAGCCAGATTGCTCATTATGACACATCGCCCATGATGGGTAAGGCGAGTGTTAGAAGCAAGGGGTTCTAATCGTATTTGGTATTAATTGCTTCTCCACTATTTGCTGTGTTACCAAGTTCGGTCTCGATGACAAACAGCAGATCTCTTGTGATAAATGCTTTTTACTTATAAGAATTCCATGTTTTCCTTGGTGGTGAATTTCTCGCAGAAGTGGCATTTCAATTTCACGTCCGGGTTTTGCACTACCGTAAAGTTGGTTTCGATGACTTCGTGGTTGGTGATGCAGTTTGGATTCATGCATTTTACAATGCCCTTCACGGTTTGAGGAAGTTCCACCTTCGTTTTCTTGGTCACTTCGAAATTCCGGATTTCGATGATGGTGGCATTAGGGCTGACCAACGCGATCTTGTTGATTTCTTCAGGGGCGAAGAAACGGTTGGCTACTTTGATGATTCCCTTTTTCCCTAATTTCTGGCTTTCTAGGTTTGATCCCATATAAACGGTTTCCTCGCATTTCTCCAGATTGAGCAGGCGCATTACCCGGAAAACCTCACTGGATACGATATGGTCGATGACGGTTCCGTTTTCGATGGCGGAAACGATTAATTCTTTTTTTACCATTGTCTTTTCAATTTTTGCGGTGATGGATAATCTTTTGCGTGGCCAGGTAAGGATGTTATTCCTTGGCACCCAGTATCAGCGACATTAGGGCCTGCCGGACAAATACTCCGTTATGCGCTTGCTGGAAATAGTATGCATACGGCGTGTTGTCCACATCGGTCGCAATTTCATTGACGCGAGGTAGCGGGTGCAGGATTTTCATGTTTTCTTTGCAGTTTGCAAGCATGGCTTTGTTCAGGATGCAGCTGTTTTTCACTTTTTCGTATTCCATGGGGTCTGCAAAACGTTCCCGCTGAACCCGTGTCATATAGATGATGTCCGCAAAAGGAATGACATCCGAGAGTTCGGTGTATTGGTGGTATTCCAGTTTGTTGTCTTTGACCGTTTGTTTTACGTAGCTGGGCATTTTGAGCTCGACAGGGGATACGAAATGGAAAGTGCAGTTGAAATTGCAGAGAGCCTGTGTCAACGAGTGCACGGTACGTCCGTATTTGAGGTCGCCGACGAAGGCGATGTTCAGGTTATCCAAACGGCCTTGTGTCTTGCGGATCGAATAGAGGTCGAGGAGGCATTGGGTCGGATGCTGGTTGGCTCCGTCTCCTGCGTTGATGACAGGTACTTTGGCCACTTCGGAAGCGTAGCGGGCACTGCCTTCACGGGGATGGCGCATGACAATCAGGTCGGCGTAATTGCTTACCATCAAAATGGTGTCCTTCAAGGTTTCTCCCTTGGTCACGCTGCTGTTCGATGCATCCGAGAAGCCGATAATCCGAGCTCCGAGCTGGTTGGCTGCGCTCTCGAAACTGAGACGGGTTCTGGTGGATGGTTCAAAGAACAAGGTGGCAACGATCTTGTCGGCTAGAATCCGCTGGCGGGGATTCTGTGCGAATTCTTCCGCCACATCCAGCAAGTGCAGCTGCTCTTCCTTGCTGAAGTCGGTAATCGAGATTAGGTTTTTATTCTTCATAAGGCAGAAATATTGGGTTTAATGAGATTCGGAATGAATTTTCTTTGGGAAAAACGCTTTTGGCAAAAAAAAAAGCGATTCCTTACGGAACCGCCAAAAGTAAAAAAGTTCAAAAAAATGGGAAAAACGCCTCTTTCAAGCAAGAGGGAAGAAGATGTTTCTTCCAAAATCCGATAACGTTTTACTGTCCCCATATCGGAACGCAAAGGTAGCTACATTTTTTGGAATAGCTGGAGCAATGAGGATTTTTATTTATTAACAATTATTTAATATTTTGTTAATTTGTATATTCATAGGTCTTTATATGGTATTGTGGCCGCTTCGATTCTTCTTTTGATGGCTGGGATTCCTTATTGTAGAAAAAAGTTGGAGATATAGGAATATTTTCATTCAGGCAGAGTATGTATTCGATGAAAAAACGTACCTTTGTTTGTTTTGCAAATGCGGAAGTCTGCCTGCTTCTGTCAGACCTATGGCGGGGCATGACGGGCTTTTGATTTTCGTTGAACCTTAAATTTTTTTATCATGCAAGAACACAAAGGAATCATTACGATGGGCGGCAATCCGCTCACATTGGAAGGAAACATGGTCAAGGCAGGGGATATGGCCCAGGATTTCACGGTGCTGGCTCCCGATTTGAGTCCGGTGAAACTGAGCGATTACAATGGGAAAGTACGGATCATCTCGGTAGTGCCTTCTATCGATACTCCGGTTTGCGATACCCAGACCCGTCAGTTCAATAAGGAAGCGGCCAGTCTGCCGGATGTGGAAATTTTGACGGTTTCCTGCGACCTTCCTTTTGCCTTGGGCCGTTTTTGCGGTGCCGCCGGCATTGACAAGGTGCATACTTGCTCGGATCACAGGGATTTGGATTTTGGCCACAAATACGGTTTTGTTATCAAGGAACTGCGTCTGCTGAGCCGTGGAATCGTGGTAGTTGACAAGGGGGGTAAAGTGGTGTATGTGGAATATGTGAAGGAAGTGACCAATCTGCCTGATTTCGAGAAAGCTTTGGAAGCCGCCAGAAAGGCGTGCTAAAGTCTCGTAAGCAAATTGCCGCATCTCTGGCAACACAGATGCGGCAATTTCTTTTGAATCTGAAAAAGTTCGGTATATGCAGGAATTGCAAGCATTCATAGAAAAAGCATGGGAGGACAGGTCCTTGTTGTCCGAACCTTTGTATGCTGAGGCGGTAGAAGAGGCCATTGCTCTTCTCGACGGTGGGAGGATTCGGGTTGCCGAGCCTGTTTCGTTAGCAAAGGGAGCGGATTCCGATGCCGAACAGGAAACTCCTTGGCAGGTGAACCAATGGGTCAAAAAGGCCGTGCTGTTGTATTTTTCATTGGCAAAGATGCAAGTCGTGGAAGCGGGGCCCTTTGAGTTCTACGACAAGATTCCGTTGAAAAGGAATTTCTCCCAAGCCGGAATCCGGGTCGTTCCCCATGGTATTGCCCGGTATGGGTCTTTTCTGGAAAAGGGTGTCGTCATGATGCCTTCCTATGTGAATATAGGTGCCAGGGTCGGGGAAGGGACAATGGTGGATACTTGGGCTACAGTAGGGTCTTGCGCCCAGATCGGGGCTCATGTGCATCTGAGCGGAGGCGTCGGGATAGGCGGTGTGCTGGAGCCGGTCGTGGCAAACCCTGTCATTGTCGAAGACTATTGTTTTATCGGGTCCCGTTGTATTCTTGTCGAAGGGGTGCATATCGGCAGAGAGGCGGTCATCGGGGCGAATGTCTGCCTGACTCGTTCCACCCGTATCATGGATGTGAGCGGGACTGAAGCCAAGGAATACCGAGGATGGGTTCCACCTCGTTCTGTGGTGATTCCCGGCAGTATGCCGAAAAAGTTTCCTGCCGGGACTTATCATGTGCCCTGCGCCTTGATTATAGGAAAGCGCAAGGAATCGACCGATCGCAAGACGACGCTCAACGAAGCTTTGCGGGATTTCAATGTCAGCGCCTGAAGTTAATGTCAGCACCTGATGTTAAGGCGGTCATTGTTCCAGAAATGTTCCAGGGAGGAATGTCTCTTGGATTTCCGGACAGGGCTGCGTGGCTTCGAAACAGAGGCTGAGGATAAAATCTCCTGTATCGGCATGGGCAGGGGCATAGGTTATGCTTTTTCCCCCGTGGCCTTGCGCGGACAGGATCCGGCTGTAGAATGCCAGTCTGCGGCCTTGGTATTCGCTGTAAGGGATTCTCTGTCTGTTCTCGGCATCAGTTTCGGAAAGGACAGGATGCTGTTGGAGTTCTGCGCCCAAGCCGCATCCGATATATTTGAGGATGCTTTCCTTGCAGGTCCACAGCCTGATGAATTCTGCCAGGGATTTTTCGGGCTGTTTTCTTTGCACGGCTTCCACGGTGAGTCTTTCTTCGGGAAGGAACCAGCGGTTGAGCAAGGCTGCGTAAGGGCGTGGCCTTATCTTTTCTATGTCGATGCCGATTTCCGAGCTGGCTGTGCCGATGACCATCCATTCTCCCGAGTCGCTTTGGTTGAAATGCAATCCGGGGTGGGCGGGCAAATACGGTTTGCCTCTTTCGTGGCGGTTGATTGTCAAGGTTTGTTCATTGGATAGCCCCAGTTGGTTTCTCAGGATTTTTTCGGAGACTTGCTGCCGGATGGCTTTTCTAAGGTTCCGGTCTTGAAGCCGGGAGTCCTTGTACCAGAAAATTCGAATCATGCTTGCGCCTCTTTGTTTTCCATGTCTTTGTCCGCAAGGCAAGATGGAATGGGACCTGCATCGGTATTGCTTTCCAAGGATGGATGGAAATAGTTGAATACCAATTTCGCTTTGGCTTTCCCCGTCACTTTTTCAATGGCTTCTAACGGTGCTTCCTTGATTCGTTTTGTGGATTTGAAGTTCTGGAGCAGCAGCATCGCCGTCTCTTCCCCTATGCCTTTTATATCGGTCAGTTCCGTGCGGACCAATCCTTTCAAGTGACGTTTCCGGTAGTGTGTGATGCCGAAACGGTGTACCTCGTCCCGTAGCAGGATGATATGTTTGAGCGCTTCCGTGCGTTTGTCCAATGCCAAGGGGTGCGGATCGCCGATTTTGTAGATTTCTTCTAGGCGTTCGGCAAGGCCGATCAGGAAAATCCGGTTTTCAATCCCAAGTTCTTTCAGGATTTTGTAGGCAGAGGAGAGTTGCCCCTTGCCTCCATCGACAATGACCAGCTGCGGTAGAGGTTGGCCTTCGTCCAAAAGCCTTCCGTAGTGCCGCCGGAATACTTCTTCCATCGTGGCGAAATCGTTGGGACCGACTACGGTTCGGATATTGAAATGGCGGTAGTCCTTTTTGGAAAGTTTCCCGTTTTTGCTGACCGTCATGGCTCCTACGGGGTAAGAGCCTTCAAAGTTGGAGTTGTCGAAGCATTCGATATGGACGGGCAGTCTGTCCATGCCTAAGGCTTTCTGCAATTGCAGCAGCATTTCTTTGCTGCGTCGGTCGGGATCGATTAGGTCCATTCTTTTGGATTTCTCCAAGATGAAATATTTGATATTTTGTTCGGAAAGTTCTATCAGCTTTTTCTTCTCTCCAGCTTGGGGTATGGTGTATTTCAATCCGTCCAAGGCAAAATCGGGTTCTATAGGGAGGATGATCTCTTTGGCATCGCTTTTGAATCGTTCCCGGAATTCATAGATGGCCTGTTCCAATAAGTCCGCCGGGCTTTCATCCAGTTTCTTTTTGACTTCTATGGTATGGGCTTGCACGACTCTTCCGTCCACTACTCGGAGGTAATTGAAATAGATGCTGTCCGGGTCCTCGAACGTGCCTAGCACATCCAAGTCGGCCAAGGATGCGTTGACCACGGTCGACTTGCTTTGGTAGTTTTGCAGCAATTCGTATTTCTCTTTCAGTTGTTGGGCTTTCTTGAATTGCAATTGCTCGGCAGCATCCATCATTTGTTGGTGCAGTTCTTGCAAGACAGGACGGATATGCCCTTTTATCAGGTCTTTGATTTGGGCAATCTGCAAATTGTATTCATTTTTGCTTTGCAATCCTTGGCATGGACCTGCGCAGCGTTTCATCTGGTATTCCAAGCAGAGTCGAATCTTTCCTGATTCGATTGTCTTTTCATCCAGCTTGTGCTTGCAGGTTCTGAGTGGATAGATGTCATGAATCAGTTCCAGCAGGGCATGCATGGTCCGGACTGATGGATAGGGGCCGAAATAAGAGGATCCATTTTGTATATAACGTCTTGTATAGAATAATCTTGGGTAATCTTCATTTGAGAGGCAAAGCCATGGGTATGTCTTGTCATCCTTGAGCATGACATTGTATCGAGGCTTGTATTGCTTGATTAGATTGTTTTCCAGTAATAAGGCATCGGCTTCGGTCTTGACCACGATATATTCCATGTGATCGATTTTCCGTACCAAGGCTAAGACTTTTCCTTCTTGATCCTTGTTGAAATAGGAATTGACCCTGCGTTTGAGGTTTTTGGCCTTGCCGACATAAATGATTTGGTTTTCAGCATTGAAATACTGGTACACTCCTGGTTTTTCAGGAAGAATCGACAAGATTGGTTTTATTTTTGCTGGGGTAACAGGTATCATGACCTTGCAAAGGTACTTCCTGAAAAGCAGAATTTCAAGAGGTTTGCATTGCGGAATGTTTCGAGGGTGTATCAAAATAGGGATTTGAAATAAATCTCAGGCGGTGTGTCAGAGTGAGTAAGATGCAAGGCGCTGAGAGCGAGAACGAAGGAGCGTACTGTTGCTGCTTCGCAACGAGCGCAGGCTTCGCACTCAGCAAGGCGCAAGTAAACACTTGCCCTCTGCGTTCGCCTTGCACTGCGGTTCGTGACGGAGTTCGAGACTCGAAAAACAGTGCAAACCGAGAGCCGAACCAAACCGATAAGTTTGAGTTCAGCCGAGGTGCAGCCAGTCTTCGGCGTAGCCAGATTGCTCATTATGACACATCGCCTTTTTTCTATCCTAGAGTTGCATTTACAACTTGAACTTACCCCAGATGTTCCGCAATGGATGTGGGCTTTTTGAGTCTGTACGGGTTCGTCATCGGATAATAAGCTTGAGAGATTGTTCTCTGGCAGATGGATTGCCATAGCGGAGAATGAACAATCCTTTCTGGTTCAGGGTTAGGTAATGCCAGCCTTTGGTTAATTCTTTTTCATAGAGACAATTACCATTCATTTGCAGGATTCTGACTTGGCAAGCGTAAGGCAGGAACAATTGGAATTTGCCGGACGAAGGGTTAGGAAACACGGTTGCTTTTTCGAGGGAACCTCTATCCTGTTTGCTATTGCTGGAATTTTCAGGGAGTTGGAAAAGAGGTCCTTGGATATAAATGCTGGTGTCGTTTGTTCCGCAGATACTGGCTGCTTCCCACCAATACCATGTTTGCGATTCCAGGTTTTTGACATCCAGAATCGAATCTTGGATGCCTATTTGCTTTATGACGGAAAACAAATCCCCGATTCGAACATGGGACATGGCAGAGCCTGGTGTCCAGCAAAGTCTGGCATGGGATTCTGAGAGACTGTCTACACGCAACTTTTGGGGAGCAGGACATTCCGTTTGTGCCGTATCTGGAATATCGGAACTGTCATTTGGCCGGACCAGGATAGGAATTTCCGCAATCGGTATGCTGTCTTGGCCATGCCAGCACAAGAGGCTGTATCTTTTTTCCAAGCTATCCACTTTTGCTTCTATTTGCACTTTTTTTTCTCCGTCGCTTAGTTCGGTATGCGGGATACGGATGGGGAATGCACTTATGGCCCGGTCTGGTCCGATTGCTTGGAGCCGGATATCCGATTGGATATTTTGGCCCCGGAGACTGACAAGCGCGGAACCCCAATTTCCCGTAGGTCCTGTTACAAGCACGGAATCCGGGTGGGCTTCTATGTAAGGAATGTCTGTCGACTGGATCGTGTACAAGACATAGTGATCCAAGAAATGCTGGTCATTGGCTTGGGCCTGTAGCTGGATTGACAGGTTGTTTTGGTACGCATTGCCGGTATTATTCCAGAAGAGGGTGTCGGTAGAAGCAAAACCGGGTTCTTGGGTCATGGAGTCATGATCTTGATAGGGTATCCAATCTCCATCCTTGTAGTAGGATGATAAGTGAAGCGTGTCTATGAATAATGTATCGTTCTGCCCGATCAACAGGCCTTTCAGGCGAGATTCTTTGGCCTTGTCGTAACGGGCTCCGCGAATAACGAGCAGAAGCTGGCCTTCCGGGATGCCGGCCATTTGCAAGGAAATGCTTCCTTCATTGGAAGAGGAGGCTAGTTTTACACTTCGCTTGGAATGATATACTTTGCCGGTAAAGTATTGATTGGCAGAAGGGCTTTCTGCAGGTTTTGAACTGTTCCATGCATTTTCGGACCAATTGAAGTCTTCTTGAAAAAGCAATATGGTATCTGTTGGTTGCGCTTTGGCAATGCTGAAGAGAAGGAGCGTGAGAATCAGGATCGGCCAAAGCAACGGCAAAGGCAAGAATAGCCGGATTCTTTTGCGTGTGCTGGTTTCGGCATCAATAGTGAAGTCCTTCGTTTTTTCCATCGGCTTGCAGGAAGGTGCAGGATAATTTTCAGGAGGAATAGAGGTTTTCATGGCTGATTCTTTTAGGTTGTCATATAGAATACGCCTGAAAATCTTTTTATCGAAGCTTGCGATTATATGTTGTTGTTAATTAGTGTAATAAAATTTTTATATCTGACTGTCTTGTCGTTTGAAACGATAGAGGCGATGTGTCATGTTGAGCAATCTGGCTTTGCCGAAGACTGGCTGCACCTCGGCTGAACTCAAACTTATCGGTTTGGTTCGGCTCTCGGTTTGCACTGTTTTTCGAGACTCGAACTCAGTCACGAACCGCAGTGCAAGGCGAACGCAGAGGGCAAGCTTTTACTTGCACTCTGCTGAGTGCGAAGCCTGCGCTCGCTGCGAAGCAGCAAAAGTACGATCCTTCGTTCTCGCTCTCAGCACCTTGCATCTTACTCACTCTGACACACCGCCTGGATTTATTTCAAATCCCTATTTTGATACACCCTCTCTGATTCGGTTTATGAGAGGAAATTTTCTTTTGGTGCAGGCTTTGCGCCTTTTTTGAAACAGGAATGTATGCTATTGTTTGCCTCCGAAGTATTTGAGGAACTGGGTTCTTTCAAAGACATTGGCATGTTCCAAATCTTTGGCTTTCATTCTTCCTTTAAAGCTGTCGATGTTTTGGAAACAGTGGCGTTCCATCCAATCTTGAAGTTCGGATATCATCTTTTCCGCTTTTGCAGCACCGTCCTTGTACAAAACGCTGCAAACCTCTACGGCAGATGCTCCTGCTAACAGGCATTTGACGATATCTGCGCCGTTGGAAACACCCCCCGATGCAGCTAAATCAAGGTTCGGCACTGTAGCGGAACCGATGCCTATCCATCGTAATGCTTTAGCCAGATCGCCTCGGTTGCTTAATACTTCACCACTGCAATAAGCCATTTTTTCAATGTCGATATCAGTCTGGTAAAGACGGTTGAAAAGGACGGCCCCTTTGGCTCCGTTTGCATGTATCTGGTCCATCAGAGCCACTGGGTTTGTCAGGTTATCACCTAGTTTGGCAATCACCGGGATATTGACTTTGGCAACCACGTTCTTGATAATATTGATGATGCGGCTTTCAAAAGATCCATATTCATAACGTACCCCTGTCTGGATAGCCATCAAGTTGAGTTCGATGGCATCCGCACCGGCATCCTGAAGCATGGAAGCAAAAGTTTCCCATTCTTGATGGGTATAACAATTGATGCTGGCAATCACGGGTATGCTGCATGCCTGTTTGCTTTCCTTGATGAGCTTTGTGTATTCGTCCAAGTAGTGCGCTCTCAAGTAGCCTTGCAAGTAATCGCCGGCATCGGGATGCTCCTCGCTCATGATATGGGAGCTTTCCCATAAAATCTGTTCTTCAAAGAGCGATTTTAAAACAATGGCACCTGCGCCGGCTTTTTCCCATGCGAGGTTTTTTTCTACAGTGTTCGTAAGGCCGGAACTGCTGACAATGAAAGGATTTTTTAGCTCCAAACCAGCAAAGGTTGTTTTTAAATCGCTCATAATGCGGGTGTTATTAAGGTTAGTAAAGTTCTTACAGCTTGCAAATGTACGCATATTTCTGTAAAACGGTTCAAATTGTTTTTTATCTTTAAATTTGTATGGATAGATGAAAAGCAAGGGTGCCGCATCTCTGGTAGGGAATAAAAGCATATTGGTCAAGGAAAAAGGAGGAGACATGAAAATATTTGCCATCAAGGTTCGTTTGCAGTTAGTTCCATTGCTGGGTATGATACTGGGCTGCAGTCCGGCTTTCTATTCTTCTTGTGCTTCTCCGCAGAAAGAAGAGGCGGAATTCGTGGATTTCATTAGCCGGTATGAAGAAGTTTATCTGCCTCAGTCTTTGGAAATCCAAGACGCATATTGGCGGTATGCCGAAGTCGGGACTGATTCAAATCTGATCAAGGTAGGTTCTTTGTTGAAAGCACGGCATCGAGTCTTGCATGACCAGGATGCATTCCGCTATTTGTCCAGGCTCAGGGAAAAGGGAACGATTAGCGATCCCTATTTGCAACGGCAACTGGAAGTCCTTTATCGGATGTATCTTCCTTGCCAGGCTCCTTTGGGTATCCAGGATAGCATTTTGTCCATAGAGTTGGATTTAAAGCATAGGATGATGGCGAGATTGTCCGATTCGGGAATGCGGGAGGCCGATTTTGTCTTGCGGAATTCCAAGAAAGAAGCGGATTTGGAAAAAGCCTGGCTGTATGTGAAGTCATCCGGGAATGAGTTAGGCCAGAAAGTGCGGCAACTGGTTCGTCTGAGGAACCGTTTGGCACAGAGTGTCGGTTTTGATGATTATTTTGCATTGTCGCTGTTTTTGGAAGAGCAGGAAGAATCTTATATAGACAGTCTTTTCCATGAGTTGGAAGGAAGTACCGAAGAAGCTTACATGGCAATGCGGATGAGATTGGATAGCGTCTTGTTCCCTGATAGGGGAAATAGTCAGCTTCGTCCATGGCATTTGCGAGGGAAATTCTTTCGTTTGGGCCAGCGTGCGTATGGGACAGCCAGGGATGGTTTCTACGAGTATGTCAGCATGGAAAATGTGGTAGTCAGGTTCTTTTCGAGTATCAGCCTTGATTTGAGCGATGTATTTGCCAGAAGCAGGATATCTGCGCAATCAGTTTATTTGCCCTGGCTTTCGTGCATTAATATGGATTGCGGTCAGGATGTTCGGATAATTGGAAGAATCAGCGGGACAGAATCAGATATGCAAATGATGCTTGCCATGGCTGCGGAGGCTGCTTATTATAAGCATATTTCTCATTCTTTGCCTTCTTTGCTTCGGTGTCCTTCGTCCCCTTTGATTTTTTGCGGGATAGCTGCTTTCTTTGCTCGAATGGCGGCCTATCCGAACTGGGTTTTGTCTATGGGGGTATTTTCGGCCGGTCAAACTTTTGGGCTTAAGGGATCGACATTGAGAGCGATGCGGCAAGACCAATTGTTTACATGTCGATGGTGGTTGATGATGTATGATTTTGAGAAACGCATGTATGAAAATCCGGACCAAGATCTGGATGTGTTGTGGGCTAGCCTATTTAGCAAATACATGCGGATTGACTTAGGGAGTGAACGCTTAGGACTATCGGACTGGGCGGCAGAAAACTATTTTTCGATGTATGCTGTGCAAGCTCATAATTTCGTTATGGGAGAACTTTGGGCATCGCAATTACTGGAACACCTTTGTCAGATAGATTCCCGTATGGGAAAGGAGTCCAATCCCAATATTGTGGGAGATGGGGATGCGGGCCAGTATATAAAACGGTATGTTTTTCATCCCGGTGCCAGTCAGTCATGGCAGGACTTGACTGTTTCTGCTACGGGTAGCCCATTGTCTAATCAGGCGTTTTTGCGCCAATTTGCCAGATGATGCCGAGACACGAGGAGTCAGGTCGAAGGGGCTTGCCCTATCCGTGATTTTGCGGTATCTTTGACTGTCGTCGAAGATAGGCTTCGCCGAAGCCTCTGCCCTCGGCAAACTTCGAGAAAGCTCGGTTTGCATGCGGCTTAATCGAGTCTTGGATGCGGTTCGGCAATGGCGATCAAACAAGTTTGTTGCCATTGCTCTCACCTTTCACTATCTTTGGCATCTTTTTAAAATCAGGATTATGGCATCGGGTTTGATTACGGTCGTTTTTGTTGTTTATACTCTTTTACTTTTTCTCATCTCATTCGTTACAGGGCGCAAAGCTACGGATGATGCATATTACCGGGGAAATCACCGTTCCCCATGGTTTGTGGTAGCGTATGGCATGGTAGGAGCTTCGCTTTCCGGAGTGACTTTCATGTCAGTGCCAGGGAACGTGTTGAAAGAGAATTTCTATTATCTTCCGATGGTATTCGGTTTTATTGCCGGATACGTAGTCGTAGCGAAAGTTTTGCTACCTATTTATTATAGAATGAACCTGACCTCTATTTACGGTTATTTGGATGAGAGGTTTGGAATGAAATCTTACAAGTCCGGAGCCACTTATTTTTTATTGTCTAGAGGGTTGGGGGCTACTTTGCGTATGTTTTTGGTAGTTAGTGTGTTGCATGGATTTGTATTTAGCCATATGGGGATTCCGTTTTGGCTAGCTGCTTTGATTTTTATCTTATTGATATTGGGGTATACGTTTAAAGGGGGGATTCGGACTATTGTCTGGACAGATACATTGCAGACTACGTTCATGCTGGTTTCTGTCTTCCTCTCTATAGGATGCATTGCACATGCCATGGGGTGGACTTTTGCGGATATGGTACGTGAGGTTAAGGAAAGCCCCATGTCGCAAATCTGGGATACAGACCCGATGAGTCCGCGTTTTTATGTCAAACAGTTCTTGAGCGGTTTGTTTGTGACAGTGTCGATGACAGGGCTTGATCAGGATATGATGCAGAAGAATCTAAGTTGCCGGAACCTGAAAGATGCGCAGAAGAATATGTTTACATTTAGTGGCATTTTATTGGTAATGAACTTCTTGTTCTTGGTATTAGGGGCATTGCTCGGTTTATACGCACAGGAAAAGGGCCTTTCGGTAGCAGATACGGATCAATTATTCCCGACAATAGCGATTAACTGTTTGCCGCCTTTGGCCGGTTTGACATTCATAATAGGGGTTCTTTCGGCTGCTTATTCCAGCGCGGATGGCGCATTGACCGCTGTTACGACTAGTTTCACGATAGATATACTAGGAGTGGAACGGAGAGGTTTGCCTGAAGACCGGCGGAAGAAAATCCGATATCGGACACATTTGGTTATGGCTGTTGTGTTCTTGATGCTGATAGTCATGTTCAATTGGCTTAAGAACGATTCTGTGATCAATATGGTGTATGATATAGCTTCTTATACATATGGTCCGTTGCTAGGATTGTTTGCCGTGGGAATTTGTACTCGTTGGAAAGTCAAAGACCGCTGGGTTCCATGGATAGTCATACTGTCTCCAATTTTGAGTTTTGCGTTGGTTCGTTTTTGCAAATGGGCATTCGGTTATTCTTTTGGTTTCGAACTGCTCTTGCTGAATGCTCTTCTGACTTTTCTTGGTTTGCTATTGATACGGGATCGGAAGGCAGGAAGAAAGAGGAATGATACCCATGTGGCTAAATTCTGATAATGTCTCTTCATGGAGCGTATCAGTGGGATGTGGCAAAATATGCAAATGGAACCCATTCTTTTTTTTGATATGATTTATAGTGATTTAATTGTTTTTCTCGAAAAAAAAGTGAAAAAATCAGTAAGAAGATTTGGAGATAATAAAATTTGTTGTACTTTTGCACTCCCGTTTCGGGACCCACGGGTTTGAGGAACGGTAAAGTCCATAAAAAGTTTTTAGTTGTTGAAGATATGGAGGGAAGTTCCTCCTATCTTTCTTAGGCGAGAGTGTCTGCCGGAGACGGAGGGCATGAACGCCGGGAGAGTTCATTGACGAAACGGGAAACAGAGAACACGAGCAGCCCCGTCGGGAGACGGGGATGTGGAAAGGAAAACGA
>CALUHO010000005.1 GCA_944320465.1 uncultured Bacteroidales bacterium | reverse complement strand
CAAGATGCCCGAAAGCCTCATTTTCCTAACCGAAAACAGCCCCGGCGTGTCTAATGACCGATTTGGGTTAAAATAAAAGAAATATGGATACAAAAGAAGTGGAAGCCAAGGCGGAAAAGGCCATTCAGGACGAGATTGCGCCGGCCTTGGAGCGGACATGTGCGGCTACGGCCCTATTTTACGGAATGGAAGACGGCAAGGCCAAGGTGGGATTGCGGACGCCTTGCGGCAATTGCCCCCGGGCCCATGCTACTATCAAGCAGAGCGTAGAGGTGGCGTTGAGGACGTTGGTGCCGGAGGTGCAGGGGGTCGTTCCCTTCTACCTGTAAAAGGCACGCGGTTCTATCGGCATCTGCTTCGTTGCGGGCCTTGTCCGGTTTGGTCATGCGGGCCTGAGGCAAGGTTTGTTTCTATGTTACGGTAATTTACAAAGAAAGCGGGTTGGATTGCTCCAGCCCGCTTTCTTTGTAAGATTCCCATGGAATCTACTGTAGAATCAGCTTCTTGAACGTTATGCCTTTGGCAGTCTCGATGCTGAGCAGGTAAACGCCTTTGGCTTGGCCTTCGAGCATGAATTCGTGCTTTCCGGCGTTCAGTTCCCGGCTGAGGATTTTCTTGCCGTCCGCGCTGAACAGGCCAATCTGGCAGGCCTCATCCACCTCAAGGTAGAATGTCTGGTGAGCCGGGTTTGGATAAAGCCTGGCTGTCAAGCTTGCATCCATGCCTTCATTGGTCACTTCCCCGAATTTGGTGTAAACCGTATCGGAGAAATATTCATTGACTACGGCGCAGACACCGGCATAGTGCCCTTCATCTACTTGAAGTTCGCCCAGGAACCATTGCTTGTACTGTGTGTTGATGACAAATTCCCCATCGCAGAAGACCTTGTAGTACTGGGCATTCAATCCGCCGGGCATGTCCCAAGTCAATAGCCAGCCCGTGTCGGTCAGATGGGCTTTCAAGTCTACAGGTGCAGGCACTTCGTAACCGATGGTGACAGTACGTGTCACCATGTCGGAAGCCCCGTCTTCGTAAAGGGCGCGAAGCCCGAGATCATGGCTGCCGTCAGGAAGGTCTTCGAAGGTGAACGTGGAGTCGGTTGCAGCTACTGAGCGCAGCAGCTCGCCGTTCAGATAAAGTTCGTACCCAGTGGCTTGGGCAATCTTGGAGCCGTAGTCCAATGTATAGGAAATGTCGTCTAATTTGAACAGGCTGGCATCTTCCGATACGCAGTGGATGGCAAAATACCGGGCATTGTCAGGCAACTTGTAGCTGTATTCCGTCCACGAGGTAGTGGTTTCTACGTAGTCGCCTTCCGATACCGTGATGAAATTGCCGGGATTGTTGTCTGTAGTGGAATACAGCACTTGGAATCTTTCCGGTCCGCTGCCGTCCACTTCGGCTCCGGTGGCAAAGAAGCTCAGTGTGCCGCCGCCGTCAACGGGATGGACGAGCCAGTCATCGTTCTTCAAGGAGAAAGCGGAAATCAGCATCTTTTTGCCGGAATGCGTGGTCCAATAGGGGTTGTTTTCTACCGAAGGGGTCGCCGCTGACGGGTTGAAGACCAAGTAGGCGTATTCCATCTGCATGTTCGGGAAGGAGAGGCCGCCGAAATAGCCTTTGTATTTGGCTCCGTACAAATCGTAATCTCCTATTTCCTCGATTTCCCAATCCGGATAGGATTCAAATCCGTCATAGAAGTTGCGGTTCTCTTTCACGCTCCAATCCATGCGGACATCGTTCGGTTCAATGATTTCCAAGCGGGTGATTTCCGGTGCTTGCAGCGTGTATTTCAATGTAATGGTAGTGTCAAGGTCGTTTTCAACCATCAGGTAGCTCCAGATGGTTCTGTCGTAGTAGTCGGCAATAGCCTGAAGGGAATAAGCTCCATGACGCAGGCTCTTGATTTCGGCGATGCCGTCTTCGTTGCTGTTGGCGGTGTAGAGCGAGTCGTCAAGACGGGAAACCAAGACAACATGAACGTTGGAAAGGTTTTCCTTGTCTGCGTTCGTGCAAAGGATTTGCAAGTTGAAGCCGTTCCCGACATACCCGGCATCCAGGAAAGTCGTGTCGGAATTGCCGTGTTCATTGAATGCGTAGGCCATGATGTTGCAGTATCCTTGGGCGTCTAGTGCCAATGTGGTTTCTGCCGTTTGGCCGATTTGCAGTTCTTTCACGGTATCGGCCATGTTGTATTCTCCTTCGTTGATGCTGTAGGCGAACACGATGCCGTTGAGCGATTCCAAGGTGTTTCCGTCAAAGTCCAGTCCTGGATTGGTCCAAGAGAGGCTGATTTGGCGATTGTCATGGTCTACTGTGTTCAGGCGTAGGTTGGCAATGCCTTGGGGTTGCCGATGGAAGACATGGTCTTTCATCGTGATGTTGAGTGTCATGTCCGAATTCAAATCCAGGTTGAATGTGGTGTCGTCGTACAGCGGGCGGGCCGAAGCCAGCACTTGGTATGTTCCGGCATAGACGGCAGTGAACGTCGATGTTCCGTTCTCGTCGCTTGTTTCCTCGTGAATTTCTTGCGATTCAGGGAAGAGCGGGCTTAACGTGATGACCGCATTCGGGATGGCTTGACCGGTGTGGTTGCGGGTATTGAATTGGATATCATGGCCGTTCCCGATATAACCGGTTTCCTTCATGGCAGAGGCAAACGATATTCCGGCTTTGTTGTAGGCATAAGCCCGGATATACCAGAATCCTTCTTGTTGCAAGTCAAAGGTTGCTGATGTTTCTTGTCCGGGAACGATGTTTTTGAGCGTGTCGCAGATAAAATCGTCCTCCCCATTGTTATTGATGAAGTTGGAGAAGTGGGACGCTTGCAGGATAATGCCGTCCAAGGTGGTCAGGTCTTTGCCGGACTGCGTTTTGTCCGGTGCGGTCAGTGCTACGTCGATGCTTTTGGCCGTATGGTTTGGATTGCTGAGTTCCAAGCCTTGGATGGCTGCAGGGAAATTGTTTTCGGTGAGCTGTTCTATGCTGAGGTCGTCGATGAAATAGGCATCTTCGCTGCTTTGGGTCTGGAATTCAATGCTGATTTCGCCGGATTGGGTAGGGATGTATTTGAAAGAATACTCGGTCATGGTGTCATAACCGCCTTCTCCGCTATTAGGGTTCAGTTCTAAAAGAAATGTGGTGTCTCCCATCCGGATACGGAGCGGGGAATTTGGGGCTTCATACCATTGGGTGGACATGACATAGTCCCAGAATGCATTGTACCCAGCTACGAAAAAACTCAGTTCGTATTCCGTATAGGCGTATACGTTGAAGCCGTTTAATTGCAGGACAGAAGAGTTGTCCACGACCCCGTCCGAGGCCGGGGTGTCGTCAATCCCGTATGCATATGTCCCGGAGTGGACCAAAGTGTATTCGTCCGTATTGGTTTTCAAATTCCAGCCATTGCCTGTCGTACCTGGTATGGGCATGATGTTCTGGCGTTCTTCCTCGGATTCAAAGGACGTGTGGTAGGGGAAGCTTACATTGAAGAAAGTGCAATGGAGTCCGGCAAACGGGCCGCAAAGTCCAGCCGTATTACGGACGCGGAAAGCATAGTATGCCGAGCCTTGTTTTTCGGAAACTGCATAAGTCTGGTTGCTGCCGGGATTGACGTTTTCGATGAGGTCGATTTGCCTCATGTCTTTTTCCGAGCTTCCTTTCCAGACTTCAATGGAAATAGGCTTGGTAATAGGGTCTTCCATCATGTCCAAGGCCGGTATAGAGAAAATGAAGGTGGCTTTGGTGTAATCGGAAGGATTCTTTACCACACGCAGGTCTTCGACCGGGCCGACCGGTGCACCGTCGGGGTAATGGAACACGAACAAGCCAGCTAATCCGGGTGTGGGATAGCTCAGGCTGGTCTCCCCGGTTTCGACATCCACTTCGTACAGGGTGTTGGAGCCTCCGGCGTTGTTCCAGTAACATTTCCCGGTCACAGGACTGAAGGTGGCACTTTGGTCGTATACCCCGATGCTTTGGTCCAATACGCTAACTTTTTCGGCTTTGGCTGTGGCAGGGTCTATGATGTAGATGCCGCCATTGTCGTTGAATGAATACAAGACACCTTCGTTGTTGCAGGCTAAAGTCCGGAAAGGATTGTTTTGGAGTTCAAGGCCGTTCACGGTGATGATGCCGATATTTTCAGAACTGCTGTCTGTCAATGAAAGCCGGAGCAGCTCGTTGTTGCGGGTGATGGAGTAAAGTTCTTTGGTGACAGGGTTGTATGTCATGTCGGCACTGTTGGAAGGCAGAAGGCCGGCGGACTTGTCGATAAAGCGGTAAGTCTGAGTCAAGGGTTCGTAGGCCATGTAGTTTCCTACGTAATAAACACCGCCGCGAACCAGGTTGGTGATAACGTAGTATTCGCCTTCTACCCAAGTTCCGGCAATGATTTCTCCCCAGTTGTACAGGCTGTCCTTGAACGGGGATTCTAACATGTGCCAGGCCGGGTCGTCGGTATAGACGGAAAAAATCTGGTACACCCATTCTTGCTGGTTGTCGGAGGCGAAGTTTACATACCCGCCTATGCGTTCCCTTTCTTGGTCGCTTTCTTGGGCCGACAGGAAGGAAGGACTCAGAACGGCGCAGAGAGCCGCGAAAAAAAGTTTGAGTCTTGTTGGTCTCATAATGATAAATTATTTTGGTTAATTGAATTTTCTTTATCAATGTTAAGTGCTATATGCTGGAGCTGTCCGTCTGGCAGGTATTTGCCGGACCTACGAGCCTGCGCTTTGCTGTTGCGTATCTCTTTGCGTAAACGAGATTGCTATTACAAAGAAAAGCCATGGGTGTTAGTTTTAGAATCGGAAATCCCCCTACAAAGTTACATGGTAAACGGAAAACGTATACGACATAAGCTTTTGAAATTTTGTTAAAGATTGGTTTTCTGTGTATTGATTTGTTTTTTATTTGCTGTGTTTTGCTTGGAATACGTAACTTTCCGTTTTTTTGTTATCTTTGACTGTCGTCGAAGATAGGATGCGTCTCGGCCATGCAAAACCGAGCAAGCTCTTTTTGCATGGCGCTCGACTTTCTCTATCTTTGATTGCATCGAAGATAGGATGCGTCTCGGCCATGCAAACCGAGCAAGCTCTTTTTGCATGGCGCTCGACTTTCTCTATCTTTGCTGACCTCGTTGGAGGAAAGTGCGTGTGTGTTGGTTCGGCTCTGCGTTCGATTTTGCAATGTCTGAAAGTGGAATGGTTGGCTGCGGTTCAGCCCAGCTTTGGGGAGGTGGCGTGTTTTGCTTGATTTTGTAGTCTGTAAGAGAAGGGGAAATAGAATTATGAAGTCTGCCTGTCTGGCAACAAGCTTATCGGGCTTGTTTTTTTTGTTGTGTCCTGTCTGCTTGCTGGCGCAGGTTCCGGAGAGTGTGGCCGGGGCTTACCGGAAGGCGCAAGATTATTTGTATGTGAATGAGGATTCTTGTGCCAGGTTTTGTGACGAGGTGTATGATTATGCGGTGCGGCATAATGATACGGAATTGGAAGCGGACGTGTTGTTGTTGAAGGCGGAAACTTTATTTTACAAAGGGGATGTGGATGCTGTGATGGAAATCTGTGCTACAGTCCGGGAGATGGCGCAGCGGAGTGGAAACAGGTTACTGTTGGTGCAGTCCTTGATCTTGCAGGGGCGATCCTATATGGATATAGACCGTTTTGACAAGGCTTATTCGGCTCTTTCGGCAGCGCAGGATATGGCTTCTTCCATGAGTGACAGTACCTTGATGGCTAAGATATACAATGCTTTCGGTGTCCTGCATGATTTGCAGCATCAAGAAGGACTGGCATTGGATTATTATTTCCGGGGCTTGGATTTTGCCGGACATTCCGTCGACCCTCTGTTGCCAATCCGCTTTTTGAACAATATTGCGATTATTTATACTGCCCAAGGGCGTTTTGAGGATGCCAAGTCCATTTTGTTCGATTGCATTGCCAAGGTCAAGGAAAAAGGGATCGCCTTTGGTTTGGATCGTTTATACATGAATATTGTGCCTGTTTATATCAGTTTGGGCCAGGTGGATTCCGCTTTGTTCTACGTGGATAAATCTTTGGAGATAGCTTCGCAGTCCAATAATAATTCCAGCATAGCCAGGTCTCTGATATATAAAGGGTACATTTATTTTATGGAGAAAGACTATGAACGGGCTGATTATGCATTTGCGGTGGCAGACAGTCTGATAAGACCTTTGGGCTTTGACAATATGCATTGCATGATTTTGCGCTACCGGGCATGGGTGGCGGAAGGGCAGGGGCGTTTTGAAGAGGCCTATCGCTCCTTGGAATCTTATATGCAGAAAGCGGATTCTTTGGAAAGCAAACGGAATATAGCCAATATGTTGCGAATGCAAATGGACGCAGAGGCGGAGCAGGCTGAAATAGAGGCAGAATACCGTATTTACCGTCTTGTTTTGCTGGTTGTCACCATGGTGCTTTTGTTATTGCTGCTGGGAGCTTGGTTTTGGCATCGATCTCGTTTGCAGCGGCAGAAGCTGTTGGATGCTGAAGATGAAAAACGCTTGTTGGAGTCGGATTTGGAACAGGAGAACAAGAAGCAGATAACCCAGAGCCTTTACCGTCAGAAGAAAGAGCAAGATTTGACCGGGGTAGTGGAACGTTTGCGGATGGCAAAGCCTTATTTCAAGCCATCTAACCAGCCATTGATAGAACAAGTGATAGATACGTTGGAACGTTGTGTTACCGAAGAACCTTGGGAGGACTTTGAAGCACGTTTTGAGAAGGTTCACATGCAGTTTTTCAAGAATCTCAGCAAATCCTATCCGGATTTGACCATTAATGAAAAACGTTTGTGTGCTTACTTGCGTTTGAATATGACTACTAAAGAGATATCATCCATGACACATTCTGCGCCACGCGCTGTGGAACAGGCTCGATATCGTTTGCGGAAGCGTTTGGGAATAGGCCGGGAGGAAGATTTGGCTAACTTTTTGGCCAGGTTCGACGATGAAGAAGAGAAGGAAGGCTAGTCGTATTTATTTTGGATGGATATGCCTTTTCTCATGTATGGCTATATGTTGGTTTTTGAGGAATATATTGCCTTTTTATTATATTTCCTGAAGATGCGTTTTGGTGTGTTTGTTAACCCAAATCGGTCATTAGACTCGCCGAGTGTGTTTCCTGTTTTCGAAGAGGGATGCTTTTGTGCATCTTGTTCGCTTCTGTCCGCATCTTGCTCCTCGCTACGCCTCGACGTAGCCCGCTACGCCTTCGGATAGGCGAGAAGCATGCTGCATGACATAAGCGGACAATCTACCCAAAGTCTAATGACCGATTTGGGGTTAAGGAATCAAAAAAGAGAAATCTTTGCCTTGGCTGATTAGTTGCCGGATCTGGGTCGAGGAAATGTCCAAAAGGGGGCAATCCAAAGGGTGGATTTTGTCTGGGTATTGTTGGACGGCAGGATAACAGGACCAGTCAGCAGGGGCGCGAAATTGGGTTGTATCGGCAGGACTTGGAGTCTCTGTATTTGAGCCGGGGAAAGCTTCATTGGATTTTTGGTTCGCCCTGGGATAGACCCAGATATCGCATTCGGCAAGGATTCGGTTGTATTCTTTCCAAAGGTGGAGGCGGCTCAGATTGTCTTGGCCCATCAGGATTCCAAATTGTTTTTCGGGGTAAGCCTGATGAAGGAAGTCTAAAGTCTGTATTGTATAGGAAGGCTTGGGCAGCTGCAGTTCGGCATCGCAGAGGTGAAATTGCGGATAAGGGTCCAATGCCTTTTGCAGTCGTCCCTCTCTTTCGGCTTCCGGCCAGAGACCATCGGCTTTCTTGAAAGGGTTCTGGGGGGAAAGCACGAACCAGATTTCCTTGGCGATATGCTGTGCAATGGCGGCTTGGGCTATTGCTATATGCCCTTTATGGACCGGATTAAAAGATCCGAAGAAGAGCAGGATGTCCGTAGGCATGGCATCGTCCGGCATTGTCTTCGGCCTTGTTATTGGGTGCGTATGCATCAGGTCAGATGGAGTGGTGTGGATTTTTCATTTTCCTAAGAAGTCATGGATGGTCCGGCGGGTTTCTTCCACGGCTTTTTCCAAGTCGTCGTTGACGATAATCTTGTCGAACTGAGGGGCGTATGCCATTTCTTCCTTTGCTTTTCCGACCCGTTTCTTCAAGCTTTCTTCGGTTTCTGTTCCCCGTTTCAGCAATCTGCTTTTGAGTTCTTCCACCGAGGGCGGTTGGATGAAGATTGCCAGGGCATTGTGGGGAAATTGCCGTTTGATATTGAGGCCTCCTTTCACATCTACGTCAAAGACAAGGTGTTTTCCCATGGCCCAAATCCGGTCTAATTCGGAAAGGAGAGTGCCATAAAACTGGTCTTTATAAACTTCTTCCCATTCTAAGAACTTGCCTTGGTCGCGGTAGTTTTTGAATTGCTCCGCGCTGAGGAAGTAGTAGTCTTTGCCGTCGGTTTCTCCTGGCCGCATGGCGCGGGATGTGGCCGATACCGAGAACTGAAGTTCCGGGAACAGAGGCAGAATCCGATGCACAATGGTGGTTTTGCCTGAGCCGGAAGGTGCTGAGAATATGATGAGTTTGCCTTGATGTGTCATGGTCATGCTTCAGGGAATTTCTTGTCCAACAAATCAAAGAGTGTGATATAAGCCAAGGATTCGCTATCCCATTGGTATTGTTCTTTCAAGGGGGCGACTATGTTTTCCATTTCATGGCGGGATGTCGCTTTGTCTATCTCTTCAAGCATTTTGCGGTAGTCGTCTATGTTGCCTTTGAATAGCTTGTTGATAAAGAGGAATTTCTCGTTAAGTCCAATCAATGATTTTATGTCTTGGACTTGACGTTGTCTGGCATCGTTGACTGTTTTGTGGCTTTTGAGTTTTTCAAATAGGTTTTTGAGGCTGCTTTGAGGGTTGTCCCTGTTCAATGCTTCGGTTTCCTTAAGCTTGCTGAAAATGCCTGTAGAAGAGGCCGGCGATGCCGAGGTGGTTTCATCCGTGCCGGTTTCATGGTTTTCAGGTTGGGCCGAATTCCATCGGTTTGCCACTATTTGAGCCACCTTTTCATCGGGCATGGCGGTGGAGGAAACGGCCACTTGCGACATGTCTTGTTCTTTGGTATTGGCTTGGACCATGGCGGTGATTTCCGTCACGTACGATTGAGGGTCTTCATCGGCTTGGGGCATGAAGTCCGAGAGTGCTTGAGCGTTTGAAAAGGATGTTTCAGGTTCGGCAGATGCCTGCGCTGGTGTTTCGGTCATGCTTGCTTCGATTCCAGTTTCCCCGGATTCTGTTGTTTTCGACTCCTCGGTTGTTTTTGCCTTGCTTCTCTGCGTCCCGGAATGGGGAAAATAGGGAAGCTCTATTTTGTTTAGGAACTGTTCCTGTTCCGGTTCGATGGCAGTGTGTGCGTTTTCAGGAGGAGATTGCTGGAACTCTTCTTCTGAAAAAGGCAGTTCGGGCGTTTTGTTCTGCGGGCCGAGTGCTTGGCTTTGGGTTTCAATCGGGGTCTCTGGGCATTGCTCCGTGGTGTCGGGTTCGGTTGCAGGCATGTCGGCCGGTTTGTCTGTATTGTCCGGCATGGTGTTTTCTATCTTCGTTTGGTTTCCCTGCGGGCCACTTGCTGAATGGGCATTTTCTGCATTTTCTGCGTTTGCTACGGCTGGTTCGGCAGTAAGCTCCGTTTGGGAATCGGCATGGGGTTCGGATAGGACTTCGGGTTCAGTGGATTTGGGTGAGGTTGCTGCTTCTTGCGTGTGAAGCACTGCTTCTATTTGTTTCAGCTCTTCCAACTCTTGCCGGAGGCTTTCTACGGTCTGCTGATGCGAGTGCTTTGCTGGGGAAAATTCGGCCAGTTCGATTTGGCAGATGATTTTATATAGCTTGCGGATATCGCCTTTGAGGAGATTCATGTTAAGGCTGGTCAATGCGTTGTCGTCGGTCACGATTTCCTCGGCCCTCAGCATGACATTGTCTAATGCTTCTATTAGATTGTTCTGTAGAACAGCGTTTTGCATTTTCGGTGAAAACTTAAATCCCTTTTGCAAAATAATTGTAAATTCGCATTCGCTCGTCATTCTGGCGGGAATTTTCTAAACAATTGAACGTTAACAGGAAGATGCATTTTGAAGGTTCGGAATGGATGAACGGCCCTCGGGGCGGCATCGAGGTGATTTGCGGGTCGATGTTTTCAGGGAAGACGGAGGAGCTGATCCGGCGCTTGAAGCGGGCGAGGTTCGCGCATCAGAAGGTGGAAATTTACAAGCCGGCCATTGACACGCGCTACGATGTGGTCAGGGTGGTTTCGCACGATTCCACGGCGGTGGATTCGGTGCCGGTGCAGACGGCTTCGGAGATTCTGCTGAACTTGGGCGATGCCGAGGTGGTGGCCATCGACGAGGCGCAGTTTTTCGGGCCTGAAATCGTGGAGGTCTGCACGGGCTTGGCGGCCGAGGGCAGACGGGTCATCGTGGCGGGTCTGGACATGGATTTCGAGGGGAGGCCTTTCGGTCCGATGCCGGCTTTGATGGCGGTGGCCGAGTCGGTGACCAAGGTGCATGCGGTCTGCGTGCGTTGCGGCAACCCGGCGCAGTTCTCCCATCGTCTGTCGGCCAGCAAGGACTTGGTCCAGTTGGGCGAGACCGATACCTACGAGCCGCTTTGCCGGCACTGCTATCTGGAGGCGGTACGGAAAGAAGATGAGTCTAATGGGTAATCGTTTTGTATTCAATGATTTGTCGTTGGTGGAATTCCGGGCCGGCGAATAGTCCAAGCGGTTTATTCATCGTTTGGCACTGCTTTTCCGAAATGTTCTATGAAGGCTGCCCCATATCTCTTCTTGCCAGCGGCAATAGGAGTCTTGCGACAAGGCTTTTTTTGTCATCAACTCTCATCTTGTCCCTGCCTTTATGTCTGATTTCCGAAGCAAGGTCGCTTTTACGTCCGGCAATGTATTTCTGTATTTTCCCGTTTATGGCTGCCTCTATGCGGAAATCGTGGCGTGAATTTTCCAGAATGCGTACATCCGATACGCTTAAGCCGTCTTCGGTTTCGTATGGCTCAACAACAGTAGGATGGTAATGGTTCATTGTATCCTTGAAAGGAGACCGTACCAGTCCGGAAAGGAAACGTTCGATACGGTCTTTCCAATAGTCGTCAATTAGATATTTCGATGCATGTTCGTAAAAGTGACTGATGGCCATGCTCACTTCTTCGATTATCTTGCGTGCATTCTTGATGCCGTTTTGCTTGGCAAATAGTATGAGTTCAGTCTCTGTGATGTCATCTGTCTTTCCCATGACACTCATGCTGTGGATGTTCTCGTAAGCTGTTCCGTCAAGGTTGGTCGAAAATGTCACATCGTAAGCCGGAGAGATATGCCATTGTCCATCCGTATCCATCATAAACGAAAAGTTCTTGGTGTGGTCATCCACGTTTCCGCCTAAGACATTGAATACCATTCTTCGATAGAGTTCAGACAGCTCATTTGCCGGAAGATTCAGTATTCTGCCTGTTTCGAACATGTCATCATAGCTGCCGGCATCAGGATTCATGGCAGCCAATGTCTGTGTATGAATCTTTCTGCCTTCGGGACGGTCATATCGTTCTGTGAGGAAATGATATTTTCCATCGATATGGATCAGCCGGGAAGGCATCATGTTGATGCCGGCTTCTTGTGCCATGTCGTAATACGCCATTTCCATCTGTGTAAACGGGAAATCATCTCCTTCCGCAAATTTAAGGATGTAATATTTGTATCCTTCCGGCAATTGTACCTGCCCGGACCTGATGTCGTGTGTCTCTTCATTTATTGCGATAACGGCCTTCGGATGCTGCCCTCCGGCGGAAGTGCCGACTTCGTACAAGCTTTGAAGATTCAGATTCTCGTCGTCGCGGACAAAGATATCCTCCCTTTCATCGAAGATTTTCTGTGCAAGCCTGTACAGGCTGTCTATCTGGATGGACTTTGATGAATCCAGTCCGGATACGGCTGGAACAAACTCCAAGGCCCCCATTCCGCGTCTTCCTATGAAAGCGAGCTTGTCTACGGGGGTGAGCCGTTGCTTCGGAAGATGATTTTGGGCGGCCCAATGCTCAAAAACCTTGTTGCCCCAATGATCCGGCAATGAATCTGCAAGAAACGGAGGCAGGCCTTGATACGGTTTTTCCTTGTTGCCAACTATCGGGAATCCGTTTCCGGCTGCACTTCGTATCGAAGCTGTCAGCGGAGCTATATCTTTTCCCTTTCTGACAAAATCAGGATTGTAGTTGAAAACGGCTCTTTTGCCGCGTTCGTCCCAATACAGCTTTCCGACCTCATTTCCCCACAGCATTACGCTGAGTATGTTGCCTTCCATGTCTTATCCTTTTAGGTTTGTTTTTAAGCAATTTCTCCATTGCATACGCTGATACGGGAATTTCAGGAAGCAGTTCGTTTGCTTGTTCCAGGCAGCCTACAATGCGCAGCAACGCAAGAAAATTGCCCATGTTGATGTTGTATGATTTCCCGTTCTCGAACTGCCGGAGGGTGATGAGACTCACGCCGGCTTTCTCTGCCGCCTCTTGTTGCGTCAGCCTGTTTGCCAAGCGGTATTCTTTAAATCTTTGTCCTAATGCTGAAATGATTTCAGGATTGGACATGGCCGAGGTTATGTGGTTTGTCATTGCGTTACAAAGGTAAGAAAATTAACTGTTATGTGAAAATAAACCTATAATAGTTAATTTGTTTATCATTATAATTCATTGAATTTATGTGGTTGGTGTGCCAGTACGGCATCAAAGGGGTTTTATTCGGGGCATATAGTCTGCACGATATAAAACAAATGCAATTGAAATCAACTGAAATCTGAGAGAAAGGACGGGCTTTGGCACATCGAAATGCTTTTCTTTCTATCTTTACAGAAAATGCATTGAGGCTTTTAATAGGCTGTTTCGTTGCATTTTCAGATTACTCGTTTCTATTAAATAGGGCATTTATGTCTTGGGGTAAAAAACTTTTTCCACTGCCTGATGGCCGGATTGTCGAGGCGCGGATGCCGGTCATCGTGTCGGCGAGCCGGAGGACGGATATCCCGGCCTTCTATGCGGATTGGTTTTTCGACCGCTTGGAGAAAGGCTATTCCCTTTGGACGAACCCGTTCAACAAACAGGAATCTTATGTGTCTTACCGGAACACGCGCTTCATTGTGTTCTGGTCGAAGAATCCCCGGCCATTGGCAGGCAAGCTGCCGGTTCTGGCAAGCAAGCGGATTGGCTGCTATATCCAATATACGTTGAACGATTACGAAAGGGAAGGCTTGGAACCTAATGTGCCGCCTTTGGCCGAACGCATCGAGACCTTCCGGCTTTTGTCGGATTTTTTGGGCAAGGAAGCCGTGATATGGCGGTTCGGCCCTTTGCTGCAGACAGATACTTGTCGATAGACGGCTTGTTGCAGAAGGTGGAAAGGAAAAGTGATTTAGAGAGATGGGATGCGAGGCATCGGAACGAAAGAGAGCCGGGGAGCGTACTTGTGTACGTGACCCGGCTCTCTGAGTTTCGTAACGAAGCAGACCGCTCTCTAAATCACTTTTTTTACCAGATGTGGGCTCGCTGGGCAGAATCCAACCACATCCCATCCCCCTCCTGAATGTCAAACGCTTCCAAGAAAGCATCCACATGCGGCAGCGTGCCGTTTACCCGCCATTTGCCAAGCGAGTGAACGTCGAGCATCGTGAGGCGTTCGATTTCCTGGTCGCGGATGTTGCTGGCCCAGAGTGTGGCGTAAGACAAGAAGAAACGCTGGGCTGGCGTGAAACCGTCGATTTCGCCTACCGGGTTTTCTTTCAAAGCCTTTTGCAGGGCCGCATAGGAAATATTCAGACCGCCGTTGTCAGCGATGTTTTCGCCCAAGGTCAGTTCCCCATTGGCATGGATGCCGGGCAGAACCTCGATTTTGTTGAAGTGGTCAACCAGCAACTGGGCGCGAGCCTCGAAGTTCTTGGCATCTTCGGCCGTCCACCAATCGTTCAGGTTGCCTTCCTTGTCGTAGAGACGGCCCTTGTCGTCAAAGCCGTGGGTCAGTTCGTGGGCGATAACTACGCCGATGCCGCCGTAATTGATGGCATCATCGCCGGTGGCATAGAAGAAAGGAGGTTGCAGGATACCAGCCGGGAAGCAAATCTCATTGGTGGTAGGATTGTAATAGGCATTGACCGTTTGCGGGGTCATGTGCCATTCGCTGCGATCCACTGGTTTGTCCAATTTGGAAAGCATGTATTGCGTTTCAAAAGCGGCGTAGCGTTTCACATTGGCCCAGTAGGAATCGTCCTTGATTTCCAATCCGGAGAAATCGCGCCATTTGTCGGGATAGCCTACCTTTACCAAGATGGCATCCAATTTTTCCTGCCCTCTGGCTTTGGTCTCATCGCTCATCCAGGTATTGGCCGCCATGCGTTCGCCCATGGCAAGACGGACGTTTTCAACCAATTTCAAGATACGTTCCTTGGCGGCGGCCGGGAAATACTTCTCTACATACATCTTGCCTACCGGTTCGCCCAGGATGCCGTTCACCGAACTTACGCTGCGTTTCCAGCGGGGTTTCATTTCCGTCTGTCCCGACATGGTGCGTCCGTAGAAGTCGAAATTGGCTTCCACAAAGGCATCGCTCAGATAGGAAGAGGCGCTGCTAATCAGGTTCCATTCGTAGTAGGCTTTGATATCATCCAAGTCGGCTTTGGCGAACAATTGCGCCATGCCTTTCATGAAGTCCATCTGGCCTGCCGAAAGTTCTTTTACTTCATGGTTGGGAGAAATGGCTTTGATATAGGATTTCCAATCGAATCCAGGAATCTTTTTTTGCAGTTCATCCACGCTCATTTTGTTGTAAGACAGGTGCGGGTCACGCAATGACACCTTGTCCATCTGCAATTTTGCCAGAGCTGTTTCCATCTTCAGGACCTGTTCCATCTTGGCTTTGGCTTCGTTTTCCGAAAAGCCGCAAAGCTGGAACATGCGTTGTACGTGAGCTTTGTAGGCATCCAGGATGGGCTTGTGCTCTTCTTTCAGATAGTAGTCCCTGTCAGGAAGCCCGGTACCGGCTTGGTAAAGTTGAAAGAGGTTGGCCGTGCTGTTGCCAGGGTCGGAGCTGACATAGAAAGCGAAGAACGGGCTGGAAGTGGTCAGGTGCATCTGGACCAGCATGTCGAATGCGTCCTTTTTGTCTTTCATGCCGGCAATCGCGGCCAAGTCTTCCTTGATGGGGCTGTATCCGTCGGCGTTCAGCTTGGTCGAGTCCATGGCCACATTGAACAAAGTCCCTATTTTGAGCGCATCGCCGCTTTCATTGGCGGTATTGGCAGCCAGGCCTTCAATCAGCGTGCGAAGCTGCTCCTGATTGTCTTCGGCCAGTTTGTCGAAAGAGCCGTAACGGGAGTATTCCCCCGTCAGCGGATGAGCCTTCATCCAGCCTCCGCAGGCGTATTGGTAAAAGTTTTGTTTGGGATCGGCCGATGTGTCCAGATTGGCCAAATCCAGTGTCTGAGGTTTGGAATCCACGGTTGACTTGGTTTTGCAAGAAGTTCCAATAATGGCCAACGCCACTAAAGGAACAAAGATAATTTTTTTCATATATCTTTGATTTTTTTTAGTGATTTTAAAAGAAATTGCTTGGATTTCCCTTTGGGAACGAAATTCCGGAAGCCCTTGTTCGGGGATGGAATGTCCGCAACTGTGGAAATTCAAACTGATTCTTGAATGGTCCGTTATTGGTTTTGGTCGTCTGGTTTGTCAAGGTTCAGGTTTTGCAGGAAAACATTAATGTATTAGGCGTGCAAATTGGAGATGAAGCTTTTTATTGGAAGAGCAAGCCTATGCCGACATTGAAATATTGGTATGGGTTCAAATCCTCACCTCTGTACGTGTATTTATTGAATGACAACCCGTATTTGGCAAAGATGTTGAGTCCGACAGGAATCCGTTGCCCGAATGTCAGTTGGATGCCTACTGTGGGAGCCAAGCCGAAGTTCCAGGATTTTTCACGCAAGGCCATGTCCATGAAGATTATTTCTTCTCTTGTGTACACGGCTCCGATTCCGATGCCGACATAAGGATGAAGGATGCCACGCGCGATTATCGTGTATTTGAGCGTGGCCATGACAGGAATATCGTAAAGCCTGTTGTAGGTAGAGGCGGTGACAACCGAGCCGGGCGCCAGTTCGAACGAGGCTCTGTCCTTGTTTTCGTAGAGTTGATGAAATCCAGCATCGATGCCGACTGCCCAGTGTTTTGTGACATTGAAATCCACCCAGATGGAACCTCCTCGCATGGAATACATGTTGGCAAACTTGGTGTATTTGCCTAATGTTGTTGACATGTCCCAGCTGATTCCGCCTTTCAGGCCGATGGCATGCGCCGGCATTGCCATGCAGGCGGCCAAGAAAATCAATCCAAAAAATATCTTTTTCATTTCAATTGTTTTAGAAGGATGCCTCGGGACTTGGAGAATACTGGCAAGGTATTGAATCAGTTGTTTTGTCGGTGTTGGAAAGGTTCGCAAGCCGTTTGTTCAAAACATTCCCGGATTGTATTCTTGATTTCTGTTTCGCTCCGGTTGTACCCTGTCAAGCCTTTGATGACGGCGTTCCACACTACGTTCATGACCTGATTCCCTTCGTGGTTCACATATTTGTGCAAGGCATCTCCCATTTGAATCGAATAGGTCTGGGTCGTGTAGGCGCTGGAAATGTAATAGGGGGAATAGTAGTAAGAATAATAAGGGTAGTAATAATATCCCCATCCCCACGGGTCGTAGCCGCCCCAGTAACCAGGATCGTACGAGATGGAAACATTGTTTTCAGTAATTTCCATCATGGTCAGCCTCAAATCAGCTTCTGCCTTTTCGGAGACTTGTTCGTAGCCGGCTTCTTCCATGCATTCGATAATCTGGTCCCGTATCAGCCGCGAGCGAGCGTTCTGCGTGACAGAAACGTTTTCGTCTTCGATTACGCCCAAGGAATCCCCGATATAGAATGTCTTGTATTGCGTGAAATTGGTATCAGGCTCGTAATACGTCCAAGCAACCAGCTGGGCCTCGTTGTCCCCTTCCATGCCGGGATATTCCTCGCAGGAACTTAACAGCAGCGCAATTATCGATATACCTGCTATTATGACCCGGTTTAAGGATTTATGTGCAGCAAACATATTCAAACAAGTTTTGTTTATGTGGTCGGGAACCGAATATAAAAACTGCCAGGTTTCCATATGCCTCTGTTCCGAACGCGAAAGTACAAAAAAACGTCCGAAAATAGCTTTTTGTCGTCTAAAAACTTGCTTTTTTCTCGAAGAATGTCTCTTGCATTCGTTTTCAACTTCTTTTTGCCTGAGAAAAATCCCTGAGACTGGTTATTAAGACGGATCAGGTTAATGGCATTCCGAATTTATAGAACATGCCTTTAGTTGTTTTGAAGATGCCGATTCCCAGATTGGCGAGGAATCCGGTACCGATTGGAGTTGGACAAAATTCCTGGATATGCAGAGTTTGGCTTGTTTCTCCGGATTCCGGGCCAGGAAAATATTCCATAGGAGGAAGGCTTTTTCGATTCCGTCTCCACATCCGAAATTCCATACTTCGTCCGGTTGGGCTAAGCGTTTTTCAGAATAGATGGATTCGTCCGGCATCTGTCCGACGCGTTGGACGACTTCTTCCCATGAAAGTCCTTCTGTTTCCTTGATACAGACAGGATTGCGTTCCAAGGCAGCCTTGACAAAAGGTGTCCAGTCCGTGTTTTCCATGTCCCGGTAAGCATACAGGCTTAAAATGGCCAATGGATGCTTTTCTTCCAAAGCCTTTTGACGCAGGTAGGCAGAGATTTCCTCCCGGCTTTGATCGGGGCGGATGTCCAGGAGAGGCACGGGGACGAAGTCTTTTTCAGAGTCATCCGGCAGACGAGGCTCTGTTTTCAGGAACTGTTTTAATTCCTTGAACATCTTTTGCATGTTGGGACATTCCCGACATTGGGCTTTGCCCATGAAGTATTCTGCGTAGGTATCCAGCTTAGTGTTGGGATGTGTATTCAGATATTCTTCTATGTCGTTGATTATCATCTTGTCCCCGATGGGGGCCAAGGCGAAATCCTGGCTGTTCATCTCTTCAATCAGGGCCTGCCGGCTTTCGTTATCGAAACGGTTTTTGCTGGAACGCTGGGTGTTGAAGATGCTTTCTAATGGGATGTAGCATTCTTTTCCGTTTCGTATATGTCTGTACTGAAAGCATTTACAATAGCATTCCCGGCTGTAGAGGAAATTGGCGAAGTATTCGAAGTTCAGTTCGGCTTCCAAGAAAGCGCGGAATTTTCCCTTGAAGAAAGCAAAGCGTTCCGGGTCAATCGTCGCTTCTTTGTAGAAGGTATGCATGCAGCCGCTCAGGTGGGAGACTATGGTGATTTGTTCGTTCTCGATGGAACGCCGGGCTTTGGCGGAGAGTTCCGTGCCGTTGTACCACATGTTCTTGGTGACAATGCGGCGATTGTTGGTCATGAAGCCGTCTTTTTCGGCAATGAAATTCTGCGAGTGCAAAGGCGTGCCAATCATGAAGATGTCCTTGAGCGGGATTTGTCCTACGATAAACAATGTGGCCACATACAGGGCCGCTAAGGACACGCATTCGCCGGCTCCGCAGCTATAGCCTTCCTTGCGCTTGAAGGCCATCATGGCTTCGACCGTTTCGGTTTTCCAATAAGGAATCACTTCGGCATCGTACTTGTCCAGACCGAAATGGCGGCGGATATCCACCTCGTAATAGTATTTGTCGCCTTCGTAGCCGAACAGCGCATTGGACTGAGCCAGAGCCTTAGGGTCGATAAAGGCCTTGAAACGTTTGATTTCTTTTTCTTTAGTAGTGAGTCCCCAAGTTTCCAGATCCAGGTTGAAGACGAAATGGTCCATGATGTACTGCTTGACCCGGTTTATCTTGTAGCTGAACGACTTTTTGCCGATGTTCTTGAACCAAGGTTCTTCCTTCCATTTCCAGATTTCAGGAGACATGATATTGGCTAAGACCAAGGCGTACATCAGGTCGGGGAAAATGAAGATTTCCATGTCCGAAAGGCTCAAAGCCGAGGAATACATTTCCAGTTCTTTGGGAGACGAGGGGGAAAGGATGGAATGTTTATTGTTCTGGGGATGCTGGGCTGTTTTCATGTCCATTGTTTAGTGTTTTTGTAAGGCGTGCTTGTCTTTGCACGCCAAGGAAACTCAATTGCGATGGTTCGTTTGTTGCGGATACTTCCAGGCAGGCAGGGATGCCCATGTACAATGCATGGTTGTGGGGTATATGCCCGGCCGGGAAGCCGTAGCAGACCGGATAGTCTTTGCCTTCGGTATACCGGGAAATGATTTCCCAGACATTCCGCATATAAGGGTTCGCTCCTTTTTTGATATGGGTGAAGGTTCCGACCATGAGACCGGCCAGTTTCTCGAACCAGCCGCTTCGGGCCAGATTGAGCAGCATCCGGTCTATATGGTAGTCGTATTCGTCCAAGTCTTCAAGGAAGAGGATTTTGCCGGCGGGGTCTATGTCGGTGGGCGTTCCCCGGAGGCTGTACAGGATGGAGAGGTTCCCTCCGATGAGCGGAGCGGTTGCGATGCCCGGGCGGTTGATGAACTGGCTGCGGAATTTGTGTATCAGCCCTTCTCCAAACAGGGCTGCGTGAAGGGAACCGGTGGCGGCCAAGGCTTCTTCGCTGCCGGCTTCGGGATAGGTTTGCGGCATGGAAGAATGGATGCTGGCAACATGCAGGTTCTGTTGCAGATGTGAGTGGAATACGGTGATGTCGCTGAAACCTGTAATCCATTTGGGCGCTTGGCGGAAACGGGTGAAATCCAATTTGTCGATGATCCGTGCGGAGCCGTAGCCTCCCCGGGTGCAGATGATGGCTTTTATTTCAGGGGCATCCAAAGCTTGTTGGAAGTCTTCGGCCCGTTCTTCGTCGGTTCCGGCAAAAGTGCCGTATCGTTTGAGTGCATGAAGCCCGGTTTCGTATTCCAGTCCCCAGCTTTCCATCAGGCGGATGCCTCGTTCCAGGCATGCGGTCGAGATACATCCAGCCGGAGAGACCAAGGCGACTTTCTGGCCTTTTTGCAAGAAGGGAGGAATGGACTTCATCATACTCGATTTATTGGGCAATCGGCTGCAAAACTAAGCATCCGTAAAAAAATCTGCAATCCCGGAATCGTTTTTATTGGTATTTTTGCAAGGAGTGCCGCGTGGCAGAGGAGCAGCGTGTCGGGGCAGGCAAGCTATCGAGACACCAAGCTGTAAACGTATTATGAGTCAAGAATTGCATATAGGTCTCTTCGGGAGGCGAAACCAAGGCAAAAGCAGCCTGATTAATCTATTGACAGGGCAGCAAGTATCTATCGTATCCGAGAAACCTGGCACGACAACCGATCCGGTAAAGAAGGCTTGTGAGGTTTTTGGTATCGGGAAGTGTGTCTTTATTGATACGGCCGGTTTTGACGATGCCGGAGAATTGGGACAGAAGCGGGTAGGGAAGACCAAGGATATGGTGTTGAGGATGGATGCAGGTATCCTGTTGGTATCGGGTAATACATTTACCGAAGAGGACAAGGCTTTTGCCAATTATCTGCAAGAGGCCGGGGTGCCGTTCCTGATTGTGCATAACAAATCGGATGAGACACCTTTGTCTGTCACGTTCAAACAAATGTTGCAGAAACTTTATCCGGCATGTACGGTTTTGGATTTCAGCATCAGACAAGCTTTTTTATCGGCAGGTACCGTTGAATGCCCGTATCAGGCAATAGCCGAGGCTTTGACGACCCTGTTGGATTGGTACGGCTTGGTGCATAAGCCTGTTAAGGCTTTAGGCGGGCTTGTCAGGCAGGGAGATATTGTGGTTTTGGTTTGCCCTGTCGATGCCGAGGCTCCTAAGGATCGTCTGATTCTGCCGCAAGTAATGATGGCTCGACAATGTCTTGATTTTCATGCTATGCCGATTCTATGCCAAACGGAAGACTTGCTTTCGGTTCTGTCAGGTTTGGCGGTGAAACCCGCTCTGGTGATAACCGACAGCCAAGTATTCAAACAGGTGGCGGAGATAGTGCCGGAAGGAATGCCGTTAACCAGCTTTAGTATTTGTTTGGCGCGGCAAAAAGGGCATTTTGAGGATTATCTTCGGGGAAGCGAGGCATTCCCCCGCTTGAAGGACGGGGACAAGATTCTGATGTTAGAGTCATGCACCCATCAGGTTAACTGTCACGATATAGGCCGGTTCAAACTTCCGGCAGCCTTGAAGAAAACCACAGGCAAAGAGTTGTCTTTTGCTTATGTTTCCGGACTGGACCCGCTTCCGGCCGCATTGGACGGCTTTGCCTTGGCCGTCCAATGCGGCGGGTGCATGGTCAGCGACCGCCAGCTTTCCGTTCGAGTGGGTCAATTGATTCAAGCCGGGATGCCTGTCTGCAACTATGGCATGGCATTGGCTTGGTGTTCGGGAATACTTGCCCGTGCTACAGAGCCATTTGCTAAAAGCCTCTGATTATCTTGGACGCATCCTCTTCCCGCATGAAATCACCTTGGATGGAGAACATCAAATCGCGGACTTGGGCTTTCTTGCCGCGCCCTTTCTTCATGACCGCTCGGTATCCTTTGTTGCGGTAGGTGTATTCGTAATAGAGTTCCTTGAGCTTGAGACCGGGTGCCAAGGTATCCACTGCGGCTCGGATTTTGGCAGGGCAATATTCAATGGGGACTTCTGTTTCTGTGCAGTAGTAGGCTCCGTTGCGGTATACTACTTTCCGTTGGTCGCCGTCCGTGGAATAATATCCGATTACATATGTGGTTTTGCCGTCTTTGAGTTGGTACCAGTCTACTACGGCCGTACCTGAGTTCCTTGAGCGGAAATGACGGATGATGTTGTCGGAGGGGAGTTCTATCTTGACAGGTTCTGCCTTCGGCGTTTCTTGTTTCTTCTCTTGGGCAAAAGTGCATTGCAACGAGGCCATCGTCACTGACATGGCCAGAATCCATGATTTAGTATTCATAACATTGATTTTATACTTGTCTATCGGTTTTCTTTTTCTGGGTCGAATTTCCGGTTTTCCCGCCTTTCCTTACGGTCGGCCTTCTTTTTCTGTTCCGGGTTCAAGTCTTGCTGGATATATTTCTCGGTGTTTTCAGTGGCTTGTTTGCCCAGGAATTCCCGGTAAGTCTCGCGCAAGGTCTCTTCTTTCGTGAGTCCTGGGCGAGCCTGTATCGAATCCGGCAAATGCTTCTTGACCATCTTTTCCTGCTTGCGCAGCTGTTCCTTGGTCAAGGCCTCTTCCGGCAGCTCCTCGTTCCAGCCACCGCCTAAAGCCTTGTAGAGATCCACCAAGGCTAAGTATTCGTGGCAGACACTCTGCACTAATTCCAGCTGGGCATCGAAGTATTGGCGTTGAGCATCCAGTACGTCCATATAGCCGATGACACCGTTGAGGTATTGCAGCTCGGCCAGTTCAGCGTACTTGCTGGCGGCTTCTTGCAGATTGACCAGGAGAGAGGATGTCTGGGTCACTTTGTTGTAGACTACCAGCGCATCGTTGACTTCCTTGAACGCTGTCAGCACGGTCTTTTCGTAAGCGGCTTTCTGCTGGAGGTATTGCTCGACCGAGGCTTTGTAGCGGCTTTGGTTCCGACCCCAGTGGAGCAACGGGACTAAGAAGTTCACGATAGGGTAGGCATACGGAGACTGGAAGATGTGCGCCCATGAATCGGAATGATCCTCGAAACCGACATTGGTGTTGATTTGCAGGGACGGGAACCGGGATGCGAAATAGAAACCCGCGTTGGCCATGGCTTCATGCAGTTCCGTCCGTGCTTGCCTGATGTCGGGGCGGCGCAGCAGGAGGTCTGACGGCAGCCCGACGGGGATGTCGATCAGGAACTGGCTCCGCATCCGGGTATTGGAACGTTCCACGTCAGAGGGGAACTCCCCGGCCAGCAAAGAGATTTCATGCTCCTTGAGCGCGATTTGCCGTTCGATTTCAGGGACCAATGTCGCAGCGCTGGCATATTCCACTATGGCTTGCCGGTAAGGGATTTCGGATGTCAGGCCTCCGGAAAAGCGGAGTTCTGCCTTTTCCCGGCTTTCTTGCCGGGTTTCCATTGTCCGCCGCACGATTTCCAATTGCTGGTCGAGAGAAAGCAGCTCGAAATAAGCCGTGGCCACCTCGGCAATCAGGCTCATTTGCAAGGCACGCTGGCCTTCGATGGATGAGAGGTAACGGTCGCGGGCTTCTTTCGATTGCCAGACAGAGGCTCCGAACAGGTTGAATTCCCATTCGATCCGGGCTTTCAGGCCTGGTTCGGGCGTAGGGTCGTAAGCTTGGCCGTAATAATTCAGGATTTCATTCCTTTTGCCGATCCACAGATCCACGGTCGGGAAATTTTCAGCCAAGGCCCCCCGGCTGCTGTAGCGCAGTTCCCGGATCTTAGCGATGGCTGCCTGCATGTCCTTGTTGTTAGCCAAGGTCTTTCGGATCAAGTCCTGGAGAATGGTATCGGTATAGATTTCCCACCATTCCATGTCGGCCAAGGCCAGCGAGTCCAGTTCCGATTCGTTCCGGAGAATATGGGGCGGAAGCTTGGAATCCGGTGCCGGGCAGTATTTCTGCATGGAGCAGGAAGCCAGGACAAGCAATCCTGCCAAGATGATAATACTGTATTTCAGTTTTATAATGTTCATGCCTTGCTGTTCCTTTTGAAGATGTGTTGACAAATCACGCTGGGCTGTTTGCGTTCAGTTGAGCCGGGGCCGGCCTGGCGTTTGTTTTTTTCCTCTTCATTTTGATCCGGTAAATCCAGACAAAGAAATAAGGCACGAAGAGGATGCCGACCAGAATGGCAGTCATCATTCCGAAGAATACCCCCGTACTGATGTCCCGGCGGGCTTCCGAACCCGGACCCGATGCGAAAAGCAGTGGTAACAACCCTAAAATGAAAGCCATCGAAGTCATGATGATAGGCCGGAAACGCAATTGAGCCGCTTTGAGTGCAGCCGGGACGATATCCAGACCGGCTGCCACTTCATCTTTGGCGAATTCCACAATCAGAATGGCATTCTTGGCTACCAGGCCGATTAGCATGACCAAGCCGATTTGGAAGTAAACATTGTTTTCCATGCCGCAAAGCACGATGCCCAAGTAGGCACCGAACACCCCGATAGGCAAGGAAAGAATCACCGCGATGGGAATCGACCAGCTTTCATATTGGGCAGCCAGGAACAGGAACACGAACAAGAATGCCAATCCAAGCACGAATCCGGTCTTGCCGCTGGCATGTTGCTCCTGATAAGACAAGCCGCTCCATTCCACACCAATGCCCGGTGGAAGCACCTCGTCTACCATTTCTTCCAAAATCCTCATCACATCGCCGGTACTGTATCCGTGAGCGGCTTCAGCCTGTACCGTGGCCGAATAGAACATGTTGAACCTTTTGATGGTACCCGGTCCGGTGGTGTAATAGCTGGAGCCTAAGTTGGAAATAGGGATCATCGCGCCCGACGAACCGCGTACAAAGAACAGGTTCAGGTTGTCGCGATGCGCCCGGAACGGGGCTTCAGCCTGCATGTAGACGCGATACACGCGGTTGAACATGTTGAAGTCGTTGACATAATAGGAACCGGTAAAGGTTTTCAAAGTCGAGAAAATGTCGGAGTTCGGCACGCCGAGGATTTTGGCCCGGTCTCGATCCACATCGAAGTACAACTGGGGAATATTGCCTTGCATGGCAGCCGAAACGCTGCTCATCTCCTTGCGTTGAGCAGCTACCATCAGGAATGTGTCCACGGCGGCTTGCAGTTGCTCGTAAGTGGTGTTTCCGCGGGCTTCCAAAACCATTTCGACTCCCCCGGATGAACCCAAGCCGGGAATGACTGGCGGGGTAATCAGGTAGACTTTGCTTTCGGGATAGCTTTCGAACTCTTTCCGCACTTCCTCCATCGTCTTTTCGATGTCGGTCTGCTGGCGTTCATCCCAAGGCTTGAGGATGACGGTCAGCTGGCTTCGCGACTGGCTCGTTCCCAGGCGGGGACTGCTCCCGGTCACGTTCAGCACGTCTTCCACATCGGGATGCTGCATCAGGTAGGCCATCGCCCGGTCGGTCACTTTGCGGGTCCGTTCAATGGTCGTGCCTTCGGGCAGTTCGAATTCCACGGTGAAATAGCCCTGGTCTTCCTGCGACATGAAGCTGGTAGGCGCAATCTTGTTCATTGTCCAGATGCCAATCAACACTAAGAAGAATGCGAAAGCCGTGCGGCGGGAGTGCGCCAAGGTGTAACGGATGCCGCTTTGGTATTTATTAGAGCCTATTTCAAGGAATTGGTTGATTTTGCGGAAAATCCAAGGTTTCTTCTTGTTGGGGTCTTCCGGACGGAGAATCAGCGAACACATGACCGGGCTCAAAGTCAGGGCTACGATGGTTGAAATGATAACCGAAACGGCAATCGTGATGGTAAATTGCCGGAACAATTGTCCGGTGATACCGCTCAGGAAGCTTACCGGCACGAATACGGCGCACAAAACCAAGGACATCGCAATCAAGGCGCTGCTCAGGCCGTTCATGGCTTTCTTGGTGGCCTCGTAAGGCGAAAGCCCTTCCTGATGCATGATACGGTCCACGTTTTCCACCACCACGATGGCGTCGTCCACCACTATTCCGATGGCCAGGATCAAGCCCAACAAGGTCATCGTGTTCAAGGAGAAGCCGAAGGCCAGCATGACCCCGAAGGTACCAATCAAGGAGATGGGCACGGCCACGATAGGAATGATGGTGGCCCGCCAGTTCTGCAGAGTGAGGAATACCACCAGGATTACCAGGAACAGGGCTTCGAACAAGGCTTTGAACACGTGATGGATGGAGTCGGAAATATAGGTGGTCATGTCGAACGGGATCCGGTAGGTGATTCCATCGGGAAAGCTCTGGCTGATTTCTTCCATGGCCGCTTTGACATTGTCTGCCACTTCCATCGCGTTGGCTCCGGGCAGCGTGCTGATCTCGAGCACGGCGGCATTCCCGCCGTTGATGCCGCTCTCGGTGTTGTAGGACGAGGCTTCGAGCGAGACTCTGGCCACGTCCCTGAGCCGGATCAGCCCGCCTTCGGATTCGGCTCTGACCACGATTTCTTCGAACTCTTCCACGGACGAAAGACGGCCTTGGGCGGTGATGGGAATCGTGATGTCCAGTCCTTCCATCGGGGCTTGTCCCAACACCCCGGCGGCCGATTCCCGGTTCTGATCCCGGATGGCATCTTGTATGTCTTTGACTGTCAGTCCGAAATTGGCTAGTTTGTCGGGCTGTACCCAGATTTGCATGGCATAGTAACGACTGCCCACATTCCTTACCCGGCCTACGCCCGGAACCCGTCGGAGCAAGTCCAATACGTTGAGCGTGGCGTAGTTGCTGAGGTAGATTTCATCGAATTTGGGATCGCTCGAAAGCAGGGTCACGGTCAGCAGCTTGTTGGAAGCCTGTTTTTCCACTTCCAGACCGTTGGTCACCACTTCGGCCGGAAGACGGGATTCGGCTAATTTGACACGGTTCTGGATTTCCACGGCGGCCAGGTCCGGATTGGTGCTGATGTCGAACGTGATGATGGCCGAGAAGCTGCCATTGTTGGTGCTGGTCGATTCCATGTAAAGCATCCCCGGCGTGCCGTTGAGTTCCTGTTCGATAGGGGTGGCCACCGCCTGGGTCACGGTCTCGGAGTTGGCGCCGGGATAGGAAGCCGACACGCGGACCGAAGGAGGAACGATTTGCGGATATTGGTCGATAGGCAATAAGGCCAGCCCGATGACTCCCACAATCAGGATCAGGATGGAAATTACCATCGAGAAGACCGGCCTGTCGATGAAAAAGTCTGCTTTCATGCCTTAATCCAGATTAGGGTTAGAATCTTGTTGGATGCCTTGCGTGGCCATGGTCCCGGGTATTGGCCTCGAATCCCTGCCCGTGTCTTTGAAGGGAGGGCGGAGCGAATCGGCATTCTTCTTTTGGCAGCTGCCGCTGGAAACTTGCGTGCTGTCAAGCCCTATTCCTGTGTTTGTGTCCGTCAGGCCGCTGGAGGGTAGCGTTTCTGCAGAAGTGCTGTCTCCCGGTACAGGTACGAGCTGGACCTTGGTTCCGTGGACCAGCTTGTGGTATCCTTCCACGATGATTTGTTCATCGGCGGCCAGACCGCGTTCCACGATGACCGAGTTGCCGATTTCAGGGCCTAACTCGATGAATCGCTGTTCGCAGACGCTGTCGGGGCGGACAACGAAGATATAAGCACCGCCCTTGTCGATAATCAATGCCTTCTGGGGAACCACGATGGCGTTTTCACGTACATCCAGCAGGAGCTTCACCCGGGTGATCTGTCCGGGAAGCAGGATATGGTCGGGATTGGGAATCGCGGCACGGACGGTGAAAGTTCCCGTCTGGGGATCCACTTGCGGGTCGGCAAAATCGACCAGACCGCTGTACGGGTATACTGTATTGTCTACTAGCGTTATGGTAATGAAAGGATTCCATTTCCGGTCGTCCACTTTCTGGCCTAAGTTCACATTCCGTTCTTTGCTTCTGAGGTAGTCGAGTCCGGTCATGCTGAAATCCACTTGGACGGTATCGCTCTTGACCACGGTGGCTAACAGGGACTTGCCCCCAGGGCCTACCAAAGTTCCGATATCCACGCTTCTTTCGCTGATGTATCCGGAAATGGGGGAACGTACCGAGGTGTATCCCAAGGCGATTTCGGCCTGGGTCAAGTTGGCTTCGCTCATTTGCACTTCGGCAATCGCGCTTTCGTAGGCGGCAATCGCGTTGTCCAGGTCTAACTGGCTGGCCGCATCCTGTTCATACAGGGGCTGGATACGGTTCAAGTCCCGTTCGGCTTTCTGTGCCAAGGCTTTGTTCTTGCTCAGCGAAGCTTTGGCGCCTTCCACGCGGGCTTGGTAAACTTTGGGGTCGATGACGAACAGCAATTGATCTTTCTTTACATACGTTCCTTCATCAAACATCATGCTTTCCAGATACCCTTCCACGCGGGCGCGGATTTCAACGAATTGTTGCGCACGGATGCGGCCTACGTATTCTCCATATATTTCCATGTCTTTGATTTCCACGGGTTGGGCGGAGACAATGGGAAGCTGGACAGGTTCGGGCTTGGGTCTGAGCAAGAACCAGAGACCGACTCCGATAGCGGCTAAGACCGCAACGATGATAATCCAGTGCTTGAATTGCAGCTGTTTTATTTTTCCAAAGAACCGGGAAAGGGCGTTTCTGGCTACGCGGCTTTTTTCCAAGACCTTGGTTCCGTATTGAATGAGTTTGTCGTTGTCTGCTTGCATGGTGTATCTGTAAAGGTTTAACCAATAAAGAAGCCTCACGAATAGGCTTCTGCAAAAGAATACGTGGCAGATGGATTGGGGCGGACAGGGGAAAATCTTTCGTTTTGATAAACAGGTGTTTCCATTTGGATGCCCCTTTGTTGACGAGGCAAAATTACAAAAAGTTTCCAATATTTGGCCAAGTAGGGAAGCTGGGTGGATTTTCCGGGCTTTTCTTATCTTCGCATGCTGGAATGGAGAGGATGTTGAGGCCAGTCGGGTTGTCAGGGCGAACGTTTTGAGAAAAGCCTATGGCCATCCCGAGCATTAATACGTTTGCTATGAAGCGTTTGACATTTTTGGGAACAGGGACTTCGCAAGGTGTGCCTATTATCGGTTGCCATTGCCCGGTCTGTCAATCTTCTGATAGTCATGACAAGAGATTGCGGACTTCGGCTTTGGTAAGCACGGATCAGGTTCAAGTAGTGATTGATGCAGGTCCCGATTTCCGCTATCAGATGCTGCGGGCTGGGGTGGAGAACGTGGATGCGATTCTGCTGACCCATCCGCACCGGGATCATGTGGGCGGTTTGGACGATGTGCGGCCTTTCAACTATTACCAGAAGCATCCGATGCCGGTTTACGGGAACGCGATTACGCTGAAGGCCTTGCGGACCACGATTCCGTATGCTTTTGCCGAACACCGCTATCCGGGAGCGCCCGAGTTCACGCTCTATGAAGTGGAAGATCGGCCTTTCCGGGTCGGGAACTTGGAAATCCTGCCTTTCGAGGTGATGCATTACAAATTGCCTATTACGGCCTACCGTATGGGCGATTTGGTCTATATTACCGACGCCAAATTCATCAGCCGGAGTTCGGTGGAGAGGATTAAGGGTTGCAAGACTTTGGTGGTGAATGCTTTGCGGAAGGAGCCGCATCTTTCGCATTTCAGTCTGAGCGATGCTTTGGCCTTGATAGAGGAAGTGCGTCCGGAACGGGCTTATCTGACCCATATCGGCCATACGATGGGGTATGCGGCGATTTCGGCGGAACTGCCGGCCGGGGTGGAGATGGCCTACGACGGACTGGCGATAGATTTTTGAGGGAAGGACTGCTTAAGCGCAAGTGTGTGAAGAACCTTGTACGTCAGTCTTATAATCCGTTTTGCGGACGGGGCTTTTGAATCTGCAAGCCGCGTTCGTCCCTGGAGGATTGACCTCAATGCGAGGCCGGCCCAAAGCGTGAATTTTGACTTTGATTTATAGAAACGCCATAAAATACACTCATGCAGGCATATTTGGATCTTTTGCGGACTATTTTGGAGAAAGGCACCGACAAGCACGACCGGACCGGAGTCGGGACCCGGAGCTATTTCGGCTATCAGATGCGTTTCGATCTGGCCGACGGTTTCCCGTTGGTCACGACCAAGAAACTGCATCTGCGTTCCATCGTCTATGAATTGCTGTGGATGCTCAAAGGCGATACCAATATTCAATATCTGCACGACCATAAAGTGACAATCTGGGACGAATGGGCCGATGCCCAGGGCGATTTGGGACCTGTCTACGGCAAGCAATGGCGGGACTGGGTATCTCCCGACGGGCGGCATATCGACCAGATGAAGAATGTGGTGGAGCAAATCAAAAACAATCCAGATTCCCGCCGCCTGATTGTGACGGCCTGGAATCCGGCCGATGTGGACAGCATGGCCTTGCCTCCCTGTCACGCCTTCTTCCAGTTCTACGTGTCCCAAGGGCGGCTTTCCTGCCAGCTCTACCAGCGCAGTGCCGACTGTTTCCTCGGAGTCCCGTTCAATATCGCCTCCTATGCGTTGCTCACTTCGATGATGGCGCAGGTCTGCGGCTTGCAGCCGGGGGTGTTCGTGCATTCGTTCGGCGATGCCCATATCTACCATAATCATATAGAGCAGGTCGAGTTGCAGCTTTCGCGCGAGCCTTACCCGTTGCCCCGCTTGGTGCTGAATCCGGAAGTCAAGGATTTGTTTTTATTTGATTATGAGGATATAAAGATAGAGAACTACCAATGCCATCCCCATATCAAAGGGGATGTGGCGGTCTGAGGCCTTTGGATGGGATCCCTGGCGGAAACCAGCCGCCTGCCTCTCTTCTTCGGGAGAGGGCCTGCGCTTGCCGATTCTGCGCCTTGTTTATCCCTCACCGGTCATTAGACACGCCGGGTCTGCTTCCGATTGGGGAAATGAGGCGGGCAATCTTCCCGAAGCCTGATGACCGATTCGGGTAAGGCGTGTTCTGTGAACCGGGAATAGGACTTGTCCATGGAAAGGCTCGCCCGGCAAAAAATCGCTTCGACCCGATTTGTGAAAACTGTCTTAATGTGCTTAAAATATGGAAATATGAAAAAAATCGCGTTGATTACCGGGGCCACCTCCGGAATAGGCCAGGCGATAGCCCGCAGATTGGCCAAGGAAGGTTATGATTTGATTATCACCGGCCGTCGTGCCGAAAAATTGGAAGCCCTGGCCAAGGAACTTTCGGCTGAAGCCAAGGTGTTGCCGTTGGTCTTCGACATCCGTCATCTGGACGAGGTGCAGAAGAACCTGGGCAATCTGCCGGAAGAATGGAAAAACATCGATGTGTTGGTCAACAATGCCGGTCTTGCCGCCGGTCTGGAGCCTTTGCAAGAAGGATTGATCGACGATTGGGAACGGATGATCGATACCAATGTGAAAGGCTTGCTCTATGTGAGCCGGACTATCCTGCCGGGAATGATTGCCCGCAAGAAAGGCCATGTGTTCAATTTGGGTTCGATAGCCGGGAAAGAGACCTATCTGAACGGCAATGTGTACTGCGCCAGCAAACATGCGGTGGATTCCTTGAGCCGTTCCATGCGGATGGAATGCTTGCCCTACAACGTCAAAGTGACGCAGATTTGTCCCGGTGCGGTCGAAACCGAGTTCTCGATGGTGCGTTTCCATGGGGACCAGCAGCGGGCCGACAATGTGTATAAAGGCTTCACGCCTTTGAAAGGCGAGGATATTGCCGACCTGGTAGCCTATTGCGTGAACCTGCCGGCGCATGTCTGCCTGAACGATATCGTGGTGATGCCTACGGCGCAGGCCAATTCGGGCCTGTTCCATAAGGTGTTGTAAGTTATCGTTTTTTAGGAGATTCCGTCTGATCGACCGAGGAGAAGGGGCGAAAAAACCTCACGAAAAAAGGGAATTCAGGACCCTTCTCCGAGGGAGAGCAATGCCTCCAGTTCATCCAGAGCCTTGTCCTCCGGTATATGGCTCTTTACTAATTTCCCCTTCCGGTAGAGGTTTACCTGGCCGTTGCCGCATCCGATGTAACCGTAATCGGCATCCGCCATTTCGCCAGGGCCGTTCACGATGCAACCCATCACGGCCAGTGTCAGGTTCGGGTAGTCCGGGAAGCGTGCCTTGACCTGGGCCAAGACGCTTTGGATATCGTATTTGGTCCGGCCGCAGGACGGGCAGGCGATGAAGCGGGTCTTGTGGGAACGGAGTCCCGCCGCATGGAAAATATCGTCGATCAGCTGTTTCTTTTCATCTTCGGAGAATAAGACACCCTCTATGCGGAACCCCTCTTTCTGCCCCCGCAGCATCAGCCGTCCCCAGCGGACAGCCGTCAGAATCCGGGCAAACACCTTTTCCTTGGCTATGTCCGCTCCACGCGTTTCGTCCTGCTCAGCCCCGTCTTTGGCTTCTGCCAACGTTTTTTCTTGGGCATCGTATCGGATTGCCAGCGCATCTCTTTCCGTTTCCGGCATTTGTTGCAAATATTCGGCCGCTTTGACAATGCTTTGCGCTACAGGGACTTCGTTTTCGGGTGCTTCGGTCAGCGAGACCCGGATCGTATGCCCGATGCCATCGGTCAGCAGGCTTCCGATGCCGATAGCCGAAATGATCCGCGCGTCTTCCCCGTCCCCGGCTTCGGTCACGCCGATATGCAAAGGATAGGTTTTCCCGTTTTGCCGCATCCTGTCCCACAGCATCCTTGTGGCCTGATCCATCAGCTGCACCCGGCTCGATTTCATCGAAATCACCAATTGGTCGAAACGGAGCTTCTCGAAAATGCCGATGAATTCCAAGGCACTTTCCACCATCGCCCGGGGCGTGTTGCCGTACAGGCTGACCAAGCGTTCCGACAGCGAGCCTTGGTTCACGCCTACCCGGATGGCCGTCCCGTGCTGGCGGCAGACCTCCACCAACGGACTCAGCCGCTCGGCAATCCGTTCCCGTTCGGCAGCCTGTTCGGCTTGGCTGAACTCGGTCTTGCCCCGGTTGCGGTCGCAGTAATTGCCCGGATTGATGCGGATTTTCTCCACTACCGAGGCGGCAATCAAAGCCGCTTCCGGCAAGAAATGGATATCGGCCACCAAAGGTCCTGTATAGCCTTTTTGCTGAAGCTGGTTCTTGATGTCCTCCAAGTTACGGGCTTCCTTCAGGCCGGGCGCCGTGATTCTCACCATCTGGCATCCGGCATCGAAAAGCCGCTGGCATTGCGCCACCGTGGCTGTTGTGTCCAAGGTATCGGTATTGGTCATGGACTGGATGACCACCGGGTGGTTGCCTCCAATGACTAAGTTGCCCACCCGGACGGGATGGGTCGCTGCGGCGTAAATCATGCTAAGAGTCTCTTGACAACTTCGGAAATGGCTTTGCCGTCGGCTTTCCCGGCCAAGGCTTTGGAGGCGGTGCCCATCACCTTGCCCATGTCCTTCATGCCCTGGGCGCCGGTCTGTTCGATAATTTTCTTCACTTCGGCTTCGATTTCTTCCGCGCTCAATTGCTTGGGTAGGTAGGCCTCAATGAAACCGGCTTCCGTCAATTCGTTCTCGGCCAGGTCGGCCCGGTTCTGGGACTGGAAGATTTCGGCCGATTCCTTGCGTTGCTTCACCATCTTCTGTAGGATTTTGATGGCGGTTTCCTCGCTCAGTTCCCCGTTGGAGTTCTTGGCGGTCTTGGCTTCCAGGAATTCTTTCTTGATGCCCCGCAAGGCAGCCAGACGGACGCTTTCATGCGCCAGCATCGCGGCCTTGATGTCGTTGTTTACTTGTTCGAATAAGTCCATGATTCTAACGTTTTTCATATTCGGCATATCTCTTCGTCCGCATCGAGGGGACCATCCTTGGCCTGCCTTGGGTTGGATACGTCTGCTGGGTAGGATCTTTGTCCATCGATGCCCGTTTGTTCCAAAGGACAACGGTGATATGCACAAACCACAAAGTTAGTTCAATTTGCCTGATTGTTGTATTTTCTGCCTAAGAAGCTGTTTAAAATTTTTTACAATCCTGAAAAGAATGAATCTTGAGGGGGCGGTTTCAGGATTTTGTTTGCCCATCGGGGGCTATTTGGGGTCTTGCTTGCGTTTTTCACGTCAGATAGCTGGGCTATCCTCCTTTGAAAAACGCGGCGCCATCCCTCCAAATCCCCTCCCGATGGCCTAAACAAATAAATTTAAACAGCTTCTAAATTTGTACGCGATTCACATCATGACGAAGGCCATAAAATGGAATAAGTATGTATTTGGGTTTGATTACAGCATTGGTTCTTTGGGCTTCCGCTTTTTTGCTTCGGTCTTTTCCTGATTTAGAAGCTGTTTAAAATTTTTTACAATCCTGAAAAGGCTGGATTTTCAGGAACCGGGTTCAGGATTTTGTTTGCCCATCGGGGGCTATTTCGGGTCTGGCTTGCGTTTTTCACGTCAGATAGCTTGGCTATCCTCCTTTGAAAAACGCGGCGCCATTCCTCGAAATCCCCTCCCGATGGCCTAAACAAATAAATTTAAACAGCTTCTTACTTTATTTGGAGAAATCCATAGAAGAGCTTCGGCATATCGATAAGGAGAAATCCGCTTCCATAACATTCCGGGTCTTGTTTTTTACCGGTTTGGCGAACGGCATTGGCTATACTTGGCTGCGTCTTGGCGGTTACCCTGTGGCGGGTGGCGTTTTCTATATAGTCTCTTTGGGAGTGGGCTTGGTGGTTCTTGTGGCCGGGTTGATGCGGCAAGACCGGAATTCCTCGCATTACGGCTATAAAGCAGGACTGATTGTCATTGTGGCGTGTACCGTGCTGCTTCCCTTTTTCTTTTATGAAGCAGTCAGGCCTTCCATGGTTTTGCGTATGGATGATGATTTTGTGTTTGGGAATGTGCAGGAAATGCGGCAGCCTGTGCGCTTGCTGGACAAGGTGGAGTATTGGGATTCCTTGCCGGAAATCAAGCGCAGGCTGGGCGGAAGCTCTCTGTTGTGGGCCAACAAGGGATTGTTCGAAGTGGCCGGGGTCGGCCGTTGTCATTTGTATCTCGATACCCGGAATGCAGGGTGCTGCTACTTGCATTTCCGAAACGGGGTAAGGGTTTTCTGCAATTACCCGGATAGCAACCGGACGCGGTCTTTGCATCGGTCGTTGCAGTACTATCTGGAATAATGGTCAGAGCAAGCTTTGTTTCTGCGCTCGGCTTTCGCTATCTTTGGCTGTCGCCGAAGATTGGCTGCGCCTCGGCATAACTAAAGCAAGCTTTGCTTCTGCGCTCGGCTTTCGCTATCTTTGCATTGAGTGGAAATACGCAGCCTGCTGAGTAAAATGTAATGTTGCGTATGATATGAGAAGCCAGAATATCAGTACTTATTAACTTAATATGAAAATACGTTGATTTTGGAGATAAAAGGCAAGAAGGAGGCACTTTCCTGGCTGCTCAGCACCGGGGAGGAAGCGCGGAAGCTGCGTCAGGCGGCGCATGAAGTCAAGATGGCGCACGTGGGCAACAAAGTGTATCTGAGGGCCTTGATAGAGTATTCCAATGTCTGCCGCAAGAATTGCTATTATTGCGGCATCCGCAGCGGCAATTCCGCCGTGCGCCACTATACCGTGGGCAAGGACGAGGTGCTGCGGGCTGCCCGTTTCGCCCATCAGGCCGGTTTCGGTTCGTTGGTGCTTCAGTCCGGGGAACGCCAGGACGAGGCTTTCATCAGGGACATAGAGGAATTGGTCGATACCATGATGCAGCAAAGCGGCGGGGAGCTGGGCATCACCCTTTCCTTGGGCGAACAGAAGCCGGAGACCTACGCCCGTTGGAAAAAGGCAGGGGCGATCCGTTACCTGCTCCGCATCGAGACTTCTTCGCCCGGACTCTACGCCCGCCTGCATCCCGCCGGCCATTCGTTCCAGGCACGGCTCGACTGCTTGAAGAGCTTGCGGGATACTGGCTACCAGGTAGGCAGCGGCATCATGATCGGCTTGCCTTTCCAAAGCCCGGAGCAAGTGGTGGAGGACGTGTATTTTCTCAAGGAGATGGATGTGGACATGGTGGGCATGGGGCCTTATATCGAGCATCCGCAGACCCCGCTCTGGGAGTACCGGGACAGGATTCCCTCCAAGCAGGAACGTTACGACTGGAGCTTGAACGCCTGGGCCTTGCTCCGGCTGATAGCCCCCGATATCAATATCGCTTCCACGACGGCCATCGGCAGCCTCAGCCCCAAGGGTCGGGAAGAAGCCCTCTATACGGCGGCCAATGTCATCATGCCCAACCTGACCCCGTTTTCCTGCCGCAAGGAATACTTCCTTTACGAGCACAAGATCTGCATCGAGGAAAGCCATGAGGACAGCCGGGAGAACATCGAGCGCATCATCCGCGAGGCCGGTTGCGAGCCGGGCTACTTTGCCCAAGGGAACTCCCGGCATTTCTACGTTCGATCCGAGGGCAAACATTCATGAAAAGCAGACTGTTTTTCGAAGAAGAGTAGCTTGCAAATGGAGAAAACCGTATTCCCTCTTTGGTCTGGCCGGAAAACAGACCTTGGCAGGGCGTTTTTGATATGGAGAAAGCTTGTGGCTTCGTTTCATCGATTGGGTGTCTTTCTTAGAAAAAAATCCCGTGTTAGGTTTTGTCTATCACGGGATTTTTCATCGGAGCAAAGAATGCTTGCGCTTTTTAGACCTGTTGCGCAGGATTCAGGTGTGTTTCTACTCGATTTTGACTAAGCGAATGCGGTCGGCGGGGATGCCGTCCACGAGGAGGATGCCGATGTAGAGACCTGGGGCGTGGCCGTCAAGGCTGATTTCCGCTTCGTCATTGCCGTTCCTGTCCAAGGCGATCCTTTGGACGAGCCGCCCTTGCAGGTCTATGATCTGCAGCTCGGCGGATTGGCAGCTTTCCGGAAGCGAGTAGCGGATACGGGTGACGGAGGAGAAGGGATTGGGAACATTGGAAAATAGCAGAGCCTTATTTCCCGTTTGCAAGGCTTCGTTGGCGGTAGGTTCGTATGAGCGGATCAGCGGCCATGTGTCCAAGTTCAGAGGTTCGGCTGCATTCTCCTCCACAAGATAGATAAAGGGGTCTATGATTTCGATGGCCGAGTCGGGAAGCTCATATGAGATGCCATTCTCCTCGATGTGTGCAACCAGGTAGAAGTCGCCGTCGGGAATATGTATCGCGGGGTCGTTTTTCAACGCGGCCAAATAGCGGAATTTCGTGCCGTTGTCGGTTTCTTCGGCAAGCATATAAGTGAAAGTGTTGTTGTAATAGTAGCTGAAATTGGTTCCGGCATATCCTCTGTAGTTGGGTCCCATGGGGTCGCAGGGCCACATGGGGGTGTTTTTGGTTGAATCAGGGTAGGCGTAGACTCGATAAGGGTAAGGGTGAGAGTTCCCGTGGTTATCGGATAAATAACGATCAAGTGCGTCTATGGCTTCTGCTTGGGAGAGATGGATGACCGGTTCTTTGTTCCAAAGAATGTCGACGGGTTCCATGAAAGGACGACGAGCATATCCAAGGACTCCTCCGGCATAGTGTTCTTCAACTTGTCCGTTATTGCGGTCGATGCTGAAAAAGCATTCTGGGGTTTGCCCGTATACCGGGAGATAGCTTTTGATGAAATATACATAGGCGTTCTGCGACCAGCGTAGTGCACCGGGGAATGCTGCGGTATCCTGAAACAGGGTATCCCCAGTGAGAAGATAGGTATTGTAAGGGTACCACGACCACGATGCAGGAGCAACTTCTGGTAGAAGAGGTTGGCTTTGGATGCTGTCGTAATACAGGAGGTATTTTTCCATGATGGAATCGGCTTGTTTGCGGGAAATGTTCTGGGAGAAGCTGCAGGACAATCCGGCCAGGACAGATGTCAAGAGGATTGCGAATGTCTTTTTCATGATTAGGACTCCTTTCTGTTTGATGATGGGTTGTGCGCCGGAGCAGTAGCAGGGCTGTTTCGGCGCACGTAAACGGGATAGTTCCATTTTATTTCTAGTTCGGAACCGGGTTCCATGCTGAATCCCAATCCGAGTTCGGTGGAAATCTCATGGTTGATGGTCAGCTTCTTCCCGCTTTTTACAGTGGAATACGAGACTTCAACCCAAATCGGTCATTAGACACGCCGTGTCTGTTTTTGATTGGGAAAATGAGGCTTTCGGGCATCTTGCCCGCTTCTGTCCGCATCCTGTTTCTCGCTACGCCTCGACGTAGCCCGCTACGCCTTCGGCTAGGCGAGAAGCATGCTGCATGACACAAGCGGGCAATCTCCCCAAAGTCTAATGACCGATTTGGGTTCAACGGAACAGCCGTTTGCCGTCCTGTCGGAACTGACGTTAGCGTTGACTAAAGTGGTTTCCTGGCAGGCATCCAAGCCATTCAGGCTCACGTAATCGCCGAGGTTGTCCGGCCAGGAAGCGTACTGAGGCAGGATGAAAAGGGATTGATTGGAGCTGGTGCCGTCCGCGTTCCCGAAGCGGGTCTTGGTTTCGGAGCGTTTCTGAAAGGAACGGCAGGGATGTTTTACATTGCATCCGGCCATTCTGCCCGGAAAAGGTAGTCCCCTTTGCTTGGCGGCAGCCGTCAACAGTCCAGATTGTTTTTTCCGAGATGCGCCAACCGACGGTTGGCAGGTCCGACCCTTGTATTCATAGTAGGTTGGTTTTGGTTGTCGTTTTTCTGTTCTGTTTCTATAAAGCCTCTTTTGTTTGTCTTCTAAGCCTTGGTTTGTAGCCGTTGTTAATCGTGGATTATAGTTGTGTCAGGGTCTACCGGCCACGGCATCAAAGTTACAAAAATTTTCTTTTGAGTGAAGATTTTTAATAAGTCTTTTTTTTTTTTTTTGAAAAATATCTAATTGATATATAGTATTATAGTGTGTTGTGCCAATTTGTCTTATTCGGCTTTGAGCAGGCGGATTCGGTCGGCTGGGATGCCGTCCACGAGGAGGATGCCGATGTAGAGACCTGGGGCGTGGCCGTCAAGGCTGATTTCCGCTTCGTCATTGCCGTTCCTGTCCAAGGCGAGCCTTTGGACGAGCCGCCCTTGCAGGTCGAGGATCCGCAGCTCGGCGGATTGGCAGCTTTCCGGAAGCGAGTAGCGGATACGGGTAACGGAGGAGAATGGGTTGGGGACGTTGGGGAACAGTCTGCCAGCCTGCGCGGTAGATGCTGTTTCCGGAAAGGATTCATTGCTTACTTGGCGCAGGTGGGTGTAAATGACAGGGTAAGTCCATAAATCAATAGGAACCTCGTAAAGAGCAGGATCAGACATTTTGGAAAGATAGATGGAGGAGTCTGCGGTTCGGGAGACAGACATCAAGCTAGTCCATAAGCTATCGTTTTTTTCTTCGATGAAGAAATAGAAAAAGAGGTTATATTCTGGCGGGGTGGAAGCTGGCTCCCAAGCTATCCAAGTTGAGCTTTGTAGATTATTCCTATCCATGAATGACCACGATGCCCCCATAGTGGAGGTGTCTGGATAGGCATAAACGGTATAGGCGTTAGGATAATTTGCGCCGTACCGGAGTTCGATGCTGTCAGAGATGACTCGGTTCGCTTCCTCATAGGTCATTGTTTTAGGGCATTCTGTTTCCCAGCAGTAATCGGATATTCTGTAATGCTGCAAATCCAGAGGGATATAGCTGCCACTTGTGGCTTTTGAAAGTCCGGAGGTTTTGTCCACGGAGAAGTAGATTTCTGGTCCGACCATATTGATTCCCGGATTGGAACCAGTTAAGATATACAGGTATGAGTTGGTGACGAATTGAGCAGGATCATCGAATAAGTAAAGGGTGTCGGAATTTTGCGTATTGACCCAAAGCCGGAAAGGCAGCCACTCTTCCCATTCAGGAAGCCAGTTCTCTCGGAGGTATGCCTTGGCGATCGAGTCGGCCTGGGCCAAGCTGATTTGGGCTTGCAAAGGCGGCATGACTGAAAAGGCAGTCAAAACTGTAGCAGTAAAGAGTTTGGATATGGTTTTCATGGATGACTCCTTTCTTTTTTTGTTAGGGTTGCGTGCCGGAACAGTCATTATGATTATTCCGGCACAAGATGAGAGGGGGAAAGTCACTTTATTTCCAGTTCGGAACCGGGTTCCATGCTGAATCCCAATCCGAGTTCGGTGGAAATCTCATGGTTGATGGTCAGCTTTTTCCCGCTTTTGACAGTAGAATACGAGACTTCAACGGAACAACCGTTAACCGTCCTGTCAGAACTGACGTTAGCGTTGACCAAAGTGGTTTCAGGGCAGGCATCCAAACCATTCAGGCTTAAGTAATCGCCGAGGTTGTCCGGCCAGGAAGCGTACTGAGGCAGGATGAAAAGGGATTGATTGGAACTGGTGCCGTCCGCGTTCCCGAAGCGGGTCTTGGTTTCGGAGCGTTTCTGAAAAGGAACGGCAGGGATGTTTTACATTGCATCCGGCCATTCTGCCCGGAAATGGTAGCCCCCTTTGCTTGGCGGCAGCCGTCAACAGTCCAGATTGTTTTTTCCGAGATGCGCCAACCGGCGGTTGGCAGGTCCGACCCTTGTATTCATAGTAGGTTGGTTTTGGTTGTCGTTTTTCTGTTCTGTTTCTATAAAGCCTCTTTTGTTTGTCTTCTAAGCCTTGGTTTGTAGCCGTTGTTAATCGTGGATTGCAGTTGTGTCAGGGTCTACCGGCCACGGTATCAAAGTTACAAAAATTTCCTCTTGCATGATGTGTTTTTAAGTTTTTTTTTTTTTTTTTGATGAAGTTATATGTTTGATATAGTGTGCTGTATCATTTTGTCTTATTCGGCTTTGAGCAGGCGGATTCGGTCGGCTGGGATGCCGTCCACGAGAAGGATGCCGATGTAGAGACCTGGGGCGTGGCCGTCAAGGTTGATTTTGCCACGTCTGTGCCATCCTTGTACGGCGGAGGGAGATTATGGCAGGCCAAGGCGTATCCCGAAGCAGGACGTTCAGGATAGATGCTGGGAGGATGTCCTGATGTCGGCAGGAAGCACGGAAGCCAGCCAAGGGTCGCCCTCTTGATGCCTTGCAAGGAAGGATTTCTATGCATTGTTTTTGTGCGGATTACATCCGCATCGTTTTTTTTCTTATTTTCGCTGGTTAATCTTGCGTAAATGCGGGCTTGCGAGGTCGGGAGGAAATGCCTTCGGAGGCAGGTGGGACGTGCGGCCGGAGAGATTCCCCATGATGGGTTCGCAGCTTATTTATCGCAAATAAAATCAAAGAATAACGATGTCCGGAGAACTGTCTTCCAAATACGATCCTCATCAGATAGAGGACAAATGGTACGCCTACTGGCTCGACCATGATTTCTTCCATTCCGAACCTGACCAGCGCGAAGCTTACAGCATCGTGATCCCGCCGCCCAACGTGACGGGTATCCTGCACATGGGGCACATGCTGAACAATACCTTGCAGGATGTGCTGGTGCGCCGGGCCAGGATGCAGGGCAAGAACGTCTGCTGGGTGCCGGGCATGGACCATGCCTCAATTGCTACCGAGGCCAAAGTGGTTTCGTTTTTGAAAGAGAAGGGCATTGACAAGAACACCCTGAGTCGGGAGCAGTTCCTGGAATACGCTTGGGAATGGAAGGACAAGTACGGCGGCATCATCTTGCAGCAACTCCGCAAGTTAGGGGCAAGCTGCGATTGGGCCAGGACTCGTTTCACGATGGACGAGGTCTGCTCCGAATCGGTTCTGGATGTCTTTGTGGACTTGTACAAGCGCGGCTTGATTTACCGGGGCGTGCGGATGGTCAACTGGGACCCCAAAGCCAGGACGGCGCTTTCGGACGAGGAAGTAATCTACAAGGAAACCCAAGGGAAGCTGTACTACTTGCGTTACAGGGTAAAGGAAGCTCCGGAACGCTTCCTGATTGTGGCCACGACCCGGCCGGAGACCATCATGGGCGATACGGCGGTCTGCGTGAACCCGGATGACGAGCGTTACCATTGGCTGCGTGGAAAGCATGTGATTGTACCCTTGATTAACAGGGAAGTGCCGGTAATCGAGGATAGTTACGTGGACAAGGATTTCGGGACGGGATGCCTCAAGATTACGCCCGCCCATGATATCAACGACTACAATATCGGCATGAAATACAAGCTGGAGAGCTTGGATGTGTTCAATGACGACGGCACGCTCAACGAATTGGGCGGCAAGTACGCCGGGATGGACCGTTTTGCGGTGCGCAAGCAGATCGTGGCGGACCTCAAGCAGGCGGATTTGCTGGAAAAAGAAGAAGATTACGTCAATAATGTAGGGTATTCGGAACGTACCGATGTGGCTATCGAGCCCAAGCTTTCGATGCAGTGGTTCCTCAAGATGGAAGAACTGGCCAAGCCGGCCTTGCGCGTGGTGATGGATGATGAAATCCAGTTCGTTCCGGCCAAGTTCAAGAACACATACCGGCATTGGATGGAGAATGTCAAGGACTGGTGCATTTCCCGCCAGCTCTGGTGGGGGCACCGGATTCCGGCCTATTACCTGCCCAACCGGGAAGTGGAAGTGGCCAAGTCGGCGCAGGAGGCACTGGAGCAGGCCAAGGCCAAGTATCCGGAAGCCTCCGCTTGGACAGTGGCCGACCTCAAGCAGGATGAGGACGTTCTGGATACTTGGTTCTCGTCCTGGCTGTGGCCGATCGAGGTCTTCGATGGCATCCGCAAGCCGGACAATCCGGAAATCAGCTATTATTATCCTACCGCCGATCTGGTGACCGCCCCCGATATCATTTTCTTCTGGGTGGCGCGTATGATCATGGCCGGTCTGGATTACCGCAAGCAGATACCGTTCAAGCATGTGTATTTTACCGGCACGGTACGTGACAAATTGGGCCGGAAGATGTCCAAGTCGCTCGGCAATTCGCCCGACCCGATCATGCTGATGGACAAGTACGGCACGGACGGGGTGCGTGTGGGGATGCTGCTGACTTCCCCGGCGGGCAACGACCTGCCTTTCGATGAAAGCCTTTGCGAGCAAGGGCGCAACTTCTGCAACAAGATTTGGAATGCCTTGCGTTTGATCAAGGGTTGGAACGTTGACAGGAAGCTGCCGCAGCCTGAATCGGCGCGTCTGGCCTGCGATTGGTTCGATGCCCGTCTGTGCCAGGCTTTGCAGGAAGCCGACGAGAATATGGAGAAGTACCGTATCAGCGAGGCTTTGATGCAGTTGTATAAATTGGTATGGGATGATTTCTGCTCCTGGTACCTGGAAATGATCAAGCCGGCTTACGGCCAGCCGATCGATGGCTTGACGCAGGATAGGGCGATTCGTTTCATGGAGGTCCTGATGCAGGCATTGCATCCGTTCATGCCTTTCATCACTGAGGAAATCTGGCATTCGCTGGTCGAACGCAAGGAGGGTGAAAGCGTCATGTTCCAGCCTCTGCCCAAGACGGGATTGTCGGAGGCGCAGCGGCTTGTCTTGGACGGCTTTTCCCGGGCCGAGCAGGTCATCATGGGCATCCGGGCATTGCGCAACGAGAAGAACATACCCAATAAGACTCCCTTGCGGTTGCTGGCCAGGACGGCTGAAAAGAACGCTTTCGACAGCTTGATTGTCAAGCTGGGCAATATCGAAAGCCTGGAATATGTCAGCCAGGCGGCCGAAGGTACTCTTTCGTTCATGGCGGGCAAGGACGAGTATTTCGTGCCGATGGACGGCCATGTGGACGTGGAAGCCGAGAAGGCCCGTATAGACAAGGATCTGGCTTATCTGCGCGGATTCCTGCAGTCGGTCTTGAAGAAGCTGGAAAACAGGCGTTTTGTGGAATCGGCTCCGGTGAAGGTGGTGGAGGCCGAACGCAAGAAGCAGGCGGATGCGGAGGAGAAGATTGCGGCTTTGGAAGCGCAGTTGAAACAGCTGACCCGGTAGCCGTTTGGGGGAACGGGGCTGGCACTGGAAGCAGTCGGAACCGGAGGACGGGTTTTCGGAGTCCTCGGCCCGTGTCCGGAGCGGAAAGGAAACTGTTCAGGATCGCGGTGAATTATGTCGCGAGTAAGATTGTTGATTGATGATGAGAAAGATATTGCTTTGGTTGGTTTTTGGCTTGCTGCTCTTTGCTGGAGGGGGAGGGGACCTTATGGGGCAGACATTCCGAGGCAAGACAAGCAATACCGGCGGTGTGCAGCCTTCCCAGTTGGTGGGCGGCAAAGTATTGGTGTTCACTAAAGGACCGGGCAAGCGTACCATCTATGCGATTGGTTCGGAAATGAAGGTGAAAATGATAAACGGCCTTAAAGTGGAGGGGCGTTTGCAGGCTGTCCGGGATACCGGTTTCATTTTGGGTAACAAGATGATAACCTATGATTCGTTAGAGGCTTATTATGTGCCGATGCGGATTTGTTTGTTGGTAGGGACTGCTTTATGCGTGGCAGGGGGAGGCTATATGTTGCTGGACGGTTTCAACGGATTGACCAACCATAAGAAACCGCCCTTCCATGTGGAGGCTTTGGCTGTCGGGATTCCGATGTTGGCGGCCGGGGCGGCGATTTTGCCGTTCAAGCAGGTGAAGAGGAGTACTTCGGTGTGGCGTCCTCTCCCCATGGATTTATGGTAGTTGGCGGGTGATAACGGGGCATCTGCGGCGTTGCCATCGGGTTCGGGCTTGGTCACGTACTTGAGTACGCTCCCGCACCCTCTCCTTCGGCGGCCTTGCATCTGCCCCGTTCTGACCCGCCAACGCCAGTGCGGGGATTGCCGCATCGCTGGGCGGTGGTCGATGAGGGCTCGCCAACCATGGATTGAGGTTGGAAGCGTTCGATGCAATTGCGTGGATTCCGGCCGTAAGGGCGGGTTCGTCAGTGTCGGGAAAGTAAATAAAGAAAAGGAAGATAGAAATTGATTCCCTTGGGCATCGGCCTGATTGGACAGGTGCCGGCATGAGGGAAAACGGAAAAAGATATGAAGAAGATAGACAAATTCGTCCTGAAGTCTTTCATAGGACCTTTGGTGCTGACCTTTTTGATCTCCACGTTTGTCCTTTTGCTCCAGTTTATTTGGAGGTACATGGATGATTTGGTTGGGAAAGGATTGCAATTGAGTGATATAGCAGAGTTTCTCTGGTATGCGTGCTGGACTTTTGTGCCGATGTCGCTGCCGATGTCGGTCCTGTTGTCTTCCTTGATGGTCTTTGGCAGTCTTGGAGAGCATTACGAATTGGTGTCGATGAAAGCGGCAGGGATTCCTCTGCGGCGTGTCATGTTCTCGACCGTCCTGGCCAGCGTGGTCATCAGCGGCGTGGCGTTTTATTTTGCCAATAATGCCGTGCCGAAAGCCTACAAGCTGCACCGGCAGAAGTACCAGGAGATGCAGCAGACACGACCGGCGGTCAACGTGCAGGAAGGTATCTATTATTATGGTATCCCCGATTATGTAATCAGGGTCGGGCATAAAGAGGACGATGGGCTGTACCTGGAAGACGTGCAGATTTACGACCATTCGGAAAAGAAAGGGAACCGGGCGGTGACGATGTCCAATACGGGCAGCATGTTTACTCGTGACAACGGTCGCTATCTGGTATTCAATCTTTATGATGGTTTTTCTTACGGGGAAGATGTGGAGCAGGCCAAGTTTGGAAGTTCTGGCAGGAAGAATTCGGATGACTCCTTTACCCGGATCAAATTCGATACCCAGACATTGATTATAGACCTTTCGGAATACGAGGGGCCGGAAGTGGATGAAGATATGTATGGACGGCATCAGAAAGCTTTGGGTCTGAGGGCTTTGGGGAAACAAATCGACACTTTGCGAATGCGAGCTGTCAAACGGGTCAAGGAATTGGTCATGAGCGTGAACGGGCGAAATTACTATCTGGATAATGTGATTGGGATGGATTCTGCTGTCGTGGTCAAGATGGACGGCCTGCTTGCCCAAGAGGATTATGTTCCCTCTTATGTGTTGCCGCCGCTTCAGAAAAGCGAGGTGGCAGATGCGGCCAGGATGGCAAAGTCAATGGCCAGCGACATGTCGTATTACAAACGGGATATCTTGTACCAGCAGGAAAGGCTCAATTCCTACCGGGTAGAGGAGCATAAGAAATTCAGCCTTTCTGTAGGCTGCTTGATTCTCTTCTTTATAGGTGCTCCGTTGGGAGCTTTGATCCGCAAGGGAGGCATGGGGACACCTTTAGTGGTTTCTGTCTTGCTTTTCATTGTTTACTATACGTTGTCGGTGATAGGTGAAAAGGCGGCTATCGAAGGTTCGATGACTTGTACTTTGGGATCATGGCTGTCCACGATTGTATTCTTGCCGTTTGGCTTGTTCCTGACTATACAGGCTACGATAGATTCGTCTTTGGTCGATGCCGATACTTGGCGGAAGTTGTTCAGGAAGAGAAAGTAACCAAAGAGGATGGAAAGTATGGGAAATTCCTTGGATGAGGAGTTTGCTTTGGGCGATACCGGGAATGGGGAAGATGCGCAGGGCAGGATAGCTCGTCTGACCCGTTTCCTGACAGAATGCAACAAGGCATATTATGTGGATGACGCTCCGAAAATCAGCGACTATGAGTTCGATATGCTGCTTAAAGAACTGGAAAGTTTGGAAAAGCAGTATCCGGCCTTGGCTTTGCCGGGGTCTCCGACCCAACGGGTGGGAGGAGAGCCGGTCAAGGATTTTCCAACGGTGGTGCATTCGGTGCCGATGCTTTCTTTGGGCAATACCTATTCCCGTGAAGAGATTGCAGAATTTGATGCCCGGTTGAGGAAATTGAGTCCGGAGCCTTTCGATTACGTCTGCGAGCTGAAATATGACGGCTTGTCCATTTCGCTGACTTATGATAAAGGGGTATTGGTGCAGGCGGTGACCCGGGGTGATGGAATACAAGGGGATGAGGTGACGGCTAACGTGCGGACTATCCGGAGCGTACCCTTGCAGTTGCTGTCGGTATCGGAGGGTCAGGGGGCGGATATTCCGCAAAAGGGTCCAATCTTGGTAGATTCCTCTTTGGAGGCGGGGCGGGAGCCGGTAGCGGAAGGCCGGCACTCGGAGGCGGCAGAATCGGACTTGGAACCTGGACAGGGGGGGACCGCATTGCAGACAGCCGCCGCTTATCCTGAGCGTTTTGAAATCAGAGGGGAAGTCCTGATGCCTCTTGCCTCGTTCAAGGAGTTGAACGTACAGCGGGAGGAAATCGGCGAAAGCCCGTTCGCGAACCCTCGTAACGCCGCTTCCGGCAGTCTCAAGCTACAGGATCCGGCCGAAGTCTCCCGTCGTAAGCTGGATTGTTTCCTGTATTTCTTATTGGGGCAGGATATCCGTCTGGCCGATGGAAGCCGGGCCGATTTGCATTCGGAACGTCTGGAGCTGGCCAGAGCATGGGGATTCAAGACCGGAAACTATTACCGCCGTTGCGCCGACTTGCACGAAATTTACAATTATATAGACTATTGGGACAAGGAAAGGGAAAATCTTCCGTTCGATATAGATGGCATTGTCATCAAGGTGAACCAGACCCATCTGTGGCCTGTCTTAGGTTCGACAGCCAAGTCTCCCCGTTGGGCGATTGCCTACAAATTCAAAGCGGAGAGAGCATGTACCCGATTGAATAGCATAGATTTCCAAGTAGGGCGTACTGGAGCGGTGACTCCGGTGGCCAACTTGGATCCGGTGGCTCTGGGCGGGACAATTGTCAAGCGGGCTTCTTTGCATAATGCGGATATCATCGGTAAGATGGACATAAGGATAGGGGATTACGTCTATGTGGAGAAAGGTGGAGAGGTTATACCCAAGATAGTAGGCGTGGATTTGTCTAAGAGGGCAGAGGCATCGAAGCCTTTTGAGTTTATCCATGACTGCCCGGAATGCGGCACTCCTTTGGTTCGAAAGGAAGGCGAAGCCGGGCATTATTGTCCCAACGAAGAAGGTTGCCCTCCGCAAATCAAGGGGAAACTGGAACATTTCATATCGCGTAAGGCGATGGACATCATGTCTTTGGGAGAAGGAAAGGTGGAACTCCTGTACGATAAGGGTCTGGTGCGCAATGTGGCTGATTTTTATGACTTGCAGTACGATGACCTTTATGATATAGGGAAGGAAGTGGAAGGCAAGGACGGGACTACACGTTCATTGTCTTTCAAGAAAAAAAGCGTGATGAACATACTGCAAGGAGTGGAGGATTCCATACAGCGGCCTTTCGAGAGAGTGTTGTATGCCTTGGGAATCCGTTATGTGGGCGAGGCTACGGCCAAGGTCCTGGCCCGTCATTTCAAAAGCATGGATGCTTTGATGGCTGCTACGGAAGAAGAATTGGCTGCGGTGGATGAGATAGGGGAAACGATAGCCCGCAGTGTCCATGAATTCCTTGCTCGTGACAAGGAACGCGCCATTATAACCCGGCTCGCATTCCATGGCTTGCATCTGGCTTATGAGGAAGAAAGCCTTTCGTCCGCACTGATCGGCTCTTCCTGGGTCATCAGCGGGACTTTTTCCCGCTCCCGGGAAGAAATGAAACGTTTGGTGGAAGCCCATGGCGGCCGGTTGGTCACCAGTATTTCATCCAAGACTGATTTTGTCCTTGCCGGGGAGAACATGGGCCCCGAAAAGAAAAAGAAGGCCGAACGTCTTGGCATCCCTTTGGTCCCGGAAAAAGTGTTTTTCCAGAAGATAGGCCAGGAAGCAGAAGCATCGGTTGCGGCAAGGAGCGGGGAGGAACCGGCTCCGCCATCGGGCGACCTTCCTTGCCTGCAGCCAAGGGATCGAGGAACATCGCGAAAGGAGTTGGCTTCGTCATCGGATAAGAAGCATTCTGTGCCAGTTACTAAAGGGAAATCCAAAGAAGGCGGTAATGCCAAGCCGGTGCAAGCTGAATTGTTCTGATTGGAATGCAAACTTGATTTAGAACACGCTTTTACCAGCTTAGAGTGGTCGGGATATGTCGGATTAACCGGGCGTTTCTTTTTGCTTTCCGTTCTTTTTTCCATTGCATGCCCTTCATTCTTATTTCCCCGGGATCGAGTTTGAAGCGGTAGCGATATCCCGCTGCTATGTGCATTTCCTTGCCGATGCCGGGCATGGCTTTGTCAAAGCGTAGGCGGCCATTGAATTGCAAATCGAACACATGGACTTTGGCCAATGTGTAACTGGCTCTAAGCCGGAGGCCGGCTATGCTTCCATTGGATTGTTTCCCGTACATGTCCCAGTAATAGTTGAGTCCGCCGGAAAGTCTCAATGCCTTTTTGAACAAGGTTTTCGATAATACGATGGAAGGCCCGATGCTGTAGCTGAAGGTGGCTGGCCTGAATGCGTCCCGGTCGATGCCGGTGCTGAAGTTGATGGCGGATTGCAGTTGGTAATTACCTTCAAAGCGGATGCCATGGCGGAGAGTTGCGTAGATGTAATCGTTGAAGGTCTCCTGTGATTTATCCCGGGAACTTTGATAGGAAATATCGATGCCGGCTTGCTGCGGGCGTAGCGTTTCCGAAGGCGAGTTGAAACTGAGGCTGAGTTGGGCTTGCTGGGATATTTGCCGGAAGGCTATCGTGTCGGGATCTTGTACCCAGGGTTCGTCCGGTCTGGTCAAGTCTATGGGTTTTACCTGTGTGTATGCAGTGAAATTGGAGTAGGATGCCGTCAGGGAGAACATTTCGCTGATTTGGTAATTCAGGTACGCCGATCCGACAATGCGGTCCATGCGGCTGGCTTTGTCTTGGGCCAGGTCGTCCCTTTGCCAGCCAATGTCGGCTTTGATACTGAATTTTGAAAAGTTCCGGGCAAACGATAAGACTACGTTTTCAAAGTCTCGATTGAAGTAATACGCTCCCATGGTTTCGTATCCGGGGCTGACCCGTTCGTAGGAAAGGCTTGCACCTTTGAATGTCACACCTATTTTGTAGGCGGTATGAAGGGATGTGGATGGCCTTTGCCGCAGGAATGGACTCATCAGCCCGGCCAGGATGCCGTTTTTATTTTCTTTTTCTTCCAAGATGTTCCCTGTATAGGAACTGAGGCCGGCTTGGCCATTCAACTTCAAATCTTTGTAGAGGCTGAACGAAAAATCGATGGCAAGGACAGCATTGGCTTTCGGGCTTGTATATTGATAGTAGGCAGGGGAAAGGCTGTTCTTATGATCGTCGGCTCGTAGGAAGTGCAGGCTGATTTGCTGGCCTTTCTGATTGAAACTTATTTTGAATGCGTATCCTGTACGTTTATAGGCAGGATTGGAGGCATTGGCATATTCGTCAATGCCCGCTATCAGGGCCGTGTCTCCTTCCCGGGCTTTGACCAACCGGCCGTACATGGCCCAGAACTGGAGCGGGAAGTCAGGGGTGAGGGCGATGCCGATCCCGTCGAACTGATGCCCCGATAATCCGTAGGGATGCATGTTCATGGATGTGCGACCTAAGTGCAGCTGGATCCATTTGTAGGAAGGAGAGAAAGATAGCTGGGAAAAGGGTTGGGTAAAAGAGAATCGGTTATCGGCCAGCGTGAACGAGAATGGCAAGGAAAAACCGTACACGGCAGGGTTGAGCTGGATTTGCAGGGCATAGGCAAAGGGGTCTTGCACCGTGTTCCAATCCGATAAGCGGCTGGAAACTTGTGCCCCGATGTTCCCCGACAAAGAGAATGCTTTCTTGCTTGGCAAGTCGCTGAAATCTTGAGCTATGAGGTTGCTGGAAACTCCAGATAGAGCGTAAAGCAAGAGATATAGTCCTACTGCCGAGCGGAAAGGATGGCCTTTTTTGTGTTTTTTCGCCAATTTTTTTTCTTCTTCTCGGCAGGATTCAATCAAGACTGGTTCCGGGTTCGGCTTGATTGGATGTTTTTTCCTCTTGGACATTGGCAGTTTGGTGTCGGTTTCCATATAGGTGCATTTTTTGAGGTTCTATCTTGTGTCGTGTCTTGTGTCTGTTTCCCATTGTTTTATGGTATGTTCCAGTTTGAGCTGCGGCAAGAAACAATGCGTTTTGGAGAGGCTTTTTATATATAAAACGCAGAAAAAATTTTTTATCGGGCTTTTGGTTTGTAAAAAATGTTAAAATTTTTCATACCTTTGCACGCCTTTCGATAGGAGCCGTTCCGGAAAGGTCAAGGATCGCGGGTGGATTCCAGCCGCATCGGATAGAAAGGAAAGATGGGTGAGTGGCTTAAACCAACAGTTTGCTAAACTGTCGTAGGGGTTTCCCTACCGGGGGTTCGAATCCCCCTCTTTCCGCTCTTGTCAACAGCTTTTGTAGCAGCTTGGCTCTTACAAAAGGAGGTTGCAACTAAAAAAAAGAACCATGGAACTGAAAAAATCTCCAAAGGCTGATCTTGAAAACAAGAAAGGTCTGTTCGGCTCTTTAGGCTTGGTCCTTACGTTGGCTATTGTGTTGGTGGCTTTTGAGTGGAAGTCATACGACAAGGAGGAAATCCAATTGGCTGCAAGGGCTGCCGTTGAGACGGAAGAGGAAATGATTATCCAAACCGAGCAGAACCTGCCGCCGCCGCCACCGCCACCTCCTGCCCAGGTTTCCGATGAAATCGAGATTGTGGAAGATGATGTGGAAATTGAGAACGAGGTAGAAATCAATGCGGAAGCGACGGAAGAGACAGTGGTGGAAGATTATGTGGCGCCTCCGGTAGTGGAAGAAGAGGAAGTGGCCGAGGAGGAAATCTTCCAGATTGTAGAAGAGATGCCTTCCTATCCCGGTGGGGCTGAAGCTCTTTATGAATACTTGAACGATAATATCCGTTACCCGATTGTGGCTTTGGAAAGCGGTATTTCGGGTCGTGTCTATGTTCAGTTCGTGGTCGAGAAGGATGGAAGCGTATCGGATGTGAAGGTGTTGCGTGGTATTGGCGGGGGATGCGATGAAGAGGCCATTCGTGTAGTGGAAAAGATGCCTAAGTGGAATCCCGGGAAGCAGCGGGGTCGGGCAGTGCGCGTATTGTACATGGTGCCTATCAATTTCACTTTGAATTAAAAGATGTTTCTATAATGGAAAGGCCGCTTGCGATTAGCAGGCGGCCTTTTTCATACGGTTATTTATGGAGAAAATGCAGTATGGCCTTTGTTGTTTGGCGCATGTCCCGGTTCGGAAGACCGTATCGGATGCTTCGGAAATGCTGACCGAGTTGCTGTTTGGGGATTTGGTAAAAGTGGTTGACCGGTATTGCCAATGGGTCAAGGTGGAGAATTGCCTTGACGGCTATCAGGGGTGGGTGGATTCAAAGCAGTTGCTGCCGTTGACGGCTTCAGAGTTTGATGATTGCATGGCAGATGAGAGCCGTTTTTTTGCTTCGGGGCTTTGGAATGCTGCGGAACGTCAGGATGACGGGGCTGTGTTTTGGCTTGGCATGGGATGCCGTTTGCCTTTTTTCAATCTTGAAGGCAGGACTTTCAGGATGGGTTCGCAGGTATTCCAGTATCAAGGAGAGGTAATGGAGTCTCCTGTCCGGTTGGAAACTCGGCGGGATATTGTCGTGGAAAAGGCTTTGTTGTTGCTGAAGGTGCCTTATTTGTGGGGGGGGAAGTCCAGTTTTGCATTGGATTGTTCGGGTATGACGCAGTTGCTTTTCAGAATGTGCGGTGTGGATTTGCCCAGAGACGCCTCGCAGCAGGTTTCAGCGGGGAATGATGTGTCTTTGATAGAGGAGGCCGGGAAAGGGGATTTGATGTTTTTTGATAATGCGGACGGGAAGATCATCCATGTGGGAATATATTTGGGAGACGGGCATATCATTCATTCCAGCGGCTGTGTCCGTATCGATCCGGTGGATCATCAGGGAATCTTTCGGACAGAGTCAGGCATTTATTCGCATCATCTGCGCTTGATAAAAAGGCTTTTTTGAGATGGTATCGATGGACTCTGCTCGTTGGCAGCAGTGTCTCAAGAACTTGTGGTGCGGGTTCAGTCCTCGATCCGGCGGATTTGAGCCCCGATGTGGTTGAGGCGTTCGTCTATTCTTTCGTATCCGCGGTCTATTTGCTCGATATTGTGGATGATGCTGGTGCCTTCGGCCGACATGGCGGCAATCAAGAGCGCAACTCCAGCCCGGATGTCTGGCGAGACCATCGAGATGCTGTGCAGCGGGAATTCCCTGTCCAATCCGATGACAGTGGCTCGGTGCGGATCGCATAAAATGATTTTGGCTCCCATGCTAATCAGGTTATCGACAAAGAATAGCCGGCTTTCGAACATTTTCTGATGGATTAAAACGCTGCCTTTGGCTTGCGTTGCTGTTACCAAGGCTATGCTGATCAGGTCGGGGGTGAATCCTGGCCATGGGGCGTCGGCAATGGTCAAGATTGAACCATCTCGGGAACTTTCAATCGTGTAATGATCCTGTTCCGGGATGTACAAGTCATTGCCTCTGCTTTCGATATGAATTCCTAAATGTTTGAAGACTTGGGGAATATTGCCTAAATACTGGATTTCGACATTTCTTATTGTGATTTCGGAACGGGTCATGGCGGCCATTCCGATGAAGCTGCCTATTTCTATCATGTCGGGCAGAAGCGTATGTTCTGCGCCGTGTAGTTCCCGCACTCCTTCTATTTGCAGTAGGTTGGATCCGATGCCGATGATTTTGGCGCCCATCTTTACCAGAAGACGACAGAGTTGCAATACATAGGGTTCGCAAGCTGCATTGAAAATGGTAGTGGTCCCTTGCGCCAGTACGGCGGCCATCACGATATTGGCCGTTCCGGTCACGGATGCTTCGTCCAGCAACATGTAACGGCCTTGGAGCTGTCTGGCTTCGACCAAGAAGGAGTGTTCCTTGGCATCGTAGGTCACATGGGCGCCTAAGTTTTCAAAGCCAGTGAAATGGGTATCGAGCTTGCGTCGGCCAATTTTGTCGCCGCCCGGTTGCGGAACCAGGGTTTTGCCCGTACGAGCCAGCAGGGGGCCTGCCGTCATGACCGATCCCCGCAAGCTACCGCTTTTCTTCTTGAAATCTTCCGTGTGCAGGTATCCCGTATCTATATCCGAGGCGCAGAACGAGAAGTCATGCGTTCCGGTTTGCTGCACCTTGACGCCTAAGCATTGCAGGAGCTCTATTAGCTTGAGCACGTCCCGGATTATCGGGACATTATGCAAATGCACCGTGTCTTTTGTCAAAAGACAGGCGCAGATTACTTGCAAGGCTTCGTTCTTGGCACCTTGCGGGTTCAGGCAGCCGCTCATGCGGCAGCCGCCGGTAATGGCGAATGAACTCAAAACGGCCTCCGTTTTTTGAAACGGTTGTTCCCTTGGTTGAACCCGTGGTTGTCGTCACGGTTTGGGTAGAAACGGTGGGAGTTTCCGTTGTTGTAGGAATTCCGGTTGTTATTGAAGTTGTTATTATTGCTCTGGAAATTGCGACGGTTGGAATTGTCGTAAGCGTTTACATTGATATACTTGTTCTTACGCTCCAAGCTAGGTTTGTTGTAGAAAGACGAATAGACTTCGCCTTTCATGGCTTCGGTGTATTGCAGTTTCCCCTTGGAAATGATGCTTAAATGTTCGGCAACCAGTTCGTCGCTCAGGATGTCGTCGTTCCAGAGGTAGTAGGATTTCTTCATCTGGACGGTTATCAGGTTCAGCAACGCGTCCTTTTCCTTGCTATCGGGCATTTCTGCTGCTTTCCGGATCATGGATTCCAAAGTTTTCCCGTAGTACCGGAAGCGGATGCTGGCCGATTTGTACTGGAAGATGTGATTCTTTTTGACTTCTTCTTCCTTGACAGGAGCCGGGTAAGGATTGTCGATATCCAATTTGTAATCGGACATGATAATCAGTTGATCGTAGAGTTTGTGCATATAATCGTCCAGTTCCCTGACCTGAGGGTTGAGGACTTGCATGAACTTCAAGATTGTCTGAGCAGCCCGGTCGCGGGCTACTTTGCTGGGAATGTTGACGGTAAAATCCACCATCTCCTGGATGCCCCTTCCATATTCGGAGTAAACCAAGGGCCTACGTTGCGTATTGTATTTCATAGAATCAATTAGGCAACCGGCTTTCGATATGCATGCCGGTGTTTCAAATCTTAAAATAAAGGATTCCGTTTCCGGAAATAACTGCGTGCAAGCGATTGTAAGGCAAGGACTGTCTTTGCTTCTCGGATTGCAAAGATAAGAAGAAATTTATAATTTCGCCCGTTTGCGATAATAGAGGTCGATTATGCCAGTTTTTGTAGATGTCTTGCTGCCGTTGCCTTTGCATGCCACTTTTACGTATTCCGTACCCGATGGAATGGTGGCGGATGTGAAAGTGGGAGGCCGGGTTTGCGTGCCTTTCGGCGCAAACAAAGTCTATGCGGGCATTGTCAAAAGGATTCATTCTTTGAAACCTGAAGGGTATGATTTGAGGGACATTATTTCTGCCTTGGACGAGGAACCTGTCGTGAACGAATGTCAGTTCCGTTTCTGGGAGTGGATGGCATCGTACTACCTTTGCACGGAAGGGGAAGTGATGGCCGCTGCTTTGCCTTCCGGTTTCAAGCTGGACAGTGAAACGAAAATTATCCTGAATCCCGATTTCGACGGGGATATTTCAGGTCTGAATGAAAAGCAGGTGGATATCATCGCAGCCTTGGAACGCAAAAAGGAAATCACGTTGGTTGAAGCTTCTCAGGCAGCTTCGCAAGCCAAGGTTTTCCCCTTGGTGCGAAGTTTGCGGGAAAGAGGCATTGTTCTGGTAAAGGAGGAAATCAGCGAGCGGTATAGGCCGCTTTCGGAAGAGTACTTGCGTTGGGGCGATGCCTATCTGGATGATCCGGAACACCAGCGTGAGATATTTGACGTTCTGGAGAAACGTTCTTTCAAGCAATTGGAGATCCTGATGGCGTATGTCTCTTTGTGCCAGAAGGCAGAAGAGGGATGGGTTCGGAAATCTTTAGTGGCAGGCAAAGTGCCTAATGCGTCAGCACCTTTGCAGGCTTTGCTGAAAAAAGGAATCCTTTGTTCGCGGAAAAAGCATAAGAGCCGTCTGGAGTTGCTCTCTGGCCAGAAAGATGGACCCAAGGAAGTGGTGTTGTCGGATGCCCAGCAACAGGCGTTCGATGATATCAGGAAGGGATTGGAAAAGAAAGATGTCTGCCTGTTGCATGGGGTTACTTCGAGCGGGAAAACCGAAATCTACATCCGTCTGATCAAAGACGTGCTGGATACAGGGAAACAGGCATTGTTCCTTTTGCCGGAAATTGCTTTATCGGCACAGATGATAGTCCGTCTGCGCCGTTATTTCGGCGATAAGGTGGGGGTCTACCATTCCCGGTACAACGAACCCGAAAAGGTGGAAATCTGGAAGAACACGGGAACCCGTTACCGGGTTATCCTCGGGGCAAGGTCTGCTTTATTCTTGCCTTACACGGATTTGGGTCTGGTTGTCGTGGATGAAGAACATGAGGGTTCGTACAAGCAACAGGACCCGGCACCGCGTTATCATGCCCGGGATGCCGCCATTTTCCTGGCTCGTTTGCATGGAGCCAAAACGGTGTTGGGTTCGGCTACGCCCTCATTGGAGTCGTATTATAACGCCTTGCATGGCAAATATGTATTGGCAACCCTTTTTACCCGTTACGGAGGGGTCAAGTTGCCTGCTGTCTTGGTTTCCGATTTGAAAGAGGAAAAGCGGCAGAAGAAGATGCAGGGTATTTTTTCTTCCTTGCTGGTAAACAAGATGCAGGAAGCCTTGGAAAAAGGGAAGCAAGTGATTCTTTTCCAAAACCGTCGGGGATTTTCGGCACGTCTGGAATGCGATGCCTGCGGTTACGTGCCTGTTTGCGAGAATTGCGATGTCACCTTGACATACCATAAGCATCGGGGGGTACTCATGTGCCATTATTGCGGATATGCTATCCCTCAGGTTCATGTCTGTCCTCAATGCGGCAGTCCGAAGATGCAGTTGAGAGGTACGGGGACCGAGCGTATCGAGGAGGATTTGACGTTGCTATTCCCCGATGCCAAGGTGGGACGTATGGATTTGGACAGCACGCGGGGCAAAGGGGCTTACCACAAGCTTATAGAGGATTTTCAAGACAGGAAGATTGATATCTTGGTGGGGACTCAGATGGTGACCAAGGGTTTGGATTTCGACAATGTGTCCGTAGTAGGCATTCTGGATGCCGACAGCCTGATTAGCTTCCCTGACTTCCGTTCTTACGAGCGCAGCTTCCAACTGATGACGCAGGTCAGCGGACGGGCTGGGCGAAAGGATGGAGGCGGAGAAGTGGTGATTCAAACCTATCATCCCGATTACCAGGTGATTCGGGATGTCATGAATAGTGACTATGCTTCCATGTACCAGCATCAGCTTCAGGACCGTCTTGTCTTCAAGTATCCTCCTTTCTACCGTCTTGCCCGGCTTAGTGTCCGTCACAAGGATGAGTCATTGGTCCGAGAGGCCGCCGCCGCCTTGGCGCTTGTTTTGCGGCAGATATACGGGGACCGGGTCATAGGTCCTGAATATCCGCTTGTCAGTCGTATCAATACTTATTATATCCAGGATATTCAGATAAAGTTCGAGAAGGGCCCGATGATAGAAAAGATGAAACAGCGGCTTACGGAATGCCTGAAGGAGTTCTGGCGTGATGCCAGATGGAGGCGGGTGCGGGTGCTAGTGGATATCGATCCGTATTAAGCAAGGGTGTACATGTGTTTTGCATGGCTTGCTGCCGCTGCGAAACAGCGGCAATACACTCCTCGCTCTCAATGTCTTGTGTCTTACTCGCTCTGACACGCCGTCTGAGAATGATTTTAGAGTCCTATTTTTGATACATTTTCATGGTCCTGCTTATCAGGCGGTTTCTTTTTTCAATTTTTGGTATCGGAAAATGAAGATGGAAAAGAACGCGAGGCCGGCTATGCCGACGATGGTCCATTCCAAGCCGAGGGATTGGTTCAGCAGATCCGGATCGAGCTTGCTGTACCCTTTGTAATAACAGAACTCGATCAGGCAGGAAAATCCATTGTTGGCTATATGAAGGATGACCGGGACCCAGATGGATTCCGAGTAGAAATAAGCATAGCCCAGGATGGCACCTAACAGGCAGCGGGGTAGGAAACCGGCTATGTCTATATGGACGGCACTGAATACAATGGCTGCAATCCAGACCGCCGCATGGGGTGATGCGGACCTTTCTGTCATGTTGGGAGAGGATCCGGTTCGCCTGCTTTTCAGAGGAGAAGAGAGATGCCTGCCGGCAAACCATTCTTGAAGCAGGTTCTGCAAGCCTCCTCGAAACAGGAACTCCTCACAGACCCCTGCCGTGACCGCAATGATCAGAAACGACATAAGGAAGGTTCCCCAGCTGTCTACATGGAGCAGTTGGTCAAGGATGGCTTCGGATTGGCGCGTTCTCTGGGAGAAAAAGGCTTCGAGTGCAGGGCTTAATTCCCATGATTGGCCCCATTCTTGCAAGGCCGATACTACGGGCGAAGCCAGAATGAGGAATGCCAAGCCGCATAGTAAAGAGATTGGTTCCACTCTTTGCCGTACGTGCAGGAAATCGGCATTTCCCGCTTTTTTCATCCGGTCCAGCCAGAGAGCCGGTATTAAGAACCCTCCTATCGTTGAGAATCCTTGGATGAACAGGAGTGAGGCTGTTCCGCTTAGATTGTCCGGTCCCCCGGCCAAAAGGGCAAGCAATGTGGCAATGCTTGAACTGAGAAGTAGGCATCCTATGCAGATGGCTATGAAAGAGAGCAGTTGCAATGCATGGGGGAACTTGTAGAATATTTCTCGTTGGCGCATGGCGGAGGCTTTGATGTCGATGGCGGCCTGATGCTTGCCATTGCCCGGTGAAATGAATCTATCCGGGCTGAAATCGCGCAGGCCGGGCAAATGTAAGCAGAAAAAACGTAAATTCGCAATTTGTAAGCTTGTCTATTACGGAAAGGCAGGCTGTTTTTACCCAATGATACTTGCTACATGAAAATCAAACGTTTTAATCTGAGTGTATTGTCTTTGTTTATAGGATTGGCACTGGCATTGGAATCGCTTTCTGCGCAAGATGTGGCCGTAGGGCAGTGGAGAACGCATTTCGCGTCTTCTGCCATTTTCCAGATCGTACAGCGGGATGTGGAGGTTTTTGCTGCCATGTCGAACACTTTGGCTTATGTGGATACGCGGGATGATATTTTGTATGGCATGGACAGGAATAACGGGCTGAGCGGCGTGGATATTTCTGCTTTGGCTTACGAGTCTCTGTACGATGCCTTGGTAGTGGGGTATCAGGATGGAATGCTTGACCTGGTATTCGGTTCGGACGTGGTTTCATTGCCTTATATGCAAGAAGCGGAGATAGAGGGGAGCAAGGCTGTGAACCGGATTTGTACGGATGGTCGTTACGCTTATCTGGCCACAGGATTCGGCATTGTGGTGGTGGACGTGCGCAAGGAAGAGATAAAGGAAACCTATTATATCGGGCAGAACAATGCACGGGAAGCGGTGTATGGGATTTGCGTGGACGAAGAGTATATTTACGCCGTGACGGAAGAAGGCTTGAAATATGCGGAGAAATCGGCATCGAATTTGAATGATTTTTCGGCATGGACGACAGATAGCGTTTTTGCGGGACAGGATTTGCGGTTTTGCACTGTCGCAATGGGGGCATTGGTAGTGGGGACTTCAAGCCGTGCTTTTGCCGGTAATATTGGCCAGGCTTGGACCGAACTGCCTTTGGAGAGGTCTGCAGCCTTGACAGTCTTGGAGGAATCTTCCAACAGGCTCGTTGCTGCGTATCATGATTCTCTTTCGGGTTGGCGGGCCGATGTGTATGGGCCGGATTGGAATCTGGAATACACTACCCGGGGTACAGTTAATCCGGCTATAGGCGCTGCTATGCTCGACTTGGAAGGAAACCTTTGGCTGGGATTCCAGACAGGGGAAATGGTATGCGTGGATCGGGCCAGCGGGGAACGTTTGTCTTTTGTGCATGAAGGTCCCATGACGGATAATTGCTTCGACATTTCCAAAACGGGAAAATCCCTTCTGGTGGCTGGGGGCGGTTACGGGAATGCGTTCCAACCTTTGGCGACTGCATTTGAGGTGGATGTCTTCCACGACGGGGATTGGACGGTTTACAATACGGAAAGTGTTCAGAAAGCCGGTTTGTCGGCTTCTATTCGCGCTGTGGTGCAAGCTGTGGAGGATCCATTGCAGGAAGGACATTATTTTGCAGCTACCAGCGAGTATGGCTTGGTGGAAATCAAGCCGGACGGGAGCATGGCATGGTATATGCCGGAGAATTCCACGCTCCAGTATGACAATGCGGTCCATAACACTTGCCGGGTGTATGGCTTGGATTTCGATGCCGATGCCAATTTATGGATATTGAACAACATGAGCGATGCGGCCTTGCATTGCCTGGATAGGAATGGGAACTGGAGTGCTTATGATTTGCGGGTCTCTGGATTAGCGCCAGAGAGGGTTAGTGATTTGTTGGTCGATTATTGGCAGCACAAGTGGGTGATTTTTAATAATGCAAGCTTGGCGGTTTATGAAACGGACGGGAATTACATAAAAGGCTTGCAGGTGAACATGAACAATGGAAATGATTTGACGACCACGCGTGTTTTCTGTCTTGTGGAGGATGATTTAGGGCATATTTGGATGGGGACGGATCGGGGAGTCAAGGTGATTGACCAGCATGCCCGGATGTTTGAGAATCCGACGGGCCTGTACACTTCGGTCCCGGTAAATACGGTCAGGGTGTCCCGTGATGGATATTTAATTAATTTATTGGATGATAATCAAGTCCTGTCCATTGCTGTGGACGGGGGAAACCGGAAATGGTTAGGAACCGCTTCCGATGGCCTTTATCTTGTATCATCGGATGGTTCGGAAGAGATAGCGCATTTCACTACGTCCAATTCCCCTCTGTTCTCCAATCGGATACAAGATATTGCTATTGATGATCAAAGCGGCGAAGTATTCATTGCCACAGACCGGGGATTGCTTTCTTACCGGGGAACAGCTACCCGGACGGAAGGCGAGCCTGAGGAGGAAGCGCGGGCATTTCCGAATCCGGTTCGGCCCGGTTATCAGGGCTTGATCAATATCAAGGGGTTGCCGCAGAATGCCATTGTGAAAATAACAGATACGAATGGTACGTTGATTTATCAAGGACAGGCTACCGGCGGGCAATTGTCTTGGGATGGGTACGGGATGCAGGGACGTCGTCCGGATAGCGGGATTTTGTTTGTTTTTGCTTCAACCGAGGAAGGCAAACAGAGCTTGGCTTGCAAGATATTCTATATTCGATGAGGCAAGAGACAGAAGGCATTGTGCTTTCTACTACGAGGTTTGGCGATAACAGGTTGGTTGTCAATGTGTATACACGTTTGGAAGGGAAAAGGGGATTCCTTGTCCGCTTGCCTTCAAAGGCGGGTGGCAAGATGCGCCTGTCTTATTTCTTTCCGATGAACCAGTTGGAGTTATGCTATGATTCGTCCCGGCATGGGAGCGATCTTTCTTACTTGAGCGAGGCCAAGCTGGCTTATGTTTACCGGGAGATGCATGCTGATATCCGCAAGAGCAGCGTGGCTTGTTTTTTGGCGGAAGTGATGGGGCGGTGCATTATGGAATCGGAGCAGGATGTTTGTTTTTACGATAAGATTTCGGCTGCTTTGCGGCAATTTGATACGAGGCAGCGCGGTATTTCTGAATTCCATTTGTTTTTTTTGCTGGCTTTGGCCGATTCATTGGGCTTCTACCCGCAGGCGGAAACGCATCCTGCGGATGTGTATTTCGATTTGAGGGAAGGCTGTTTTGTCTCTGTCCCTCCGGTGCATGAGGATTTTCTCCGTGGGGAAGCAGCGAGGGATCTGGCTCTTTTGCTGCAAGCCCGGAACCAAAGCTTGGATGGTTTTCCGGAGATAAGTTTGTTCGACTCGTCGCGCCGTCATGCTTTGTTGCAGGCATTATCCTCGTATTGTCGGATTCAGAGCGGGATTAGCGGCTCTTTCAAGTCAATGGAAGTGCTTCGGGAAGTATTTCGGTAGCTTGGTGGACGGAATGGACGAGAATATGTATCAGGACAGGCATCTGTGTGCATCAGATCTTGGCTGGCGAGCAAGCAGGTGCCTGTCCTGTTCGTCCTATTGGTTGATGGCTTGGAACAATTCGTCCAGATCGGGTGTCAGGATGATTTCTGTGCGACGGTTCTTGGCACGGTCCTCCGCTTTGTCGTTGGGTGCCAACGGTACGTATTCGCTTCGTCCGCAGGCAGATACCCGGGAAGGAGCTATATTCTTGTTTTCTAACAGCAAGCGGACAATCGAGGTGGCTCGCTTGGTGCTGAGATCCCAATTGTCTTTGATATCGCCTTTTCCATTGAGGGGCACGTTGTCGGTATGGCCTTCTACCATGATGTGGATATCAGGGTTCTGGGCCATCACGTTTCCTAATTCATAAATGGCTTCCCTGCCTTGCGGGTTGACTGTCCAGCTTCCGGACGCGAACAGGAGCTTTTCTGCCATTGAGACATATATTTTCCCGTTTTTCAGGTTGATGGAAAGTCCTTTGTCCTGGAATCCGAGCAAGGCTTTGCTGACAGCTTCGCGCAAGCTGTTGAGTTGTTGGTCTTTTGTATCCAGGATGCTTTGCAATTCGGCTAATTTGGCCGATTGGGCGTTGAGCAGGTTCTCTTTCTCGGCCAATTCAGCTTCTTTCCGTCCTAATTGATCTCTTAGCGCATCTTTGCCGGATACCGAACTTTTGTATTCGGCATCTATTTTCTTGTAATTGTTTTGCAGTTCGGCTAAATCGGCTGCCATCAATATGTAATTCCGCCTCAGGGTGTCCAATTCGGTCTGGGTTGCATTCATTTTAGCTTGAAGTCGGTCGTTTAAGGCTTTGCTTTCTGTCAGATTGGCATTGCAGTCTTGGTTTGCTTTCTTCAAATCCCGGTTTTCAGAGGCACATGTGTTCTGTTGCTCCAACAAATCGTTGTATTTTCTGGAGGATACGCAGGATAGGCTGGCTATTCCTATGGAGAGAATCAAACTCCATCTGCCGATTTTTTTGATGTTTTTCATTTTATGATGGGTTTTCATGGTTTTATATGTCTAATTCGATGCCTGAGGGGCAATGGTCGGAATGTACTGCTTCGGGAAGGATGAAGGCGTTTTTGAGATTATTGGCCAGATTGTCGGTCAACATCAGATAGTCGATGCGCCATCCCAGATTCTTGGCTCGCGAACCTGCCCGGAAACTCCACCAGGTGTATTGGGCCTTGAGATCGGGATGAAGGTACCGGAAGCTGTCTATGTAGCCTTTGGCCAGGAATCCGCTCATCCATTCACGCTCTTCGGGCAAGAATCCGGAATGGGTCGCGTTGCGGACGGGGTCGTGAATGTCGATGGCTTCGTGGCAAATATTATAATCTCCGGCTAAAATCATGTAAGGACGTTTTTTCCGTAAATCTTCCACGTAGTCCTGGAAATCATGCAGCCATTGCATTTTGAAAGCCTGGCGTTCCTCTCCCGAAGTGCCGGAAGGGTGGTATACGCTGATTACGCTCAGTTTTCCGAAGTCGGCCCGGATGAAGCGTCCTTCGTTATCGTAAAGCGGTATCCCCATCCCTTTTTCTATATGGTCGGGTTTCTGGCGGCAGAGCAAGGCCACTCCGCTGTATCCTTTTTTTTGCGCGGAGAAACAATAGGTTTCGTAACCTGCTCCGGCTATTTCCATTATTGGAATCTGGTCCGGCTGGGCTTTGGTTTCTTGAAGGCAAACCACATCGGCTCCGCAATTGCGCAACCATTCCACAAAGCCTTTGTTGGCGGCCGAACGGATTCCGTTAAGGTTGTAGGTGATGATTTTCTTGATAGACACGTTCTCTGTTTGAATTTTGTTGCCGGCTCGAACCGGACAAATCGTAGTTTGCAAAAATATGAAATCCATTTGAATTCCGGAAAAAGCCGTAAATTTGCAAATCAAGATACTTGTATGGATATGCAGCGGGCGTATGTGGCGGCGGAAATCCGGTGGATGCGAACGCTGTTAGACAAAATTTAAAACAACCAGTCATGAAAATAAGCAAGGATACGATTGCGATATTGGAATATACCCTACGTTATGATGGACCGGAGGGGCAGATTGTTGAGAAGTATACGGAAGACGATCCTACGGAAATCTTGGTTGGAAGGGGATTGCTGTTGGATGTATTGGAAAAGAACCTGTTGGGATTGGAGCCAGGTGATGGTTTTGATTTTTTGATAGACGAAGAGCAGGGTTATGGCCCGTACGATGAAGAGAAAGTAGTGCAGTTTCCGGAAGCCGATTTGATGGCAGAGGTGCCGGAAAACGAACGGATAGATCTCAAGACGGGGGAATTCATTCCGATTCAAGACATGGAAGGGCATCATTACGAGGCTTTGGTCGTAGACAAGCGGGACGGAATGGTGACTTTGGATTTTAACGAGCCTTTGGCCGGAGAAACCTTGCATTTCAGGGGACGGGTTTTAGAGGTGCGCCAGGCCTCGGAAGAGGAAATCAGGCAAGCTGTGGAAGAGTAAGCTGGCTGCGGGGTGGAAGGGACGAGATGTTGAAGGTCACGGGCTTTAGTCGGATTGCATTGCATTGGTAAGGAATGCGGGGGCTATGCTTTTAGGGCAGCGGACAGGAAATTATAATGGAGAATGTTTATGGAAGAAATGTATGCAGATGTTTCATTTGTTTATACCGGCGTGATTATCGTGTTGTCGGTTCTTGTTGTCGCCTTGGGCATCGCGCTTGCCCTGGTCTTGCATCGAAAGAAAAAACCAGTTCAGCATTACTGTGAATCTGCTTTTTGCCGGGTGGAGGATGAATCTTTGGACCAAGGTCAGAAAGGAAAGGGTGTGATTCAAGCGGTTTCTGTGGAAAAGGCCAAGCCTGTTCATCCCTATACGAATTGGGACAAGGAAGAAATTCTTGAAGAAAAGAGCGAGGCTTCGTTTGGGGGTTTTGTGGAAGATACTCCTTCTGAAGACAAGGCTCCGGAGGTTTCGGCTCAAGAGCCTGTTCAAGAAACTCAAGCGGGGGATGCCTTGGTTTCGGAGAAGGAAAATCGGGCGGGGCTGGATCAGAAGCAGGCTTTGCTTTTGTTCAAGAGCTATGAGCTGTTGCTGACTTTGTCCGATGGTTTGAAGAAGTTGGTGCTGGCTAAGACTGATGATGCACGCAAAGAAAAGTTGACCGAAATGCAGGATGCTTTGAAATTGTTGGATGCCAAGGGGGAATGGGGATTGTACCGTTCGTGTTTCGAGCAACTGTATCCTGGTTTTTGGGTTAAGATCCAATCAGTTTCAAGCGAAGAGATGTCTCCGTATGAATTGCGTTTGTGTGCGCTTTTGTCTTTGGGGATGGGAACGAAGGAGTTGGCCGAATTGACCAATCGTTCTGTCCGGACGGTGGAGACTTCGATATACAAGATTAGAAAAAAGCTGGGAATGGGCAGCGAGGAGAAGACTTTCGACTTTCTGCGTCGTTTTGTAGATTAAGCCGGATAGCGGGGATCGAAGCTTCATTTCTTTTTCTTTAGAGAAATCTCAGCGTGTTTTGGCTAGTAGGCCGCAGGCGGCTTTGATGTCTTCGCCTCTCGATTTGCGTTGGGTGCAGCGTATGTTATGCTTTAGCAGTATCTGCTGGAAAGTGTCCATGCGCTCTTGGGACGTTTTTTTGAAGGGCTTTCCGGGAACTTCGTGGTATTTAATCAGGTTGACGCGGCACTCTATGCCTTGCAGCAAACGGGCTGTGGCTAATGCATGGGAGGGACTGTCATTCAGATCTTTCATCAGGATATATTCAAAAGAAAGGCGGCGTTGGTGATGCCAGGGGTACAGCCGTAGCAACGCGATGGTTTGTTCTATCGGATAGGCTTTTTCAGCTGGCATCAGGCTGGCTCGTTCTTGGGAAAAGGGGGAGTGCAGGCTGATTGCCAGGTGGCAGGAAGATTCTTCAAGGAAGCGTTTCAGGCCGGGAAGGATGCCGACGGTCGAAAGGGTGATCCGGGTCGGGCTCCAAGCCAAACCCCAAGGGGCTGTCATGACTTCCAATGCTTTCAGTACGTTTTCAGTGTTGTCCAAGGGTTCGCCCATGCCCATTAAGACGATATTGCTCAGCTTTTCTGCTTCGGGCAGGCTGTAGAATTGGTTCAAGATTTCATGGGGTTGCAAATGGTGGTTGAAACCTTGGTTGCCGGTGGCGCAGAATGCGCAGTTCATCCGGCAGCCCGATTGGGAAGAGACACAGAGGGTGGCCCGGGTGCTTTCCGGAATGTAGACGGATTCGATGAAGTGAGGCTTGGAAGCATTGCAGCTATCTGAGGGGATAGGGGTGGGAAAGAGGTATTTCCGCGTTCCATCTTGGGATATTTGGGCTTGGATGGGGGAGCAATTGCCAATTTCTGCTGTTTCTGAAAGGATTTCCCTGTTCTTTTGCGAAAGGTTGCTCATGGCCTCGATAGTTGGCACTCGTTTGGCATATAACCATGAAGTGATTTGTTTGGCTGTGTATTTGGGGAATCCAAGTTCTTGACAGAGGGATTCTATTTGGGCAAGGTTTTTTCCTAAGAGGATTTCTTTTTGGGACATTATTGTGGATTTTGAGTGGGTTATGGCGGTTGGTTGAATCGGCCTGTAAAAGTAAGAAAATATCTACATTTGCGATTGGATTGCTGATGTGAGGAGCGGCTTTGCTTCTGCTCTCGACTTTCGCTATCGTTGGCTGCCGCCGAAGATTGGCTGTCGCCGAAGCCCCTACGCCTCAACCGTCCTCGAACAAGTTCGAGACGGTATTCGGCTCAAACGGGGCTTTGCTTGGTCTCGGCATAGCTCAAGCAAGGGAGCGGCTTGGCTCTGCTCTCGACTTTCGCTATCGTTGGCTGCCGCCGAAGATTGGCTGTCGCCGAAGCCCCTACGCCTCAACCGTCCTCGAACAAGTTCGAGACGGTATTCGGCTCAAACGGGGCTTTGCTTGGTCTCGGCATAGCTCAAGCAAGGGAGCGGCTTGGCTCTGCTCTCGACTTTCGCTATCGTTGGCTGCCGCCGAAGATTGGCTGTCGCCGAAGCCCCTACGCCTCAACCGTCCTCGAACAAGTTCGAGACGGTATTCGGCTCAAACGGGGCTTTGCTTGGTCTCGGCATAATCAAAGCAAGCTTTGCTTCTGCTCTCGACTTTCGCTATCTTTGTACTATGGTTGGTGGAAAACAGATGGAATGGATTTTGGCACCGATGGACGGGGTGACGGATTTTCCGTATCGGAATGCTTGGATGGAAGTATTCGGACCTTATGCCAAGATGCATCGGTCTGTGGCTCCTTTTGTGACTTTGGTGCCAGGTAGTAAGGTTCGGCGTTCGCATCTGAGGGATTTGTGGCCGGAGAATAACCGGATGGAGGTGGAACCCCAAATCTTGGGCAATGAAGCGGAATGGTTCCTGCCTATGGCCGAAGCGTTGCACGATATGGGGTATGTATCGGTCAACTGGAATCTGGGCTGTCCGGTGCGGCAGGTTGCTCGCAAGCAAAGAGGAAGCGGCCTTTTGCCCTATCCCGGAAAGATTGCCGATTTCTTGGATAAGGTATTGCCATCCTCGCCATTGGCTCTGTCTGTCAAGGTTCGTACCGGCTATTTCTCGGCGCAAGAGATATTTCCGGTAATGGAGGTATTGAATGCCTATCCTTTGCAGTATGTTGCAGTGCATCCGCGCATAGGGTTACAGCTTTACAAAGGGATGGCCGATTGGGATATGTTGGATCGCATACTCCCTTTGATGGAACATGTTTGCGTATATAGCGGGGACATAGACAGCGTGGCCAAAGCCGATGCTTTCTGCGCTCGGTTTCCGTCTGTCCGGGAAATCATGATAGGACGGGGCATGATAGCAGACCCTTTCTTGCCCTGCCGTTTGTCCGGATATGTTTTCGTCTCCACGGAAGAAAGGTTTTTGTTTAAACTCTTCGTGGAGGCTCTTTTGAGGCATTATTGGCGTTCCGGTTTGCCGGAAAAGGCAGTTTTGCAACGACAAAAGATGTTTTGGAGTAAATTTTCAGGGGATTTTGTTCCTACAGGAGCTTTTGGACGGATCAAGTCGCTTGATTCCGTCAAGGAGTATGTACAAGTTTTGGATTCCTTGTTCGAAGACAAGATTGAGCATGGATTCCTGGCGTAGGAAATCCCGGTTATCATAATAAAATGGAAGAATTCAAATTACAACTGACCAAGCCTTTGTGCGTGTTTGATTTGGAAACTACCGGCCTTAAGCTGGGTTCGGATCGGATTATAGAAATAGCTATTATAAAAGTGTTTCCCGATGGACATACTGAGGAACTTAGCCATCGTTTGAATCCGCAGATGCCAATTCCTCCTGAATCGACAGCTGTTCATCATATACATGATGAAGATGTGGCGGGCGAACCGACTTTCAAGGAGTACGCACCGGTAGTGATGCAATTTATCGGGAACAGCGATTTGGCTGGTTTCAATTCCAATAAGTTCGATGTGCCGATGCTGGTGGAAGAATTTTTGCGGGCAGGCCAGAAATTCGAGATGAAAGGGAGGCGGCTGGTCGATGTCCAGAACATTTTTCATAAAATGGAACCTCGGAACTTGGCGGCGGCGGTGAAATTCTATTTAGGCAAGGATATGGAAGGTGCCCATGCGGCTATCAACGACACGCGGGCCACTTTTGAGATTTTGAAAGCCCAAGTGCAGCGATACCAAGGGAAACCTTATCAGGACAAGGAAGGGAATACTCTTTTTCCTGTGGAGAACAATGTGGATGCCTTGGCCGACTTTTCCTGTGTGCACAAGACGGCCGATTTGGCTGGATTTGTCCTTTATGATGAGAAAGGCAACGAAGTGTTCGGTTTCGGCAAGCACAAGGGAATGAAGGTCTCTGATGTCTTTGCCAAGGAGCCGTCTTATTACGATTGGGTGCAACGTTCGGATTTTCCTCTTTACACCAAGCAGGTTCTGACCGATATACGTTTGCGGACCAAGTTTGCGACCCTGTTTTGATTAGAAAGGTTGAGGTTGTAAAATCCGCGCGTAGGAGAATTGCCCCGGCCTGATTTATGGAGTCCCTGACCATTAAGTAGATTCTGCATATGGAAAACCCCGAAAGTCTGTCCGGCTTTCGGGGTTCGCATCATTTTCCCGGCTGGTATTACAATTTGATGAATTTCTTTTGAATTTTGCCTTGCGGAGTAATGATGTCCAAGATATAGTTGCCTTGCGGCAAGAAGCTGACATCCACTCTTATCTCCGTTTGCCGGTTGCCATCCAATTCTTTGATTTTGCGGCCTTGGAGATCGTAAATGACAAGAGCGTCGATAGGTGTCGGGCTTGTCAACGAAAGGATGTCTTGGACAGGATTCGGGTTGAGGCTCATGGATGAGGCAAGCTGGTCTTCATTGCTGGAAACTTCCTTGAAAATGGCATTCACCACTTGGTCTCCTCGTACAATGAAATTGTAATAGGGTCTTGTCGATACGGTTTCCCCTTGCGTGTACCAACGTTCAAATTCATAACCAGGGTTTGCGGTAGCCTCCAAGAGGCAACGGGATCTGTCTTCATACATTCCTCCACCTGTAACAATGCCGGCCTCGCTGTTCCGTGGCACGATTACGGTACGGATTTCGTATGTCGCCTTTATTTCTTCCACGATTTCTTGGCGGTAGGATTTGTATCCATCGCTGTAGTTGACGGAAACCATATAGGAAGTCCTGCCTCCTTCAACCAAGGTGTCCATGTAAGAAGTAGCGGACGCGCTTACCATGGAGTCAAGTAAGGTTCCGTTTCGGAAGACATTGTAGCTGAGGATTTCATGTTCATAGCCGGTCGGGGCATCCCATTCAATCCACACGGTATCAAGATGTTGGCGGACAAAGCTCAGGTTTGAGACAGGAGCATCATAACGGGCTTCATCCACGGCTTTGATGGCCGCTTCGGCATTGATGGTGCCTGCCAGAGGCATGAAATAATTCCTGTTGGAGGTGGAGTAAGTGGATGTATTCTGGAGAATATCCTTGATCTCCCCAGGAGTGAGATCCGGGTCACGGGACAACATCAAGGCGCACAAACTGGCCACCAAGGGGGATGCCATGGAGGTACCGGTCATTATGTCGTAATACTGTCCTTCAAAACCTCCATTGTTGTAGATATCTTCATTGTACAGACGCAGGTACTGAGGCAGGCAGAAAGTGGTGCTGAGGATCCCCAGGTAGCTGTGGGAAAAACCGCCGGGGGCAGTGATCGACACCCAAGGACCGTAATTGGAGAACGAGGATTTCCGTCCCGTTTCATCTACCGAGCCTACTGATATGACATGCGGGGAACTGGCTGGAGCCGAAGGCTCGTCGGTATTGTCGTTGCCAGCGGCAGCCACTACGACGATACCGTTTTCGTAACAGGTGGTCAAAAGCGTTTCTTGGCTGGTGCTCAAGCTGCCACCTCCCCATGAGCAGTTGATGACGCGGGCTCCGTTATTGGCCGCCCAGCGAATGCCTCCATCTCCGTTGTACACGGCATCAGGATATTGGGGTAAATGGGCTGCGACCCCCATCAGGGTGACCCCGGAAGCTAAAGAGGCAATGCCTTGGCCATTGTTGTTGGTGGCTCCAACAACGCCGGCGCAATGCGTGCCGTGCGACCATGAATAGGATGGGCAAGGGCTTGCATTCGGATCGTCGGAATACAGGGTTGAGCATTCTTCGTCCTGTGTCACATTGGATGGAGGTGCTGAATTCCCTTCTGCACCGGTTCCGGCATTGTACTGGAGGTCTGTTGGAATCTGGAGTTCGGGATGGTCGCCCCAGACGGCTCCGTCTACAATGGCGGCAATGATATTGGAATCTCCCGTCTGCAAGGCCCAGGCACCTGGAGCGTTGACCATATCCAGATACCATTGAGGATTGACGTTCCCGATAGGCTGGTAGAACGGGTCATCGGGCGCGGTATCCGTAGCGGCCTTGCCAGGATATATGCCGTATAGCTTGAAAATGGGAATCCGTTCCACATACTCCACATTGGGGTCCTTTTCCAAAATACGGATAATCTTGTCTATTTGGGATGTACTGTCAAATTGGATTTGGAATGTCTTGTCCAAAATCGGGTTGTCGAACAGGCTCAAGGAATATGCTTCCTGGTGCAAGCCAAAGCGATTGTTCTTGGTCTGTGAAATTTTGAGGCCTAAAGATGAGAGAGGGACGACATCGCGGCCGAAGCTTTTCGCGCTGACTTTCGTGCTTTCTTTCATCTTGACATAGACAGCATTGTCTCTGTACTGTTGGGCCTGAACTATGCTGAAGGACAGCAAGCTACTCAAGCACAAGAAGGAGAATTTCTTTAATGCATTCATTTTGATGAAATATGTTTATGTTGTTTTTCCGTATAAGTTTTTGCCTGGCTTTTCGGGCAAGGTTGGAAACGAATCGGCTCAAGATAGCATCTGAGCGGCTTTTTGCACGGCTTCAGCCATCTTGTCTATCTCTTCCAGCGTGTTGTATATGGCAAAGCTGCATCGAACCGTGCCTGGAATGCCAAGGAATGTCATTAATGGCTGGGCGCAATGATGGCCCGTCCGGACGGCGATGCCCATCTGGTCGAGTATGACTCCTACATCGTAATGATAAGCCCCTCTGATGTTGAATGATATGACTCCGGCCCGGTCTTTGTCGGAACCGTATATTTCCAAGCCTGCAATTTCTTTGAGGCGATTGAACGCGTAGGCAGACAAGGCCTCCTCGTGTTGCCTGATTTGCGCGAAACCTATGCTTTCAATATAAGAAAGCGCGTTTTGCAAGGCTATCGCCTCCGCAAAGGGAGGAGTACCTGCTTCGAATTTGAAGGGGAGAGGTCCGAAAGTCGTCTTTTGAATCGACACGTCTTCAATCATTTCTCCACCATACTGATAAGGCGGCAGCTGTTCGAGCCAAGAGGTCTTGGCACATAGGACCCCGATGCCTGTGGGGCCATAAGCCTTATGTCCGGACCAGCAGTAAAAGTCGGCATCGATGTCGCAGGTCGAGACTGGAATATGGGCAATGGCTTGGGCTCCGTCTACAAGGACTGCCGTGCCGTGCCGGTGGGCTTCCGCTATGATTTCCTTTACCGGGTTGATTCTCCCGATGACATTGGACACATGGGGAAGGATAAGGATTTTCGGGGATTCAGCGAGCAGGTTGCGTAATTGTTCCAAATCAAGGCTTCCATCCGGCAATAAGGACACGACTTTGAACTTTGCTCCTGTTTTCAAACAGGCTTGTTGCCAAGGGACAAAGGATGAATGATGATCCGATACGGTGGTTACTACTGTGTCCTTTGCGGATAAGAGGATTGAAAAGCTGCTGGCCACCAAGTTGATGGATTCGGTAGTTCCTTTGGTGAAAACAATGGTGCGGTCTTTTCCCGCATCCATGTACCGGGCAACATAGGACCTGGCCTCTTCGTAGGCGGATGTGGCTTCCTGGCTCAAATGGTGTACTCCCCGGTGTATATTGCTGTTGCTGTTGCTGTAAAACTCGGCTATCTTGTCTATGACGCATCTCGGTTTCTGGGTTGTGGCTGCGTTGTCCAGATAAATCAAGGGGTAGCCGTTGACAGCTTGGTTCAGGATGGGGAAGTCTTTTCGTATCTTTTGGAGGTCCATGTCTTGAGGAATTGTGGTTGCTGTTAACCAAGGTGGTATGTGTGGTATGTCAGAAAGGGCGAAAGCAGGCAGATTGCTCGTCATGGCACACCGCTGTCAAAAAAAACCGTCCAATGAATGAGGGCCGGGCGAGAAGCAATAGCTGGATTGTGATGCCGGGCTGCATCCCATATCGGCGGCAAAGGCCGGCAAATATAGCAAAATCTTTCAAAAGAGAAGATTTATTGCGATAGTTTGCTTACTTTTGTCCTCGTTGTCCAAATCCAAGTGAGTTACATTGGAGGGAAAGCGCAAATCCGATTAACTTGAATTGAAAAATGAAAAACAAGTATTCAGACCTGATTGAGCAGACTTTTGAGTTTCCGCAGGAAGAATTTAAGGTGGTTGACGGGGAATTGTATTTCAATGATGTGCCTTTGATGGATATTATCAAGCAGTATGGCACTCCGCTAAAGATAACCTATTTGCCAAAGATTTCTTCTCAGATACAATGGGCGAAGCGTTTGTTTAATGTTGCAATGGCAAAGGTGGATTACCAGGGGGATTATAACTATTGTTATTGCACCAAAAGCTCCCAATTCGAGTTTGTGCTGGAAGAAGTGCTGAAAAATGATGTACATATCGAGACTTCATCGGCTTTTGACATCAATTTGATTTTCGAGTTGGCCGCACAGGGTCTGGTCGATAAGGAACACTATATAATATGTAATGGCTTCAAGCGTCCTCAGTACATAGAGAACATAGCTGAATTGGTAAAGCAGGGCTTTTCTGGCACGACACCTATCCTGGACAACAAGGAAGAAATTGATTATTTGGATAGATGTATTGAAAAAGAGTGCTTTGTTGGGATCAGGATTGCGTCGGAAGAGGAACCGCAGTTTGACTTTTATACTTCCCGTTTGGGGATACGTTATGATGAGATTGTGGATTTTTACAGGCAGAAGATTGCCAATAACAAGAAATTCAGCTTGAAGATGCTTCATTTTTTCATCAATACGGGCATCAAGGACTCATCTTATTATTGGAATGAACTGGCCAAGAACGTGAACCTGTATTGCGAACTCAAGAAGATTTGCCCTTCCTTGCAGGCTATCAACATTGGAGGGGGCTTTCCGATAAAGAACCGTTTGGATTTTGACTACGATTATGAATATATGGCAGAAGAAATCGTTGCCCAGATAAAGAATATTTGCGGACAGCATGGAGTTCCCGATCCTGACATATTTACCGAGTTCGGGTCTTTCACGGTAGGCGAAAGCGGGGCGGCTTTATATTCCATTGTCAATCAGAAACAGCAAAATGATAGGGAAAGATGGTATATGATAGACAGTTCTTTCATGACTACTTTGCCCGATACATGGGGGATTAACCAACGCTATATCCTCATGGCCGTCAATAATTGGGATCATGAATACCAGAGGGTCTTCTTGGGCGGTCTGACTTGTGATAGCCAGGATTATTACAACAGTGAAGCTCATTCCAATGCCATATTCTTGCCTAAATTTGAAGAAGGAGAACCTTTGTATATAGGTTTCTTCCATACCGGGGCCTATCAAGAGGCGTTGGCTGGTTACGGAGGAATACAGCACTGCCTCATTCCTGCTCCCAAGCATATTATCATAGATCGAGACGAAGACGGGGAATACACGACTAAGCTCTTTGCCAAGGAACAGAGCTACAAGTCTATGTTGAAGACTTTGGGATATTGATTTTGTTCACGGCAGGGAAGGATTTTTTGCTAAGGCTCCGTCGGTATATTCATAATAAGTCTTATCTTTGCCGCCCGCGCAAAAGGACACGAAATGCACAAAGATTATTATGTGGTCATCATGGCTGGAGGCGTGGGGACGCGTTTTTGGCCTATGAGTACGTCTGCTTGCCCCAAGCAGTTTATCGATGTGATGGGGACAGGCAGGACGATGATTCAGCAGACTTTCGACCGGTTCAAGGATTTCTGTCCGGTAGAGAACATATTTGTTGTGACAGGAGCAGTTTACAAGGATTTGGTATTGGAACAGCTGCCTGAGTTGAGGCCGGACCGGGTTTTGGGTGAACCGCATAGGAAGAATACAGCTCCTTGCATTGCCTATGCTAATTATCGGATTCATGCCATCAATCCTGAAGCTACGGTGGTTGTGGCTCCGGCTGACCATGTTGTATTGAGGCAAGACGTGTTTAATTCGGTCATTCATCAGGCGGCCGATGCGGCAGCTTCCAATGATTGGCTTATTACTTTGGGGATCAAGCCATCTTATCCTAATACAGGGTATGGATATATTCAGTTTGATCCCGATGAGGCATGGGCGCAGAATCCGGCCATCCGGAAAGTGAAGCTTTTTACTGAAAAGCCCGGTTTGGAAATGGCTCGGACTTTTGTCCAAAGCGGGGAGTTTCTTTGGAATGCCGGTATTTTCATCTGGTCGTTGAAGAGTTCGATGCAGGCATTCAAGGAATATCTGCCGGAAGTGGACGAATTGTTCGCCGGGGGTGTCAAGATGTACGGGACTTCGCTTGAGAAGGATTATATAGAAAAGGTATATCTGGTGTGCAAAAGCATCTCGATAGATTACGGCGTGATGGAAAAAGCCAAGAACGTGCATGTGATGGAGGCTGATTTTGGGTGGAGCGATGTAGGTACATGGGGCGCGTTGTACGAATTAAGGCCTAAAGACAAGCAGCATAATTCGATTGCAGGAAAGAACGTGATGACGTATGATACCCGAGGCTGCATCGTGGATATGCCTAAGGACAAGCTGGTTGTTTTGCAAGGGCTGGAGGATTATATCGTGGTGGAACGCAACGAATGCCTTTTGGTCTGCCGCAAGGATCAGGAACAGATGTTACGGCAGATAGTGAACGACATTTCGACCGAGAAAGGTGAGAAATATGTGTGAGGCTTTGCTTGTCTGGCAGATGGAAAATAGAAGGGGCAGGCAAACGATTTGTTGAAAATAGACAGGGACGGTATACGAAATATTAACAAATGACAATATGAAGAAGATTCTTGTTGCCTTATGCGCGGCTTTGTGCGCATTTTTCCCATTCAAGCTGAAAGCGGATGAGGGCATGTGGCTACCTCTCTTGATTCAAAAGCTAAATATCGAGGAGATGCACGAGTTGGGTTTGCAGCTTTCGGCTGAAGACATTTATGCCATTAACCATTCTTCGCTGAAAGATGCCATTGTCCAGTTCGGAGGCGGTTGCACGGGTGAAATTGTTTCGCCGGAAGGCCTTTTGTTTACCAATCATCATTGTGGCTACGGGCAAATCCAATCACATAGCACGGTGGAACACGATTATCTGACCAACGGCTTTTGGGCCAAGTCCAAGGCTGAAGAGTTGCCTTGTCCTGGCTTGACGGTGAAGTTTCTGGTACGGATGGAAGATGTGAGCCAGAAAGTCCTGGCTCGTCTCAATGAGGGCATGAGCGAGGATGAACGCGCTGAAGCCATAGAGGAAGCAAGGAAAGAATTGGTGGAGGAAGCCAGCGAAGGCGGGCGTTATCTGGTTCACATGAAGAGCTATTTTGCCGGAAACGAATTTTATCTTTTAGTATATGAGGAATACAAGGACGTGCGTCTGGTCGGGGCTCCTCCCAGCTCCATTGGCAAATACGGCGCGGATGCCGACAACTGGATGTGGCCTCGTCACACTTGCGACTTCTCGGTATTCAGGGTTTACATGTCTGCTGACGGGAAACCGGCTGAGTATAGTGAATCGAACGTCCCCTTGAAGCCTAAGCACTATCTGCCTATTTCGATTGCCGGCGTGCAGCAGGACGATTATGCGATGATTATGGGATATCCGGGTTCGACCGACCGGTTCCTTCCGTCTTGGGGCGTGGAAGAAATCATTGACTGCATTGCCCCTGCTATTGTCAAGACTCGTCAGGCTAAATTGGATATTCTGGATCGGCATATGGAAGAAGATCCCGTCGTGCGTATCCAATATGCTTCCATTTATGCATCGATTGCCAATTATTGGAAATATTATATCGGTCAGGGCAAGCAGCTTAAACGCAATAAAGTAGTTGAAAAGAAACAGCAGATTGAAAAGGAATTTGCCGCATGGGCTGCCGGGAAACCGGAGTACAAGGATGTGCTGGCCAATCTTGAAGAAGCCTATGGCGTGTTGATTCCTGTTACGACTAAATTGGATAATTATTTGCGGGAAGCTATTATGGGACCTCAAGTGCTTTCCTATACGAAATATCTGCTGCCTTTGCTGAGAGCATTGGAAAGAGAGGACGCTGAGCAGGTTGAGAATCTTGCCGCCTCATTGTCGGGGAAGCTGGGGGCATTGTACAAGGATTTTGATTGGAGCGTGAACCGGGACATGGTGGCCGGTATGCTCAAGTTGTATTACGAAGATATCAATCCGGAATACCAGCCGGAATCCTTCCGCAAGATGGTTGGTAAGAAGAAAGGGGATTTCGATGCCATTGCGGATGAGATCATGAGCAAGACAATTCTGGCTGATAGCACCCGCATGGCTGCCTTCTTGGCCAATCCGGATTTGAAGAAACTGCAAAAGGATCCGGCCATGGCATTAGTGGGGGCGGTACTGACCAAAACCGCTGAGATTTACCAGAATCCGGATGTTCAAGCTGCAATCGAGAAGATGGACAAGAACATGCGTTTGTTTGTCAAAGGTGTCCGGGAAATGAATCCGGGCAAGGCGTACGCGCCTGATGCCAACCTGACGATGCGCGTGAGCTATGGGCAGGTTAAGGATTACAGGCCGGCCGATGCGGTGCATTATGATTTCAAGACCACTATCGAAGGGGTGATGGAAAAAGAAGATCCTTCTAACCCGGACTTTATTGTTCCTCAAGGGCTCAAAGATCTTTATCTCAGAAAAGACTACGGTCAGTATGGAGATAGCACGTTGGTGACATGTTTCCTGACTACAAATGATATTACAGGCGGGAATTCGGGCAGTCCGGTCATCAATGCAAACGGCGAATTAATCGGTTTGGCCTTTGATGGCAATTGGGAGGCCATGAGTGGTGACATTTATTACGAGCCGATGCTGCAACGGACTATTGTGGTGGATGCCCGTTATGTCCTGTTCATTATTGACAAATATGCCGGAGCCACGAATCTGATCGACGAGTTGACGATAGTCAAAGAACGTCATTGCCCTATTGCAGAAGAAGCTGCAGCAGTGGAGGAGGAAGCGAATGTTGCTGTCGGCGCAGAGGGACATGTTGAATAAAACAGAATACTGACAAATAAGAATTGAAAAGCGGAAGGAATGTTCTGCCGGGCAGGACACTCTTTCGCGGGAGGGCCGCGAACGAAGACAGGCAAGGAAAGCGTTTTCCGAACCGGCCTGCTCTCGAGGCAAAGTGTCGGAACGGGTGGATGGAATTGCCCGTTCTGGCACAGTAGCCGTGCAAATGGAACATCTTATGAACGAGCAGAAGAACCAGACTCCGGTTTTGTCCGGAGCAGAAGAAACCCAGGAACGGGTATCCTCGGAGACGGTAGAAAAAGTGAACTTGAACCAATTGGAACAGATTGCCGCCCAGCAACGGGAGGAAGCTGCCGAGATGGAAGAAGAAAAAGAAGCAGAAGAATCCCATTCGGACACGGTGGTCTCGATCGGGAATGAGAAACCCCAGGAATTGAGCGAGAAAGAGATTCAGGAGCTTTCTTTGCTGGACAGGGAGCAGATTGTTGGCCGGTTGGAACAATTGCTTTCTAAGGGAGAGTTGGAAGGTGCCAAGAACATGGTAGCTTTGCTCCGCCTCAAATACAAGGAAAAGACGGGTGAGATAAAGAAGGCCGCTTTGGATAAGTTCCTTGCCGAAGGCGGGAACAAGATCGATTTCAGGTTTTCCGATGCCTTGGAAGACCGTTTCGTCTCTGTGAGTCAGAAAATCAAGGATTACCATCAACGCAAGCGGGAGGAACTTGAACGACTGATGGCAGAGAACTTGCAGAAGAAGCAAGCTTTGCTGGAAGACTTGAAACGTTTGATAGAAGAGGACAAACCTTTGAAAGAAACGTATGATGAGTTCAATAAATTGACAGAGACTTGGCGGGAAATCAAACCGATTGCAAGAGCTGAATCGAACAATCTGTGGCAGAATTACCATTTTCTGGTTGAGAAGTTCTTTGACAAGGTTCGGATTAATAATGAATTGAGGGATCTCGATTATAAGAAGAACTTGGAAGAGAAGTTGCAGCTTTGTGAAAAAGCCGAAAGCTTGTTATTGGAAGAATCTGTCAGCAAGGCATCCAAAGAGTTGCATGAATTGCACGATCGCTGGAAGGAAATCGGGCCGGTGGCCGCAGAAAAGAAGGACGAGATATGGGAGAGGTTCAAGGCGGCTTCCGATGCAATTGCCCAGAGACGCAAGGAATATTACGACAACATGCAGGCTGAGCTGGAAAAGAATCTTTTGGCTAAGCAAGCCTTGTGCGAACGGGCTGAAACCTTGATGGCGGCAAGCCGCAATTCTGCCAAGGATTGGAATGAGGGTTCCGTCCAAGTGGAAGAACTGATGAAGCTTTGGAAAAGCATAGGCCGGGCCCCCCGTGCAGATAACGATGCTATTTGGGAGAGGTTCAGGAGCAGTTTGAATGCTTTCTTTGAAGCAAAGAAGGAATTTTACCGCAAGGTAAGGGACGAGCAAGCCAACAATTATAATTTGAAAGTGGACTTGTGTGCCAAGGCCGAAAACATAGCTCAGCAGCGTACGGATTTCAAAGCAGCCACGGCGGAATTGCTTAAGTTGCAGCAACAGTGGAAGGAAATCGGGCCTGTACCGTACCGTTTGTCTGAAAAGATATGGAAACGTTTTCGAGCAGCTTGCGATGAGTTTTTCCAGAAGAAGTCGGAATTTTACGATTCGATGCGTTCTTCTGAATCTTCCAATCTGGCCGCGAAGGAAGCTTTGGTGGAAGAAGTCAGGAAGATTGAAGCAGACAATCGGGATGCTTTGCTGGTTGCAGTCAAGGAACTTCAGCGTAGATGGACAGAGATAGGGCATGTACCGATGAAGGAAAAAGATCGGATTTATGCTGATTTCCGTGCGGCCATCGATGAAAAGTTCAAACTGTTCGGCACTTTCCGCCATGAAGGCCGAGGCCGGGCTTTTGCCGATATACAGACACCTGAAGATGCTGCAAAGATGAGCGGAAAGGAAGTGTCGGCCTTGAATAACCGGATTGCAAAGTTGCGTGCGGACATTTCGTTGTGGGAGAACAATATGGGATTTATTTCCCAGTCTAAGAGTTCTGATGTGTTGAGACGGGAGTTCGATCGCAAGATCCAGTCGGCCAAGCAGGATTTGGCATTGCTGGAAGCCAAGCTCAAGATGGTCAAGGATGCGCCTAAGGTTGTTCAGAGTGATTCTTCCAAGGAAGAAGCCAAGGCCGATACAACCCAATCGCAACAGGAACTTGCAACGGAAAAGCCTCAGGAGGATACGTCAGAAGAAGCATAGAATCAAGTGAGAATAGATATTATTACCCTTTTTCCGGAAATGTTCGCGGGCTTTTTGGAGTATTCCATTCCGCAACGGGCCCGGAAAAAGGGCTTTTTGGAATTAGGACTGCACAATTTGCGGGATTACAGCACAAACCGTTATAAATCCGTGGACGATTATCCCTACGGAGGCGGGGCGGGGATGGTAATGACAATAGAACCGATTGACCGCTGTATTTCTGCTTTGAAGGCTGAACGGGATTACGATGAGGTGATTTACACATCGCCCGATGGTCCGGTTTTGGACCAGCCTATGGCCAATAATCTCTCATTGTGCCAGAATATCATTATTTTGTGCGGGCATTATAAAGGAGTGGATGAAAGGGTTAGGGAACATTTGGTGACACGTGAGATTTCAATAGGAGATTATGTCTTGTCGGGTGGTGAACTGGCCGCAGCTGTCATTACGGATGCGGTTGTCCGTTTGATTCCCGGCGTGTTAGGGGATGAGACCTCGGCTTTGAGCGATTCATTCCAAGACGGGCTGGTGTCCCCCCCGGTATACACGAGGCCTCCGGAGTACAAGGGATGGAAGGTCCCGGATGTGCTTTTAGGCGGAAACGACCGCTTGAAAGCGGAATGGCGATATGAGAAGGCTGTGGAAAGGACGCAGGAGCGTCGTCCTGGACTTCTGGAGAACGCTTCGGCTGGCCACGCGGAGCGATGAGGTGCGCTTGATTCCGATGGGTTCTTCCAACGGGAAAATAAAACTACAAAGACATGGGAGCATTCAAAGCATACGATATCCGAGGTGTTTACGATCAGGATTTCAACAAAGAAGATGTATACAGGATAGGTTTTTTCCTGCCGGAGCTGCTGGGGGCAAAGAAAGTGCTGGTAGGAAGGGATGTGCGTTTGTCCTCGCCTGAAATCCATGCTTATTTATGCAAAGGCATTGAAGATGCTGGAGCGGATGCTTATGATTTGGGTATTTGTACTACACCGATGGTATATTGGGCTACTGCTCAGTATGGATTTGAAGCCTCGGTGATGATTACGGCATCGCATAATCCAAAGGAGTACAATGGGTTGAAGATATCCAAACGCAATGCTTTGCCAGTCGGTTACGATACAGGGCTGGGAGAATTGGAGCGTTGGCTGAAGGAGCGGGTAGTGGTGCCGGTTTCTCGTAAAGGCAAGACAGTGGAGTTCGACAAGAGAAACGATTACCTTGCTTTTCAGCGGCAATGGCTTTCGGACGGGATTGGAAACCTGCGGATAGCGATGGATTGCAGTAACGGGATGGCCTCGGTCTTTGTTCATGATTTGTACGGGAACAGGCCTGTTTACCTGTACGATACATTAGATGGAACATTCCCTAATCATGAGGCGAATCCTTTGGATCCGGCCAATACGGAGGATATCCGGAATCTGGTGAGGGAAACCAAGGCGGATATAGGCGTGATATTCGATGGAGATGCTGATCGAGTCATGTTCATAGATGAAAAATCCCGTTTCGTATCTCCCGATTTGATGATAGCCGTGCTTGGAGATTATTTTCTAAAAGACAAAGGCTTGCGAGGAAAAGTGCTGCAGGATATCAGGACCTCGAAGTCGGTTCGGGCTTATGTGGAAAGATTGGGCGGCACAATGGAGATGTGGCGGGTGGGGAGAGCTTATGCAGCATTGAAACTGAGAGAGATAGATGGTATCTATGGTGGAGAGTTGGCTGGACATTATTATTTTCGAGACTTCAATTATTCTGATTCTGGCTTGATGGCTTGCAGCTTGCTGCTTGGCATTTTCGGACGATTCAAGCAAGAAGGACAGACGGTATCGGAAATAATTGACAGTATTGCCTTGTATGCCAATTCGGGGGAGGTGAATTTTAAGATTGAGGACAAGCAAGGTGCGATGGAACGGGTACGGGAGCATTTCATGGCGCAGGAGACCCCGGAGGCGTTTTATGATTTTGATGGTTACAGGATAGAATTTGCCCATTGGTGGTTCAATGTGCGGCCATCCAATACTGAGCCGTATCTGCGTTTGATAATGGAGGCCGATTCCCGGCATTTGCTTGAAAGGAAGCTGGCCGAGGCAAGAGCTGTCTTGATAGAAGGCAAAGGATGAATGCGTGCTGAGGATGAGGGTGGCATGGGTTTTGTGAGAAGTTTTTCATGAAATTGATGGTGCCAGCGGGTATCATAAAAAAAGTAGAAGAATGCCTCGATTGAAGTCGGACATAAGGATAAAGAACAAAAAAGCAGAGTTCCAGTTTTTCCTGGTAGACCGTTATACGGCAGGATTGGTGTTGACAGGCAGTGAAATCAAGTCTATTCGGGAAGGCAAAGCGAGCATTAACGAAGCTTTTTGTGTGTTTTTGCAGAATGAACTCTTTATCAAGAATATGTATGTGGCTGAATATAGCCATGGTTCGGCTTTCAATCATCAGCCTCGGCGTGACAGGAAGCTTCTGCTGAATAAGCGAGAGTTGCTTCGATTGCAGGAAAAAGTAAAAGAGAAAGGATTGACAATCATTCCTGTAGTGTTGTTTATCGATGAGAATGGGCGAGCCAAGCTGGATATTGCTTTGGCAAAAGGGAAAAAATTGTATGACAAACGGGAATCTCTTAAAGAGAAGGATGTGAAACGTCAGATTCAGCGGGGAGAGGTTTGGTAAATGCTTGCGAAATCCCTTTCCGTGCATGCTGGATTACGTTTTTCAGGTGGTATTATCTTGTTGGTTTCCTGACTTTCTGTCTTTTATTGCTGCAAAAATGACAGTGCGGTTTTCTTTTGTCCATATCAGAGGCGGGATTTGTTCTGGATTTTTTCCGAGGCATGGATTTTGTTAATTTTGCAAGCTTGCAGAAAAGGGTCTGCCGGGTCTGTTGGCCTGACATGATTCTGTGATGATAAGAAGAATATGGAGACAAATACATCGGAAACACTTAAAACTATATTGAAATACAGTACTGAAGAGGCCATGCGGATTGGCAACGACTATGTCGGTGTGGAGCATGTGCTTTTGGGAATGTTACGTCAGGGAGATAATAAGGCGGTGGAAATTCTGGGGCATTTGGGTGTTGAATTCCGGCTATTGCGTCAGAAAATAGAGGATGCAATCCGTCCGGCCCATCGGGATTTCACGCAGCCGGAAGACAAGGACCGGCATTTGCCGGTTAACGATCAGTTGGATCGCATGCTCCGTTTGATGCAGGTGGAGTGCTTTCGGTTCAAACAAGACGAGATAGAGCCGGAACATGCTTTGCTGGCTATCTTGAAGAATGAGGCCAGTCTGGCAGGCAGTTTGCTGAATGCAGCGGGTGTGACTTACGACAACGTTAACGCCTATGTGCAGGCCTCGGTGCCAACTTCAACGCGGCCTGCTCCCACGGATATGGAAGAAGGCATTGGAATGCATGAATATGGGGAAGATGAAGATAAACCCCGAGCGGATAGCGGGCTTGCTGCAGCTACGGATACAATGAAAGCCTCCAATGCCAAGAGCGATACGCCGGTATTGGATAATTTTGGCCGGGATTTGACCAAGGCGGCGCGTTCCCAGTTGCTTGACCCGGTGGTTGGCCGAGAGAAGGAAATGGACAGGATTGTCCAGATTCTATGCCGTCGCAAGAAGAACAATCCGATTCTGATTGGCGATCCGGGCGTTGGCAAGTCGGCCATAGCGGAGGGTTTGGCTCAGCGGATTGCCGACAAGAAAGTGCCTCGTTTGCTTAGAGACAAGCGTTTGCTGACATTGGACATAGCTTCGGTTGTGGCCGGGACAAAATACCGGGGGCAGTTTGAAGAACGGATGAAGGCAATCATCAATGAACTGCAAAAGCATCCGGAGGTGATTATTTTCATTGATGAGATTCATACGATGGTCGGGGCAGGAAACACGGCGGGGGCTTTGGACGCTTCCAATATGTTCAAGCCTGCATTGGCACGAGGCGAAATACAATGCATAGGTGCAACTACTTTGGATGAGTACCGTCAAAGCATAGAGAAAGACGGGGCCTTGGAGCGCCGTTTCCAGAAAGTCTTGGTAGAAGCAACAACTCCGGAGGAAACACTGGAAATACTGCATAATATCCGCGGCAAATACGAGGATCATCATGTGGTCCGTTATACGGAAGAGGCATTGAAGGCATGCGTGGATTTGACATCGCGTTATATAACCGATCGTGTGTTGCCGGACAAGGCTATCGATGCCTTGGATGAGGCTGGTTCGAAAGTGCATTTGCGTCAAAGCGATGTGCCTCGGGATGTGCTGGAACTGGAAGCCAAGGCCGAAGAAGCCAAGCAACAGATGATGGAGGCTATCCGTAAGCAGGAATTTGAGAGGGCGGCTCGGTTGCGGGATGAAATGGGGAACATGAAAGATGCGTTGGCAAAGGCAAACGAGGCATGGTTGCGGCAAAACGATCAGAACCGTCCAGCGGTGAGCGAGGAAGATATCACGGAAGTGGTTTCGATGATGTCGGGGGTTCCATTGCAGAAAGTGGCCAAGGATGAGAAGACACAGTTGCTTCAGATGGAAGATGTCCTTAAGGGACAGGTCATTGGACAGGATGAAGCAATTCATAAACTGGTTCGGGCTATCCGGAGGAACCGGACAGGCTTGAAGGATCCTTTGCGCCCTATCGGGAGTTTCATCTTTTTAGGGCCGACAGGGGTCGGAAAAACCTATTTGACAAAGACGCTGGCCCGTTATATGTTCAATTCCGAATCGGCTTTGATCCGGGTGGATATGAGTGAGTATATGGAAAAGTTCGATGTGTCCCGTCTGATTGGATCACCTCCGGGTTATGTAGGATACGAGGATGGCGGGCAGTTGACGGAAAAAGTCCGTCGCAAGCCGTATTCGATTGTCTTGTTTGATGAAATAGAGAAGGCACATCCTGATATATTCAACCTGTTGCTTCAAGTTCTGGACGACGGTCAGCTGACGGACGGCTTGGGTCGTAAAGTGGACTTCAAGAATACTGTCGTCATCATGACTTCCAATCTGGGTTCAAGGCAGCTCAGGGAATTCGGCAATGGTGTGGGATTCCAGACGGCTGCCAAGGAATCTGCCCGGGATGAGGTGGCTAGAAGTATTGTAGAAAAAGCGCTTAAACGGCATTTTGCTCCAGAGTTCCTGAACCGGGTTGATGATGTGATTATGTTCAATAGCCTGACGAAGGACAATATTTTCAAGATAATCGATATAGAGTTGCAACATTTGCGAAGCAGGCTGGAACGCTTGGGAATTGGATTGGAATTGACTGAGGATGCCAAGGAGTTCCTGATGGAAAAAGGCTGGGATCCGGATTTGGGAGCTCGTCCTTTGCGTCGTTGTTTAGAACACTATGTTGAGGATGAGATAGCTGAGCGTTTGGTCAAGGAGACTGTCCGGGAGGGGCAGGCTATTCTTGTAAGCAAGGCGTCGGAAGAGGAGAATTTGTCTTTCAATGTGAGGGAATGAAGGTGGAGGAGTGATATTTCCCGATAAAGAAGCGGGTTCGTATTGCGTCTGCTATGCTTTTGGGCAGTGCGTCAGGGGGGAAGATGTGCAAGAAGGCATCGTGTCCTATGACGTGCTGCCTTTTTTTGTCAAATTTTTCCTGTGCAATTTTCAAGGGAAGTTTAACCCAAATCGGTCATTAGACTTTGGGGAGATTGCCCGCTTGTGTCATGCAGCATGCTTCTGGCCTAGCCGAAGGCGTAGCGGGCTACGTCGAGGCGTAGCGAGAAACAGGATGCGGACAGAGGCGGGCAAGATGCCCGAAAGCCTCACTTTCCCAATCAAAAACGGACTCGGCGTGTCTAATGACCGATTTGGGTTTAAGTGTGCGCAAGGTTTGCAAAATGCGCGGAAAATGTGTAATTTCGCCACTTGTGCGAAAACTTGTAAAGTGTGGATTTTTAGAAAGTTAGGAGTAAAATGGAAGAAATCGGAGAACACGGCAGGATTGTGAAAGTCGATATCGACAAGCAGATGCAGTCTGCGTATATTGATTATTCCATGTCGGTTATCGTTTCACGGGCATTGCCGGATGTGCGGGATGGGATGAAGCCTGTGCAGCGCCGTATATTGTATGCCATGAACGAAGCTGGCATCGCGGCTTCGGGTCCGTATAAGAAATCGGCGAGAATCGTGGGGGATGTGCTTGGTAAGTATCATCCGCATGGAGACAGTTCCATTTATGGGGCTTTGGTCCGCATGGCGCAGGATTGGTCCATGCGTTATCCTTTGGTGGACGGTCAAGGTAATTTCGGTTCTATAGACCAAGACCCGCCGGCGGCCATGCGTTACACAGAGGCTCGGATGCGCAAGATAGCCGAGGATTTGCTGGAGGATATCGATGAGGATACGGTGGACATGCAGCCTACCTTCGATGATTCGGGCAAGGAACCGACTGTCCTGCCGTGCCGGATTCCCAATCTTTTGATCAACGGGTCCTCCGGTATCGCAGTCGGGATGGCTACTAACATGGCACCCCATAATCTGTCGGAAGTCTGCGACGGGATAGCGGCATACATAGATAATAATGATATCACGGTGGACGAGCTGATGCAGTATGTGAAGGCTCCCGATTTTCCCACAGGTGGTGTCATTTATGGCTATGACGGCGTGCGCAATGCGTTTGCAACAGGATTGGGAAGGGTTGTCGTTCGGGGCGAAGCCGAGATCGAGACCACGGAAAGCGGGCGGAACCAGATTATTGTCCGTTCCATTCCGTATATGGTGAACAAAGCCGAGATGATCAAGCGGATTGCCGATTTGGTTACCGACAAGAAAATCGATGGCATTGTCGATATCCGGGACGAGTCGAATCGCGATGGTATCCGGGTTGTGTTCGATTTGCGCAACGATGCAGTGGCCAATGTGGTCCTTAACAAGTTGTACCAGCTTTCGGCCTTGCAGACATCTTTCAGCGTCAATAATATCGCTTTGGTGCATGGCAAGCCGTGCCTGTTGAACCTCAAAGATCTGATTGCGAATTTTGTGGAGCATCGGCACGAAATAGTGGTTCGTCGTACTGAATTCCGTTTGGCCCGTGCCGAGGCTCGTGCCCATATTCTGGAAGGTTTGCTGAAGGCATTGGATATCTTGGACGAAATCATTGCTTTGATTCGTTCCTCCAAGACGATAGATGAAGCCAAGCGAGGCTTGATGGAGCAATATGCGTTCAGCGAAGCCCAAGCTAAAGCCATTGTGGAGATGCGTCTGGGGCAGTTGACCGGTTTGGAACGTGAAAAGCTTCAGGCTGAATACGATGAATTGGAACGCTTTATTGCCGAATGTCATGAGATTCTGGCGGATGTGAACAAACGGATGGCCATTATCAAGCAGGAGACTTTGGAAATCAAGGCCAAATACGGGGATGCACGGCGGACACGCATTGTCTACGATTCGGCTGAATTCAATATCGAGGATGTGATTCCTGACGAGGATATGGTCATCACGATTTCCCACATGGGTTACATCAAGCGGACACGCTTGGCTGAATACCGTCGGCAGAATCGGGGCGGCAAAGGCATGAAAGGTTCGGATGTGAGGACGGAAGATTTTGTCGAGCACTTGTTTGTGGCTTCGATGCACAATTATATGCTGTTTTTTACCCGGCAAGGCAAGTGCTTCTGGATGAGAGTGTTCGATATACCGGAAGGTTCCCGTCAATCCAAGGGCCGCGCTTTGCAGAATCTGATTAATATTTCGGCCGATGACAAGGTGATGGCTTATATCAATGTGAAGAACCTCAAGGACGAGCAGTACATAAATAATAATTATATAGTTCTTTGCACCAAGCAGGGCATTGTCAAGAAAACATCGCTCGAAGCTTATTCCCGGCCACGCCAGAACGGAATATTGGCTGTTACGGTGAGGGACGGGGATCAATTGCTGGAGGCTCGTCTGACCAATGGGCATTGCGTTATCATGATGGCATTGCGTTCGGGCAAGGCTATCCGCTTTCCGGAAGAGAAAGTAAGGCCGATGGGACGTGGCGCTTCCGGGGTCCGCGGCGTGACTTTGGCCGATGAACAGGATGCGGTGGTTGGAATGATTTGTGTGGATCCCTCGGAAAATGCGAGCGATGTCCTTGTGGTTTCCGAACATGGATACGGCAAACGCTCCAGTTTGGATGATTATCGTGAGACCAACCGAGGAGGCAAGGGAGTAAAGACCCTCAATATCACCGATAAGACTGGCAGCCTGATTGCTATCAATGATGTTACCGACAAGGACGATTTGATGATTATCAACAAATCGGGCATCATTCTTCGGATGGCTGTCAAGGATTTGCGGGTAATGGGACGGGCGACCCAAGGAGTCAAGCTGATTGAACTCAAAGGCAAGGATTCCATTGCTTCGGTGGCCAAAGTGGCAATGGACGAGGATTCCGAAATGGAAGAAATTCAGCTGGAAGAAAGTGTTGAAAGGGATGAATCCATTGGGAACCAGATTCCGGAATCGGTTCCGGACCCGACAGAAGACAAAACAGAGTAAATAACGGTTAATAACTAATTAAAAACAAGCAAAATTAAACCGTCATGAAAAATAAAATTTTAATTTCCGCTTTGCTTTTTGCTGGCATCGTGAGTGTTGGGATTGCCCAGGAAAAGAATGTTCGAAAAGCTAAAAGTATGCTGGGCAAGCAAAATCTGCCAGAAGCAGTGACCTTGATTGATGCTGCGATCCAGAATCCTGAAACATCCGGTTCTTTTGAAGCATGGTGGTATCGGGGAAAGATTTATTTGTCAGTGGCTACCAATCCCTTGGTGGCGAGGAGTTACACCAATCCGGCGGATATAGCCAAGGAATCTTTGGAAAAGGCTGCTCAACTGGATCCGGGAAAAGTGCTGATGATGCGTCAGGATTTGGCAAATCTGGCTGGTCTGTTTTATGACCGGGGTGCTGCGGCTTTCGGAGAGAAATCTTATGCAGAAGCCGTGACGGATTTTGAAAAATCGGTGGAAATCAGTATGATGGATGGGGTTTATGATACCAATGCCGTGTTCAATGCAGCTTTGAGCGCATTCAATGCGGATGGCATGTTGGAGACCTCCATCAAATATTTTAAAGAGCTGGTCGATGCCCAATGGGAAAATTCCACGGCTTGCATTTATTTGGCGGAAGCCTATTTGATGAATCAGCAGAATGCAGAAGCTCAGGCAGCCATGGATGCAGGCTTGCAGATGTTCCCGGAAGATAAGAACATATATTTGTCGGCTTCATCCATTTATATTCGTACAGGGGAGAATGAAAAAGCAGCTAATATATTGAATGCTGCGTTGATCAAGTGGGCTTCCGATCCTACGTTCCAACGTTATCTTGGGGTTTCTTATATGAATGAAGGCAAGGAAGTTGAGGCAGAAGCCGCATTCAAGAAAGCAATAGAGCTGAATCCGGAATACATGGATGCTTTCATCGATTTGGGCAACCTGTATTTGGAAAAAGGGAACCGTTTGAGCACGGAAGCCAATGAACTTCCATTGGAAGAAACCGAAAAATATGAGGAGTTGACAGCGCAGGCAAAAGAAGCTTTTGGCTTGGCTATCCCTTATCTGGAAAAAATCGTGGCCAAGGATGCCAACAACCTTTCTGTCTTGCAGATTTTACGTGAGCTTTACATTCGTGTAGGGGATACGGCAAAGGCAGGGGAAATGAAGGCCAAGATTGACGAGCTATCAGGGGCTGCTGAATAAGCCGAATGCTTGCTTTCAATTGGAATGGATGCGGGACTTTGCTTTGCCAGGCATTATTCGAGTGCGAAAGCAGGGTTCCCGGCTTTGTTCTGATTGAAAAAACATGCAATGGAAAATCGGCCGCGCTTGTTTGCATAGTGCGGTCGATTTTTTTAACCCGGATCGGTCATTAGACTTTGGGTAGGTTGCTCGCTTATGTCATGCAGCATGCGCCTCGCATAGCTGACGGAGTAGCGGGCTACGTCGAAGCGTAGCGAGGTGCAGGATGCGGACAGAAGCGGGCAAGATGCCCAAAGCACTATCCTCGGAATCGGAAACGGACTCGACGGGTCTAACGACCGATTCGGGTTTATATCTTTACGCTATGGAACAGAATTCAAAGAATCGTTTGCCGTGGGTCTTGGGGGCGTTGGTGTTCGTCTTAGGTCTGTTGGCAGGGGCATTGATGATGCAACGGAGAGTGAGGGCCCTGCAGCCTGTGATATCTTATACTCAAGGCTCGAAAATAGGAGCCGTCATGCAGATAATCGAATCCAATTACGTGGATACGGTCAATGACGAGCAGTTGACCACGGAAGGATTGACAGCGATCCTTCACAGCCTGGATCCTCATTCGGCCTATATGCCTCCTAAGGAATACGAGGCGGCCGAAGAAGAAATCCAAGGCAATTTCCAAGGTATCGGGGTTCAGTTTAGAGTAATTGACGATACAGTAACGGTGATTCTGCCTATCAGCGGGGGACCGTCGGAACGGGCCGGCATTCTGGCTGGGGACAAGATTATCATGGCAGACAAGGATACTCTTTCGGGCAAGAAGATGAATACCGATGATATAGTCAAGACACTGAAAGGACCTAAAGGGACTAAGGTGAATCTGGGCTTGAAACGGAGCGGAACGGAGGAACTGGTCTGGGTTACCGTGAAGAGAGATGTGATTCCTACTTATAGCGTCGATGCTCATTTTGTGGTGGAACCGGGTATAGGTTATGTCAAAGTGAGCAAGTTTGCGGCCAAGACGGCATACGAGTTCGAGGCGGCTTTGGCGGAATTGGCGGAAAAAGGCGTGGACCGATTGATTATAGACCTGCGTTCCAATGGCGGAGGTTTGTTGACACCATGTCTGGAAATGGCCGATATGCTGCTTGCCGAGAACGATGTGATTGTCTATACCGAAGGGCGGAACCGCAGACGATCGGAATTGCATGCTACCGGGTATGGGGAATTTCAGAATATGCAGCTGGCTGTCCTGATTGACGAATGGTCGGCATCGGCCTCCGAAATCCTGGCTGGTGCCATTCAGGATAACGATCGAGGGGTTATTTTGGGACGGCGTTCATTTGGTAAAGGATTGGTGCAGGAACAGATGGATTTGGGCGATGGCAGCGCTTTGCGTTTGACGGTGGCCCGTTATTATACCCCCAGCGGACGTTGCATCCAGAAACCGTACGATGGCAGTTTCGAGGACTATGAGGAGGATGTGATGCGGCGGTACTTGAGCGGGGAAATGACCGGGCAGGATTCGAGTCTGCATGTTGATAGCGTGGAATACTATACCAAGAAAGGCAGGGTGGTCTACGGAGGAGGCGGCATTATGCCTGATGTGCTGTTGCCCTATAAGACCGATAGCCTTTTTGTCTATATGAACCAGATTTCAAACCGGGGCTACAATTACGATTATTCTTTCCGATATACTACCCGGAACCGCAAAAAATTGAAGAAGAATTATCCTACGGCAGAAGCTTTTACCCGGGACTTTGTACTGGACGATGCCTTCTTTGAGGATTTCATTCAGTATACGGAAGAGAAGGGGTTACCTCGGGACACGGCCAGCTTGGCTAAATACAACCATGAGATGCGGCTTACATTGAAGGCTTTGATTGGACGGGACTTGTATGATGATGCCGGTTTTTATCCTACGTATCTGCAGCGGGATGATGATTTTATCGAAGCGGTTAAGGTGTTGAAAGGCGAACGGGAAGTGGAGGGCTTCTCCTTTGCCCGATAGCTCGGATTGGCAGAAAAGGACAGCGGTCTGCGATTATAATGGAGTATTAAAGAAAAACATTTAGAAATGAATAAGTTGGATTTTGCAGGCAAGGCTTTGGTGTTGGCTTTGCCGGTGGTTTTGTTTTCGTCCTGCGGGTGCCGGCAGGATGCTCTGCTGGAAGCCCGGTTCGCGGGACTGGATTCGGCTACGGTCTATATCAAGGCGATGCCGGTGGATATGCCCGATTCGGTGGCTATGGATACGGTTCGGATGGATGCGGGAAGATTCAGCTGGAATTCGGAGTTGGCTTCGCCCACCGAAGTAATCATAGAAATGGACAAGGATCGTCAAGTGCAAAGAGGTCGGGAAGTCACGCCAATGGTGTACAAGGTGGCATTCTTGGCTGTTCCGGGGGAGAAAGTGCGTTTGGATGCCAAGTACGAGGAAGGATTCCTGTCATATACGTTGGATGGTTCAACCTCATTGCAGATGCAATCCCGTTTGCGGAATTCCTTGAAGGAAACGTATGTGCGCAGCCAGCAGATATCCGATCAGATAGCGGAGGCCTTGGCAGAGGGTGTGGAGAACGCCAACGAGAAATATGTGGATAGTTTGTCCGCCATGTATTCGGAAGTGGCGCAGGACATCAGGGATGCTTCGTTGGATTATGTTCGGGAAAATCCTTCCGCTTTGCTGTCGGCGTTTTTCTTGCTTCAGAATACTAACCCGGATACTTTCTTGACGTATTATAGTCAGTTGGATAATTCTGTGAGAGACGGGATTTTGAAAGAACGTTTGGAAAAGGCGCGTGCCGCAGCCGAGCATCGTCTGCTGATCAGGGAGAACGATGCCAAATTAGTACCCGGTTCTTTGGTTCCGGTATTTACGCTTCCCTCCATCGATGGCAAGTTGGTGGAACTTTCCGATTATTCGGACAAGTATGTCGTGCTGGACTTCTGGGGAACTTGGTGTCCGTGGTGCATCAAAGGATTGCCGGAAATGAAAGCATATCAAACCAAATACAAGGATAAAGTGGTGTTTATCAGTATCGCTTGCCGAGATAAAGTGGAAAAGGTGCGGGCGATGGTCAAAGCCGAGAACATGGATTGGATCAATGTGATGAACGGAACGGGGGATAAGGATGTGGCCTTAGCGTATGGAGTGAGCGGCTTCCCGACCAAGGTGTTGCTGGCTCCGGGGCTTCGTTTCCATGCCAAGTATTTAGGCGAAGTGCCTGAATTTTACGAGGCTTTGGATAATTTGAAGTAGCCAGATCCCTGTCGTTCGAAGGCAAGGTGTTTTCGTTTTGAACGTTTCGCCTGGTCAATGGCGGTCGGCAGGGCAAAAACATAAATCTATGAAAGCAGATAGTAAAAAAAAGAGAGGAAGCAGGTCGGTTGAGACCGCTCCGGCATCTTCGGTATCGCCAAAGCAAAAGCAAGGCAAGAAGTTGCCCAAGATTTTCGTGTTGGATACCAATGTCCTGTTGCACGATTACCGATCCTTGTACAAGTTCCAGGATAACGATATCGTGATTCCTTTGGTCGATTTGGAAGAGATCGACCATTTCAAGAAAGGGAACGACCAGATCAATTTCAACGCCCGGGAGATCATGCGTTCGCTTGACAAGCTGGCCGGGAAAGGCCTGTTTGAAGAAGGGATTCCGTTGGGCAGGAACATGGGCAAACTGAGTGTGGTGATAGGCAAGGGCTTGACCCAGGCGATGAAGGAGGCTGCGATGGAGGATATCCCCGACCATCGTATCCTGGCGGTGGCTTTGGATTTGCAGGAGGAATACCCCGAACGCTATGTCTGCTTGGTTTCCAAGGATATCAATTTGCGGATGAAGGCTCAGGCTTTCGGAGTTCCAGCTCAGGACTACTTGAACGACAAGTCTCCAGACGAGGAAGAACTGAACAAGCGGCGGGTCGGATTTGTGAGGGTGTCCGATCCGGTAATTGCCGGATTGTATGAACGGCCGGAAGGGATTAACCCCAAAGAATTGAAAGTGAAACCGGTACCGAACGAATATTTTGAGATTGGCGGTTCGGGTACCCATATTCCGGTATTTTATAATCCGCATACGCGGAGCGTGGTCAAAGTGGAATCGCGCAATGTGTCTGGTATCTCGCCTCGTAATCAGGAGCAGGCTTGCGCCTTGGATGCCTTGATGCGTCCGGATATCCAATTGGTGGCGCTGACGGGCGTGGCCGGGACGGGAAAGACACTGCTGGCCTTGGCGGCGGCTTTGGCGCAGATGGATTCGTACAAGTCGATTTTATTGAGCCGGCCGGTGATTCCGTTGCAGAACCAGGATATGGGTTTCCTGCCGGGCGATGCCGAGGAGAAATTGGCGCCCTATATGTTGCCGCTCTACGACAATCTGGCGGTCATCAAGAACAAGACCCGCATTTCGTCCAAGGAATACTCTCAAATAGAGGAAATGCAGAAAAGCGGGGCTTTCCAGATTACGCCTTTGGCCTATATTCGCGGGCGCAGTCTTTCGGACACATTCTTTATCGTGGACGAGGCGCAAAACCTGACCCCGCACGAAGTCAAGACCATTATCACGCGGGCAGGGGAAGGTACCAAGATGGTCTTTACCGGCGACCTGCATCAGATCGACTCGCCTTATCTGGATTCCCGTTCCAACGGGCTCAGCTATCTCTGCGACCGGATGTTCGGAGAAGAGTTGTTTGCGACGGTGAATTTGGTGAAGGGGGAGAGGAGTGCCTTGGCTGAAATCGCCGGCCGCCTGTTGTAAAAATGAAATAGAGGGGTGTCTGCTTCGTTGCGGGTCTTGCGCGGCTTGGACCCGTACTTGAGTGGACACCCGCGCCGCGCGGCGGCTCTACATCTCGTATCAGTGCTGCCTCTCTTTCATTCTTACTCGCCTCACGGCACTTGAATCCAGACGGTATGAACACCTGTTTTGCCTGTTACGGAGTATGCGTTTCGGCGCGGGTCTCTTCTTTGCCTTTCTCCCGTATCTGTTTTCTATTACAAGCTCCCGAAGATTTTCCGGGCAAAGTATTCCATCGATAGCAGGCTCAGAAGAAGAATCAGCAGCCAGATTTGATCGAGGAAGGAAGCGTAGGCTTCGTGGAAGGAGATAACCGGCCTGAGGTCGGGACGGTCTTCTATGTCCTGAAGAATCTGTTTCCAGACGGCCTTTTGCGGAGTGTAGGCAGAACCCGCATAGTAGAACCGGCCGTCGTAGGTAAGGGATAGATTGCGCAGGAGTTCCAGATTGGCCGGTAGCTGGAGGTTCTCCAACTGGATGTCCGCCACGGCGAAGCGTCCGCGGGACATGTATTCCTCTGCGCCGTTCTTGGCGCGGGCCGTGTAATCGTAGTCTCCGGCAGGCAGGAATCCAGCATCCAGGAAATAATCCGGCGGCTGCGGCAGGAAAGAATATTCGTATTGCTGCCCGTTTGCCCGGTTCAGGAATTGGATGCCGACAGAAGCCGTACTCACTTTTTCGAAGTTCTGGTTATAGAGTTCGGCCCGGATTTGCAAGCTTTGCGTATTGTCTATCAAGCTCGGGCAATGGACAATCAGGTTCTCTTCCGGTTTTAGTTCCGATAGCAGCGAGACGCAGCGGTCTGTCAAGCGGTCGAAAACCTCGGTGCTGTTCTCTTCTTGGTAATCGGCCAAACGCCAGCGCCAGAGTCCGTATCCGCAGAGTACCATCGAACGCGATGCCGAAGGCGGCGAAACCCATAGCAAGGGATTCTCTGTCTTTACGCCCAAGATGGATTGGTAGAATATGGTTCGTCCGTTCGCTTGCGGCTCGTAGCGGGCAAAAGGAGTCCAAAGAGGCGGCCATTCCCGGATGGCTTCCACCTCGTCAGGGCTTATTTCAAAGAGACCGAAATCCGGATTCAAGGATGCTTGAGCTTCTTCCCATCCAGCGTTCCGGGTTTGGATGCCGAGGCCGGTTCCGTTCTGGTTCAAACGATCCATGCGGGTTTCCGGACCGATAATGTACCAGCATGGCTTACGGTTGAGCAAATCCCGGTATGGGTCTAAAGGATATTGGCCCGAAGGCAGGCCGTGCAGGATGAACAAATCGTAGTCCTGCAATTCTTTCATTGATTTCTTGGAAAGTTCTTTGGCCAGGATGACCTCGCTTTGGTATCTCTCCTGGCGGCTCAGGCTTTGGTGCAGGCAGGAAAGGTCCGGATGCGGGGCATGGCCCACAATCAGGATTTTCTGCCGGTTGTCCAGGACTTGAATCAGGACTTCCTGCCGGTTGTTCTGGAGGTTTTTCTCCTGGCTTATCGGGTCGAGAGATAGGATATAGCGATGAATCCCGCTTTCGTTTGCTTCCAATTCCCAATTGATTTGCCGTCCCTCCGGCTGAGACAGATCCACTTCCTGCTCCAAAAGCGTTTTTCCATCTTCGGTTAGGCGAAGTGTAGAGCGGCTTGTACCGGCCTGCTGCTGGTCGATCCGGATTTGCAGCGGAAAACGGTTGCCCAAAAACGTATATGGGTTGAAGCGGCATTCCTCGATGAAGATGTCCGGGTAAGAAAGGGTATCGCCGATGCCGATGCAATAGAGCGGGAACGGGCAGGTGCGGTAGGCCGCCGCTGGTTCCTGCCCCAGGTTGGCCTGTCCGTCAGAAATCAGGATGGCAAGGGCATTGGGCGCAGAGGAGGCGGACAGCCGTTGCGCCATGTCCTGGAACAGTCGGGCGTAGTCAGTGGCCTCTTGGGCATAGGACGAATGGACGGCAGTTTGCAGTTCAGAGGATATCTCTTGCCGGACATCTTTGCCGAACGCTAAACGTTGCACTTGGAATCGTTCCGACAGCTCTTCGCAGAGTCGGTCTGTCTGATTTTCTACCTCTTGGGCGAACCCGGAGGCGATGAATGCCGCCGTGTCCGCCTCTTGCCTGTTCCTGTATTCCGGAGCGAGCGCCGCCCGCATCGAACGGGAATCGTCCACGGCCACGAAGCAGAGAGGCTTTTGTACCTGTTCCTGCTGCATCTTGGCTATCGGCGACATCAACAGGAAGCAAATCAGGAAGACGAACAGGAAACGGACGGCAGCCAAGCCTATCTTCCAGCCTTTGCTCAGTTCGTCTTTGCGGTTCCGGCAATACAAAGCCCCTGCATAGCCTGCCGCTACCGCGACCGCTACCAACCAGAACCATACCGGAAGTGCTGTTTGAATCATCATGTTTGTTTACGGGCTTTTGGAGGCTGGTTCTACCATGGAAACCGCCTTTAGTCTGTCATGCTGCCGGTTTCGACTTGCAAAAGTACGTTGTCTTGATGAAAAAGCAACCGGACGGCTTCGGGAATGTCTTTTTTGTTTGGAGGAGTCCGGTAAATGGTTTTGTCAGGCAGCTAAGGTGGTTTTGTTTTTATGCAGCTGGAATCATGCAAGCCGGAGAGGGTGGATGGATTGTCCTGACATGTCGGCTTTAGTTTTTTCATTTGGGAAGAACGGGCATGCTAAATTGTTTGTCCTTAATATCTTACATAGATATTTTTGGATGAATTGTGGATGAGAGGCATGTCAGGCTCCGTCAGGTATTGTTTTTTTCATAAATTTGCCTTTGTGCGATTTGTCGATAAAATTGCCCTGTTCGTTGATAAAGATGCATGGAACTTCATGGAAGCTTAAGATGGGCTTCATGAAGCCGTAATCGGGAAGACATACCTTTGTAGGGAGCCTGGCAAAATACTATGAATAGGTATTGCGGGCATCTTTGCAGCTAAGTAATTTTACAACAAAGTTCAACCCAAATCGGTCATTAGACACGCCATGTCCGTTTCTGATTGGGAAAATAAGGCATTCGGGCATCTTGCCCGCTTCTGTCCGCATCCTGTTTCTCGCTACGCCTCGACGTAGCCCGCTACGCCTTCGGCTAGGCGAGAAGCATGCTGCATGACACAAGCGGGCAATCTCCCCAAAGTCTAATGACCGATTTGGGTTCAAGAGGGTTTTACGACAGACGGTACAGGCACTTGCGGATTAAGAGAGTTTCATGAAACAGCAATAAAAACAATCATTAACGAGAAAAACTACAGGAAAATGAAAAAGACAAGGATTCTCTCCTATAACTGCGGGATTGTGACGTTAAGTAATTTGCCATCGGGCATGTACTTGGTGTGTGGGATGGAAAGGTTATAGCGTGACCAAGAAACTGATTGTGAAATAGGGTAATAAGCCTATGGAAAACAGGATAGATGTCCTCCATAGGCTTTTTCCACTTAAAAATGGAAAACTTATGAAAACGATACGGTATTTTGTAGCAATCTTGCTGTTCTGCGGCATGTGCTTTGGTTCGGAGGCGGCGGAGAGGCCGGGCAAGGAGAAGAAAGAGAAGAGGCCCGTGCCGGAATTCCCGTTCAAGCGTTTCTACGTGGATGCCTATGTGGGTTACGCTTGGCGGTTGGGTGCAGTGCGGATGGCTAAAGATTTATATCCGGAGTTTTATCATAACCGGCGGTATTCGATGGGCGAGGGCTTGCGGGTTGGCTTGGAGTTCGGCTATAATTTCAATCGGTATTTGGGTTTGGAAATAGGTGGTGGATATGTGGCGTATATTAATACGAGGAGCGGCGGGTCTTTTTGGAATGAGGATGGGCGGTTTGATACTTTGTCCACAGGGGAAATCTGCTTTCAAGAAGCGTATGCCTACGATGAAGCTCGGACGATTAATGGGAAAGCAGGTTATGGATCGGTGCAGTTGGTTGTGAATCCTGGTTTTAAACGGGTGAACCCTTATGTCAAAGCGGGTCTGGGTTTCGTGGCCGGAAGTTTGCAATTCGAGCAATCAATAAAGGTGGTTAACAGGGAATATCATGAGAATAACGACTATATAAGCGACCATGGTTCTGGGATTGCCCATGAATATGAAGAGTATTACGTTGGCAGAGACAGATTCTTCAAATTAGGCTTTGTGGGAGCGTTGGGGATGGACATCCATCTGAGTCCGTTGGTAAGCCTGATGGTGGAATGGCAATTCAGCGTGTATCGTATGGAGGAAGTGAATTGGGGCGGCTTGGGTCTGAGCCGTGTCACCGGCAAGACGGAGGCCCCTGAATCCAGTATCCGGAAATTCCGTTACACAGGCAGTGATTGGATTCCTTTTGGCAGCCACGGGCTGAACATCGGCATCAAGTTCAAGTTCTGAAAAGGCCGAAAGGATTGTTTCCGAAGGTCTGTTATTTGCCTATGGAGAGTTTAATAGTCCGTTTTCTTGCACGCAGGCGTGTCAGAATGGACAAGATACGAGGCGCGCGAGCTTGAAGGCGAGGAAGCGTACTAAAGTACGTGACCGAGCCTGAACGGCTCGCGCAACGATGTAGATTGCCCATTATCACACGCCTGCCTACATGTTCATGCCGCCACAAACGTGTAATACCTGCCCGCTCACATACGATGACAGCTCCGATCCGAGGAACAAGCAGACGTTGGCCACGTCTTCCGGCGTTCCGCCACGGTGCAAAGGAATCTTGGAAGCCCAATCCTTGCGGACTTCTTCCGACAGCTGGGCCGTCATATCGGTGATGATGAAACCGGGAGCCACTGCATTGGCCCGGATGCCCCGCTTGCCGAATTCCTTGGCCACCGACTTGGTGAATCCGATGATGCCCGCCTTGGAAGCCGAGTAGTTGGTCTGTCCGGCATTGCCCGAAACCCCTACCACCGAGCTCATGCTGATGATGCTGCCCGAACGCTGGCTGCTCATGATAGGTGCTACCGCCTTGGTGAAGTTGAATACCGATTTGAGGTTCACGTTGATGACGGCATCCCATTGGTCTTCGCTCATCCGGAGCAGCAAACCGTCTTTGGTGATGCCGGCGTTGTTGACCAAGATATCGATTCGACCAAAGTCAGCGGCTACGGCGGCTACCGTCTTGGCCGTTTCTTCGGTATCGGCCGCGTTGGAAGCATAGCCTTTGGCTTTCACTCCCATGCCTTCCAGTTCCTTGACCAAAGAAGCCATGTTTTCATCGTCCTTGAGGTCGGTAAAGGCGATGTTGGCCCCTTCCGAAGCGAATTTGAGGGCAATGGCCTTGCCAATGCCGCGCGAGGCCCCGGTAATGAGAGCCACCTTGTCTTGTAGAAGATTCATATATAATTTATATTTAATGATTTGTATATTGTTTATTGTTGATTTGCAGTTTTGTTGACAGATGCAAAATCAGTTTGTTCCACATGATTTTTAGCTTTTCTCTCCCTTTGTTTGATCCTATCGGGCTGTGGATTCCTCTTCCGTAGGAATCCGGTGGGCGATGCCGAAGCTGAACTTGGCGTTGATTTTCTTGGAAACTAATTTGAGGACACCGAAATAGAGTGCGATGCCGAGTATGGCGCAAAGCCCCCAGATACCTTGGTTGTCGGTAAAGAGCGATCCGAGGAAGAAGAACAGTGCGCCCGCTATCAAGGAAAGCACATAGGCATAAAGCACCGCTTTGAGTCCCATGCCGGAAGTAAGGAAAACATCAACCGTTTCCCCAACGTTATATTCCTGGCTTTTCCGAGTTTTGACTACTACGTCTTTGTCGGTTTTTTCGGACATCTGACAGAGTCCCTTGGCGTGGCAGGAACCGCAGGCCGAGGTGGATTGTATCTTGACGGTGACCACGCCCGGTTCGACCTTGGTCACGATTCCATCGTGTGTGATGCGTTCAGACATAAATATATGTATGAAAAATTCATGCAAATTTACATATAAATTCGCTTCCCTGAGTTTAAACCCTCGATTCAATTTTGCTAAGAAAAGCCGGAAAACTTTTGGGAAAAGTGGAAACCGGTGGGTTCTTTGGATTCTTTTGCCGGGCGGATTTGCCCAAAATGCCCGATTATTGTAATTTTACCCGATTTTACCTTTGCCGGTCGGGGCTGCTGTGTCGAATCCGGTCAAAGGACTTTTCAAGACCGGGTGTACGGCGGATAAAAGCAAGCGGTGGTTTTGAGGCCGATTGGTGTACGCCCCTTTTATAGAAACAGAATGTTTGGAAAATTCAGAGAACGCTGCTGGCGGAAACGTCTCGGCCGAGTGTTGAAGAAGCAGTCTGGAGGTCGGGCTATCGAGCCTTGGGATCGGATTCGCAGGATTGCGGTTTATTGCCATGAGGAGGCTGGACTGGACAAGGCTAGGATTCTGGCATCGGCCAAGAAGATGGCTCAAGGCAGGGAAGTGTGTCTGTTGATTTATTCCGACAGCAAGGATATGGCGGCAGTGGCGGATTCTTGGTCCTGTTTGGGGGCCTCGTGCTGTGTGATAGGCCGTAAGGACTTGCGTTTTTCTTATTTCCCGAAACGCAAGAGGCCGGAAGTGGCAGCGTTTTTTCAGGGAAAATACGATTTGCTTCTGGATTTGAGCCTTCAGCCCCGCTTTATGGACATTGCCGTCTTGGCATCGGTCAAGGCGGGATTCAAAGTAGGCAAAGCCAGCGAGTGGGGCAAAGAAGTGAACGATCTGAGTTTTGCGTTGAGCGATGCCAAGAATCCTTTGGAAGAGATTCTGCGTTTGTTGGGAGCATATATGCCATTTCTTGGCATGGCGCAGGACAAGTCGCAGGAGAATATGAAGGGTAGCAATAAACAAATGGATAAGCAAGGAAGGACTGCCGGCAAGCCGGAGCAGGCTTCTTCAAAATGAAAAGATATGGAAAAAGACAAACGATTGAGAGGGGTCGGGACTGCATTGGTGACTCCTTTCACAAAGAAAGGCGATATAGATTTCGATGCGCTGGAACGGATTGTGAGGTATAGCATGGAAGGCGGTGTGGATTTCTTGGTAGTCCTTGGGACAACGGGAGAGTCTCCTACCTTGAGTTTCGAGGAGAAGAAGGAGGTCTGTGCTGCTGTGGCACGTTTCAGCGGAGGATGCCTGCCTTTGGTAATGGGCATGGGCGGCAATGATACGGCTTCGTTGCTGAAGCAAATGGAGAAAACTGATTTTTCCGGTTATTCGTATATCCTTTCTGTATCTCCTTACTATAATAAACCTGGGCAGAGAGGTCTGTATGCTCATTTCAAGGCAGTGGCCGAGGCAAGCCCTGTTCCGGTTATCGTATATAATATCCCTTCCCGTTGCGGTGCCAACATAGAACCTGAAACTATTGTGAAATTGGCTGAGACTGTGCCGAATATAGCGGCAGTCAAGGAGGCTTCGGGCTTATTGGTCAAAATCAGCGAAATCCTGCGGGATCGTCCGGCGCATTTTTCAGTTTTGTCGGGTGATGATTCGTTGACTTTGCCTTTGGTTGCGATGGGGGCCGACGGAGTCATCAGCACGGCGGCGAACCTGCTGCCCAAGGAGATGTCCCAAATCGTGAGGGACGTGCAGGAAGGGAACCTGGCGATGGCGCAGCAGGTGCATTGCCGGATTTCGGAAATATTGAAGCTCTTCTTCGAGCAAGGAAATCCTCCGGGAATCAAGGCTGGACTGCATATCCGAGGGCTTTGCGAGAATGTCTTGCGTCTGCCGTTGGTACCGGTGACGCGCAATCTGTATGGACGGATGGAAGCCGAATTGGAGAGATTGCCATAGGAACCGTTTGATAACGGGTTCCCTTTCCTCTTTTTAGTCGGGAGGAAATACTATTGCCAAGAGTTTGCTTTTCTTTATACGGTGTGTCAGAACGGGTTGAGCCTTGCGCCAGCCCTTCCTGACACACCGTTTTCCTTTATGGCCTTACATGGCGGAGGGAGCGGAGATGCCCAGCAGGTACAATCCTTTTTTCAGAATCAAGCCTGTGTATTGTGCCAGTGCCAGACGGAAAGATTTCAGGTTTTCATCGGTTTCGCGCAAAACAGGTGTATCCTGGTAAAAGCCGTTGAAATCCTTGGCTAAGTCGTACAGGTAGTTGGCAATCAAGGCGGGGCTATAGGCGTTTCCAGCCTGTTTCAGTACGGCAGGATAGCTGGCCAGGTTCTGGATCAGGCTCTTTTCCTTGTCCGAAATCCGAAGCCCGTCGTTCTTGAACTCCACCAGTTGCCCTTCCTGGAATCCGCCTTTGCGCAAGAGTGAACAGATTCGTGCGTGGGTGTATTGCAGGAAAGGCCCGGTGTTCCCGTTGAAGTCGATTGATTCCTTGGGGTTGAACAGCATGTTCTTGACGGGATCCACTTTGAGGATGAAATACTTGAGTGCTCCCATGCCTAAACGGAAATACAAATCCTCGCGTTCGTCTTCGTTCAATATGGCGGCATTGGCTTGGGCGTTGGCGGCTGCGGCTTGCCCGGCTGCATTCTCTTCCTTTTTTCTCTGGATTTCCTCGGATGTTTCCTTGGCGGTCTGCGTCATTTTGTCCATCAGGTCGTCGGCATCCACCACCGTGCCTTCCCGCGACTTCATCTTTCCTTCGGGCAGTTCCACCATGCCGTAGGAGAGGTGGGTGATTTTTTCCGCCCAGGGATAGCCTAATTTCCGAAGCACCCGTTTGAGCACGTCGAAATGGTAATTCTGCTCGTTGCCGACCACGTAAATCAGGCTTTCGGCGTCGAATTCCTGTTGGCGGAGCCGTGCGGTGCCCAAGTCTTGCGTCATATAGACCGATGTCCCGTCTTTGCGGAGCAGGAGTTTTTCATCCAAGCCTTCGTCCCGGAGGTCGGCCCAGACCGAACCGTCTTCTCTCTTGTACAGGACACCTTTTTCCAGGCCTTCCTGTACCATGCTTTTGCCGAGAAGATAAGTGTTGGATTCGTAATAAGTCTTGTCGAAGTCGATGCCCAAGCGGCGGTAAGTGGCATCGAAGCCCTCATAGACCCAGTTGTTCATCATTTCCCACAGATTCCGGATTTCCTTGTCGCCTTCTTCCCATTTCTTGAGCATCTGCTGGGCTTCCTGCATCAGCGGTGTCCGGCGTTCGGCTTCCTCTTTTTCCATGCCGGGGTTTTCGGACTGGATTTTTTCGGTTTCCTCCTTGAGATGGTTGCTGAAAATCACATAGTATTTGCCCACCAAGTGGTCGCCTTTCATGCCGCTGCTTTGCGGGGTCTCTCCGTTTCCCCAACGGAGCCAGGCCAGCATGGACTTGCAGATGTGGATGCCACGGTCGTTGACCAGGTTTACTTTCTTGACGTTGAAGCCGTTGGCTTTCAGGATTTCGGCCACGGACCAACCCAAGAGATTGTTGCGGATATGTCCTAAGTGCAAGGGCTTGTTTGTATTGGGTGAAGAATATTCTATCACGATGGGTTTGCCATCTCCCGGTTGCTTGTGCGGGTCATCCCGGCGGGCTGTATCTAGGTATTCAAGCCAGTAGGCATCGGAAATGCTGAGGTTCAGGAAGCCTTTGACCGTGTTGAAGCCGATGATGTCGGTGCAATGTTCTTGCAGGTAGGTTCCGATGGTTTTCCCAGTTTCTTCCGGGCTTTTGCGTGCGGCTTTCACAAAGGGGAAAACCACCAATGTGAGGTCTCCCTCGAATTTCTTGTCGGTTTTTTGTATCTGGATGGCAGAAGCCGGGGCTTCGAATCCGAACAGCTCCTGGACTGCTTGCAAACTGAGTTTGCTCAATACGTTTTCTATAGATTCCATATCCTTTGTTTTCTGAATGTCAAGTGGCAACGTGGGTTTTGTGGAGCGAACCCGATATGCGTCAGCCTGCCTCGACGCGAAAGTACACAAATTGCAAAGATAGCGAAAGTCGAGAGCAGAGCCAAGCAAGCTTGGCTCTGCCGAGACCAAGCTATCTTTGGCGCTTGATTGATACATGGCTTCTCTTTTTCCCTGCCAGCCATACACCGAAGATAATCAAGGCACCGCCGGCCAGGATTATCCACGTGATGGGTTCGCCCAAGATGAGATAAGAGGCAATGGCGGTCACGACGGGGGAGAAGTAGATGTAATTGGTGGCTCGGATAGGGCTGATTTTATGCAATGTGAGATTCCAGAACAGGAAGCAGAGCAAGGAAGCGACCAGACCCAAGTACAGTAAATTGCTCCAGACAGCCGGTTGGGCCAGCAAAGCGAAACTTTCCGGACCGACCTTGCCTATGTATAATGGCAGGATGGTCAGGACACCGTAGAAAAAGACTTTCCGGGTAATCAGGAAATTGTTGTAGCGTTGTTCCAAGTCTTTGAGCAGGACTGTGTAAAATGCCCAGCATATTGCCGAGGCCAAGCAGAGAAAATCACCTTTTGGGGATAGCTTGAGGATGAAATGTCCATTGAGAATTACTAAGCTAACCCCTGCCAAGGCGAGAATGGATCCAATCATAAAGTTTCGAGTCCATTCCTGTCTCAGGTCTCTGTAGAACAGGCGGAGCGATGCCGCTGTGATGAGTGGAGCAATGCAGAGAATCAGCGCGATATTGGTCGTGGCTGTGTATTCCAAAGCCGTATTTTCCGTGTAAAAGTAGAGCGATCCTCCCATCATGCCCGCGCAGAGCATTCTCAGTTCGTCTTGCCAATTATTGGCGAACCATTTCTTATGGTAATAGGCCAGCATCAGCACGTAGGCCATCAGGAATCGGTAAAAGAAGATTTCCTGGGGGCTGAGGCCGTGAAGGAGCAGCACTTTGGTCGCCACGAAAGTGGTTCCCCATACGGCTACGATGCAGAGTGCAAGGATATGGAAAGCGGTATTGCCGCCTGAACTCTGTTTGCGAATCATTGGATTTTAATTTGTTCTCGGTCTTGTCATTTATGCATGGTGCCGTGTTCCGCAGATTGGATCTGAACTTTTATTTGTAAAAACTTTGGACACTGTCTATAAAGGCTTTGCCAATGTCGGCTTGGAAAAAGTTCAGGCAAAAGTACAGCATATCAGTTAAATTTTTATATTTGCTATTTTTTGTCTTGGACAGTTTCTGTAGAGCTGTCTTGCCAACGGGCTAAAAGAATAGTTATGGAGTACCAGAATCTGCTGATTGAACAAAAGGAGGATATTCGGATTATTACTATCCACCGTCCTCAGGATTTGAACGCGCTCAATACCGAGCTTCTTTCGGAATTGGATTGTGCTTTTGCCGATGCCTCTGCCGATGCCGAGACTTCGGTCATTATTTTGACAGGAGAAGGAAAATCGTTCGTGGCCGGAGCCGATATTGCGCAGATGTCAACGATGGATGCCGCCGAGGCCAAAGCATTCGGGGAATTCGGCGCGGATGTTTTCCGGCGGATTGAGACTATGGAAAAAGTGGTTATTGCGGCAGTGAACGGTTATGCGTTGGGTGGAGGGTGCGAATTGGCAATGGCTTGCGATATCAGGATAGCTTCGTCCAAGGCTAAAATCGGCCAGCCGGAAACAGGTTTAGGCATTACGCCAGGTTTCAATGGCACTCAGCGTCTGCCTCGTCTGGTAGGTCTTGGCAGGGCTAAAGAAATCATTCTGGCTGCTGAAACGATAGATGCGGCGGAAGCTTACCGTATTGGTTTGTTCAATAAGGTGGTAGAGCCGGATCAGCTGATGGATGCAGCGATGGCATTGGCAAAGAAAATCGCATCGAAGGCGCAATTGGCTGTCCGTTATTCCAAGGAAGCGATGAACGGAGGTGCAGATGGCAGTTTTGAGGGTGGAATGGCATTGGAAGCCAATTTGTTTGCGCTTTGTTTCGCAACCGAAGACCAAAAGGAGGGGATGAAAGCTTTTATGGAAAAACGTCCGGCTGAATTCAAATCAAGGTAGGAGAGGGCGTAGCTGTCCGTAGGCTTTTTCATGCAGGGTCTGGATGGTGGGAAACGAAGCATTTATTTGAAAGGAAATAAAAATAGGAGGTTATATCATGAAAATCTGTGTTGTAGGAACCGGGACCATGGGGCATGGCATTGTTCAGGCTTTTGCTCAGGCCGGTTACGATGTCCTGATGAAAGGGCGTTCTGAAAATTCAATCAACAAAGCATTGCAGACCATTGATAAGAGTTTGGCCCGCTTGGTAGAGAAAGGCAAGATGGAAGCCGCCAAGAAGACTGAAATACAGGCTCATATCACAACAACGATGTCGTATGAAGATTGCAAGGATTACGATATCGTTATCGAAGCCATTGCAGAGGACATGGCGGTCAAGTTGGAAATTTTCAAGGAATTGGATGCGATTTGCAAGTCGGATGCCATTTTGGCAACCAATACTTCTTCTTTGTCCATTACCCAAGTGGCTGCCGCCACCAAACGTCCGGGCAAGGTGATAGGGATGCATTTCTTCAATCCGGTCCCTGTCATGAAGTTGGTTGAAGTAATCAAAGGCCAGCTGACTGAAAACGAGGTACACGATCAGGTGATGGAACTTTGCAAGGCAATCGGAAAGAATCCGGTAAGTGTTAATGAAGCACCCGGTTTCGTGGTCAACCGTATCCTGATTCCGATGATCAATGAAGGTATTGGGATTTTGGCTGACGGTGTGGCTTCCCGCGATGAAATCGATGCGGCGATGAAGATGGGGGCTAACCATCCGATGGGACCGCTCGAACTGGCCGACTTGATAGGTTTGGACGTATGTTTGGCTATCATGGAGGTTCTTTACACTGAATTCGGTGATCCGAAGTACCGTCCGCATGTGTTATTGCGCAAGATGGTCCGTGCAGGCCAACTGGGTCGCAAGACAGGTATCGGTTTCTATGATTACCGGAAATAGATGTGCCGAATAGGTGTTTCGATTTGATATGCCTTGATTTTGAAAATGATTGTTGAATAAAATCATACGAAAGCAAAAATGAAAAAAAGAACATGGATGGGACTTGCCATTGCCTTGCTGTTTGCTTCGGGCAAGCTACTGGCGGCCCCGGTAGAATTGTCCAAGGCCCAGGAGATGGCGGAGGAGTTTTATAGGGTACAGCAATTTGTTGCTACTAAGAATCTTCCGGATTTTGCGTGTGTTTATCCGGATCAGGCCTTGAAAGGCGGAAATGCTCCGTTTTATATTTTCAATGTGGGGGATAACCAGGGTTTTGTTATTGTTTCGGGCGATGACAATACCCGGAATCTGATTCTGGCCTATTCGGACCGGGGACGGTTCGAAACGGAAAACATGCCGGCCAACGTACGTTCATGGCTGGCATTGTACGAGGAGGAAGTGGAATTGGCAGCCCAATCGGCAACAAGTGCCGTCCTGCCTAAGGGTTTCTCTAAAGTTGATACGGTCGTATCGCCGTTGCTAGGTCAAATCAGTTATAATCAGGATGCCCCTTATAATGCCATGTGTCCGAAGGATCCTAATACGGGAGGATCGACCTATACGGGATGTGTGGCTACGGCCTTGGCCTCGATTGCCAAATACTATGAGTTCCCTGCGCAAGGGAAGGGTACGGTGGATTATACGACCAATTCGTTGCGTTTGCATATCACGGGGGATTTGTCGCAAAGCCAGTATGACTGGGACAATATACTGGAGTCTTATGGCAGAGGTGTCGACTACACACAGGAGCAGGCGGATGCGGTTGCTTTGCTGATGCGTGATTTGGGCTATGCGGTCCATATGGATTACGGTACGGAATCCAGTGGCGCTACCACCGACCCTATCATAAAGGGAATGGTGGAACATATGGGGTTCGATTCCTTGGTGAGTGTGAGGAGTCGGAGCGACTATGCTACCCAGGAAGACTGGGAGGCAATGTTGAAATATAATTTGGACAATAGCCAGCCGCTGTATTATCAAGGGCAAAGCAAGGGTGGCGGTCATGCTTTCCTTTGCGATGGATATACCGATGCGGGTTATTTTCATATCAATTGGGGTTGGGGTGGAGCCTCTGATGGCTATTTCCTTGTCAGCGTGATGAATCCTGATAATCGAGGAATCGGGGCTGGTTCGGGAGGAGGTTATAGCAGCTACCAATCTGTTTTCCAGAATATGGTTCCGCAAGGAATGGCTTCAGAAGATGGGTATTTCTTGTTTTCTAATAGCCAGATTCGGTCGAATGATTTGGAAGAAGATACAATGTATGTGGCTTCGAGGCCATTTTCCGTATCGGTGAATTCAATTCGGAATTATACAATGGCCGCTTTTGATGGGAATATCGCTTTGGGCTTGTTTCAGGATACCGGTTTTGTAGCGATTGTATCGGATGAAGCTGCTTTTCAGGTGGAAAAATACGCTTCGGCTTCCTTGGGTCGGGATTTGCAAGTCAATCTTTCTGATATAGAGGATGGTGATTATGAATTGTGGTTGGTTTGCCGTTCCAATCTGGAAGGTTCTGTTTGGAACAAGATGAATTCCAGTTGCTCGGGGACGAGCGATGTCTGCTATATACCTTTGACTGTCCAGGATGGGATGTATGGACTGAGAGCCGTTGCGGCTACCTTGACAATCGAGATGGATTGTCCTATAGACAATCGTCGCATCGCGTTGGATATCTATAGGAACGGGCATCTTTATGACAACGTGAACGTGAATCCGGATGGAGGAGAGCTGGAACTGTTATATGGCACGTACGATTTGCATTTCTCCACGCGGGAATTCGATACGACGCATGTCCTTGGATTGAAATTGCAGCGGGATACGACTATTGTCGTCAAGATGAATCAAATCATACTTGATCCTTATATTCGGGTTTGCCGTGTGAATGGGAACACGATGACCATGCTGTGGTATGAATGCGATCCTCGTTTGGGGACGAGCGTTTCTCCTGAAAATTATGTTGTATACTTGGATGAAGCCGTGGTGGATACCGTGGATTCGGATGTGTTGCAGTATGTGTTTGAAGGCTTGCCTTTGGGAGAACATCAGGCTGGTTTGCAATCGTTGTATGCAGGCGGGGTGTCCAATATCGTCATTGATTCGTTCGAGATAAGGGAAGTGGCGAATGAACCTGTTCAGGCTTCTTTGTTCCGCATCAGCCCGAACCCTTCCGTAAATGGACAATATCGTCTTTCTTCGGATGTGCCGGCACAGCTTGCAGTTTGCAATGCTTCAGGCCGGATACTGGTACGCAGGGAAATAGCCGCAGGCCTGAATGAATTGGATTTGTCTGCTTTGGAAGACGGTCTTTATTTTTTCAGGATAACGGCAGGAGAGAAGGTTGAAATACTGAAAGTGGTGAAACTCTAACGAGCTTTGCACATTGCGGTACGGAGGTGAACTGGCTAATAAGTCCTTTCTGTACGAAGAGGTGTATCAGAATAGGGATTTGAATAAATCTCAGGCGGTGTGTCAGAGTGAGTAAGATGCAAGGTGCTGAGAGCGAGAACGAAGGAGCGTACTGAAGTACGTGACTGAGTTCGAGACTCGATAGCAACGAAGCAGATTGCTCATTAGGACACACCGCCTTGCACTGCTTTTGGCCGAGGTGCAGCTTGTTTTCGGTGAAGCCAAAGCAACGAAGCAGATTGCTCATTATGACACATCGCCTTTTTTGTACGTTCGAATTTTTTAGCCAGCTCCTGTTGGTCGGTTATCCTCCGTAATAGGCTCCGATGATCAGGAGCATGTCATTTGGTTGGAGTGTCGTCTTGCTCCACTCTTCTTTGGGGACCACCTTTGAATTAAGGGCAACAGCAATGCCTTCGGGCTTGCGGAGACCCTTTGCTTGAAGAATCTTTTCTATGGTGGCATCCTGTTCGACGGAAATAGGGGTATTATTGAAGAAAATGGTCATAAGGTTATTTTTTGATTCGAATCGTGGCTACAGGATTGAAAGAATGATTGACAGGACCATGTCCATTGCCTAATTTCATGCGTCGGGCATTCTGTATAGCGGCATAAGTGTATTCTTTTGCCTTATATACGGATTGGGAAATAGCCAGACCTGAAGCAAGGAAGAATGCAATCGCGGCTGAAAGCGTGCATCCTGTTCCATGAAGGTTGTTGGATTTGACAAATCCGGTTGAATAACAAAGAGGTTTCGACTTCGGAGAAGTGATAAGGATGTCTTTGGCATAGGATGTGCTTGCATGGCCGCCCTTGATTAAAACGGCCTTGGGGCCCCATTCCATTATTTTCATGGCAGCTGAGCGGTATTTTCCGATGTGGTTAGCATCGAATCCAACTAATGCTTTGATTTCCGCTAAATTGGGCGTTATGAGGGAAGCTAAGGGAAACAGGTATTTTATGATATTGTCCATGGCAGATGCCTCTGTCAGGACATGGCCCGAAGTAGAAATCATGACAGGGTCGAGGACGATATTCGTGCATTTGTATTTCTGGAGGATAGAGGCCAAAGGCTCTGCTGCTTCAGGAGATGGTAACATGCCGATTTTGACGGCTTGCGGCTTTATGTCTTGGCATACGGCTTCTACTTGCTCGCAAATGGTTTGTGCATCGACAGGGTATACCTTCTGCACGCCGATAGTGTTCTGGACGGTTATAGCGGTAACGGCGGTTGCTGCATATCCACCCAAGGCAGAAATGGTTTTGATATCGGCCTGTAGTCCGGCACCTCCGCCGCTATCAGATCCTGCAATGCTTAAGACTCGGATGGGAGTCCAATCCATTCTTCTTATGCCTTTCGATTTTGTCTCAGTCATAATGATGGTTTTTAATGAAAAGCCTTGTTTGGCTCGATAGAATTTCTACAAACTTAACAAATAAATTTCGGTTATTGTGCTGGTTGGATAAAAAACTTTGGCAAAGCTTTTGATGGCGGTAGAATCGCGTTATCTTCAGCAAAGCTGAAGATAACGCGATTCTTAAAAAAACACCCCGGTTCAATTCCTGAATCGGGGTGTAACCTTCAAAACATGGCGGGTTACTTCACTTTTTTGGCTAAAGTGGCACCGGCTTTGAATTTAACAACCTTCTTGGCTGCAATCTTGATGCTCTTGCCTGTACGCGGGTTATGGCCGTTGCGGGCAGCACGTTTCTGAACGCTGAAAGTACCGAAACCAACAATAGCGATTTTGTCGCCTTTCTTCAAGGCATCTCCGGTTACTGCCATGTAAGCTTCAATGGCTTTCTTTGTGTCAGCTTTGGAAATGCCGGCTTTCTTTGCAACGGCATCGATTAATTCAGTTTTGTTCATTTTTTTTGTTTTTAGGTGTTAAACAATTAGATGACTAACAGCACAAATGTAAGACAGTTGCGCAAAATGCCAAAGAGGGAAAATGCTTTATAATGTGATAGTTCTCGTTCTAATTGTTCATAACCTTACTAAAAGAGAGGCTGTTAGGATTTTCCGGCCTGAAGCCTCTTAGAAAGTCTTTTATTGTAAGTGCCTTTTTCCCAGGGAGTTGTATTTTTTCAAGGTAAAGAATACTGGCGTCGCTGCAAGCCATGCCAAAAAAATGTTTTCCATCAGAGATCAAGCTTCCCTGTTCATAACTTTTTGGAAAATCGGTTGAAATCCGGCTCTCAAGTACTTTGACGGGGATTGTTTCGCCTGTTCGGGCATTGTGCAAATAAGTGATTGCGGCCGGATAAGGACTTAGGGCTTTGACTTGGCGGTGCAGGAGGTATGCCGGTTGGCTGAAATCCAATATGCAGTCTTTCTTGAAAATTTTGGGTGCATCAGGGATAGGGCCATTCATTATGGGTTGCGGGATAGCTTGGACAGAACCGTCAAACAAGGCTTTGGCTGTCTTGACCACCAAGGGCGCACCGATAGCCAGCAAGCGGTCGTGCAGGGTGCCGGCGGTCTCTTCCGAATCCAAAATGATTTTCTCCTGATAAAGAATAGCTCCGGTATCCATGTCTTTGTCCAAAAGGAAGGTAGTGACTCCACTTTCGGTTTCTCCGTTCCAGATAGCCCGCTGGATGGGAGCGGCGCCTCGGTATTTTGGAAGCAGCGATGCATGGAGGTTGAAGGTTCCCAGGCGAGGCATTGCCCAGACGGCTTCGGGAAGCATCCGGAAAGCGACTACTATTTGCAGGTCAGCTTCGTAGGAACGGAGTTCCTGAAGGAAATCAGGGTCTTTGAGATTTTGAGGCTGCATTAGGGGCAATCGTAAATCCAAGGCGGTCTTTTTGACCTCGGACATGCCCATTTTATGTCCTCGCCCGATGGGCTTGTCGGGCATCGTGACTACCGCCACTACGTTCATTTTGGCTTCAACCAAGGCTTTCAGGCAGCCGGAGGCGAATTCCGGTGTACCCATGAATACGATTCTTTCAGACATGCTGCTTCCTTTTTGTAGGTTTTGAGGCGTATCGGTGCTGATCGGATCCTATGATGGCCATAAGACACATAGGGAGGCTATCTGCCAAAAGACGATGTTTTCAAGGCTTCTATCATCAGCAAGGCGGCTTCGGCGGCCTCGCTTCCCTTGTTGCCCAATTCCCCGCCGGCTCGGGCCAGTGCCTGCTCCTTGGTATTGGTAGTCAGCACGCCGAAAATGACGGGTTTTCTGTAACGGATGCCCACTTCGGTCAAGCCGTTGGCTACCGCTTGGCAGATGAAGTCGAAATGCCGGGTTTCACCTTGGATTACACATCCTAAGCAGATTACGGCATCGATTTCTTTTCGGGAGGCGAATTCGGCTGCTGCGCAAGAGAGTTCGAAACTGCCGGGGACGGGGACGAGTTTGATGCGGTTCGAGTGAACCTTTTGACGTGTCAGGGTCGTTACGCAGCCGTCTCGGAGAGCATGGGTGATTTCTTGGTTCCATTCTGCATAGATGACGGCAAAGCGATGTCCGTAATCAGGATAGCCGTCATCCACGGGAAGATGGGGCTGGGGGTCTAAGGCTCGGTCTTTTGTTGACATATTTTTATTCTTTTTTGAATTCGGGCAATCGGCGGATATCGATTGCCATTCGACAGTCCGCATGCCGAGGCTAAGACTGCCATTGGCTGTGTTGTTATGCGGAGGTTTTTTATAAAAAAAACGGGGAGAACCCAGCTGCAAGGCAGTCCGGATTATCCCCGACAATATGAATCGGACAGGTTATTTACCGGCTTTGGCTTGCAAGCGGGCAATCTGCATGTCCATGTTCCGCGCTTCGTTTGACATTGGGTAGCGATTGCGCAGCTCGTGGCAGACATTCACTGCCATGTCGTATTGCTGCATGCTTTCATACAGGGAAACCATGCGGTTCATGATACTTGGCGTCAGGATATCGTTGCTGTATTTTTCAGCTCCTTGCTTGTAAGCGGCCAAGGCTTTGTCTGTTTGCCCTAATTCCCAATATGCATCCCCCAATGCTTGGCGGGAGAGAATGTAAAGCACGGGATCTTTCGAGGTGAATTTCTCTATGTGGTTTACAGCTTCTTGGAAATTACCTTGATGCAGGTAAATCAGTCCACTGTAATAATGCGCCAGTTTCCCGCTTTTGGTGGATCCGTAAGTGTCGGCAATTTCGAGGAATCCCAGATGTTGGCCATTTCCATTCAGCGCGTTTTCTGTTGAATCCATTTCAAAGTAGCGCTGCGCATAAAACATTTCCTTGGCTGCGTTCTTTTCCTTAGGTGCCAGGTACAAGTACTTATAGCCGAAATAGCCGATAACCAGCAAGACGATGATGGCTACTACCGTGATGATTATGGATTTGTGCTTTTCAAAGAAATCGCCAGTCTTTTCAAGGGCAACTTCTACGTTCTCGACAACTTGTTCGCCTTTTTCCTCTTTTACTGCCATGGTATTGAATGCTAATCTTTTATTTGTACTGCAATGTATTTTTGCTTTTCTTGCAAACGTCCGTCCCTTTTCAAGGAGAAAGCGTTTTTGAGAGCGCGAAAGTAATAAAAAAATAGATTATATGGAAAGTTTTTATTGAGGATGGTTTTGTAAACCCAAATCGATCATTAGACTCGCCGAGTTCGTTTCCAGCTCCGAGGATGATGCTTTTGGGCATCTTGTTCGCTTCTTGCTCCTCGCTACGCTTCGACGTGGCCGCTACGCCTTCGGCTAGGTGAGAAGCAATCTCCCAAAAGTCTAATGACCGATTTGGAATGAATTTGGTCAGGACAACTTTTCCATCGGAAGAGACTGCTTTTGCAAGTTGCAGAAGGGACGTAACGGGGCATCTGGCAAGTAAAGACGGATGTATGTTGGATTTTGTTTGGATAGCAAAAAGCCCCTCGAATCTGACGATTCAAGGGGCTTTCTTTGTGCCCAAAACAGGACTCGAACCTGCACCTCATTGCTGAGACTAGTCCCTGAAACTAGCGCGTCTACCAATTCCGCCATTTGGGCGAAGCCTGCTGTTGTGCCCAGAACAAGACTCGAACTTGCACGTCGAAACCGACACCACCCCCTCAAAGTGGCGCGTCTACCAATTCCGCCACCTGGGCTTAACAGGGGTGCAAAAGTACACGCTTTTTTGGAAAAACAAAAATTTTGCTCAAAAATTCCTTCAAAAATTTTCAAAGAGGGTGTATCAAAATAGGGATTTGAAATAAACCCAAATCGGTCATTAGACACGCCGGGGCTGTTTTCGGTTAGGAAAATGAGGCTTTCGGGCATCTTGCCCGCCTCTGTCCGCATCCTGTTTCTCGCTACGCCTCGACGTAGCCCGCTACGCCTTCGGCTAGGCGAGAAGCATGCTGCATGACACAAGCGGGCAATCTCCCCAAAGTCTAATGACCGATTTGGGATAAATCTTAGGCGGCGTGTCAGAGTGAGTAAGATGCAAGGCGCTGAGAGCGAGAACGAAGGAGCGTACTGTTGCTGCTCCGCAGCGAGCGCAGGCTTCGCCTCAGCATAATTCAAACTCCGTTTGATTCTGCGTTCGGCTTGCTCTGCGGTTCGTGACTGAGTTCGAGACTCGAAAAACAGTGCAAACCGAGAGCCGAACCAAACCGATAGGTTTGAGTTTGCTTTCCAGCGAACGCAGGCTACGTCTCAGCATAGCCAAAACGAGTTTTGTCTCTGCCTTCGACTTGCACTGCTTTTGGCCGAGGTGCAGCCTGTTTTCGGTGAAACCAAAGCAACGAAGCAGATTGCTCATTATGACATACCGCCTTTGAAAACAGGCAAAGTATTGCCAGCGTGCTATTCCAGCCAGAGTCCCGCTTCCGGCAAATAGAAATCCACCCCATTGTAGATGCAGATTCCCGGCAGCGGGCATCGTTTGCCGTTTACTTCGCAGTAGTCCCGGTTAGGGAAGAGGCGGATTCGCCGGGTCTTGCCTTTGATTCGGACATCGGCATATTCCGGATCCATCTCCGGTTTGGAAGCATCCCCCCCCTTTATTCTGATATCGGCATCCGGAAAGACCTCTCCGATAGGCCGGTAATATTGCAGCGACAAAGAGTCCAAGTTTCCTAATCCGGCTTCCTGGCAGATGTACGGCGCTATTTCCTCGTTGTCGATTACGCCCCGGAGGCAGCGGCTTTCATCGGGATGGTAGGTGGCAAAGAACACATCCCCGCCATGATGGCCGTGGGTCGTCCATCCGATATAAGACTGGCGGTTGATTTCCGCGCTCAAAACCCGGGTGCTTTCATCGCTGAAGCCTTCCTTTTCGAAGCAAGACACTATGCTGTCCAAGGTTTCATCGGGGATCTTGCTGAGGAAGAAGTCCGATTCCAAAGATTCGCGGATCAGCCCTTTGCGGACTTCCAAGCTACCATCTGTCCAGCGGCTGTCGTCCAGGATTTCCCGGCAGGCCTGTTCCACGCTTTTTTCATGACGGATCAGCTTGCCGAAGATGTCTTCCACGCTGATTTCGGCATAGATGTCGCTGCTGCGGTAATTGCCGATGGTAGGTCCTCCGGTCTGGTGGTCGGGCATCACCATGACTAGAGTCTGCCCGTCCTGCCGGGCAAAGTCTATCGCCACGCCGACAGCCTTGTCGAAAGCCAGGAAATCGTGTACGCTGGCTGGGATATCGTTATCGTGGGCGCCCCAGTCGATTTTGCTGCCTTCCACCATCAGTAGGAATCCGCTGTCGGAACGGGACAGGAAATCGAGCGCGAAGCGGGTCATCTCGGCTATCGACGGCTGGTCTTCCGGGCGGTCTATTTCAAAAGCCATGTCCTGAGGCGCGAACAATCCCCAGATTTTGCTTGCCCCTTGGCGGTCGGCCATTTTCACGCTCGAAAAATCCTTGACATAAGCGATTCCTTTCGCTTCCATCTCCGATAAGGCATCGAAACCGGCCAAGTTGAGCGCCGAGTCTATATAGAAGCTGCCTCCGCCCAACATCAGGTCGGGGGCTTGGCAGACCATTTGCCGGCAGATGCGGGTGTATTGGTCTCGGTCGGGCGTATGGGCTAGGAAGTCGGCTGGTGTGGCGTGGGTGAAGTAGCAGGTAAAGACCTCGCCCGTCTTCAAGCCTTTCCTCTTGGCGGCTTCCATGATCGTGAACATCGGACGGAAAGCCATGGCCGAGTCGGTAGCGAAGCGGCGGCCGAGTTCATCCATGCTGCGGTCAGGGTAGGTGGCTACGTAACCATCGCGGGAACGATGCCCGGTGGCGTAGGTGCTACCGGTCGGAGCGGAATCCCCGATAGGGCTGTCTGAACAATAGGTACGAACCAGTCCTCGGATTTGCGCGTCCAGATGCAGGGGCAGCCCTTGGTTCATCCATCGGCCGAAGGCCAGCCATTCGGTGCTGCATCCGTCGGGTATCATTACAATCACATTCTTGATTTCCTGTGATTTAAGGCTCATTGAAGCCAGGATTGTCCCAGCCAGAAGAAGCCAAATACGAAGTCTTTTCATTTTCTATGTATAATATGGTGTGTTTTTCTTTGGGGCGCGTTCATGGCAAGGTGAGGATGAATCTTTTTGCAGGCGGGGAAGACCCCGGATTCGTTAATTTCCGCAGATGCATTTTTTATTCTGCAACCGACTTCCATCATCTGTTGGTCAGGAACATGCGTGACCGGGATACGTCCTTCTGACAGGAGAGGAGCGGCTATCCGGAAACTCCGCAAAAGTAGAAGAAAATGTGGCAAAGGTCCCCCTTGGCTGGTGAAATTAATGTGAAGCAGTTTGCTGCCCTACGGGGCGTACTGAAAAGAAAGCCCTTGCCGGAGCTTGCGCCCGGCAAGGGTTATAGAGAAATCCTGTAGAGAACGTTTCCTGCTTAGCGTTTTATGTAGTCCTTCAGGCTTTCCACATAGTTTTCAAAGGCTTGGATGCCCGCAGGCGTGATCCGGCAAGTGGTCTTGGGCCTTTTGCCTTCAAAGCCTTTTTCTACCGAGATGTATCCGGCTTGGGCCAGTTTGTCGAGCTGCACGCTCAGGTTGCCCGCCGTGGCCTGGGTCTGTTCCTTGATGTAGTTGAAATCGGCATCCTTCAACCCGAGGAGCACGGACATGACGGCCAGGCGCAGTTCCGAATGCAGCAGAGGGTCGAGTTTCTTAAACATTTTGTGGTGTTTTTGAAGATTTGCCGTTGAGGATAAAGCCCGGAATGACTAGGCTGATCAAGGCCGAAAGGCTCATGGCTAGGGTGCTGTCGGGCCCCATGTTCCAGAAACCGGCACCCAAGGGGATGCAGACTAGGATGCTGGCCACCCCGCAGGCGATGATGGCCGGCCTTTTGAGCAGCGATCCGGTCAAGGCGGTAGCGAACCCCATCAGCAGCAGGATATAGAGCAGGACGGGTATCGCCACGAAAATGTTGATGACCGCTACGCTGCAGCTGATGCAGCCGAAGAGAATCCAGGTAGTGTCGATTGCCGAGCCGATGAAAGTCCGTGCCGTTCTTTTTTCCCCTCGTTTGCTCCTTTTGCGCTGGAGCAGGAGGCTGAGGCCTCCGCCGGCCACGATCATGGCATACCAGAGGAGGTTCCATTTCGGGTTTCCGGTTTGCGACCAGGTAATCCAGACCAACAAGGAGGTGGCCAGGACGCAGAATCCCCAGATGAGGAATGGTTTTCCGGTGGTCTTTGAAAGTTCTGTCCGGCTTTTGCTAATCATGTCGCTGATCAGTTGCAGGCTTTTTTCGGGAGATAATTCGTTGCTTTCCATTTTCTTTCTTTTTACGAGTTTTAGAATCCGTTTTGCCGCCCCATCCCGGGTCGCAAATCTTGGCCGGAGACTTGCTTAGAGGGCGATGCCTAGCAGGGCAATGCGTGCGGCATTCTCCCTGTTTGACGATGCAAATATAAATAAGTTTATAATATAAACCAAATTATTTTGTAAAAAGCGGGTGCGTCGAAAGATTCACCCGCTGGACCCAAAACCAATTAAGAAGCTGTTTAAATTTATTTGTTTGAGGCATCGGGAGGAAATTTCGAGGGATTTTGCCGCGTTTTTCAAAGGA
>CALUHO010000004.1 GCA_944320465.1 uncultured Bacteroidales bacterium | reverse complement strand
CCGTAAACTCCGGAAATCGCAAAGCCGGAACGTTTCAGTTTTTGTTCCTCGTGGTCGAACATAAAAAAATTACCTTTCCTCAATGTTTAATCAACTCAATTTATGACATTATGACACCAAAGACCATCAGAGAAATTGCAGCGGCTTGGAAAGAGTACAAGCGGCCTTATGTAAAACAATCCACCATGGCAGCATACGTGCTGATACTGGAAAATCACATCCTGCCCCATTTCGGAGAAAGCCAGTCGCTCCGAGAGCAGGCCGTACAGGCTTTTGTCCTGCAAAAGATAGAAAAAGGCTTGAGTGTCAAAACCGTCAAGGACATTCTGATTGTCCTTAAAATGGTAATGAAATTCGGAGTAAAAAAAGAATGGATGACTTACTATGAATGGGATATAAAGTACCCCACGACCTCAGCAAACAAGGAACTGGAAGTGCTGTCTGTCGTCAATCACAGAAAGATTCTAAACTACATTCAAAGCCATTTCACCTTCACCGGGCTAGGGATTTATATCAGCCTTAGTACAGGGTTGCGCATCGGCGAAATTTGCGCTTTGAAATGGAGCGACATCAATGTTACCGACGGCACGATAACAGTCAGTCGCACCATTGAACGCATCTATATCATTGAGGGAGAGAAGAAACACACAGAACTTGTCATCAACACGCCCAAGACCAAGAACTCCTGCCGGGAAATCCCCATGAGCAAAGACCTGCTTGCCATGATTAAACCGCTGAAAAAGGTGGTCAATGAAGACTTCTATATGCTTACCAACGATGAACGCCCCACAGAGCCGCGCACCTACCGCAATTATTACAACAACTTGATGGCGAAACTCGGCATCCCAAAATTGAAATACCATGGCCTGCGCCACAGCTTCGCCACCCGTTGCATCGAAGCCGGATGCGACTATAAAACTGTCAGTGTATTGCTGGGCCACTCCAACATTTCCACCACGCTCAATCTTTACGTCCATCCAAACATGGAACAGAAGAAGCGATGCATTTCCAAAATGCTCAAAACCTTAGGAAAATGACCCAGGAAGCCACGAGGGCGACCCCAAAACCGCCACCTTCGGGAGGGAGACCCCGCAGGACGCATTCTGACAGGGTTTATCTATAAGGAAAACGGCTTTGGGAGCACCCTCTTGGTCCTTTATTTCTCATACACCAGCCAACAAGTCCGATAAACTGGCCTGCCTTATCCCAACCTCTACCGCTTGTTGAAAGCCTGCCAGCCCTGCGCGGTCAACGGAATCATCGTCCCGTTCTCCGGCACCATGTAATTGCCCTGCGCGGCTTCCACCATATGGCCGATAATCCGGATTTCCGGCACATCCTTGATTTTCTCGTAATCCTTCTGCGAGATAGTGAACAGCAATTCGTAATCCTCCCCGCCGCTCAAAGCTGCCACCTCCGGCAGGATATTGAAAATCTCCAGTGCCTTGCAAGTCTCGGCATCAACCGGTATCTTGCTCTGGTACAACATACAGCCGCAGGAAGACTCCTTGCTCAGATGCAGGATTTCCGAAGCCAGTCCGTCCGAAATGTCAATCATCGAAGTCGGCTTCACATCCAAGCGAGCCAGCAAGTCCACGATGTCGGTACGAGGTTCCGGCTTCAACTGGCGTTCAAGCACATAAGAAAAATCCTTGAAGTCGGGCTGCACATTTGGATTGGCCAGGAACTCCCGTTTCTCGCGCTCCAGCAGAAGCAATCCGGCGTATGCGCCGCCCAAATCCCCGGACACGCAGAGCAAGTCGTTCTCCTTGGCGCCGCTCCGGTAGCAGACCCTTTCCGGCAACGCCGAACCCAAGACCGTGACCGAAATGCACAACCCGGACACGCTCGAAGTAGTATCGCCTCCTACCAGATCCACGCCGTAGCGGTCGCAGCAAAGCCGCATCCCGGCGTAAAGTTCCTCCAAGGCCTCCAACGAATAACGGTTGGAAACGGCAATGCCCACCAAGACCTGCAACGGCTTGGCGTTCATGGCCGCGATATCCGAAAGATTCACCGCAATAGCCTTGTAACCGAGATGCTTCAAAGGACAATAAGTCATATCGAAATGAATCCCCTCAATCAGCAAGTCTTTAGACACCAACTGCACATGGCCTTCCGGCACTTTCAGCACCGCGGCATCGTCCCCGACCGCCTTCAAAGTGGATTGAGGATTATGTATCGGCAAATCCTGCGTCAAACGATCTATCAAGCCGAACTCGCCCAAGTTCTCCAATTCCGTGCGGCCCACACCGCCTTTATCTTCAAATTCTTCCATATCTGGCACAATTTATTGTCAAATTCCCCGGCAGTGTCGATGCACTGCCGCGCGAAACCAATCCCATACCTTGCCCGGAGGTTGCCCAAGCAAACAGCCTCGGCCTGCGGAGCAGGAAAGCCGCCCGCGGAAAACCCGGCCTCAGAGGCTCTGTCCTTCAATGCTTCTTCCGGTTCCTGGTCAAGGTTATGGCCCTACGGGAAAACATGAACATGGGCATGGATGCCCCCACCGTCATGCAGAGGATGACCGTCACCGTCACAATCACGTTCAAGAAGAAATCATTCAGGTAGACCGATGCCAAGGTCGGTTCGCCCAGGTTCTGCATGAACAGGATTATCGAAAAAACCGCCTTGTAGGCATACATTCCCGGCACCATTGGCAGCAAGGCCGGAATGTACAATGTGGTCATCGGGCTATGGATCATCTTGCCCAACCAAAGGCTGCCGAAACCAATCAGCATGGAGGCCAGCAGGGTCGCCGTAGCAATATCCAGCCCCCCGCCTTGCATCAGGACATAACGCAAGGCATAACCGCTCGCAGCCAGAACCGCAATCACAGGAAAAGAGCGGCGCGAAGGATTGGAAACAGCCCCGAACCCCATCGCAGCCACCGCCGCGCAAACAGCCCGAATCAAGGTTTCTTCTATCATAGCAATCCTTTCTGGAAAATCACCATCGAAATGGACAACCCTACCGCAAGGCAAAGCACAATCAGCACCGCCCGCATCAGACGTGCGAAACCAATCAACGTATGATTTTCCAATATATCGATCACGCCCGTAATCATCGGCACGCCCGGCACCATAAACAACACGCTGGTAGCCACCGCAATATTGGCATCCACCGAATCAAAGAACACCGAAAGCGAAGCCAAGGCGGAAGAGACGAACGAAACGAGCAGAACCGCCAAGAAGTGATCTATCCTGTTCTTCTTCAAAAACCGCAAAAAACGAAAACCGATGAACGTAGTCACAAAAACCACCGCCATCGCCCCCAAATCACCATCGAACAGGCGGCAGAAACAAGCATTGGCCAAGGAAACCATGAAAGTCACGACCCAGGAATTGAGACGAGGCCGCGCCAACAAAGCCTCGTATTCAGCCCTCAGTTCGCCAATCGTGGTAGGATTGTCGTGCGCCCGCCAACTAAGGGCGCTCAGCTCGGCATTCAACTCGAAGCTGACCGGCACCTGCGGAATGACCACCACCTCGGTACACATCTCATCCTCCTCCTGGTCAATCAGCGTCAAGATAATACTGGAAGCAAAGACGGTCATCTTGATATCGAGGCCGAAAGACTCGCAGATACGCTTGGAATTGCGAATCACACGAGTGCAATGCACGCCCGAACCGAGCAAGACCGATGCATAATCGGCTATGAAAACCGTTATCTCCTTTAATTTTTGCGAATTATGCATCTGTTTCCCTTTTAATGATTCGCTCGCACCGGCATCACGGACAGCAAAAACAAGCAACCGCCGCTTATCCGGACAAAACCTCTGCCACAAGGTCGAATCTGCCCAGACAACCAATACATGCAATTTCTTTCCAATCACCACAGCCTCTGCCAAGCACGTTCCGCGAGGACGCCAAATCCTACCGGACAGGATAAAAAAAAGACCGCGAGATTCCTCACGGCCTTCGGGGTGCAGGGTGGGGTTCGAACCCACGACCCTCGGAACCACAATCCGATGCTCTGACCAACTGAGCTACATGCACCATTTCCCTTGTCAAGAGCGAAGCTCCCAAACAGGCCTGCAAAGATACAACAAAATTTCTTTATTTGCAAAACCGAATCCGCAGACTCACTTTTTATACCAAAAGAAGCAGGCAGTCTGACGGTCGCGGGCAGCAGAATCGCGTTCCACATAGACCGGATCCAAGGTATAAGGGTCCAGACCGGTATAATACATCTCGGTAGCCAAAGTCATCGGCGTGGGCGTAAAGAGCTGCACCTGCTCCAGATGATAGCCCAAATGCCGGGTCTTGCGTTCCAATTCCTTCATATCCTGCAAGCGGCAACCCGGATGCGCCGAAATGAAATAGGGAACCAACTGCTGGTTCTTGCCGATTTTCCGGCAATAAGCATCAAAGAAAGCCTTGAATTGCTCGAACTGGGAGAACGGCATCTTCCGCATCTTGTCCAGAACCGGCTTTTCCGTATGCTCCGGCGCCACTTTCAAACGCCCGGAAACCCCATGCCGAATCACCCATTCTATATATTCGCGAACATGGTTGGAAGAAGCGCCCCGACCGGAAGACACACCGCTCTTGGACCCCGAGAACAGATAAGGAACAATCATATCGTAACGGATTCCGCTCCCGATATAGGCATGTTTGATACCTGGCATAGCCGCCACTTTCCTGTAAAGATTCAAAAGACGACCATGGTCATGATTCAGATTAGGACAAATGGAAGGATGAATGCATGAAGGCCGCTTGCAAGCCAGACACTTACGAAAATCTTTGCCATGCATTCCGTACATATTGGCGCTCGGCCCACCCAAGTCACTCAGATTGCCCTTGAAATAGGGCATCCGCATCACTTGCTTTATCTCATTCAAGACGGATTCTTCGCTCCGACTCTGCACCTGCTTGCCTTGATGTGCCGAAATCGTACAGAAGGAACAGCCCCCAAAACAGCCTCTGTGCAGGTTTATTGAATTTTGAATCATGACAAAGGCGGGAATCTCCCCTCGATTCTTATAGCGAGGATGCGGCAAACGAGTATAAGGCAGGTCGAATACTTTGTCGATTTCATGGCAATCCAACTCAATCGGATAAGGCGGATTCACCACTACATAGCCCGTGCTAACCCTTTGAACAATCCGTCCGCAGCAAATCTGATTGGAAGCTGTCTCCACCAAAGCGAAATTCCGCGCCTGCGCTTTTTTATCTTTCAAACATTCCTCATGAGCCTGAAGATGTATGTCTTTATATTTTTGAACCCAAGGGGCTGATGGGTCGCCTGCTTCACTCAAATCCCCCTCAACACCATTCTCCTTCCCCCGCCCAACCCAAATTTTATCGAAAACCCCGGCGTTCTCCTTCCAAAACAATCCCGCTTCCGGCACATCTTTGCACACATACGAAACCTGGGGTACCGAACGGCAAACCTCGACCCGTTTCTCAAGCCCCTCCTCCCGCTCCATCCGCCGGGCTATTTCCAAAACCGGTTTTTCTCCCATCCCATAGACCAACAAATCCGCCCCGCTCTCCACCAAAAAAGACGGGCGCAAGCCATCCTGCCAATAATCATAATGCGTCACCCGCCGCATCGATGCCTCGATTCCACCAATGACCACCGGCACATCGGGATAAATTCCCTTGAGGATTTTAGAATAGACAATCGTCGGGTAATCAGGCCTGAACCCCGCCTGCCCGCCGGGTGTGTACGCATCGTTGCTCCTGAGCCGCTTCCGCGCCGTGTAATGGTTCACCATCGAGTCCATGCTCCCGGCCGAAACGCCGAAGAACAGACGAGGCCGGCCCAATTTCTTGAAATCCCGGAGATCGTCTTTCCAGTTAGGCTGCGGCAAAATCGCCATCTTGTAACCAGCCTGTTCCAAATACCGCCCTATGACCGCAATCCCGAACGAAGGATGATCCACATAGGCATCACCGCTCAGCAGAATAATGTCGGCCTGCTCCCAACCACGCTTCTCCATCTCCTTCTTGGAAATGGGCAACCACGCAGTAATCGGCAGGCTGTCAGGGTCGATCACGTCCGGCTGTCCCGTATGGCACGAAGGCATCCCTTCCATAGGCATACCTTCAAAGTCCACGGCCGCCGACCTCTTTGGAATATCAGGATTCTTCATCTTCTTGCAATTCAAAGCTCCATTCGAGGCGCGAAATTAAAAACAATTTTATTTGCTATCTTCGCCCCCTCCTTGAATCTTCAAAATTGTTGTCGCCACAGGCACCATAGCCCTAACAAACTGGCTGCAAGCGAACCTTGCCCCGCAGGTTTTGCTCACACCGGCAACAAGGGCAAGGATTCCGGGCAAAACAGCCGCCCCAACAATAGTTCCTGCTATCGGCCTGCTCACACCGGCAACAAGGCAAGGAATCCTGGAGCAAAACCAAAATTTTCAACCTTCAACCCAAACCTTTCATCAATCATGAAAACACCCTTTTTCCCGCATGGGATCCTTTCCCTCTTCGTATGCGTCACCCTGCTGCTAGTCTCCGCCTGCAACAAACCCGGAGAAAAAAGACCGGATCCCGTTCGCCTCGATGGCACGGAAACTGCCAACTGCTATATTGTCGAACAGGCCGGCCTCTACAGCTTCAACGCCCAAATCCGAGGCAACGGCAAAACCGTGGCCAGTATCGACATCCCAGCCAGCATCAGACCCGCAGACGCCCGTCTGCTATGGCAAAGCCAGAAAGGATTCATCGACACCCTCTACCTCCAAGAAGGGAACATCGTGTTCCGCAACTCGTCCGGTGCAGCCGGCAACGCCCTCATTGCCGCCACCGACCCGGACGGACACATCCTCTGGAGCTGGCACATCTGGAATCCCGGCATCGAAATCCAGGAGCTGAAATCGCAGAAGGGAGAAACATTCATGAACATCAACCTCGGAGCACTTGCCGACGACCCGGAAAACCCGCAAAGCTACGGGCTTCTCTATCAATGGGGACGCAAGGATCCTTTCCCGGGATCTCCCACGCTAACCGGCACAACATCCACCCTGCCCGCTCCCGTCTATGACTTAGACGGCCAAGAAGTCGTTATCGGGCATTCCTCCTATACTTCGCTCGATGCCAACACCTTGCAATATGCCATTGAAAACCCGACCACCTGCATTTCGAACATGGCCCAGTTTTCCCATTCCCGAGACTGGCTCGCGGAAAGCAGCGACAAACTCTGGGGAAATGCACCTCAAGAAGATGGCTTTACCGGCAAGACCATGTTCGACCCCAGTCCGGCTGGCTGGCGGCTTCCCGACCCGGAATCCTTCGCATTCTTTACCCGCAACGAAGGTTATTGCTGGACGTTGGAGGACTTCCAGGTAGAAGACCGGGACGAGAACGGAAGCATCGGCCTGGAAGACTACTTGAACGGCTGGTGGTTCTATTTGGATTCTACCCGGAACGTATCGAGCTGGTTCCCGGCCGCTGCCCGTTACGATGGCTCGTACGCGATGCTGATGGGCAGCGTATCCGGCCTTTGGGGCTCGTACTGGAGCAATGCCGCCTATCCCAACGCCATCACCACCGGCACCGCACAGGCGGCCCTTTCTTTCAGCATCAAGGACCAGAACGGCAACGAAATGATCACCGTCTCTCCTGTGGGCAGCGCAGCCAAAGCCGATGCCTATTCCATCCGCTGCATGAAAGAATAGGAGGCCGGATACAAGGCACAGAAGCCACAAAACAAGAGGGCATTACCCATACATTGCAGCCAAAATCCTCCCCCTTGAATTTTGTTTCCCCTGCAAGAATGGGCAATGCCCTTTATATTTTTCTTCTTTCAGCTATTCCCTTAGCAAATATACTTTTGATACACGGAATTCTTTCAAAACCTCCAACACCAAGGTTCTGTATCAAACATCGGTGAATGGGTTGATGAAATGCTCTGCTTGTTTTGATTGAGGAAAATCCGATTGTCTCGGATAAAGAAGGGCATAAACCAGCCCGACACAGTTGGTTTACACCCTTTCAAAGTGTCCATAAAAAGGGTCGGAAACAAAATACGCATCCGGCTTCCGGATATATTCTCCACCGACCCCATGCACAACAACATGAGACGCACCCCAAAGGACACGCCTCACGCGTGGCAGTTTACCAACGAACGCCAACTTTCAGCCCCAAATCCCAAATGGCATTTTGAGTCATGACATACCCCATATGGGTTATCCCTACATCAAAATGCTTCCCTAAGGAAACACCAAAAGACAATTCATAGAACATGGACATTCTGGGTCCATACATCCATTCGTCATCGGCCACTATAAGATAATCAGCCCATTGAACGGACGGCCCGACTTTCACTTCCAAGAACGGTGTAAATTTCCTACTTCCAAAATTACCCCGTACATCAACGTAAAAGGGCAGAAACAAATCCCCGTCCATCTCATAAAGATCCCCCCCAAAGCCCATGCCACCCCCCAAGAACAAATTCTTCTTTTTACCAATATTCGCTCCATGAGTAGTAAAAGCCATTGCGGGAACCACACTATGATAACCACCGCCATACTCATACACTTCTGTAAACGAAAAAGCTTCCCGCAATTCAAAGCGTCCCTCATACTTTTTCCGCATAATCTTCGGATTGCCTTTCTTCTCCTTTTGGGGAGCAGAAACAGCTGAAGTCATATTTCCACCTTTGACAGAAGACCTACGAATATCTCCCTTCGCCTCCATGCGTTGATTCACCGAACGACTATCATACCAATTACCAGGCGCGCCGTTGATGATAACTTGCGGATAATCCCCACGACAATCCAATGTGTCCATGCCTAAAAGCAACATATCCTCCATCGTGGCAGGACGGAAATTGACATAATGAGCCGGGTAACCGGTCACGCTCAGCTTGTAATTGGAACGTATCCAGCTCACCTTGGCATCCAAAGAAGCCTTGGGTTCAACTAAAACATCCGCCCCGGATTCTTCCAAAATAGAAGCAATCAAATAGTCCATCTGTTTCTTGACCGAAGCGTGTTTCTTGAAAAGGATGTTCTCCCATGCCGTATCTTTTTCATGACGCATGGAATCCACGACTAAATCGACCACGGTTGGCATCTGGACAATCCTGTTTTCAATACCCATGGTCTTAGCCGTATATGTCGTATAATTGAACATGGAACAGGACGAAAACAAAAGCCCTATTCCCAGGCCACAAACCAATAGCTGCAATATCCGTTTCATGGCAGCTTATTTTTGTTCACCGGCACTATAGATAACTACTTGCGGCACTGCTTCCTTATCACAATCCTTAGGCTTGATGTCTTCATAAGGCACAGCACGGAAATTGCGGAAATAACCGGGATATCCTGTCACCGTCACTTTCTGCAAACGGGCTTTCTTGTATTCGTAAACAAACTGAGGTTCAATCAGAACATCCGCCCCACAAGACTGCAACGCCTTGACAATCGCATTGTCTTCCTGAACTTTCTTTCCCAAGAAAAACTTTCTCCTGTTCACATCACCTTCGCTGTTCCCAGAGACCTTTTCTTCCTTCACCTCCAAATCCGCCAGACTGGGAATCGTCCAAAAAGTAGCAGGAACTGTAGCCATTCTGGCCGTCCTTGTCTTGTAAGTCACAGCACAAGAGCTGCAAAGCATTGCCACCAATGCAAAAAGAATCAGTTTTCTCATTTGTTTTGATTTTTTGAATTAATAAACAATTGTCCATTGCCGGTTTCTTCCTAAGAGACCTGCAATGAAAAGTATTTATTTGACAAACAATCAATATGTTAAGAAAAACACAATAACAAAACTGCTTTTTCACAAAAGTCAATGAATAATATCCTGAATGCTTCTGGCTTTACAGATCAGCCATGATTATCAATACAAAATACAGAAATTCCATCAAATTGAATTAAAAACACAATTTTAACTATCAAGAAAAATCCCTATTTTTGCAAAACCGTTGCAGGTCTCTTGCCAAGAAACCTGCAATCCGCAATAGAAGTATCTCTAAGGCCGAATTAAACGGAATCTGCCTAAAGAAAATTATAGAGTTCTAAAATTACGCGCAAGGCAATTTCTCCTCTCAAAAAAGGTTCGTGCTTTATTCCTCAATCGCAAAGCGAACCAGTACGGAATACGTATTGGTAATCGAGCGGAATCCATCGAAGCCCGCTGCCTCGGAAAGCATCACATTGCTGCGCTTGGCCAAGCCGTAGCCATCCGTGCCACCCTCTTCCACAATACGGAGCACCCCGCCTAATTTCTTGCCCAAAGCCTCCACCATATACGCCGCCTTGCGTTCGGCCGCTTTCAAAGCCGCAATCTTCCCCTGCCGATGACATACATCCATGCTGTCGCTTTCCAATTCCCCGATATACATCGTGTTGATGCCCCGCGTATCCAGATGCCTGATAATCCCATCAATCTGCTGAAAATTATGCAAGGTGATATCGAAACGCTTGGACACCAAGAAATCCCGGCCTTCCTGACGCCAGTAATCGCCCACTTCCTGCGTCTGAATATCGCTCTCCACAATGCCAGCCAACGACAAAGATTCCCGCAAGCCACCCTCTATCTGCTTCAACGGCACCTTGGTCCGATACTCCTCCGGCTTGGAATGCCCGTCGAACTCCTCGGCAAAATATTCCCGAATCTCGATGATATAATGAATCCTGTCAGGCACAATCTCCATCTCGGCCGTCCCGACCACCTCGATATATCGGGACGCTTCCTGCGCCTGCAACGAGCCAAAGGCCAACGCACACCCCCCCCAAAAAGACAAAATCAAGAACCTCGCACCGCATTGCCCAACCCAGCGAAACAAATCAGCTTTCATAATACCCCCATATTTGAAAAAGGAACTACAAACATAGGCAAAAGTCGGCTACAACCCAAAACGACCCGGCGCGAACTCACGCGCACCCTACGGCGAATCCCAGGACAACCGCATCAAAATTGAAATCAAAAAACAAATCCAAGCCACCAAGTCTGCAGCGAAGCTAATAACAAAAAAAGAGGGTGCATCGCGAGATACACCCTCCAAAAACTAAAACATTAAAAACAGATGCCGATACAAGATGGAAACGCCTCTTTTCCTTGCTTCATCCCGCGCCACCGCAAGCAACCCGGAAACAAAGCCAAAGTGCAAAAGAGCTGATTCCCGTAGGTCAATCCTAGCTTTCGGCCGGAATAACCGAAACGTAAGGACGGCCGGTCAGACGGTTGCGCTTGAAAGTCACCACACCGTCAACCAAAGCAAAGAGCGTATGATCTTTGCCCAGACCTACATTCTGTCCCGGATGGTACTTGGTACCCCGTTGACGTACAATAATATTGCCCGCAGTAGCCACTTGGCCACCGAAAAGTTTCACACCCAAGCGTTTGCTTTCTGACTCACGGCCGTTATCGGAACTACCGACGCCTTTCTTATGTGCCATTGTTCTATTCCTTTAAAAGTTATTACTCCGTTAGTGGCGATGCCCACCTTCCCGGCGGCAACCCGCGCAAGATTAGGCGATCTTTTCAATCTGGATCTGGGTCAAAGAAGCCCGGAAACCCGTGCGCTTCTGATAACCTTTCCTTCTCTTCTTCTTGAAGATGATTACCTTGTCGCCTTTCACATGACCAAGAACCTTCGCAGTTACCTTGGAACCTTCCAAAGTAGGCATGCCTACTTCAACCTGACCGTCGTTGTCCTTCAACAGAACCTTGTTGAACTCAACACTGTCACCTTCATTAGCTGCTAACCGGTTCACGATAACCTTCTGGTTTTCCTCAACCTTGAACTGCTGACCGGCTATATCAACAATAGCGTACATATCTTTAAGTATTTTCTCAAACAGGGGCGCAAAGATAGGCAAGTTTTTTGAATTGTCCTAAATTTTCTACCCCTATTTTCCAATAAAACAAACAATACAATACAAATCAATAAATTAAGTTATCAACGCCTGTTCATAGTGTGTTGACAACTCAACAAAACTATTCTTCCCCGCGAGGCACCACCGGGAAATCCACCCGACGGATAACCCGTCTTTCCCGGTTCATCCAACCCTCGAACTGGTCCACAATCTGCCGTCCCAAATCCAAACGCGCACTGTCCACCGCCCGGATAGCAGCCGGCGTGAACGAATCCTTGTACAAAACCTTGCCCAAGCCGATCTTCATCTTGTCCATATTGCCCCGCACGTTCACCCCCAAACGGAACGGCAGCGGCGACTTCAAAACCGAGATATGGTAATCGAAATTCATCGCCAGGTCCTGATGCCCGCCAACCGCCACCTTGTAACGGTCGATTTCTATCATGAACGGGTATACCGTCACTTCCCCGTCCTGTACCGTTACCACTGCCGAGATACTGTCAATCATGTTCCTCTCCTTGTTCTTGAACATCAACAGCTTGGAAATCTCCGCAAAAGTCTCCCCGTCCAACAGCACCAACTGCTCGCCATGCAGCCGTAAAGCCGCCGTCAGTGAAGGCAGCATAATCGTCATCGAGGGATCCAAACGCGCTGACATTTCCGTCTGCACGTCCACCGTGCCTTGGAACGAACGCAACATAGGCAATGTCGAATCCAAAGAAGGTATGAACTCGATCAGCTTTTCAATCTGGATGTCATGGATATCCAAGTCGAAACCAGCGTCCGCCTGCTTGGGCGAGGGCGTGGCATACACCATGCTCAGCTTCATCGAAGCCCCCATCGCCTCCAAATCCAATTCCCGCAAATTCACCGCCCGATTCCGCAGCACGGCATCCCCCTTGATATTCTCAAACACCATCTTGTCGTAAATCACCTTCTTGGCATCCAGCTTCAGCTTCAGATCCAGCTTGTCCGGTACCAAGAACAAAGCGATATCCTCCATCAAGGTATCCTGCACGGAAGCCGTCTCCACGGCATCGTCCAAGGCATCCTGCGCCGCTTCCTCCGCCGCCGTCATCTCGTTCAAGTTCTGCAAGGAACTATCCGCCGGCTTGGAAATCGAGTTAATCAGCTGGTTGCAGTCCAGCATCTTCGACTTCAGCGTAATATCCGCCTTCAAAGTCTCACCCATGTAAAAGACCTTGAACAGCTTCTTGAACGAACCTTTGATAGTGAGTTGCGAACGCCCCATCCGGAGATTGGCTCGCTGAATATCCACATTGCCTCCGTCCATCTTGGCTTTCAAACGGTTGAACCTCAACGGCTGCGCGAAATCGGGTACAACGAACACCGCCCGGTGGAAATCCATATTGGCCTTCGGATACCAGATGGAATCCTTCAGATGCGTCAAATCCACATGCACCGTCCCTTTGCGCAGTTTGGCTTCCGCCTGCCCCGAGCGGGCATAAATCGTATCCGTCTCGAAATCGAACAAAGCATACGCCCGCTTGGGATTCTTGGGATGCGGCTTCAAGGTGGCCTTGGCCTCGGTATTCGTATTGAAGAAAAACAGGGTATCGGCCAGCTTGGCAAACACTTTCTTGAACTTGATGTCCGCCGTCAGCAAGGCAATATGCCCCGAATCCTTGGGCGGCACCGTCAAGGCGCGAACCCGCAAGGTATCCATATACGCCTTTATATGTTTCCCGTTCCACAACAACTTATGAATCGTGAAATTGGCGCCAAGGTAACGGTCTCCCTGGAACTTGAAAGTGGCATTGGCCTTGGAATAGAAATCCTTAGCCGTATCATCCAAGTAAATACGATCCAGCCCCAGAGTCCCCTTCATCTGAATCTTCCCGTAATTCTCGTTCCGGATATCCTCCAGCTTGAAATGCCCTTTCAAATCGGCATCCAGGACCCCGCCCATCGCCACGCCCGGCTGCAAGGGGAAAATCTTATGTAGCACCGACAAGTCCACATTCGTGTTCGTGGACAGGCTCACCACCGGATCTGTCAGCAGATGCTCCACCTTGCACGAGGCCAACACATCCACATCCATCGCCTTGAGCCGGAAAATCTTCAAATCGGCATAGGAATCCTTGCGCTTGCTCATATCCACAAAGGCATCGAAGTCGGCCGTCAGCGTGTCTATCCCGTATGGCATCCCCGCGTAGTGCGCCGAACCGTTCTTGATACGAACCTTGAGCGAAGCCTCCGGCATCTTCCCCTTCCCGTATATTCCGTGCAGCTTGCCGCCCAGAGAGACCTCTCCTTCGGCATCCACATCGTTCTTGGCCAGCACGGACTCCGGAATCATCGAAAGCACATCCTTGAGCGAGGGCGTCCTCAGGCCGAAGCCCAAATCCATCGCGATGCCGTGCTGTGCCGTGTCCACGCGGAAGTTGCCCCGAGCGGCGAAACCGATATCGTTCACCTTCACCACCGCCTTGTTCAAATGGCAAACCAAGGAATCCCGGTTGATATCCAGATTAGTCTTGATGCCCAACGAAACCTTGTTGACCAAAAGCTCGTTGTCCTGCCAGAAAAGCACATTGTCGTTGCTGAAATCCAATTTCAAGCGCGACACCGGTTTGGAAAGGCTCAGGCGTGCCCGCAAGTCCGCGCCTTCCACCCGGCCATAGACTCGGTTGGACCGATCATCGAAATAGACATAGGCATCATTCAAAATCAAGGAACGGACATGGATGCCCCGGAGGAGCGGAGAAGCCACCGAATCGGCATTCGCCGTATTCTCCGTATCGGAAAGCACGGAATCCGCTATCAAAGCTGCGGAATCCGCCCCGGCCACCGAATCCGCCATCAGAAAGGAATCGCCTTCCCCGGCATTGCTCTTTTTGAAAATATCGTAGTTCGAAACCCCGTTCTTATCCGTAAACAAGTACATGCGGGCGCTGTCTATCGTGATATTGCGCACCACGACCCGCTTGCGCGCCAGATACGCCCCAAGGTTCGCCTTGATCCGGCAATCCTTGAAACCAATCAGCGTATCGGTCTTGTCGAAACAGGAATCCTTCAAGGCATGTGAGACCACCAGGCCATCCTTCACATCCAAAGCCACACGAGGATAAGTGGAAAAAAACGTCAGTTCCACGCTGCCTATCTTCACCTCGGCATCCAGATAATCGCTGGCAATCCTCTCCACCACCGGCGTCACTTTTTCAGGAGTAAAAACAAAATTGACCAAACAAGCCACAATGCCACTCAAAAACAGAATCAAGGAAAAAAAAGTCAGCAAGCAAATCTTGAAAATCCGCCATGCCTTCTTTTTCCCGTCCGGTTTCTGTCTGTTGCAAGATACCGGCATTGAAACCAATCCAGTGGCTATCTTGTTCCTTTGTTGCATGACTATCTGCAATTTAAATTCACAACTGCTTCCGCATCCGGGCCACAGGAATGCCTAAACCTTCCCGATACTTGGCCACCGTCCGCCGCGCCACTACAAAACCTTGCTTGCGCAATTCCGCTTCTATCACATCATCTGTCAACGGGGCCTTCTTGTCTTCATTATCCACAAGATGCTGCAAAGCCGCCTTGACTTGAGAGGTAGAAATCGCTTCCCCGTCCTCTTTCTCGGTAGACTGAGAGAAAAACTCCTTAACCAGATAAGTTCCGAAATGTGTCTGTATGTATTTATTATTGATGACCCGCGACACCGTGGAAATATCCATACCCACTTTCTCTGCAATATCTTTCAGCCTCATGGGCCTCAATCTGGCAACATCGCCATCCAAGAAATAATCGTGCTGGTAATCCACAATCGCCTGCATGATCCGCATCATCGTAGCCTTTCGCTGCCGGATCATTTCCATGAACCATCGGGCCGAATCTATTTTCTGCACCACAAACTGCGCAGCTTCACGGGTCTTTCGATGCTTAGCACTTTCCTGCTTGAAATCCGGTACGGCCTCGCTTTTCTGCTGCGCGTCATACGCTTCCAGCATTTGCTCGTAAGCCGGACTCACCTTCAAATCAGGGTCGTTCTTGGCATTCAACGACAAGACCAGCTGTCCGTCTTCATTAGACAAATAGAAATCCGGTATCAAGGTAGGAGCTTCTGGCGATGCCGATTCCAACCCGCTTTGCCCCGGCTTAGGATTCAAAGAACGAATCAGATCCATTGCCTTGCCCAACCGGTCCTTGTCCTTTGCCAGCCGGTCGGCCAACCGCCCGTATTGCCGATGCACGAACTCGTCAAAGCATTTGTCCAAAATCCGGTAAGCCGTCTGCAAGATTTCAATTTCCCCCTTGTCCGCCTTGGCGGTCTTGGCTTCGTCCAACCTGTTCCTTACCTGTATCATCAAGCACTCTCGCAAATCCTTGCCCCCAATGCCCCATGGCTCCATCTTTTGAATCATCTGCAAAACCTCTTCCACCTGCGCAGAAGTCACCATCAGATTCAACGTAAAAGCCATGTCGTTCACCATCGCATCCACCGAACGTTGCAAATAACCATCTTCGTCCAAATTGCCGATAATCACTTCGCCTATTTGTCTCTGTGTCGAATCCAATGGAAGCATGCCCAACTCATTGCGCAACTGTTCCTGGAAACCTTGCTTGAAACGAACCGGATTCTCGTAAGTATCGTCCGGATCCCGGTAATTGCCCGCCTTAAGCTTGTAGGCATAATCGTCCTTATCCCTATCCACATAATCTGCCACGTCAAAATCCCCTTGGTCGCCTTCCTGTGCACCGCCCCCTTCTTCGGAAATGGCATCCAAACGGGCATCGGACGCGCTGTCATCATCGTTTGAATGCACCTCGTCCGGCTCATCCTTCAGCTGACTGATTGAAACCTCGTCTTGTTGTTTCCCGCCATCCCCTTCCTCTAAAGCCGGATTATTCTGTAACTCTTCCTTGACCCGCTGTTCCAAATCCATCGTGGTCACTTGCATCAGCTTTAGCAGCTGTACCTGCTGCGGTGAAAGCCGCTGCATCAACTTTTGCGAAAGGTTCTGTTTCAAATTCAGTGCCATAACCCCTTACGATTTTCCTATAAGTTTGACTCCGGACACATCTCACCTTGCTGCCCCGAACCATCTCGGTCATCCAGATTGCCTGTCTCACAACCACCTTTGCCTACTCCACTTTCAGACAATGCCAACAGTCATTCAAGGCAATTTTCCAGATATGTCCCAAAACCATCGCGAATGTACAAAATTATACCATCTCCAGACCCGCATTCGTTCCGCCATCCCTTTCGAAGATCCACCCTTGCGTCTCAGAAACGCTTACCTTTTCAAGCTTAACAAACCATATCCCGCACATAAATAAAACAAGAACACCAAAGAATTGAAAAAGGTATCAACCATACAGAGCCCAAATACTGACAGCAGCCAAATCCAGCCCAATACCTTTTTCTCCTGCCAAGCCAACCGAATCATGCAGACCCAAAGCCAAAGGAACAATGCCAGCCCCAACAAACCATTGGAAAGCATGGTATTCAGAAATTGGTTATGGGAATCGCTATAAACCTTGCCGTAATCTCCATAAATTTCAGCAAATTTTTTGTTAAAATCAGAATAAAAACCCATTCCATAGCCTGCAAGCGGGCGTTCTCGAATCATTCTTGCAGCCACCTGCCAACAATAAATCCTAGGCAAAGTAGACCCGTCACTAACCACCTCTTCCTGAGGCTTTGAAAAGAAGGACTCAAAAACCTCAAGCGAACGTGTCATCCGGCTAGTCAATCCTTTCCCCGCATAAGGCAAAAGCACAATCAAAAAAGAACATAATAAAGCCCCTGCCCCTATTACCAATCGATACCTTTTATACTTGAATGCTTGGAAAAACAAAATCAACAAAGTACAACCGAAAATCACTTGCCCGGTCTTTGAATTGCTACTCAATAGCGTCAACGCGGACAAAAATTCAAAGAACAATGCCCCCAAACGCAAGCCTTTTCTACGCAATATCGAATCCTTCCTTATCCAAGACATAGCAACCAATGCAAATGCAAAATTAAGAACCATCGCCTCAAAAGTCGTATGCATCACCAACTTATATCCAGCCCAAGAAAGATAAATATTCTGAAAACCCAGAAACTCATTCAAAGCCGCCACAAAGCCAACTTGGCGATACGGTTCCAGCTCGGGTACCGTGCAAAAACAATAAACAGAAAGCCCTGTCCTGCACAAAATCTCCACAAAACAACTTGCCACAAAGACAACAGCCCACAAACGGCAGCGTTTAACTGAAAAAAAATCCCGCCCCATCCCAACAAATATCACAGGATAAAGCAATAACGACAGACAATACCAACAACGCCGCACAGCCTCCACCTTATCCATCGAATACAGCACAGACAACCACATCAGCAAATACAACAAGACCATCGGAAGAAAAGGTCTGGATTGCGACCATTCCCACGACAGCCGTGGGCGCAAACAGGCATAAACCACCGATATGCCCACGCTGACACCAAGTACATAAGAATAAAAATTATAGGAAATATCATAAGGAAGCCAGAATGAGAATAGCAACAAGCCAACTGCAAGCGATTGAAGGAAGACGAACAATCCTCTGAAGAAAGCAATCCTTGTCCTTGAAGAATCTGCCCGGTACATATCTTTTTTCTCAAAAAAACACATCCATTGCGCCATCTTCCTTCTCCTTCCCTATTTCTGCAACAATCCATTTGACGGGAACCGTTGCCGGACATAGTAACAAATCTCCCATAAGGCAAAAGTGAACAACGGAACCGTGATGAAATTCAAATGCTGGAAATAAAACTCAAACCAACCCATGAACAAGTTCCCTAACAACCATCCAACAATCACCAAACCCAACAAGGATTCACGTTGCCGGGCAGCAAAAAACAATAGATGTGCCAAAATCGAAAAAACAAGCAAATAGGCTATCGCATGGCTTGCCCCCAAATAGATATACAACGACCCCATCAATGTTCGAACATTCGTATTATTGTCCAATTTTGTAGTAACAATATAATGCTCATTAATGGGGGATACCATCTCCTCTCCCGTAAATAAATGCGCGACATTTATCAAAGAAGTATAAATCTTCGTTGGGTCTTGCGTTTCCACAATCCCCCTGCTCATATCTTCACTCAAGCCGTAAACACCCGCCGTAAGATATGTGACAAAATGTTTCTGGATATATTGTGCCGTTTCCACAGCATATTCCGAACGAGTCAGTCCATAGCGCTGCATACCCCATTCCCACCGGGCCATGAACATGGTCACCCAGTAGGACAAGAAGAAGAAAACAAAACCGCCAATCACCACGCCGGCAACCAGCTTGACACGCAAATGCATTCGTTTAGTCAGCAAACGCAAGAATATACCACCGAGCAAAGGCACCATCAACCAGCTCTTGACCAAATACAATAGGGCAACGACAACAAAACCTAAAACATACCACCAATATCTTTTATGCTGCTTATCAAGCAACATAATCCAGAGCATGCACAAAGCCATCAAAACGGTAAACAAATGCCCAAATAGACCTCTTCCTGCCACAGCTATCCCAAAATCATCGCTTCCCGGCTTAAAAGGGGATGTCAACAACAAATACAGTATCCACACAGCAAACAACGCCAGCATTGCCTGGGTTATCTTCTCCAACGTCCGGAGGTCTGTTTCATAGACACCCAAAGAAACCGGATTGCCCCGAGTCGCAGCATTGTACAACATACCCAGCAGAAAGGACGGAACGAAGAACACCGCAAGGCCGACCACCCAGACCCATATACTAGGATAATAAAATTCCCCGAACCCCATATGCCCGTCAATCGCCAAACAGAGAGCCAATACTACGGAATAAGGAATAGCCAATATGTTGAAGGGAGTGTACAGAGTCCTCCACAGGTTCCTATCCACCAAGGAAAAAAGAATTACTTCCGCATACAGGACGATAGCTGGCAACACCTCCATTTCACAACCCTTTCATCGCTGCAAATTTATATCTTTCCGCCAAAGAGACCAACAGACAAAGCAGCACAAGGTAAACAGGCAGCTCGTACGTGGTCAACAACTGCGTATAGGTATCGAACCAAGCCATGAAAAGTACCGTGCAGACCCAAGCATACAATGCCTTCGCCCAAAGCCATCTCTTTCCAGCCAACAGAAAAATCGCGTAACAGATCACACTTCCCAACAACACCAAAAGGGCAAAAACAAACGGATTGGTAAAAACGTACAAGGTCCCGAACATGGTCCGCACATTGGTATAATTAATGCCTGAATAAACAAACTCCGGGTTGTAACCAGAAACCAAAGGTTGCCCGGTACAAGCATACCATATATTGTAGAATGGGGTTAAAATATAATTCAAATCCGGTTGTTCCAGAATCCCTTGCTGCATATCAATGCTCAAACCCATTGTACCTGAAGTAACATAATGCAAAAACAAGCCCGCAATAGCCCTTATTTGCCCAATCAATGTAGTCTCTTCTGGAAATAAAGTGTTTCCAGAATAATATATCAGCAAATAACTCAAAAAAAACACGGCCACGCATCCGGCAAAACCACCTACAACCCACCCGATTCTCAGCTTTAACCGGCCCTGAAAGCCCCTTACTATACAACCCGCCAGTACCGGAAGAATTATCCATGCTTTTATCTGGTTCACAAACAAAAAGAACATCCATCCTCCCAACACCAACCAGATTATCACCCCCCAAACCTTTTCCCTTCCATATTGTTTCCACGGTAGCTCCAAAAATGGCACAAGCAACACAATAATTGCCATTCCCAAAACAGCCAGATGGCCCGACCAACTCTTCCCGGCAAAGTAGAAACCAAACGCCTCACTCCCAAACACCGCGTCACTATCTCTAATAAGAAGAAACAATTTAACCAAAAGGAAGAAGAAACAAATAAAAGAAATCACGCTTGCCAACTTGGGCAATAAAGAAGGGGGCGGGTCGGTTCTCTCCGCAGATACCGCTTTCTTTGGCAAACATCGGCGTAAAACCACACTCGGCAGCAAAAACAAGGGCAAACCGACAATCCATGGAAGCAAGCTGGGATAATAGAAATCCACCAAGCCGAAATGTCCCGCCGAGAGTAAGGTCACCAACAATACAAGAGCATACGGAATAGCCAAAAAGTTGAACGGAGTATACCATGTCCTCCATTGTTTATGGTCAATCCATATAAAAAGAAAAAGCTCTGCAAACAAAAACAATGCCAGACCAAACCCCATACTCTTTTCAAATTTAACGAGCAGTTCTACCATGTACTACCTCTTCATCCAGAAAAGGCGACAAAATACCCCAAGCCTGCTCATCCCCGCCCAAAGTAAACGACTTGGCATAAGCTGCCTCTTTCATCCTGCCCAATTCCCCAGGATGCGAAATCCAAAAACGAACATGCCGTTCATAAGATTCCACTTCCCCTTTCCCTATCGGTACAATAAAACCCGTTTCCCCGTCGTCAACACAATCCCGAGCATACAGCCAGTTGGATACCAAAACAGGGATACCTGCCATATAGGCATCGACAACCGCACCCGGGACACATTCGGTAGGAAAGCGTGTCGGCAATATCAAAGCATCATATTCTTGCAAAACAGAATTTATCCGGTCGGGATCAAGCCCCCCCAAATACCGAACATTGCCAAGTCTTGCCACTTCTTGATCAAAATATACTTGATCTTCTGCATACACCTTTCCATAGAAATCAATTTCCACAGAACATCCCTTATCATTTTCTGTCAAAAACCTGTCTGCCAATGCAAAGACAACTTCTATACCCTTCATCTTCATTATTCGTGACATAAATACCAAACGGAAAGCAGAAGGATTCTTCCGCATCGCAGGCTTTTCTATGCCCGTCCGGAAACGGAAATTAGGGAAAGTGCACGTATTGGCTAAAGCATATTTTTCACGCAAACAATCAGTCACAAGCGGACTTTCCGGAAAAATAAATTTTGTCTTTCGCAAACAAGGCAACAAATAGGGGTATTTCTCTATGAACACAGGAAGCCATCCCCCTATCAATACATATAAAATATCATAATGAAAAAGACGGGACAAAAAGACCAACGGCGGATAGAAGAGCCGCAAATTGTTATGAGCCGGCATATAAACCACTTTACTTGTTCGCATAAGCCGGAACAACAAAACAAAAATCCGGAAAGGATTAGAATGCAAATCTTCCGTATCAAAGTACTTCAAATGCACCTTGTCTCCTATATTTTTCCTTATCAGTTCATATACCTGCCGGGTCTTGATAGTCTGTCCGTCCATCGGATTCGACCTGAATCCTAAATAACCCAGCAGCAATATCCGTTTTTTCATTATCCCGTTTAAATGCGATGCCCAATCAAGTGAACTGCCGGAACCCACATTCATGAATGAGAACTGGCGTTCATGCTCCATTTACGTATCTGGAATACTTTCTGTCCCGCTTTGAGCAATATGAACACAAAAGAGAAACGCAAGCCTCTTTTCCAAATCCTCCGGTAAGAAGAATATATTCCTTCACCTGTCAACTGTTCCAAGACTGTCATCAAGTCCACATGCAATTGCTGGTAGAACTTGCTACATAAGGTTTTCTGCAAATTATAATAACTCCACGAACCAAACCTGAACCGAGGCAGGAGTGTCCGCAATGCAGCCTCAAAGATAGCAAAATCCTCTTTCTCGCCTACAAAATTCTCATAATCATACAAACCCAGCAAAGCAAAAATAGACCCATTCAGAATAGAAGCCCCCGGCACATTGAACTCCTCTATGAAAGGTTCTCCATCGATATAAGAGACACAGGATTGAGACAGCATCTTCTTTTTTGCTGCCTCAATGCGAGGTTCTGCACGCTCACGGGTCAATACCCCGATAGCCACACAACGCGTCAAGAACGAAATCGCCAGCCCTTGCGTCATGCCAGAAACCTTTCCCCCTGCCATTTCATGCATTGTCCCCTCCGGAACTTCAAACCGCCAGGCCCCATCCTCGTCCTGATGTTCCATAATATAGACTAATACCTTTTCCAACTCATCTTGCACATCTTCCCCGTCATGCAGGCGATTCAATAAACCCAAACCATAATTCAAAATGGTTATCGGAAAAAAACAACGGATTTTCCCATCCAAATAGAAAACCGGAACACCATTTTCCATTTCGCCAGGATAAAACCCTTTCCCCTTCATGTCTAAATAATAGATTTCCGGAGAAACCTCTTCCGGCAACAAAGGCCGTTCCCGCAGATGCCAATAATCAACCTTGCCCGAAAGTTCAGCCTTGAGCATCGTGAAGCCATACGCAATCTTCTTTCCCAAAGAACGTGACATAAAGCCTCCTTATTTTTCTCCAATCCATTTAAGGAAACAAGCCCTATCCATGCCATCCATCATAGTGGACTCTTTCCATAAACGTTTCAAATATTGCCGAATTTCTTTCCAGGAAACACCATAACCATGCAAAGCATATGCAATATAAGGCATATACACCTGTCTCCACAACCGGAATTTCACAGGATTCCAATGCTGGCGGACATCTGTGAAACGATTGATATGATGCATGTAATAATGCCCTGACAATTTGAAATCTTTCCGAGTCGCTCCAGATTTATGATATATGATAGAATCCAAGACACAGGCCATCTTCTCCCTCTTGGCCTGCCTAGTCAAGGAAAAGTCAAAATCCTCTTCCCCGAAGAAAAAACGTTCTGTCAATAAACGCGGGCGTTGAAGTGCCGCCGGGTCGGGACAAACATATCCACGCAAGCCTTCATCCGGATTGCCTAAAAGTTCCCTCCGGGCAAACAAAGCACAACCTGTAATCAAGCTTATAGGAATATAACCTTTCTCTTTGATGGTGGCACAAGGCTTTCTGTCATAATTGTAAATTCGCAAGCCAAACACCAACCGTCCGCCGCAGTTCCATACCAGATCATTCGGCTCCATGTAACGAATCTGCGGTGTCAAAGCCACGTACTCCGGATGGTTCCGGGCAAAATCCTCTAACTTGGAAAGAAAATCCGGTTCCACTTCCGTGTCGTTGTTCAACAACAGGTAATATTCCGGGAAAAAACTTTCCGGCCCAAACGCTTTGACAGAACGTTCCACCAGCTCTATCCCTAAATTATTTCCTTTCGCGAACCCGTAATTTTCTTTCAATGCATATACCACGCCCCTCCTCGCTTGCAATGCCGATGTCAAATCATCGCCTTCCTTATAAAAGACAAAGGGAATCTGCCGATTTTCCAGAAAAGCCTGTATTTGCTCTATAGAATCGTCAGTAGATCCATTATCCACCACCATCCATAGGAAATCCTGCCTATCCACTGCCATCAGCGACTCCAAGCAGGCAATCGTATCCTGGTATCCGTTCCAGTTCAATATAATTATAGCCGTCATACAGCTCTTTGTTTAGAGAATAAAAGGCAAAGATAGTGAAAGTCTCGGCCATGCAAAAGGAGCTTGCTCGGTTTTGCATGGCCGAGACACATCCTATCTTCGACGACAGTCAAAGATAGCGAAAGTCGAGAGCAGAAGCAAAGCTTGCTCGAGCATGCATTGCCGAGACGCATCCCATCTTCGATGCGAAGCACTCAACGATAACGAAAGTCGAGAGCAGATCCCAAAGCCCCGGTTAAGCCGAGAGCCATATCAAGCCTGTATCTTTGCTTGAATATAGCCGAGGCGGAGGGACTTCGGCGAGCCAATCTTCAAGTCAAAGGTAAGAAAACCCTGCAAATCGCCGGATTTGTCAAAACAATGGTTTCCGGTCCGGATTCCGCCAAAGCCCGACCAAGACAATAAGACAGGTGAGAAACAACACGAATTCCGACAAGGTCATGGCCCAAGCCCCTGCCAAAGCCCCCAAGCGGGAAGCCATCAACAGAACCCAAGCAATGCTGGTTGCTCCTGCCAGCAACACGCTTCCAAAGAACGAACGCCCCCTATCCAGGTTGACCAAGCCGACAATCCCTAACAAATAATTCATCCCGCCGAATAGCAAAACCGGACTCATCACCATCAGCAGCTCTTTGGCCGCCATAAATTCCGCCCCGCACAACAACCGGATGAGCCAGTCCGCAAACAAGACAACAAACAAGGTTGCCGCCGCCAACAAAGGAACAAGATATTTTGCAACCCGGATCAAAGTCTGGATATTTTCCCGATACGTCCTGCCGACAAAGCTCCGGCCCAGATGCGGGAACAAGGCCTGGGAAACAGGGGATATGATTCCTTGGAAACCCGTGATAATCTTTTCCGCCGCCGTATATATGCCTAAGGCGGCATCGCCCACAAAGAAATTCAAGATGAAAATATTGGATTTACGATACAAGGTCATCCCCAAAGTGGAGCCGAAGATAGCGGCACCGGAACGGAATTGCGAGCGGATATCAGCCCAGGACGGCCAAGCCAGCCGGATTCCGAAACGATTCCGGGCAATCAGCAGGCTGGTTATTCCACCCGCCACATACCCCAAACCATCCAACAAGGGCAACAATACGTAATGTTCCGGCTTGCGAATCACAACGAACACTAACAAAAGGAACAAAGTCTTTCCTAAAACGTTCACTATTGTCAGATACCGCATCTTCTCCATCCCTTGGAAAAACCATACCGCCGTAAACGTATTGCCCAGAACCAGGCTCAACCCACCCAACAGCATCCAGCGTTGTGAGGCTGAAGGTAACAGCCACAAGGAAAGAAGCATGAAAAAACACAAGCCGGCCAAAAACAGCAAAAAGCGGCACGCGATAACCGCGTTGTACACCTTATTCACATAAACCTTATCGTCCCGATGCTGGGCAACCTGCTTGGTTGCCGAGAAATCGAAACCGTAATTATTGAGAATCAGAGCATATTGAACCAAGATATAAATAAAACCGTACACCCCGTAATTGGCCGGGCCCACCACCCGCAAGATATAGGGCAAAGTCAGCAAAGGGAACAACAAGACTACCCCGTTGAGGACGGACAAGGAAAAGAAACTTTCCACCACGGATTTATGCCGGTTCACTATCGCAGGAAGACGCATATATGTTTCCTTTGCATGAAAAAAGCCGCACCACAATCCCAGTTTTCGGAAACAAGGAAGGCATGTCCGGAGCGGGTATCTTGCACAAGGCGTGCCTAAACCACCACTCCAACCCCACAAACATTCTAGCCAAGTCTGCTGCAAAACGCCCAACGGCTTCTCCAAATTACAAAGGTAAGCAAGAAATCCTTTCTCCAAAGAATTTCTCACATTTGTACTTAGAAGCTGTTTAAATTTATTTGCTTAGGCCATCGGGAGGGGATTTCGCGGGATGGCGCGGCGTTTTTCAAAGGAGGATAGCCCAGCTATCGGACGAGAAAAAGGCAAACGGCGGTGTGTCATAATGAGCAATCTGCTTCGTTGCTATCGAGCATCGCTCAACCAAGACTCGGAATAGCCCCCGATGGGCTAACAAAATCCTGAACCCGGTCCCTGAAAATTCAGCCTTCTCAGGATTGTAAGAAATTTCAAACAGCTTCTTAGCACGACATCAAAGCTCCAGGAACGATTTGATACGGCAAAAGCCATGTCCGAAACCAAGCGTTACCTCTATGTCGCTTTTATGTATCACCAGACCATAGAGAAGATACTGAAAATGGAGCAGTATACTGGAAGAACTTCCTTTGAAGATTCATAACTTGTCAAGACTTGCGGAGAAAAGCGGCTTGGACAAGGGCATGGATAAAAAGCAAGCTATAGAACTGGCACAACGATAGAAGGCAATAGTCGAGAACAGCTGCCCGTAAAGGCTCTTTACCTTTACGGTTCATACAGCAACGGCAACCCTACGGAAGACACCCAGCCCCTTGACGCTTTTCCAGCTCCGGGAACAAAGCCACTTTACTGTCCACCGGATCGAATTCCTTCCCCGGTAGCACCACGGATGCCCGCCTATCCCGTATCGCCAGGTCGTATTCACGCCCCGCGCACAACAAATAGCCGAAGGCCGTGCTGTCCGGAACCGTGAAACTCAATTCCACCAAGGAAGACTGGGGTTCAAGCCTGAAATCCGGCAACGAATCCAAGGGACATTCCTCATGGGCGGAATCCCGCACGCAGCGATAAGGATGGTTCAACCTCTTCTTTCTCAACACATCCATATTGAAAAATCCTGAATTGGTGGCGTATTCCGCCGTTTCCAAAAGAACATAATCCGGATGGAAAAGATTGAACCAATAATCGAAATTCAAGAAATTCTGGTAATTATGAACCCCTGCCACCTGATGGAAGCGGTTCTGGTAAAACTTGTACCGGGAATTGTAATAGCTGCCATGGAAAAACAGGACATCCGGAAGACTGTCACGGGAGGTCTGCCACACGGAAAAAAACCAGGTAGACGGGGCCAAACGAACCCTTTGATAATCGTTCGTAATCGCTTTGAAACTCGTGTCCTTCAACCGAAAATCCGGCACTCTTTCGTTGATTTCAAACTTGGACACAGGCAGGCTTTCCTCAAGGATGGAGTCGATTTCAAAATCATCCTTGCCGAACAAACGGACACCTTGCTCCGTCTTGGCCACCTCGGCCAACATATGGTTCGTACCGTAAAAAGCCCCGAGGTCGTTCCAATGCCCCGCATCGTATTGACGATTAAAAATCTGCCCTTCTTTCGCTCTTTCTTGCAAATAAACCACATTGTCCACGTAATGCACACCGTAGCGTTCCAGCCTTTCCACCATCAAGGAATGGAAACGTTCCTTGTATTCATAGCCATCGGGCAAAAACTCCTGGTACACCGTGGTCTTGGAAGGGTTCAGGCAATACAGGAAACGGCATCCCCTTTCCGCGCAATAGTCCTGAACCTCACGAAGATACCGGCAAAACAAATCCAGAAACACCGTATCGTACCGTTCTTCGCTCATCTTGAAAAAAACATACCCGTCTTCGCCATACTGGTAAGTAGGATGGACCATTTCATTGAAAAGCCTGTCGTTCAGAACCGTATAAGCATTAATCATTTCATCCCGGAAGCCCACGCGGTCTTTGAACCAAGCATCCACATTCCCGTTCCATTCCGCCAATTTCCGGTTATCGATATAGGAAACGGCATCCGGTTTCGTATTGGTTCCTGCCAAAACAAGGCATACCATCAAAGCCGCAACCAACACGAAGGCTATTTGTATCTTCTTCATCTTCAAACTACTTAAAACTGGAAATACAAAAAAGGAGCATAAGAATTCGACACGATGCCGAAGACCGAAACCGCGAACAAGGCAAGCAAAACAACATACTTGCACAGGACGAAACCGGCGGAACGTTCGTTCCATGCCCTCAAACGTCCCTGAACGCGTTCATCCCGCAGCACGACCATCAACAGGATGCTAAGCCCTGCCAAGGCAAGCACACGGGGTGTAAGGAAATAGGGGAACGAAAAGCTCAGCGTGGAAGCATCGAAGCCGACACCCAGCATCCGTTTCACATATTCCTTGAACATATCCCATGTGGAAGTTTGGAAAACCACCCAGCCGAGGTTGACCACGAACATTACGTAAAACCAACGGATGAACACCGGTATTTTCTCATACAAGCCTCTTTTCATCAAGAATTTCTCCATCATCACACACAAACCGTGGCAAATTCCCCAGAGGATATAGGGCAAGGTGGAACCATGCCACAAGCCCGTGACCAGGAAAACGACAAAAAGGTTGAAATAGACGTTCCCCTTCCGGTTTCCACCCAAGGGAATATACAAGTATTCCCGGAACCAAGCCCCGAGCGAGATATGCCAACGCCGCCAAAACTCCGAAACCGAAGTGGAGGAATAGGGGAAATCGAAATTCTCCGCGAAGCGGAAACCAAAACAACGGGCAATACCGAGGGCCATATCCGAATAACCTGAAAAATCCAAATAAATCTGGAGCGTGAACAAGATGCTGCCCAGCCAAGCCGTTGCCGGATCCATGCCTTCATATGTCTGGGAAAAGATGGAAGAAACCGTCACGCCCAAGGTGTCGGCCAGCAAGACTTTCTTGGCCAAGCCGACAATGAAACGTTCCAGCCCTGCCACGACATCCGGGAAACCGGCATGGCGGTTCTTGAGATAGGGTTGCATATCCTGATATTTCACGATGGGTCCCTGCATCAGTTTCGGGAAAAACACCACATACAAGGCAAAATCAAGAAGGTTCCTGTTGGGTTTCACCTTCCCGTTCCAAATATCGAGCAAATAGGATATGCTCTGGAAAAGGATGAACGAAAAACCGATGGGGATAACAATCTTATCGATGGAAAAACCGGTATGGAAAAGTTCGTTGAACAACGAAATGCAAGCACTGAACAGCTTGAAATAGAAGAAGAACGCCACGTTCCCGACAATGCCGGTCATCAAAACCAGCTTCTTGGCTTTGAATGCCCGCGGTTCATCCTGCCTCGGGGAAAACAAGACCGAGAGAAGACCCATCCCGTAATTCCAAGCAATCAGCACAAGCAAGCCCCAAAGCGGCTTGATTCCACTCCAGCAATAAAACACCAACGAAAAGGCTACCAACAAAAAATTCAGGACTTCGTTTTTCCTTTTGAACCGCAAACGGTCGATGCCCGAATAAAGCAGGAACACCACCGGGAAAAACAAGAAAACAAATGCAACAGAATTAAAGAGCATACTATAAGTCTTTGGCCACCATCCAGAGCCTGCGTTGCCGCGAAATTCTTCTCCGACCACACCCTCTCTGCCATGGAAACAAGTGCAAATTCAAACAAAACCAACAAATTCTATGAATTGAGCGTCCATTACATGGAATTTCCGGAAATTCCGCAAACCGTGAAACATGCTTTGCCTTTCGGATCGGACTTACCGTCAGCAAAACAACACCAAACGGCAAGCCCAGGATGGCGGTAGGATGGCTTCTGAAGCCCTGGTCCCAGGAGAAATCCCTAAAACCATACGCCTTTTACACCGAGGCCGAGCGGAAGCAACTTTGGTTGATTCCCAGGAGCCGCTCCTAAGACCATACGCCTGCTCGATACCCCATGCCGCCCCTGGACCTTTGACACCTTGCATCCCAAGTCTCCCCGGCACTTCCGGTCGGACCCTTGCGCCTGAACGCGTCCCTCAAGCCCCTGTTGCGCAAGAGTCCGGCGGGTCTGCGCTCCCCCGCAGATGTCCCTATCGCAAGAGCAGTTTGAAAACCCGGCTCTCCTGCGATGCCGTCAACCGGAGGAAATACAAGCCTGCCGCCTGACCGCTCATGTCTACCTCGTGACAGCCCGCATCTAGCTCCATGGCCGGACGAACCACTACGCCCTGGGCAGACAGGATTTCCAAGCAGGCATCCCTGCCAAGTTCCACATAGAAACGTCCGTCCGCAGGGTTGGGCCAAATCCGGCACAATCCCTTGTCTAACCCCTCGTTCGACACCAAGGGCGTGAACGTGGCCGATATTTCCAAATCCGCATCCAGATAGTACTCCCGGCTCGGTGCACTCTCCCCGTCCCACCAAGCCGCGAACCGGTAACCGGCATCCGCCTCGGCCTGCAAGCTCAGCACACTGCCCGACTCCAAATGTCCGCCTGGTTGCACCTCCACGCCTTCGCACTCTACACGCACACGACCACCTTCCGGCATCGGGTCGTAGTCCACCGTATACCAAACCACGGTATCGGCATCGGACCGGAATTCGGCAATCAAGCTCAAATCGGAAGTAAGCGCGAACACGTAGGGATTGGCCTCCGAAAGCTTGTTCCCGGAACGGTCGCGCCAACAGACGAAATGGCATAGAGGTGCGGGGACCGCCGAAACCGTCACGATATCCGACTCACAGGTGGCGGGCGTTGTCACTTGGACGCTACCGTATTTATCATCATTGCTTTCCACTACTAAACGGTACGGAGGAATCTCCACAATATTGTCCCCGAAATAATCCCATCCATCCGCAATCCTGTAAATAGCCGCACCCATGCATGGAACCTGCAAAGTACAGTTCAGATTCTCAAAAGCATCTTCACCCACCTTTGGCGGGTCTAAAGTGTACACACTCAAATCGGGTTTTCCCCACAAACAACCGAATTTATTCCCCTGCCCACTTCAATCCTATCAATGTCAACACCGGCCACAACCACTTTTCCTCCACTCTTCTTTTGAATATGGCTCCCCTCATAAAGTGCCGACATATTCCAATCAGCCATATCCTCCCACAACGCCCCCGTCCCCTCAATCCGAAAAAGCTTGTTAATCGAATCATAAGCCCAAGTAGCATTGTCTCCGCATTTTCCATTAATTTGAGCAAAAAGGCTCTCCGAAAACAAACCCCAGCAGCAAAGCATTACCGACAAAACCGCAAAGCAATGGGAATACTTCCGATGTCGAATTTTCAACAACCGAACAGCTCCAAAGAAAACTGAAAAAATCTTTTTTGTTTCCATATTTACAAGAATTTAAAATCAAAACGTCAATACACAACGAACCCAAAACTGACATGGCTTATCGGCATTATCCACATACACATACCCGTAATCATCAATCAATCCAATATATTTTGCACGACGGGAATTCAAAACCGACAAGTTCCAATAGGCGTCATCCGGCATTCTGAAAAAGTTCCGCCCACAAACCCGTAACGGAACGACTGCACCCAAGTGTTATCCGTTGGCACAACGAATACCCTCCTGAACAAGGAATTCAAAGCCCGCATCTTTCCCTTAGTCTCAAAAATTGTACAGGACTCCCATGTACAATGTACAGCCAGTTCTTTGGCCATTCTCCATTACTTACAAGGCAAGCACTTTCCACGTCTTTTCTGGAAGGACTACCACATAAAGACCCGAAACGGGTAAAGGGATTTCCGCCTCGCGGCCCTTGTACACCTGTTTGCCCGCTGCCGTATAGACGGTGTACACCGCCGTGTTGTTTTCCACGTGCAACGTTCTATCCGACACAAAAACACGAGCAAAATTTTTCGAGGAAATCCTCTCCGGCTCGCCAGCCACACTCAAACTTTCGTTACGAACCAGAGTGAACGTCACCTTAGACAATCCAAAAGCAGATTCCCCCTCATAATGAGTGTCAAAATCGTAAGTCACCACTGAATCCAAAAACACCAAAATATTTTCCTCCAAAAAACCGCCTTGCCAATTGCTCGCTCTATCAAAGTCAAAAGCAGCTGGCAAATTATCCAAATCGAATCTTCCGCCATCAGTAGCAACATAATATACATTCCCAACACATGTAGAAGTATCTGGAACTTTCCCATATCCCCCCAATGGACATACATGCAAACTCAACTGAGTCAAGCAATTCGAATCGGCATCCAAAAAATCCAAATTGGGATTTTGAAATCCCAACTCGTCAATCCGATTATGACTACAATCCAAATATTCCAAACTGAAATTTTCATCCATTCGCTTCCAAGGATTCAACATCCTTATCTTATTATGACTACAATCCAAATATTTTAAAGACGAACATTTTTCCACAAATAAAGATTCAAGCTGATTATAAGAACAATCTATCGTCTTAAGATATCTCGTTTTTGGCAAATACAAGTCCTCGATTTTATTTCCAGAGCAAAACAAACTTTCCATACGCCAATTATGAGACAGATTCAAAGAAACCAAATCCGCTCCTTGGCAATGCAATTCAGACAAACCTGACAAATATTCCACTCCTTGAAATGATTTAACCGGCAAACTATCAAAATCGAGAACATTTCGCCCGGAAAGCAAAAAAGCCTCCTTACGACTTAAGTACTTATCACTGTCCGCATCAATCCATGCCAAAACATACATCCGGAAAAGTGAGTCTGGAAAATGAACTTCATCAATAAGCAAATCATCCCCTATTTCAAAGTATAACTCCACCGGCAACACATCACCATTAGGAGAATACGTTTTATATCTATACTGAGTAAAGTATGAAAAATCCGGAACACGAATAATATTGTCTTCTATCTCAACGCCTTCCCAATTCTCCACTCTGAACATATCAAATCGCTCAATTTCCCCAAAATCATAAGTAGAATCCGGCATCAGCAAACTTCTGCATCCAGAGCCCTCAAAATTTTCAAGTTGTTTATTCTTAGATAAATCCAATGCCATCAAACACGTATTATTGCAATACAAACCTCTCAAAGAATCATTATACCTAACATCCAAATCTTCTAAAGAGGAATTGGAGCAATCTAAATATTTTAATGATTTACAGCTAGAAATGTTTATTCTCTTCAAACAAGCATTTCCTGCACAAGCAAGTTCTTCCAAGTGAACCAATGCGGACAAATCCAGATTCTCCAGATAGTTCTTCCCACATTCCAATTTCTTCAAATTCGAAAACAATTCAATTCCTTTCAACGAATGAATCCCTCTATCATAAACATTTATTTCCCGTTGAGAGCCCAATTCCAATGGCGAAAGAATCTTGTCCCTATCCAAATCGACCTCTGCCAAAACATATTGCCGGAAAGCGCTATCAGGAATCAAAGACGAATCAATAGTACAATAATCAAAACCCGAACAAACCAACGTGACTCCCATGACATCTGATTCCCCACCGTACTCAGCCCGAATATCATAATCATATGTCACGACAGGATTCTCGATATACAAGGTATCTCCATTACAAACAGCACCTTTCCAATGCCTTGCCCTACGACTATCGAATCCCTGTGGTAAATAATACAAATCAAATCGTCCTAGGCTATCAGGCTTAATATAATAGGTATTTCCCGAACTCCGCACAGAAACAGACCGACCATACAAATCCAAAGAACACAAATGATTATTTTCGCAATCTAAAATTTCGATATCTGCACAATCTCCCACATCCAAGTACTCAATTTTATTATCAGAACAATCAAATTCACGCAAAGAAATATTTTTAGAAACATCTATTTCCCTTATTTTATTATAGCTGCAATCAAAATAATACAAATATTTATTATTTGTAACCACATCAACAAGGCTATTATGAGAACAACTCAATATTCTTAAATCCTCATTGGCAGACACATCCAAATTGGCTAACTGATTATAATCACAAACTAACACTCTGAGACTCGGCAGTCCGCTAACGTCTAAATGAGCGAGTGAATTATTCGCACAAGACAACTCTTCGAGACAATCCAGATTACTAACCTTCAAACAAGCCAAACCGCCGCCATAACTCAGCACTTTCAATGTCGGGAAAAATTCGAGGCCTTTAAGATTATCAACCTCCGAAACCTCAAAACGCCTATTTTGCCGAAGATACTTATGACATCCTCTGTGACGTTCCCTCCAGCTCAAATAGCCATTTCCATCAATATCTGAATGCTCGCTTAAAATCTTACGAAGATTTTCATCTGGGAAATAATCAGAAATCAGAGGAATCTCTTCTTTGCCCATGATTACAAGTGTAAACGATAATGTATCAAATTTTTCTTCCTTACCTTTATAGTTCGTAACATAGTCATATGTTATAACAGGTAACGTGGCTGTAAGGATATCACCTTCAACAGTACCTCCGCGCCAATTGCAAGCCCTTGCAACATCAAAATCCTTCAGTTCCAATGATAAATCATATCGCAAATCATCAACAGAATCAAGCCGGAAAACAACAGTATTTTCAAAGTCTTCAACATCAAAAAAACGTAAATCACGATTATGGCTAAAGTCCAAACTTGTCAATAAATTCCCATAGCACTCAAGACTCTCCAAATCCTGAGCCGATGACAAATCCAAAGAAACCAACATATTATCAAAACAAGACAAGGATTCCAAACCAGGAGCTATCAATAGATTTTCAATCTGGTTTCTAGAACAATTCAAAGATTTCAATTTTAGATTCTTTGAAACATCCAATGTTTGCAAAAAATTTCCCTCACAGTTCAATTTTTGTAAAGCAACTAAACCACTAACATCAAGGCTATCAATTTCATTATTTCCACAATACAATGTCAGCAAATCTAAATTCTTGCTCACATCTAAAATTGTCAAAAAATTATTATCACAAAGCAAATTCCCTAAACAGACACAACCTGAGACATCCAATTCAACCAAAAGATTATCTTCACAAATTACCGTGAAAATTTTTTCATTTTTACTCAAATCCAACTTCTCAAGAAAGTTATCAGAGCAAATAAGTGTCTGTAACGATGCAAAGTACTCTATCCCTTTTAAACTCCTAAAACCAAACCCTTCAAAATCAAGCTCTGTAATATCCGCGATTTCATCCTCATCCAGAACCATATCCTTATTTCTATCCACATAGCGCCGCACATAATCCCAAAATTTAGAATCAGGGAAATGCACGGAATCCACCGGAACAGAAGTTTCTTGACCCAAAGAGGGCATACAAAAAACGAAAGCCGACAAAATCGTCAGCAAAAAAACATATACCTTCATTACTAAAATCTTTATTCTCATCCTCTAAAAAAGGGTGGCGCAACCGAACCCGGAGACCACCCCCGTCACAACACAAAAAAAGTATCTTCGGACTCCAAAAACCTTCCTTCTATGTCATCGCAAGCAAGCGCACCAGCATCTTTGCCCTAAAAACGGTAAACAAAACCCACGTTGATTCCCACGCTGCTGGCAGGCAGGTTGTAAGACATGGAAATCCCTCTCACGGTTTCCTGGTTTATCTTCCGTTTGTATTCCACTATCCTATCGCTGTTGTCGACATCCGGCAGCAGGTTTTCACCGTCTTCCTCATATTGCACCAAGGTCTTCTTCTTGACCGCGAACGACTGCACCATGGCCTCCACTTCCAAACAAACGCTCCAATGGTCGTTGATGGCATAATCCACGCCCAACACGGCATTGAAACCTGGCCGGAAGAACGCGTTCAAACGATAAGCAGCAATCGCGTCCGAAGAATTCCTGCCCGCTGTCTCCGTATACGATTCCGTATATTTGGCCGTGTTGACCAGCGGAAGCGCAATCCCGATACGGGAATACAAGGAAAAATCCTCCCAAACCGGAACCTGCAAACGGATAGCGGGTGTCAGGAAAAGCCCGCCGTAAGCAAGCCTGTACTCCAGTTCGCTCGTAGAACGGGAGACATGCTCAATCTCCTTCACGCGGTTTGAACCTCCAAACACGGTAGAAAGAGATACATCCACCCCGATATAGGGATTGAACATGTATCCGGCAGCAAACATCAAGTCAACCCCTTTTCCCAAGGAAATAGCCTTCCTTTTATACTCGTAATCATCACCATCCGATTCCGAAGAATATCCGGGCATATCCAAATCATCAATATATTCGGCCATCTTTCCGGCTCCGAACGAATAACCCACATCGAAACGGACATAAAAACCCTTACCTATTTCGGCAACTTTTCCACTTTCGGAAATGCCTTGTGCCATTCCACTTGCCCCAGCAAACAGACACAAGCAAAACAAACCAATTTTTTTCATTGTGATTCTCTAAAGAAGGATAAACTATTTTCTACTTTTTTTCGCTTTACGCAGCATCACCTTGTTAGGATGATTTTCCGGATCCTTGAAACTGTACGGAAATACGTTCACATTATGGGGATCCTTATCCTGGGTATAAGCCCGATTTCGCCCGATAGGTACAGTCAGCCCGAATTGAAGGTTGGCATGCGCCCTCTCCAAAGGGATAAACTGCGGACTGATTTTCAGCGGTGTGTAATTGGAAGCGATGAACAGATTCAAACCGGCACTAGGTGTAAAGTTCAAAGCCCAACCAAAACCGTTTGCCCCACCCAAGAACGAATAAGCCAAGGATGCCGAAAACCAACGTACCGGATGAATATTGGCCACCACCGTCACTTCGGTTTCCGCACCAGTGTGATAGAAAGTGGTCGTATTCAACAAACCAACGCTGAAACGGTTTCCCCAAAAACCATATTCCGCTCCAATGTTCAGACTCGGATTCACCATGCGGCTCATTCCCTTATCCGCAGGAGATTCCTCAAAAGCTATCATTCCCTCGATGTCCGAAACCAAGTCATCCACAATTCCATCCACGTCCAAATCCGTGCTGATATTGTCTATCCCTTCAAAAAGCACATCGCCTTTGGATTCATATTGCGACACATCGGCTTGGCTATATGAGATAAAACCCAAGTCGAGCAAAGACAAGGAGAAACGCAAGCCAGGCAAAAAAGACGGCCGGTATTCAGCCCCCAAGTCGATAGCAGCCCCGTAGCCCGAAGGGCTTATCGAACCCAGACCGAACGAAGGCAGTCCACCTTCAGGCATTTCAGCCTCCAGCAAACGCCCGAATACCCGAAAATCGGCCTCGCTGCCTATATTCCAAGCCTCATCGCTCAAACGCACGTCCATCCTTTCCAGCCGCAGCTCGGCACCAGCCAGACCAACCAGGAACTTGAACTTCCCGCCCACCGTAAACTCATCGTTCAGCACCCGCGAATAACCGATTCCCACTTCAGCATAAGCCTGCATGGCAAGCTCCATGTTTTCAATGACATAATTGCTTGGATTGGCCGACATCTGATTCTTCAGGAAATCAAAGAACGCATAAGGGACCTCCGCCGACAAGCTTCCTCGGACAGCCACATGGAAATTCCAGAACCCTTTGCCCCAAAACCATCCTGCCGACAATACATTGGTATTGAAAGCGATTCCTAAATGATTATTCTTCTTTATACCCGACAAAAACTCCTCGGAAGAGACATCCGGATGCAAGAATGTACCCAGATCCGATCCCCGGCCTACCGGATACAAGAAGTCCGCCAGACCCACATTGCTGTTCAGATTCAGGTTCAACAAACCCGCAACCGGGATACCAACATATCCCCACTGCGGCACAAAAGCAGGATTAGCCATATGACGATAGGCATACCCTGGCTGGAAGTATTCCACCCCCGCCACCGAGGGCTGCGCCCGAACCGGTTCCACGGCAAAAGAAAAAGCCAAGGCCATTACCCCAAAAACAAAACCCCTAATCGCAGTCCGTACCTTATTGGTCCTTGCAAAAACATGTTTTTCCATCTTTCTTGTTTCGCTTTTTTATAGACAATGAAACCTCTATTTGCTTTCCTGCCCCATGTCCACGACGATTCCGCCAGTCTTATGCAGTTTCAAATCCAAGCGGAAAAAAGAACTCTCCTTAATCCCGCCCCCGCCAATCTGGCCATCCGTAAAAGCCTCGCAATCAACCAAAAATGCAGCAATGTACGTATCTTCATCCAAGACCCTGTCCGGATCCCGGAAACGAAACTCCAAATTGGACACAGCTTCTTCTCCACCTTGACTGCCAGCCACTTCCTGCTTACCTTCCGTCCGCAATGGCAAAAGATTCCCCTCCTCATCCAATGCCGACAATTCTATGGTGAATGCCATCGGATACGTGTTATGGATCTCTCCGTACAACAGCAATTCGCCATCCACCATATAAGCCGACAAACCAAAAGGCAATCCGTCCACCGTATCGGAGAAAGCCACATAAAAATCATCCCCGAACACCAACGGGACTTCCGGCTCGATAGTGGAATTGACATAAGTAGGCTTTCCATCAAAGGTATAGACATAGGACCCTCCGGACATATCAACCGCAGACCGCACATCCACACGCAGCATGTCGGGCAAATGGCGCAACATGGCAGGCACGTTCGCCCTCACGAACTCGCATCCTGGCAAAACATTTCTCGATGTCATGCCCAACCAATACCTCTGGCCCTCGGATCCGGTTTCAGACAAGGGAGGAACAAACAAACTCACCGTCTCTTTCAAATCCGTCCTTTCCACATTGTCAAACACTGGAACCATGTCCACTTCAGCATTCAACCCCAAGCCGGTTCCATTCTCCAACGTCAGGAGTAGATACGGATCTTCAAAATCCAGCCTCGTCTCATTAGCCCGGAAAACCTTGGGCACCATGCCAAAATCCGCTTCCAGCCTGACAGACTTGACCGAAGGGTTAAACACACCTCTTGCCTGCCAAGGGTCAATCTGCCTTATGGCGCACATCACCTCCATCCTCACGGAAGAAGAAATGTTTTCCGTTGACACAGAACCATCTATCTCTACCGCAGCAGTAAAAGACAAATTCCCTTGTTCTATCCTAGCATTCTCCATTTGCAAGGATGCCAAAGGCCATGTCCTGACATACTCCCCATCGGAATCCAACTCCGTTATCCTGAAACGATTCCCCACAGGTCCTTCCCCTTGACGGAAAGCAAAAGCCGAAGGCAATGTCACATCCAAATCCGGACGGATTCCATTCAGGTCAGAACCCGCATCCGGAAACTGGATACGGAACTCCACATAAGTAGCCTGATCCCGAAAAATCAATTCGTCCAAAGCAATAACCTCCTGCGGCAGGTTCGAAAAGCGAAAATCCATACCAAGCGTTCCTGTCACCGGGGCCGCCCCGCCTGAAGCCGGCAAAGTGAAGTCCGCCGTACTTTCCACATCGTCCACACGCAAAAAAGCCGCATCGATGGCATCTGCCTCAATCCGAGTTCCTTGCAAATCAGGAGACAGCACATAAACGCCTGCCTCGTTCACAGTAAGCAAGGATGCTATCTCGGAACTATCCCCCAATAGTTTACGAAGGGTAAATTCCTCTGTAGAACCCAAAGGGATATACAGACTGTCTCCGCCTAATTTCACATCCATGTCCAAACCGTCACCCATGTCGTAGGTATCGTCCGTGCAGGAAAGCAGCCCGATGCCAACAAAACATACCGCGATGGCCGACAACATGCCCCAATCGTTCCGTTTCATAGGTCACCGACTATTTATAAGAAAAAGTCAAGGTACACCACAGGCGATCGTTTTCATAACGCTCAATCGTCTCAATCAAGTCGTCCGAGGTGAACTCGTACTCACGGTAATAGTAATTGCTACTGCCCCGGTTATCGTCCAAGATGTCATAGTTTACGACCCCGAAGTACCCGAACATGGCCAACAGGCTCTTGTTGCCTTCAATGGTCGGTAATTCGGATTCACCTGTCAGGCCATAACCCAGAACAACGGGAGAGTACACACCCAGATCCATGTTGCAGAGGTTCTCGTAGCGAGAATAGACGTACTCCTCTCCGTAATAACCATCCCGGTTCCATCCCACCAAGTTGTCGCCGACCCAGTCGAGCAGATAATCATCATAGCTTTCGGGTGAGCTGATCCGTTCCAGCTGCCCGTCCCGGTTGTAATCGTATTCGTAGCCGTCCTCATCCCTCGCCACGAATCCGTCCTCGTTCAATTCGTACTCGTAGAAGCCGGTGGAAGACTCCATATTGCCCGAAACCAATTCCTTGTAGCTGTAATCCACACGCAAGGTCAAAGTTTCAGCCGAAGTGGAAATGCTGTAATTGGTGATTGATTCCACCTCCTCGTCTTCGCGCCTGTCTTCATCAAAATAGGTGTAACGCGCCACCCTCGATGCCGAAGTCAAAAGACCGCTGCTGTTATAGGAAAACTCCACGTAATTCTCTGTCCATTCTTCATCGTTATCGATGGCATAAGCGGAGTACTCGTAATCGATCCGCGAAACCAACTGCCGCCCGGACGGATCCTGCGTGGGTTGGTCTTCCGAACAAGAAAAAGCCAGTACGAACGATGCCAGCATGAAAAAAAAGGCTACTCTTTTCATTTTTTTATAATTTTTGTTTTATAATTTCTGATTTCCAAACTCCTATGTTTTGCAAAGCACAAAGCCGGCATCGCTTCTCGCAAAACCAGCCTTGCCCCTCGCCACTCGGACTAATAGTCCAATACTATCTCGAACTCCTTCTCCGCCCGCACATTGCCGTCTTCCGACAGAATCGTCACCAGCAAGCTATGCTCCTTCCCGTCCATCAGCTCGTCTATGTTGGTGAAACGGATGACACTGGCATTCTGCATGGCTCCAGTCACAGGCAAGCTGCTCAGCGAGACTCCGGTGAAAGTCGGACTCGCATACAGAATCGTCCCCCCCGTGTATTGCGAAAGCCTCCAAGGTTCTTCGTTGGAGAGCCTTTCCGGAACGAAACTGCTCTCGGCAGCACTGAACACCGTATGCACCGTGCCGTCCTCCGTGTTCCAGATTTCAGGGTCTGCCGCAATTTCCACCGACCAGCGGACATCGCCTCCGGGCTGGTTCGGCTCATCGGTGAAATTCACGTAGACACGGTTGGCCCGAGAACGGAACGAAAGCACATCGTCCGCATACCTGAGTGCTTCCACCCCGCATTCTCCGTAGGTATTCGAATAATCTCGCACAGCCCTTTGCTCAAGGAAGTCCGCGTTCTGCCCGACATACCCCGTTGTCCGTAATATGCCTGTATATCGATTCAAGTAAGCGGATATAGAAGAGGAAGAACCCAAGTCGATGGCTCCGTTCACACCCGATTCGTATCCCACGCAGCCGAAACGGACATCCATGTTCGCATTGGATAATTCCTCCGCCCAAGAAACAATATCGCGGGCAATGGCATCGGCCTCTTCCGACATGCTTCCGGAATTGTCAACCAAGAAGACAATGTCCGTCTGCAACTCTTCCTCCGCGTCTTCGCTGCGACCCACATCGATGCCTTTCGGCATCCCATCCAGCTCTATCCAGATGTTCTGGTCGTCTTCGCCCGTACCGGACAAATCCAGCCACTCTTTGGTTTGCGGGTCCTGCACGCCGGTCATGTCCAAGCGGACAATGTAATGTCCCTCTTCTTCCTCGATTGAATACTGGAAATTAGGCACTGTTGCCGTTGGAGTGCCGATACGCGGGTTCGGATCGGCATCGCTGTCGCTGGGAATGCCGCTGACCCGTCCGTTCTCCTCCAACCATATCGTCTTGTCCCCGTCTTTCAAGCAAGAAGACAGAAAGAAAGGAAACAGGAGAAAGGCTATGCACCGCCCTGCTCTTCCCAAACAAATCCGGTTCATGTTTCTTCTTTGCATAATCTGTCAATTTAGTATTTCGAACTCCACACGCCGGTTCATGATCCGGCCTTCCTCGGTCTCGTTGGTCGATAACGGCCTCGTCATCCCGTAATAGCTGTAGGTAAGCTTGTCTTTACCCACCCCTTTCCTCTCCAAATAGCGCACAACCGCTTCGCTTCTTTCCTTGGACAGCTTTAAGTTCACCTTCTCCGAACCCACATTGTCGGTATGCCCCTTCACTTCGATGCGGCATCCTGTCTGGATGAGTACTTGAGCCAAAGAATCCAAGTATGCATAAGATTCTTTTCGAATCACACTGGACCCGAAATCGAAATGGATGGCGTTGATGGCGCAAATCGTCTTTCCTTTCAAGTCCTCGCCACTCTGCATCAAGGCAATAAACTCGGACAAGGAAAAGCAGGGGTTCTGAACCGGGGCTGTCTGGACTGGCTGTTGCGAAATGGGGAGGGGATCCGGCCCGACATCAGCCTTCCGGCTTCCGAAAACCTGAAACGGAATTCCTATATTGAGCTTTATCTCAAACCCTGAAAACTTACGATTCCCTTCCGCCGATCCTGACAAAAGAGTAGTGCCTCCGGGCACTATACCAGAAACATCGCCCGCTTTTTCCTTGGCACTGTACGTGTCGGTAAACCCCAGCTCGTAAGAAACCTCCATACCCAGAAACATCGGCATCCCGTTCAGGTTGAACTGCCATTTGGCTCCCAGTCCCACCGCACCGGCAAAATAAGCGGTGGCCATGTTCCCTTTGTCCATCGCAAGCCCGTAACCCTCAAAAGAGCCATCGTCATACTCGGTAATTGTCTCTACCCGACCCTTCAGCACGAACCCAGCCACGGGAGAGATGTACACGTAAGGCCTGAAAACCGCATCCTGATGGAGAAACTGCCATATGAATGGCAGGCGAATATCCAAATAAGAGGCATTGAAAGTGTAACGGATGTCTCTCAAGCCGTTCCTTTCATACGTGTTCTCCCGAATTCGATCCAACCTCCCTCCTCTTTTCATGAAAGCGATTTCCGGACGAATTGCCAGCCGGTGTTCCATTCCCCAATCATACTCCGCAAACAAGGAAAATTCACCGCTGTTGCAATTCCGCCGATGGGGGAAAACGGCCTTGTCCCGCACCGAATAACGAGTCGCCGTCGTGTGAAAACCGCCCCCGATACCGAAATACCAGCTTCCCCCTTCCCGTCCCTGTACCTCAGTGGTATCTGGCAAAGCCGACGAAAAAACAGGCATCCAAGAAAACAGAAGCACAAAAAGGAAACAGTCTTTCCTTACCATAACAGCTTGCTTTACATGAAACCATAGAACCCGTCTTTTGCAGGTTTCTTGCCAAGAGACCTGCAAAGGCACGCGCAAAGCATCCAAAAAATAAACAAAATTCACAATATCAATGATTTAATTTTATACATTAAATGCATAAAGCAAGAATCGCCATTCTCTTTCTTCCATCCAATGTCCCTGAACTTAATTGACACAAGAGTATTCTTCAGATGGCTTTGCATGAGAATCGAACAAAATCGAAACCCCGTGTGGCAAGGAGAAACAACCATTTATATTGTTATTAGAGAGAGAGAGAGAGAGAGAGAGAGAGAGAGTTTTGCAATTTATTTAAGAGACTTTGCAATTTATTTAATTCTTTATACTACCTTTGCACCATCTTTTGCAGGTCTCTTGGCAAGAAACCTGCATTTTCGCAGAAATAAAAACGAAAATAACTTAAAAATCCTCTCGCCCGCTTTCCGCTTTTAAGCAAAAATCCGATAACAATATACTACACGGTAACCCGTTGGCGGAATTAAGTCAGTGCATGCTTGACCCTGCCGATAGGCTTGTTGTTTTTGTAGTTAATGTATTGCAGGATGGTGAGCGCGTTGATTTTTCCCGAGAATCCGGGTGAACAACCTCTCGGTGTCTTTTGCGTGATTGCGTACAATCATGGATTGGTCGCAGAGCTGGGAGAACACGGTTTCCATCCTTTTCCTCGCTTTGGCGAAGGGCTGGAAGGCCGGTTTTCGGTCTCGTTGGTTTTTCCGGCAGGGTGCTTCCAGCCGGATACGGGCCGATTCGAAAAGGTCAAGCCGCACCTGGACGCTGACATGGCCCTTGTCCCCGAGGAGGGTGCAGTGCGCGTAGCCGGCCTTGACATCCTTCAGGTAATGGAGGTCGTGCACGCTCGCCTTGGTCAGGCCGGAAGAGTGGATGCCCCCGTTCAACCCGCAGACGGCGTGCAGCTTGTATCCGTAGAAAAGGGTGCCTTGCGCGGCGCAGTATCCGTAGGAGGGGGCTTTCCCCGTGTCCTTCCTGCCCATCGTGCAGCGCCTGGCACGTGCCATCCGGCATACCTCTACCGGCATGGAATCGATGCAGGAACAATCCTCGCCCCCATCCATCTCCCGGGCCATCCGCTCACGGATGCGCTGGCAGAGCGGGGCCGTGGACTTGCGCCGGTCGTTGTATTGCCTGCGGGATAGGAGGCGGGGCATCTCGCGCCGGTATCCTTCCAGCCTGGAAAACAACAGGGACTCGCTGTCGATGCCCAGGACCTCGGCTGCCAAACTTAGGGCGACCACCTACAGGTCGGAGAACCAGGGGACAACCCCCGGACGAGGCACGTTCCCTTTTTCATTGGCCCAGTCCCCGGCTTTCTGCTTCAGATGTCCGGAAATTTTGCGAATATTGCATGTAAGTTGTGCATACGGTAGATGTAAATCAGATGATTGCACACATTTAATTTACGAAATACCAATAATATGCACAACTTTTTTTAGCATAAATCTTCTCCGTTTTTTAATTCCGCCAAGGGGTTACATAATTTTAAAATTAAAAACATGAAAAAGCCAGTCCATCCTTGGGAAAATCAGCCAAAAATGGAACTGGCCGTCAACAACATGCGACCTGTTTCTACAACAAGCCGCATATCGGTTACGCTACCAACGGACCCCGAGCTTAAGGCCTATATCGAAATCGCGATCCTCCAACCCCATCATCATGTGCGTTATCCCCAAATCGAAATGATTGCCAATTCCAACGCCTACTGTCACATCATAATACAAGCTGATATAAGAATATTTCTTTTCGTAGTCTAAATACCAAGTATCAGACCAGACACTTTTTTCATAAACCTTATTTTTTTCCCAAATCATCGCCCCTCCAACCCTAACATCGATAAAAGGGTAGACTTTCTTGTGGCCTAGGTTAAAACGTACATTTGCATAAACAGGCAAAAAAAGCCTTCTCGGTTCTGAAAAGTCATAATCACTATGATTAAGACGTCTCTTATTTCCTCCAAATCCCATACCGGCTCCCAAGAAAATCGACCTTCGTTTCCCAAGGTTCGCACCATGCGTCGTCGTGAACATCGCAGGCCACGAAGCACTAGCATATCCATCCCCGTAAGAGGGTGAATATGCGGCCCGTATATCCAACATACCCGTATAAGGCTTTCTCAATACTTCCGGCTCTGGCCTCTTTTTCTGCTTCGGTTTGCCCGGGGCAGAAATAGCCGGTGCCATACGGCCTCCCTTTGTTGAATTCCAGCGAACATTTCCTTTCGTCTCCAACCTCCGGGTCACCGACCGCCCGTCGTACCAACCGCCCGGCACACCGTTGATAACCACTTGCGGATAATCTTGGCGGCAATCCAAGGTGTCCATGCCCAAAAGCCGCATGTCCTGTATCGTGGCCGGACGGAAATTGACATACCGTGCCGGATAGCCCATCACCTTCATGCCGTACCGAGAACGAATCCATCCCATTCTGGCATCAAGGGTAACCTTAGGTTCCACCAGGACATCCGCTCCGGATTCTTCCAGAATGGAAGCGACCAGATAATCCATCTGGTTCTTGACAGAGGCATGTTTCTTGAACAAAACGTTCTCCCATGCCGTGTCCCGTTCCCATCGGGTCGAATCCACGTGCAAGTCGACAACGAGTGGCATCTGGCGGACCTCGTTCTCGATAGCCAGCGTCTTGGCCGTATGTGCCGTATAGCTGAACATGGAACAGGAGGAAAACAGGATTCCTATCCCTGCCCCCAAAAGCATAAGCTGCAATATCCTTTTCATGGCAGCCTATTTTTGTTCACCGGCACTGTAAATCACCACTTGGGGAGCCGCCTCTTTCTCGCAATCCTTAGGGCGGATATCCTCATAGGGAACAGCCCGGAAATTGCAGAAGAAACCTGGATAGCCCGTCACCGTCACTTTCTGCAAGCGGGCCTTCTTGTATTCGTAGGTGAACTGGGGTTCTATCAGCACATCCGCCCCGCACGACTGCAAGGCCTTGGCCACGGCATTGTCTTCCTGAGCTTTCTTTCCCAAAAAGAATTTCCTCCGGTTCGCATCGCCCTCGCTCGTTCCCGACACCTTTTCTTCTTTGACCTCCAAATCGGCCAAAGACGGTATGGTCCAAAACTCCGTGGGAACAGCCGCCACCCGGGCGGTTCTGGTCTTGTAAGTCACGGCACATGAGCTGAACAGCACCGCCACACCTATAAAAGAAGTAACTTTTTCATTTTTGTACTTTTTTAAGTTTAACAAAATTTACATGCATTTGAAATCAAAACACGTATTCTCATAACTTTTTCAACGAGAATAGATAGCGGTCGCTCTCTACCCCCTCCTCGTCGAAAACCGCCACGACCTTGAGAACGCCCAAAGCCGTGTCGGACCTTCCCAGCAGGACAATGTCGTCGTCTTGGATATCCCGCAGCTCGCTGTACTTGGCCGCCACCTGGTAAGCCTCCTCTACACTCCTCCGGGTCGCCGTCTCATAGTTGAAATCGTTGAAACGGGAAAAGGACAAGGCTGTCCGGCTGGACCATGTCCGCAAAAACTCGCCCGTCAAGGAATCGTTCCCCATGTCGACCAAATCCAGAAAGCGCTCGTCCGTACTACCACTGTAAACCACTTGTTCCAGATCCAAGCTGAAAGCATCCCGGTTGCGGGAACTGCCAGAGTACAAGGTGTAATTGTCGAGCGATGCCAGGATTTCCTCCGCCCCGCACACCGTCAAATGAACCCACGTCGTGGAATAGGATCCGTCCGGAGCATACGCCCGGAACTGCAAGTCCACTTGTGTTGTGTCAACCAATTCCGGAGCCGTATAGGCATAAGTGAACCTGCATGAAGGCACGTTAAGCAAGGTATCCATCAAAGCCAGGTCGCCCTGCTGGACATCGTTGCTTCGGATGGAAAGCCGGTCCACCAATCCGTCGTTGGAAAAAGCATGGATTTCGAAAAGTGCCGTCTCTCCCGGATTCAACACCTCCGCCCCATTGTCATCTACCAGTATGACGACCTTCGACTCTTCTTCCCCGCACGAAGAGAGGAACAAGCCCGCAGAAACAGGGAACAAGAAAAGGAACAGGCCATGTATCAGAACTTTTTTTCTTGAGAAAAGCATTTTTATTGTTTTCTATGGTCTAACAAGAATCCCGGATATTTGTCGGACACGTCCCGGTACCGGCCTCCCGCTTGTTGCCAAGAACAGGAAACCGGTCCGAAAACCACCCAAGTTCCCTACCAACTAAACTTTTCTATTCCTTAACCTTATATGCCTTGATAACCGCCATCTCCCTTTGGTATCGTCCCAAGAAAAGCCTTTCGAGCTCTTTCTTCTTGTACACGGGTACAAAATAATCCGCCTCAGGATACTCTTCCACAATCTTGTAAGCGGCCTTTTTTAGAGCGGGAGACAGGTGCATGTGGTTCCATCCTACCAGTTTCACCTTCTTGACATCCCGGAAATTGTATTCCTCCCCGTTAATACTATCTATGGTCCGGAAGATGCCTAGATACGTCCGTGTGTCGACCGTAATGCAGCTTTCCCCCAAGAGTTCAAAATCCTCTAATTGCAAGTCCAGACGGACTTCCGTCGGACTCATGTCCATCGCCCGAGTCCTGTTATATTGGTATACACCCCTGCACGAGGTCAAACCCAATAAAACCACCGAGACAAAACCTGATAATAAATATTTCGTCCTCATTCTCTTTCAAATTTTCATTTAATCCGGATCCTGCATGCTGGCAGCGGTTTTCCGGCAGACATCCTTCTACAGCCTTCCGCAAGCAAACATGCCGTCATCTGCTATCTGAAATAATAAGTGAAAGTGATACGGAAATCCGATCCGAGCTCTCCGGTCGAGCTGTTTAACTTCTCGTATTGAACTCCGTCGCCATTCGTGTAGAAAACCTGTTTTTCGCCGTTCTCTGTAATCACGTTGCGGTATTTGTTACCGAATTTCCGGAACGCGGTAAAACCGTACTCCAAACCAATGGACAACGGAAGGTCGGCAATGAAACATTGAAGTCCTATAAAGGCCTCAAGCCCCCACAGGAACGAGTTCCGGCTGATTTTGTACTTGTAATCATCGCCCTCCATCGTAACCTGTTTGTCAGCATTGAAGCCAAAAGGCATCGAGGCACCCATGTAGACATCCAGCAGGTTCTTGGGGGAGAAATGGTAAGCGAATCCGGGCATGAGCTTCACGTAAGTTTCACGGCTTCCGGTGCCTATCTTGCCCTCCACTTCCTCCACACGCCCCTTCAAGTTGTCGGAAGTATTGTACAGCTGCAATCCGAGACGGGTTTCCCAATGGTCGGTCGCGTAATACTTCACGTTCACCAAGGGCATTCCGCGCCAGTTGATTTCATCGTCCACCATCTCGATAATCTGCATCACGCTCGGACCAATGTAAACACCCCAGTCTCCTTCTCCAGGCCGGTTCCCGGTCTTGATGGTCCTCGAAAAAGCCTTTCCGTCGGACAATTGCCCCCATGCGGGTACCGACATGGCAAACAATGCCACCAGCATCATTGCCAAACTCAAACGATTTCTTTCATAAAAAATTGATTTGGTTGTTTATAAATAGTTTACTCCTTTAGTTTCCACCCAACGGCCCTGTGTCATTTCCCTTTTCCCGTCAAAACCGGTAAACGAAACCGATGTCAATCCCTATGCTGCTGGCCGGAATATTGAATGACAGGCCGGCTCCAAGACAAGAATCACTCGGAAAAGCCTTCCTTTACAAACTCTGAAACTTTCTCAGCATACTGCTGGGCGGCGGCACTCTCCTTGGCCATATTTTCCAAAGCACGGATACGCGCCTTGGAGGCTGCACTTTCGCTCACGATGTAATAAACTTGCATCTCGTAGGTTCCGTCACCATTATCGCGGATGATACTGCATGACTCCTGCATCTCGCCCTTGATTTCCGATTCCACGGCCCGTTCATAAGCCGCATAAAAATGTTCGAACTCATCGCTCGCCTCCACCCCATCTCCAGCCATTATGGTTGAAAGGAAAAAAAATACAAGCAGTAGGGCTGATGTTCTCATACCAATATATTTTCCTATCTGAAATCCAACGGATAAGACACAAGGAGGTTCCTCCTGCGAATACATGTACAGGTTCATTGCTCCTGTCTCTTCCTAAGAAACCTGCAAATTCCCAAAAAAAATTCACCCACAGTTAATTACAAAAATCCCCCATCCCTGTCCGGGGCAGCAGGTGTCTTTTTCCGTCCAAAACTGTGCCGTCCAAAGCCGCAAGCTTTTGCCATAAAACTTCCCATATCCCCAAGTTTGCTAACTTTGCAAGTTCAAGCTTTGGCGGAAACGGGTACAACAGGTATCGGAATAAAAACGCGGTCCAGCCCTTCCAAGGCTTGCCAACCCCATAGAACAACATCGTGGAAAAGAAATTTTCAGAAAAACCTTCAGAGAAGAAGCTCGAAGAACAGGACCGGATATTGGAGGAAATCACTCAAAACGATTACGAGTGGGGCTTCGAGACCAAAATCGCCATCGACGCGCTCGAAAAAGGCCTCAACGAACACGTCATCCGACAGATTTCCAAGCTCAAAGGAGAACCGGAATACATGTTGCGATTCCGGCTCGATGCCTACAACCGATGGAAAGCCATGAAGGAACCCCACTGGGCTCATTTCGACTACGCGCCCATCGACTACCAGGACATCATCTATTATGCCGCGCCCAAGAGCGAGCGCGAGAAAGCCCTGGACAATATCGACCCCGAGCTTTTGGAGACCTTCAAGAAATTAGGCATCGAACTGGACGAGAGCAAGGAACTGCCCAAAGTGGCCGTGGATGCCATCATGGACTCGGTGTCGGTCAAGACCATGTATTCCGAGGAACTCTCCAAGCAAGGCATCATCTTCTGCTCCATCAGCGAAGCCATCAAGAACCATCCCGACCTGATCAAGAAATACTTGGGTTCGGTCGTGCCTTCGGGCGACAACTTCTTCTCCGCCCTCAACTCCGCCGTGTTCAGCGACGGCAGCTTCGTCTATATCCCCAAAGGAGTGCGATGCCCGATGGAACTCTCGTCCTACTTCCGGATCAACGCCAAGGAAAGCGGCCAGTTCGAGCGGACGCTGATCATCGCCGACGAAGGGGCTTACGTAAGCTACATGGAAGGCTGCACGGCCCCGATGCGCGACAAGAACCAGCTCCATGCCGCCGTGGTGGAAATCGTGGTGCTCAAGGACGCGGAAGTCAAGTATTCCACGGTACAGAACTGGTATCCCGGCGACAAGGACGGCAAAGGTGGCATTTACAACTTCGTGACCAAACGCGGCATCTGCAAGGGTTCGCGGGCCAAGCTTTCTTGGACCCAGGTCGAAACCGGGAGCGCTATTACCTGGAAATACCCCTCCATCATCCTCAAAGGAGACAACACCACCGGCGAGTTCTACTCGGTCGCCGTCACGAACAACCGCCAGCAGGCCGACACCGGCACCAAAGTGATCCATATCGGCAAGGATACCAAGAGTACCATCGTGTCCAAAGGGGTATCGGCGGGGGCGAGCCAGAATTCCTACCGGGGTCTGGTCAAGGTGATGCCGAACGCTTCGGGGGCGCACAACTTTTCGCGCTGCGACTCCCTTCTGATGGGGAACCGCTGCGGGGCGCACACCTGGCCCGACATCCAATGCCAGAACGACAACGCCATCATCGAACACGAGGCCACGACCTCCAAGATATCGGAAGAAAAGCTTTTCTACTGCCAGCAGCGCGGGCTTTCGGCCGAAAGCGCGGTGAGCCTGATTGTGAACGGCTACGCCAAGGACGTGCTGAACCAGCTACCGATGGAGTTCGCCGCCGAAGCCCAGAAATTGCTGTCCATCAGCCTGGAAGGCAGTGTGGGATAGTGACCGGCGTATCTTTCCCCTCTGGCACATCAACGATATTACAGCCCCAAGACACCGCAATTGAAACCGGGGCATCGTTAACATGAAACTTTAGAAAACACAAAACAATGTTATTAGAAATAAAAGACTTGCACGCCTCTATCAACGGCAAGCAGATACTCAAAGGCGTGGACTTGAAAGTGGACAAGGGTGAAATCCACGCCATCATGGGCCCGAACGGCAACGGGAAGAGCACGCTCGCCTCGGTCATCGCCGGCAAGGAAATGTTCCACGTGGATTCGGGCGAAATCCTCTACAAGGGCAAGAACCTGTTCGACCTCAACGTGGAAGAACGGGCTTGCGAAGGCATTTTCCTCGGTTTCCAGTACCCGGTGGAAATTCCCGGCGTGAGCATCGCCTCCTTCATGCGGGCCGCCCTCAACGAGCAACGCAAATACAAAGGCTTGGACCCCATCGACACCTTCGAGTTCATGAAATACATGGAAGAGAAGCAAGCCTTGGTGGGCATGACCGACCGCTTGGCCAACCGCAGCGTGAACGAAGGCTTCTCGGGCGGGGAAAAGAAAAAGAACGAGATTTTCCAGATGGCCATGCTGCAACCCACTTTGGCCATTCTGGACGAAACCGACTCAGGCCTGGACATCGATGCCTTGCGCATCGTGGCAGGCGGGGTCAACAAACTGGCAAGCAAGGACAACGCCATCGTGGTGATCACCCACTACCAACGCCTTCTGGATTACATCGTACCCGATTTCGTGCACGTGCTTGCCGACGGCAAGATTGTCAAGACGGGCGACAAGGAACTGGCCAAGGAACTGGAAGCCAAAGGCTACGACTGGCTCAAAGACAAAGGGGAGCTGTAAGAAGCTGCACCATGGAATGCGGCTGTTCCAAGGCCGCTCTGATTTTGCATGATTCTGGAAACAAAGGATTTCGGGATCCGTTCCCAGAATTTCGCCCATCGGGTTTGTTCCGGAAGAAAGACCGATGCCGGACTTTTGCCAATTCGAATTGAAATGCAGACATTGAAAGAAACCATACGAAGCTGGGCGCAGGAAACCGCCCGGCACAGGAAATCGAAACAGGACGGAACCGGACAGGGTTTCGGCGAAACGATGAACGAAATTGCCGACCAAGCCTTGAACCGCTTCCTGCAATTGCCTGACCCGATGTTCGACCCCGATGCCAGGTCGGGCATGTTCGGGGAAAAGGTCTCGTTGTGGAAGGAATTGGGTTCGCCCGATTTTACCCAACGGGATTTTCCCTTGACACAGGCTCCGTTCCCGGAAAGCTTCCGTTGCGATATCAAAGGCCTGAACGTGTACCAGATTCTCCTCTACAATGGCCGCGTGTGCGGTCCCGAGGGGAAAAACCTGCTCGACCCTGCTTCGGAAGCCGTTTTAAGCGAACACCCTTGTGTATGCCGCTTGGACGAACTTGCCGCCACCGGAACGCATAAGGAAAAGCTCCAGCCCTTTCTGGACGAAGCCCGGCAAGCTCTCTGCCGGAAAGAAACCACGACACACGTCAAGGATACGGCGGATTTCGCCCAAGGGGGTCGGGATGCCGCCATGGAACAGTCCAAATGGCTGAACCGCTGCCTGAGCGCGGAAACCCTGGTCATCTATATGCCCAAGGAGGCCCGTTTGGACAAGCCCCTGCAAATCGTCAGCCTCTGCCACGGGGAAAAGCCTTCTTTCGTGGCGAGCCAAATCTGGGTCCTGATGGAGGAAGGTGCGTCCCTGAGCCTTGTGGAATGCACCGACAGCCATCCCAAAGCCGAAGTCATGGCCCATTCCCTGACCGAAATCCGTCTGGAAAAAGAGGCCAGCCTGGAATACATCCAGCTCCAGAACGTGGGCGACAGCTGCAAGGTCTTCCACGATTTGAGCGTCCAGCAAGCCCGCTCGTCCCGGTTGGCATCGTACAACTTGACCCTTAACGGCGGTCTGACCCGCAACAACCTGGAGGTAAACCTCAACCAGGAAGAAGCCCGCGCCGAACTCCTCGGCCTTTACCTGCAAGACCATGAACAGATGGCCAAGACCCAGGTCAAGGTCAACCACAAGGCGCCTAAGACGTACAGCCGGGAACTGTTCAAAGGAGTCATCGACGATTCGGCCTCGGCCTATTTCAAGGGGCATGTCTTCGTCAGCCCCGTGGCCGACCAAACGGAAGCTTACCAGAGCAACCGGAACCTGCTGATTTCGCCCAAGGCCCAAGCCCATGCCAAACCTTACCTGGAAATCTATGCCGACGACGTGCAATGCAACCACGGTGTCACGGTAGGCCAATTGGACGAGGATGCCTTGTTCTACATGCGATGCCGGGGCATTCCGGCCGATACCGCCCGCCGCCTGCTGATGCGGGCCTACGCCGATGAAATCCTGAAACCTATCAGCGTGGACTCTCTGCGGGAATGGATGACTTTCTTAGTCAAGAAACGTTTCAGCGGCCAATTGCAAGCCTGCGAGCAATGCGTGCTGGCCTGTCCGGAGAAAAAGACGTTTTAACCCAACCGGCCATCAGCCTTTGGGGAGATTGCACGCTTGTGTCATGCAGCATGATTCCCGTCTGGCCGAAGGTGCAGCGAGCCGCATCGAGGCGTAGCGAGGAGCAGGATGCGGACAGAAGCGGGCAATCTCCCCAAAGTCTAATGACCGATTTGGGTTCAACCGAATAGGAATAGGTCCCGTCCGGCACGTTGGCAAGCACGTACTCGCCCGGAGCCAGCACCTTGCCGTCGAAGGTGAGGGTGGCATCCGCCACGGGCTGGCCCTGTTCGTCCACCACATTGAAAGTTACTGTATAAGCCGAGATGTCTTCCCTTGTCAGGATCACGGTGGAAGCATTGATGAAAGTGGCGTACCCTCTTTCTTCGGGCCGTTCGGATGTGGAATTCTGGGTCGGGCGCAAGGCTTCCAAATCCAGCGGTTCTTCGGAAACGAACGTGAAGTTCCGGCAGGGATCCATGTCGTTTTTCCCGTAAAATTCAAAGCTCTGCTCGTAAGGGTAGGCTTGGTTGTCTTCCTTGTAGGAACATACCACCAAGTTGCGTCCATGGTATTTGTAAGGCGTGGTGAAGTTGATCATCAAGTTGTCCCCGTCCACGTCGCTGAAGTCCACCGCCCCCTCGAACACCTTGGTCATCTGGGAAGCAGGGACGATATTATAGAACATGTCCGCGCTGTCGGATTCGCCGAGCCAGATAGTGATCCGTTTCTTTTCCAAGGGCTCGTCAAACCGTATCTTGTAGGCGATGCCGGTGATGAATTCCGTGTTGGTGTCGATATAAGCAAGCTCTTCCTTGAAGTACATGGTCTGGGTCAGGCTGTAAGGGTTGTAGAAATCGTAGGGCGCGGAACCGAAATCGCTGCCTTCGCAATCGTCTATGTTGGTGGCGATGGTTCCTTCCGGCGCCACGGATACACGGATGTCGAGGCTTTTGTCGTTGATATTCACTTCGTCGTTTTCATATTCCACTTCGGCACGGAGTACGGAGAGTCCTTCTTCCTTGGCCTCCCAAGTCAATGTGTGCGTAGTGGAAGCTTTGGACGCCAGCCCGCTGCCCGTCGCGGAGGCCACTTCCGTGTCCCCCTCCATCAGCCGGACGGTGTAGCTGCCCGATTCCTCCGTCCCGAAATTCTTGACAACCACCGTGTATTCGCCTTCACTCCCTTTGGCTACGATGCGGTCGGCCTTGACCGGAGAAACCACGGCCAAGTCATGCGTATGCTGGGTGCCGATTTCCATATTGTCGATATCGAAGAAGAATTCATCGGGGATGGCGAAGTCGCGGTTCACCGTCAGGCGGAACTGGCAGATGGCATTGGCATAGCTGGTGACATCGAGTTCGAAAAGCTTGTAGTCCATGCTGGCTTCATGTTCTCCGAAATCTTCCTTGTGTATTTCCGTCCAGCTGCCGCCCATGTTGGTGGAAACCTCTATCTTCCATTCCAGGTTTTCCCCATTGTACATGCCTTCCGGGTATGTCCGGAAATCCATGACCCGGTACCAGAACTTGAAAACCGGGTCGCTTCCCATGAAGACAGGGTTCGTCACCATGGTACGTTCCCCGTCGAAGACCCAGAAGGAGTGCGCCAGACGGTTGCCGCCGTCCATGCCTCCGCCTTCTTCCACCTTGAAGTCGCCACCGAAGCCGTTGGGGCGGAGCCAAGCATCGATATTGTCGAAATCTTCAAAGAAATAATCGCTGATAGCCGGGATATTGGACAAGGAAGTCAAAGTCACGGTCTCGGTCTGCTCTCCTTCGGAAAGCACCACCGTCCCCATCACTTCGCTGTAGCCTTCCTTGGCTACCGTGTACTCGTAGCCCATGGCCATCAAGGAATCGAATACGTAATGGCCGGCAGGATAGGTGGAATCGTTCAAGGTGATGCAAGCATCCGGAATGACTGCCCCGGTTTCGTCTTGTACCGCAAAGATGAGCTTGCAGCGTTCCGTTGCCAAGGTGGAGAAGCGGATGTCCACGTTGGGACGGAGTGTGGACTCGTCCCCGCTGAACAGGTTTTCGGGATCCAGGCCCGGGCCGGACATATAACTGGATTGGGCATTGTAGACCGGGTGGCTCAAGAATTTGGCTGCTTCGGGGGCATCGTTGATGCTTCCGTTTTCACAGAAAGTGTAGACTACGAAATTCCGGCCTTGGTAGTCGTAAGGGGTGGAAAAAGGAATCTCCAGGCTATGGGAACCTTGGGCGATGTCCAGCGGCCCCTCGTAGACCAGGGTCATTTCGGCAGGATCCACCCACTCAAGGTAGACGTTGGTGAAATCGGTCTCGCCCACCCATACTTTGGCATTCGTGGTCAGGTCTTCCTTGAAGCTCCCGTAGTAGACCAAGGCGGACATCTCGCCTTTCACATAGTTCATTTCCTCGGCCTTGTAGAGCATCTGGGATGCATAGCATTGCTCGTCGAAGCCGAAGGGCTGGTAAGTGCAACTGTCAAGCTCTTCACCGGTAATGGACAGGACAAAGGCCGGTTCTTCCGGTTCTTGGGGGTCTTCCGAGGAAGCGCCGCTCAACGTGAAAGTGGTCTTGGGGCAATCTGCCGATCCTCCCATATTCCAGTACTTGCTCAGTTCCATGGAATCGGCGATGCCGAAAGGCGCACCTGCGTTGGAGGTGCCGTACACCCGGGTCACATAGGGTCTTTCGGGTTCCCAAGTCTCTTCATCGGTGGGGATGATGCTGCCTTGGAAAGTGCATGCGGCATCCGTGCTTTCTTGGTGGCGAGCCAGCATATAGACTACCAAGGTGCCTCCTTGATAGTCGTAGGGAGTGTCCAAAGTAAAAGCGAGTTCTTAGTTTTCTCCTTCCGGGAGGGCGATGCCCTTGCCTTGGTACACCTGTTGGAGCGTGGTGAGGTCAACCCAATTCTCGGTCAAGTCCGTCATTTCGGTTTCTCCCATCCAGAGGGTGATGTCCGAAGAAAGACCGGTGGAAAACGTACCTTCGTAGGCAATGGACAGGATTTCTCCTTCTTCCACACCCAAGACCGAAGCCGGGTAAAGGGTCTGCGACACATACGAGCTTTGGTCGAAGGCGAACGGGGCTGACACTTCCGTTGCCCCTTCGTAGGCCGTGACTTCGGTAGTCTCCTGTGCGCGGGCAAGAGGAAGGCTTGCCAGGCAGAACGCGCAGATGAAAGGCAAAAGATGTTTCTTCATGATGTTTGTGTTTTTAAGTTTGACTTCCTTGACCTCGCCCGGGGATGTCCGTGTCCGGAGATGTCCGTCAAGCTTCCATTCCCCGGATGAGGCATGACAAAGATATACATGAAAAAAAGCGCGGAAAACAGCCTGTGTAGTCTGCCTGGAGAATGCCTTGAATTACGTTGTTTATATAGGTGGTAGATTGTTTTATTGGTTGTTTTTTAGTGTATTGTTGATTTCATGGACTACGTTTTCTTGACTTTCTGAATCTGCCGTTGTGCATCGGTTTTCTACAAAAATCCATCGGAAATCCTGGAAATGCCAAGGCGATTTCCGTACTACATGCCGGGGAAACCAGCCAACATCCCTTTCTATTGCTGCACATGCCCGGTAGGATACATTCCCTCCTGACCGAGAAACCCTTTTTGTTCGTTTCCGCAGTCCTTTATTCACGGCGCAAAGATTTCCAAGGTGTTCATGAGCTCGCTCCGCTCGGCTTAATCGAAAGGTGCCATATGTTTTTGCTTTTGCCGGAACTTAGGCTATCTTTGCATTAAATAATTCGGAAAAATGTAAATCACAACACAAAATCGAACTATTTTACGTGAATGGAAATTAAAAGAGACATCTCAGACATTCTCGAACAGTGGAAAGATTCTGCTGGCCGCAAACCAATCCTGCTGACAGGCGCACGCCAGACCGGGAAAACCTGGGTCATGGAAACATTCGGCCGTCAATGCTTCGAGCATTATGCCAAATTCGACTTCGACCGTCAGCCGGAATTGAAATCGGTCTTCCAAGTTACCAAAAGTCCAGACCGCATTCTCAAGGAACTTGCCTTATACTGCGAAGAGCCTATCCTGCCCAATAAAACCCTCCTTATATTTGATGAAATACAGGAGTGCGAAGAAGCCCTCAACAGCCTGAAATATTTCTATGAAGAGGCTCCTGAATATCCCATCATGGCAGCGGGTTCTTTGTTAGGCGTGGCTGTCAAGGAACGGAAAATGACAGTTCCTGTCGGCAAAGTAAAAATACTTAAACTTTTCCCGCTTTCTTTCAAGGAATTCCTCCGCGCAAGCGATGCCAACACATTTAAATATGTCGATTCCTTGAGCGAAATACGGAACTTACCTGAAATCATCCTGAACAAATTACGTTCGGAATACAGGCGATACCAGGTATCGGGCGGAATGCCGGAAGCTGTGGTGGCTCTGCTCGGAAACAGAGGGATTGGAGCCGTGGAATCCACCTTGCAGGACATATTGGACCTCTACGAGATGGATTTTGCCAAATATGCGGAAGCGCGGGACATTCCTCGCATTCATGCCCTTTGGCATTCCTTGCCATCCCAACTGTCTAAAGAAAACCGCAAATTCATTTACAAAGTTGTACGGAGCGGAGCCCGTTCAAAGGATTATGAAGATGCCCTGATGTGGTTGGAAGAAGCGGGATTGATATACCGCATTTACAACATCAGCAAACCTGGAATGCCCGTGTCCGCTTACCAGGAAACCAATGCGTTCAAAGTATATGCTTGCGATTGCGGACTGCTTCGTCGCTTGGCTCGTTTGCCCGCTACGGTTGTTGCCGATCCGACTTCGAATTATACGGAATTCAAAGGTGCCATGGCAGAGAACGCCGTTTTGCAATCCATCCTTCCGTTGTCTGATGGGCAGAATCCCTGTTATTGGACTTCGGGTGCGACGGCAGAAGTGGAATTTGTATTGCAATGGGGAGAAGAGGTTATCCCTGTCGAAGTAAAGGCCGAAAATAATATCAACGGGAACAGCCTTTCCGAATACAATAAAAAATACAGCCCTGAGTATCGGGTTCGGTTTTCCATGCTTAATCTGCAATTTAACCAAGGTCTTCTCAGTTGCCCTGCCCCCTTGGCCGGATGGCTCGACAAACTCCTCCGCATGGCAGAATCCCGGAAACCGGGTTCCTTGCATGGCGGAAAGACACCCAGACCTGTTTCCTTTTAGCCCAAATCGGTCATCCGACTCTGGGGTGATTGCCCGAAAGACTCATTTTCCCTATCGGAAACAAACCCGGCGAATCTGATGACCGATTTGGGATAAATGGCCTCGGCAAGGAGATCGTAATCCCCTTGTTCCCGGGATATGCGGTACAGGGCGGCCAGGGATTCCTTGCTCTTTTCCCCTTGGCTATAGAAATTGTTTTGGATAAACTCCATGATGGAATCCGCTTCCTGTTTGGTTTGGCAGTTTCCGGAGGAAAAGAGGGTGCAGATAGCGGTTTGAATGGCAAGTAAGAGATATTTCAAGGATTGGAATCCCGGCAAATTTTTCATGAGACGCATTTGTCTTGGATTGGTTAGACGGTATTTCTTTTTGAATCATAGCAAAGTTAAGGATTCTTTCTGGAAATTTTCCGATGGTCAGGATGTTCCCGTAGGTTGAACCCGAATTTTCCGTAATTCCGCTCCTGGCATGGGATTCCATTTGATGGTCCCGTTCCTTTCCTCCTGCGGAAGACCATGTATGGAACCGGGGAGTCAGGTGGAGGCCAGGACGGGAAATCCCGACATTCTGTTTCTTTTGGTGAATCAACTAACAATCAGATATCTATGACACCGATTAAAAATCACATCGATGCCAACTGGGATCGTTTCCTGGAAGAACTCTACGGTTTGATCCGTATTCCGTCCATCAGTTCCGAATCGGCGCACAAGCCCGACATGCAGCGTGCCACCGAGTATTGGAAAGAGCAGTTGCTCAAAGCCGAGGCCGACAAAGCCGAGGTCATGCCGACCGAGGGAAACCTCGTGGTTTATGGCGAAAAAATCATCGATGTCAAAGCCAAGACCGTCTTGGTTTACGGCCATTACGATGTGATGCCGGTGGATCCGGTGGAACTTTGGAAGACCCCGCCTTTTGAACCCCGAATCATTGGCGACCGTCTGTATGCCCGGGGTGCCAACGATGACAAAGGGCAGTCGTTCATGCACGCCAAAGCCTTCGAATACATGGTCAAGGAAAATTGTCTGCCTTGCAACGTCAAGTTCATGCTCGAAGGCGAGGAGGAAATCGGTTCGCCCTCTTTGGGAAAATGGTGTGCCGACCACAAGGAAATGCTCAAGGCCGATGTGATTTTGGTGTCCGACACCTCGATGATTGCGCCGGAGATACCCTCCATCACCGTGGGCTTGAGCTATGTGGAAGTCAGTGTGACGGGACCCAACAAAGACCTTAATTCCGGTATTTTCGGCGGCACCGTGGCCAATCCCGCCAATATCCCAACCAACTGATTGCCAGTATGATGATCGAAAACGGTCATGTGACCGTTCCCGGCTTCTACGATGACGTGCTGGAAATTTCTGCGGAAAAACGTGAAGTTCCTGCATGGCGGTTCCGCCTACGGGGCAGACCTCCAGTCCGAGGCCTACAAGGCTGCCGGGAAAGCCTATCAGGAAGTTTACGGGAGTTTGATTTTGGAACCATTCCATTTATGCCAGTCCCGGAGACGACTGCCTGCCAACTACTGTTTCCGGGATTTTTTTATCTTCCCGCAATCCAAAAAATCCTCGGGTTCTTTTTCCCTTGCTACGTTTTCTTTGCTTTCTTTCCTCTTTTATTATTCTGTTATTCATTTTATAAAAAATAAGATATAGGCCTATACGTGTCATCTACGTGTTACGTTTTTGGCGCTTTCGTGGAATTTACGTGTCCCGCAATCCGGATTGGATTTGGAAAAATCAGAATTTAGGTATCGCGGGGATGCCGAGGGGGAAGCAGCCTGAAAAACACGGTCCGGCTTTTCCCGGAATTCCTTCCCGGACAGGCTTCCACAAACGATAACAAGCCTTTGGAACCAAAACGAATCGAGAACAAACATACGTACCAAAACACACAAAACTTATTCATTATGAAATGTACATGGAAAACCTTGCTGACAAGTCTGGCTTGTGCCGGCTTGCTTTCGGTTTCAAACGTTTTTGCGCATTCCGCTCCGCAGAACGAACAAGGACAGCCTCGCTGGATTGAAACTTCCTGGGATGGAGAGTCCCTTCCCACGGTGCTCCACAGGCAGCCCACCTTGACGAAGGAACAACTTTCCGAACCCGTTACGGTGGACAATTTCGCTAAAACGTACCCGATGAGTACCTTGCCCATTGCTTCGAACCAAGCGGGAAGCAAGGCCCAGGGCGACAATATCCGTTTCGACGATTTCCGGGAAATCACCCATTACCAAGACATGTCCTGGGGAACGCTTACGATGCTGGAAACCGGCGAATCCTTACTCTTCACCCAACAAGGCGAAGTTTCCTTTACGGTCGGGACTAGCAATCAGCCTTATTACAAAAGCATGACCATCAGTCTTCTGGATGAAAATCTGGAAGTGGAAAAGTCTTTTACCTTGGATGTTCCGGATTCCACCTATTCCGTGTCCGTCATCGGGACGGCTTCCACCTCTTTCTTCAATACCGATACCAAGCGGGAAATCGTGCTTCAGGTCCACAGTTTCACCGAACACTTGAGTTCCGGGCCGGCTTATTGTCGAGACACCATCCTCGTGGTCAATGAGGACGGGGAAATCCTCCAGAAATACGGGCAGGCTTCGGGGGCTTTCTTGCAAACGGTAGGCAATTCCCGTCAATTCATGATTGCGGCTCCCACCTATGCAGGAATCCAGGATAGCGTTGAATACAATATTTACAATGCCCGTACCGAAGGGGAACGCTTGTTCCATTATGCCATCGACCGCACTTTGGTCAGCTATACTTCTTCGGCGGCTTTCCAGACCCTCGAGTTGGAAGACAGCACGTATTATGTGGCTTGCCGTTACGAACAATCTTTCGTGGAACCCGGTGACCCTCGCGATCCGGTGGTAAGGGCTGACAACCATTTCATCGTTACCATTTACAATGCCGCCACTTTCGAGGTTTCCAAGCAAATCAAGATTGACATCTTCGGCAAGGATTCGCATGAATGGAGCATGGGAGCCTTGCGCCATTTCTCGGATATCATGCTCAGCAAGACTTTGTTCGATTCCGACCCCGATTGGGAATTGATTTATACCGTGGACCGCCATTTGGATGAGTGCGATTGCACGCAAAGCGACATTTACTTGGTGAATGAAGCCGGGGAGATGGAAAAGGAACTCTTTATCGGGACCGGCGGAGTTCTCAAGCTTGCCGAACTTCCTGGCCAGCCGGACGAGTATGTGGTGTTCTGGGGCACGGAAGATGCCATCACCGGCTTCCAGATGGTGCAGATGCCTTCCTTGGAATCCACCTATTTCGGGACTATCCAGGATGGGGAATACCTTTCCTTGACGTTTGAAAGGCTTGCCGATCCGGATTATGGTTGGCAGTACATCTGGTCCTTGCGCAGTGGCGAATATTATCAGGACACGGCTGCCATTTGCCTCGGATATTTCACGCCCCAAGGAGAAATGAGCAAGAAAGTCCGCCTCAAGGTAGGGGAGCAGACCGTCCAATATGGAGTGGTTTTGACCGCCGAGAACCTCAATCCGTATTTGCTCGACGATGATGCCGAACGTGAGTTCATTGTCATGGGAACCGAGGAATCGTTGAGCGGCGAAGGTACATATTATTACTATGTGGCCGTGGCCCAGGAAGAAAGCGGAACCGTAACGCATAAGGTTTACTCCCATCCCGAATACGGGGATTTCTCCTCGGCTGGAACCATTCCCGGTCAGGCTTCCGACCGGATACAGGCCATGTATATCGTTTACCAAGGCGGAGGTTCCGGATACGGCGGCGATGGCTTGACCACCGTGTTCTACCAATTGCCTTTGGTTCGCGATTCCTTGCCGGGTTCGGGAACGGAAGACGACCCCTATGTCATCAGCACCCCGGCCCAGCTCGACCAGGTTCGCAACGATTTGGATGCTTGGTACGTCCTGGAGTCCGACATCGACATGGTTTCTTGGTCGGGTTTGAACAACAGAGGCTTTTCCCCGATTGCGCAAGACGGCTTCCAAGGCCATTTTGACGGACAGGGACATACGATTCGTAACCTCCACATCAACAGCGATGCCGATTACGCAGGCCTTTTCGGAATCTTGCTCGGGGCGGAAATCCGGAACTTGAATATCGAGGGGGCCCGGCTTGAGTCGGCTTCGGCTATCGGTGCCGGCATCGTGGCAGGTGCCGCCAGCAATTCCGCTGTCATTGAAAATTGCCATGTAACCGGATCCATGATGGATGTGACCTCCGGAGGCGGGCAAGCGCAGGTGGGCGGTATCGCCGGGGGCGTGCTCGGTGCGGCGCAAATCCGCCAGTGCAGTTTCAACGGTTCCATTTCGGCACCGGCTTCAAACAAGGCCGGAGGGATTGCCGGCTTGCTGTCCCGGAGCGGTTCCTTGATTGAGGCTTGCTATTCCCAAGGAAGCATTTTGGGGAATGAATACACCGGCGGCATAGCCGGGCAAGCCAACCAGACTTCTTCCCTCCGGAACTGCTATTCCAACATGGAAGTGTCTGGCTTGGGCGTTATCGGTGGCGTGGTTGGTTATGTTTCCGCCACCACGGTCGACCATGTTTATGCCACAGGCCGTTTGTCGGCACTGCCCGAAGCCGGACGCGATGCGGCGATTGGCGGTCTGGTGGGCCAAATCCGGGGCATGATGACGGGTGAAGGCCGTTTGTCTTACTCCGTAGCCATGAACGACACCTTGAGCACGACCGAAGAGGGTTCGGTTTACCGGATTTCCGATTGGATTATCAACGACCATTCGGCATCCGATTCCAATTTCGCCCTCGCTTCCATGCTGGTCGGCGTGGCCGGAGCGGAAGCCGTCATATCTGCGGATGATGCGGAAGCCGTGCCTATGGGCAGCCACGGCATGTCCATGACCGCTGAGGAAATGGACGAGGAATTCTATGCTTCCACCTTGGGCTGGGCCTTCGGGGAAAGCCTGGAAGAACCTTGGAAGATGGAAGCCGGCATGCCCCACCTCTGGTTCGAATACGTGGTGCGCGGCGTTTCCTTCCCTTCGGAAACCTATCTCATGTACATGGGGGATGTGGATACCTTGCAAGCCCTTGTTTTCCCTGCCACGGCTGAAAATCAGACCCTTTACTGGGAGTCTTCGGATCCTTTGGTGGCTTCCGTCGACCAAAACGGGGTCGTGACAGCCCGCAGCACGGGAACAGCGGCCATCACGGTGGAAACCGAAGAAGGCGGGTTCACGGCTGTTTGCCGGATTAGGGTGGCCCAGCCTGTGGAAAGCCTGACCTTGGATCAAAGCCATATCGTTATCGGGGTAGGGGAACAGCAGACCTTGACGGCGAGCCTGCAACCGGCGGATGCCGACAACCAGAACATCCACTGGTATGTGACCGACAACGATATCCTGATGGTTTCCAACGGAATCGTTTATGGGGTAGCCTTGGGCGAAGCCTATGTGGTGGCCGAAAGCGAGGACGGCCATGCCTCCGACAGCTGCTTGGTGACCGTGGCGGTTCCCGTGGAACGCATTATCGTGGATCCTTCCTATCTGGAACTTGCGGTGGGTGCGACTGCCGAATTGAACGTTACGATCCGGCCTTCCGATGCCACCAACCAGAATGTAAGCTACAATTCTTCCGACCCGGCGGTGGCCACGGTGGAAGACGGCACGGTGACGGCGGTAGCTCCCGGTTCGGCCGTGATTACGGTCAGCAGCGAGGAAGACGCCTCGATTACGGCTACTTGCGGCGTGAGCGTGACACCGGTAAGCAATGAAGGCAGCCTGGCTTCGGACTGCAAGGTTTATGTCCACGAACAGATTCTTTACATCCGTGCCGGTTCGGAAATCCGGGATGTCCAAATTCTCGACATGCAAGGGCGTTTGATGTTGACCGAAACCTTGAACGCACCTGAAGGCGATATCGACTTGCATTCCCTGTCGAACGGCGTGTACATCGTCCGCTTGGTTCCGGTTTCGGGCCAGAGCTTGCAAATGAAATTTTACAAGTAGGCCATGAATCCAGAAACTGGGAAATCCGGAGAAAGTTCCGGCAAACGCTTCTGGGCCTTGGCAAGCATGGTTCTAGGCGTGTTGATTGTCGTAACCTGCGTGCTGATAATCAGGCTTGTGTTGCGTTGAAAAAACGAGTCCCGGGGAGTCCGGGAATCCGCTGGGTTCCCGCTTCCCGGACAGTTTGGCACGAGGCTTGCCGGCCTTGGGAGAGGGTGTATCAAAATAGGGATTTGAAATAAATCTCAGGCGGCGTGTCAGAGTGAGTAAGATGCAAGGCGCTGAGAGCGAGAACGAAGGAACGTACTTAGGTACGTGACTGAGTTCGAGACTCGATAGCAACGAAGCAGATTGCTCATTATGACACACCGCCTTTTGGCAGGGTAAACCCAAATCGGTCATCAGACTTTGGGTTAAACCCAAATCGGTCATTAGACTTTGGGGAGATTGCCCGCTTGTGTCATGCAGCATGCTTCTCGCCTAGCCGAAGGCGTAGCGGGCTACGTCGAGGCGTAGCGAGAAACAGGATGCGGACAGAAGCGGGCAAGATGCCCGAATGCCTCATTTTCCCAATCAGAAACGGACATGGCGTGTCTAATGACCGATTTGGGTTAAAATGGAGACGGAGCTTTTCTTGCATGGTTCTCTGTTTTTTATGTTGTCAATGGAGGTTGCGAAAACGGTTCCCAACGTCTTGCTTTTATCATGACGGCATATCCGTTATGACGGAATTTTGTAAATTCGCTTTCTGGAAGCTTCCCGGGTTCAAAAACAGGAATGGATGGAAAGATGTGTTCAGCAACTGTTCTCTTGCTTGTCCTTGTATTTGCTGCTATCCTGCGATGCCTATGGCACGTCCTCTGCTGCCGGGGATTTGAAAACTTCCTGGTATTCCGCCCGCATTGCCGACCCGGCCGTCTCGGTGCAGGACCGCCTGCAAGCCTACGATAGCCTGATAAAATGGAATGACATCAAAAGGAAAGATTCCTTGGCGGCCATGCTCCGGATAGACAAAAGCTTGCTTTTGGATCGCATGGGGCGTTACGCGGCCGCCTTGCTCGAAAAACAGGCAGCCTTGGCAAAGATGGACTCTCTGGCCGATGCAAAAGGGCTGCACTTTCCCCGACGGGAACAATGCCTGTTCGACATGGCCCGGATGGCGGTCAACACGGGATTGTACGAGCAAGGGACTTCCTATCTGTACGGAATCTTGTCGGAAGAAGGTGTCGAGGCATCCATGCTTGTCCGTGCCTATTCCCTGTTGAGTTGTATTTACATCAATCTCGACAAGCCTCTTTTGGCTGAACGTTGTCTGCATGCGGCCAGAACCTGTCTGGACTCGTTGCCCCGCCGGGTAGACAGCCTCGCCGTGTTCGATTTCCTGAACAATGCCGCCGCTCTCCAATATTACAAGAAAAATTACGACAGTGCCTTGGTTCTGATGGCACGGGCCGGGCAGGCCGCCGAATACTGCGGCATCAAGGCCGCCATGACGTATTGCTACAACATGTCCAATATCCATCTGGATCTGGGAAACCTGGACTTGGCAAAGCAGTACCTATTCAAGGTCCTGGATTTCAGGGATGACAATGCCGAACCCTCCTACATGTACGCGCTTGCCGCCCAGAACGTGGCCTATATTTTCTTTTTGGAAAAGGACTATGTTTCGGCTTTGCATTATTACGACATGGCTTTAGGATTGGCCCGGGAGATTTCGGCCAAGAAAATCATGAGTGCCTGCCTGCTGGAAGTTTCGGAGGTCTATCATGAGTTGGGCGATTGCCAGAAGGCTTGGGCGATGCAGCGGCGCGGGTACGAGCTTCATGATTCCGTGTTCAATGTCAGTATGGTTGAAGAGATTCTGATTCAGAACAACAACTTCGTTTCCCAGAAGCGCGAACTGGAAAAGCAGCTCATGGAACAGGAACTGAAGGTGGCCACCTTGGAACTCCGGAACAAACGGATCCTGCTCTCCGTCCTCATTGGAATACTGGCGTGTTTGGTCGTTTTGCTGTTTTTTTCCTTGCACAAGATGATGCGGCAGGAAAAGAACATCCGTTCCGCCCATGAGGAAATGGAAATTGCTACCAAGCGTTTGGATGAAAGCATGGAGGATACCAATCGGAAAATGCTCTCGAATTCTTTGCGCTTGGCTTATTCCGAAGACCTCCTGTCCCGGCTCAAGGCAGGTGTGAAGAGATTGAAAGCCCTGAATACCAATACGGCTTGCAAAGAGGTCATTGATGAATTGGCTTTGGCACTGAATGAATATAAAACAGGGGCGAATTGGGACGAGTTCGAATGCTATTTCGAACGGGTCACACCGGCTTTTTTCCAGACACTTTCCGTACAATACCCGGATCTGACCCGGAATGAGCAACGGGTCTGCGCCTTGCTCTGGCTCGGACTCAATGTCAAGGAAATCGCCAATCTGACTTTCCGCTCCTACCGCACAGTGGAAACCGTCGTCCATTCGATACGGAAGAAAATGGGCATCCCTCTTTCCGAAAAGACCCGGAATTTCCTTTTGCAGATAGGGGGAGAACCGGAATCGGTCGACATTACGTGATTTTATCAGCCCTAATCGAAATGCCCTCTGGCTTCATCATGGGTTCGCCTATGGATTTTGTCAAAAATTTTACGATGTGACGACACGCAAAAGAGCCTTCATCGTAAAACGTTCGACCGATGTATCCGTCTGACAATTGGATTACCAGACAGCTTCTTAGAAATCGGTGCTGAGCGAGAAATAGAACACGGGCTTCTTGTGCACGATGCCGTTTTCCACGCCCCAGGCCACGTCCCCCCGGAGAAAATACCCGAAAAGCTGCATCCGCAAACCTACGCCAAAACCACCCACAAAAGGATTGGCATCCTTGTCCAAGACCACCGTCAGCTTGCCATCCTCAACGGTCTTTTTATAAAAATGATTATCCTTGGACCAAGGATTCCAGCCGCTCCAGGCACTGCCCACATCGCCAAAAAGAACAAGTTGCAGGTGGCGCAAGAAAGAAGACTGTACCGGACGAGGCGAAATCACCTGCACGAAAGGGATACGGATTTCGCTATTGATAACCGCAAACGTATTCCCGTTCCGGATATTCTGCGTGAATCCCCGCATATTGGTAGCCAATGTCTGGTAAGCGTAATTCTGATTAGGGTCGGTCTCCACATCCTGATTGAAACGAGCCCCGATCCAACTGTCTACCCCTCCCATGTAATACACCAGTTTCTGCTGCCCGAAAGAAGTGGAAACCGCAACCCGGTTGGCCCAAATCATCGTTTTGTACAAACGCCTGTAATCCCGGAAATCCACCCCGACCACAAACAGATTCTGATGGTTGTTCCACACGCCTTGGTAATACTCGGCCCAAACCTTGCCCCGGGTCCCGAAATAAATATTCTGGGTTACGAACCGGCTATGATCGTATACCCATTCCGCCTTCAGACCAACCCTCAACTCATGGTAAGTCTCCGTCATCAAAGAAGTATAGTCGATAGCTTGCTGGACAGAACGGTCGTAACGTCCGAATACCGAACCCCGGATCATCGAAACCGGAGACAAAGGGTATTTCATCACATAATGGGCATCGTACGTGTTCTGCTTGTATGGATAACCAACAGCGTCATTGGAATTAAGATTTGCCATGTGCAGGATTACCTGATGCCCCAAGCGGCGTTCCAGATACTCATAGCTAAAGAGGTACTCCGTGCTTGAAAAATCCAACGAAAAGCCAAAGCCACCGATAATCCGATGGTTTTCCATCAAATCGGACATCGAAATCTGCGTCAACCCGCTTGTTCCCGGATTCAAGTAAATAGGCGAACTGCTATTGGTAAACTGCTGATAAGTGGCACTCAGATAATCGAAACTCAACTGGGTCGTGGCTGAATTGATAAAATATTCCACCTTGTAAATCCGTTGATTAGGAGGAAGCTTGGCATCCTCTTCCAGCACGGTGTCTCCCAAAGCCTTGAACCATTCCCGAGCCATCGAATCCGAGAATCCTGCAGCCAAAGTATCCGTACGACTGCCCATTAACCGGTAATTAGTCCAAGCTTGCGCCAAAGGAGCCGGCATGTCCTGCAAGGAATCAACGGGAAGGCCCCGGCTTACCGCACTTCCATTGCTATTTTCCATGTCCTCTTTGCCCGACCCGGCCTCGGCTTCGTTCCACAAACCGGCCCGCTCCAACAACCATTGGTCATAAACCGTCAACGGGCGGTAATCCTTTGCCTCCGCGTTCCGAACCTGCAACAACGTCCTGGCCAGTTGCTCTTCCTTCCACCGCTTGGCCTCAGCCGTCGTATCCATAGCCCTCGCTTGCTCTATGCTGTCCTGATAAGCCTTCCTTGCTTTTCGCTTAGCATCCCTCTCCCACAAATCCTTTTTGAATCGGGAAGGGCGTATCTTGCGATCCATGCCGCGCAAGGCTTTCGCCTCAATCACGCCTCTTGAAAATTCGGCATCCTTGGCCAAACCCGAAGACTCCTGCAACAAGCCTCCCTCTTCATCCAGCGAAGGCAGAATCCTGCCAATGGGATCGATTCCCATCCAATACCGGCCTTTGTCTCCAACCTGCAGACGCAATTGGGCATATTCGCCTCGTCCGGCTGCCGCGTCAAAAGAAATCATACCCGGTTCGTAATCCGTCACAATCCCACTCTGAAAAGTAGAACGGTAATGGATAGCCGTATCAATGTGGGCTATGGTTTTCCCAAGCTGCCCTATGGCCACGTTAGTCTGCCCGTACTTGTTGCTCGTAAAAGCCAAACGTCCCTCTCCAAGCACTTTGGGCGAACGCAACAGAGTCCGGACATCCTCGTCCGTCATGGCAAACAGCTGAGGTTCCTTGCCTGACAAATCGTAAGCGAACAAGTTCCGGCCCGGATTCATGGAAGGTGCCACCTCGAACTTCTCATCCTTGCGCAAAGTGTCGTCCGGCCGGTTGGAAGCAAAAACCAAATAGTCCGTACCGGGTATGAAAACCGGATCGAAATCATCGTACAAATCATAGGTGAGACGCTGACGCGTACCCGCTCCCAACCGGAACAAGTATATATCAGGGTAACCGCTATTGGTCGCCCCTAAAGCCAAAGTCCGGCCATCCGGAGAAAAAGAGAAACTATTTACTTTATCGAAATAATCCAAATAATACCGCATGGTATGACGGTTTACCGGCTTCTTCTTGAATCTTCCACGTTTGTTTTTCTCTATCTCATAGAGGAACAAAGCAGTCCTTCCTTCATATTCGGCCATGATCCCCAGCATTTTGCCATTAGGGTGAAAACATAGCAGGGGAAAAGTGTAATCCGGATTGTCATTGATGGCCGCTCCCGTCCGGAAAATGCAAAAACGCCGCATCGGATCCACCGTCTGAAGGTAAACCTTGGCCCGTCCCAACTTGTTTGCCACAAATGCAGCCTCGTTGCCATTAGGATTCAGCAAAAAACGGTCGTAGACATAATCCACCTTGTTCACCTTTTTCAATGCATCCTGCGCCATAGCCGTATCACGCGCGGCACCCGTCATGTAACGGCTCAAATAATAATTCCTCCACAATTTGATCAAATCCTTGAACTTGACCCCAACCGCGATTTCAAAAGTCTTATTGATCCGTCTCTCGGAAGCCACTACCCGTACACAGCGGGAAACTGCCTCCGGACCGTATTTCTCGGCAATGAAATTCCAGAAACTATGTCCGGCAAACACGGCCTCTTCACCCTCCAAGGCCGAAAAATACTTGTATCCTTTCTTATGGATAGAAGCTGCCAGACGTTCATCCAATTCTTCATCCCAAGGCCTGCTGAAGTACGATGCCAGACCGCCGCTAAACCACCGAGGCAAGTCCATCAAATACGAACTCCTGTATTGCGCGCCCACCTTGGTACCTGTCAATGCCTGAGCCACTAAAAGCTCAGCTATTCCTAAGCGAATCTGACGCTCAAAATCCACATAATCCCCGTTGAAATACAGAAAAACCTTGTTGTCCAGAAAACGGGTCACCCCTCCAGGATTGGCATTAGACTCCGTATTCTCGTCCAAATACCCGATATTGCTCTGCTTGTAATCGGAAAGCCTGTTGAACACAATGAATTTCAAACCCGCCTGGGCTTGGAATCCCACTATGTTCTCCATCTCGTCCAAATGATGCTGGATATAGTTAGCCGTATATAACGCCAGATTCTTCCCTTGGGAATTGAAATAGACATCAAAACCGTCAAAACGGTAATAATACCAATAAAACCGATTGTATTGAACCCTTTTCCTTCCAAAGGTCTGGCTGCTTCCCGTGTAGAACTGGGCCGATGCCGAGAAAAAGAAAAGGAAAAAGAAAAGGGAAAAACCCAAAAACCTGCCTCTCGCCATTACGTTCCTAAAGCCCCAACCACGGCGTTCTTCCATCGGCAGCATATCGAATACTTTCATTAGGGGCTTGACTACAAACTGTTTAACTTCGCTTTCAATAAAACCGAACCGGAATTGAACCCAAATCGGTCATCAGACTCGCCGAGTCCGTTTACGTTCCGCGGATAAGGCTTCCAAGCCAAACTATCGGATCGCCTTATTTGTCCCTGCCGGTTCAAGCTAAAGGCTCAACAACCCATCGGCTTCGTCCGAGATTCGTCCGATCCGAAGTTCTGCAATTCACCAACAATATCAACAGAAAATAGCAGAGGCGCAAAATTCGCACCCCTGCTACCTTTTCGCAAAACCTCGAGAACCTCATCTCTGCCACGATGGGCTTTTCAAAACGGATGAGATGCGAGGCGTCGCGAGGAGCGAAAAACGCGGAGCATACCCACGTATGTGATCCGTTTCGAACACCTCGCGCAACAACGCAGATTATCCGTTTCAAACACCAACCAGACCCCAATCAGTCATCAGACTCGCCGGTTCGTCTCCGATGGCGAAAAGGACGCTTTTGGACATCTTGTCCGCTTCTGTCTGCATCTTGCTCCCCACTACACCTCGACGTAGCCCGCTACGCCTTCGGCTAAGAGGGAATCAATCTGCATGCCATAAGCAGACAATCCGCCCAAAGTCTAATGCCCGATTCGGATCAAATTTGGGGTCCGGCAGCCACAAGTGCCTTCCCTTCCTCCGTATCGGTAAAGGTCTCGAAGTTCTTGATGAACTTGGCCCCCAGTTCGCGGGCGGCCTTGTCCCAGTCTTCGGGATTAGCCCAGAGGTTGCGCGGGTTCAGGATCTTGGAATCCACGCCGTTCACCGCCTTGGGAATCGACAGGTTGAATACCGGGATGGTCTCGGTTTCGGCCTTGTCGAGCGAACCGTCCAGAATCGCGTTGATGATGGCGCGGGTGGAGGGGATGTCGATACGATGGCCGACCCCGTAAGGTCCGGCGATCCAGCCGGTATTGACCAAATACGCGGTAGAACCGTGCAGTTCCATCTTCTTCACCAATTCACGGGCATAAACCGTGGGGTGCAGCAGCAGGAAAGCCGCGCCGAAGCAGGAAGAGAAAGTAGGCGTCGGTTCCTTGATACCGCGTTCGGTACCGGCCACCTTGGCGGTGTAACCGCTCAGGAACTGGTACTTGGTCTGTTCAGCGTTCAAACGCGAAACCGGAGGCAGAACCCCGAAAGCATCGGCTGTCAGGAAAATCACCTTGGAAGGATGACCGCCCTTGGAAACCGGCTTCACAATGTTGTTGATGTGGTAGATAGGATACGAAACACGGGTGTTTTCGGTCTTGGAGGCATCGTCAAAATCGATTTTGCCGGTCTTGGGGTCGAACACCACGTTTTCCAGAAGAGCATCGCGCTTGATAGCCCCATAGATATCGGGTTCGTTTTCAGCCGACAGATGGATGCACTTGGCATAGCAACCGCCTTCAAAGTTGAACACGCCTTCATCGTCCCAGCCGTGTTCGTCATCGCCAATCAGCTGACGGTTCGGGTCAGTGGACAAGGTGGTCTTGCCGGTTCCGGACAGGCCGAAGAAGATGGCCGTGTCGCCATCCTTGCCCATGTTGGCCGAGCAGTGCATCGAAGCCATGCCCTTGAGCGGCAGGAAGTAGTTCATCACCGAGAAGAAGCCTTTCTTCATTTCGCCGCCGTACCAGGTACCGCCCACTACGGCACGCTTTTCATCCAGATTGAAAGCCACATACACTTCGCTGTTCATGCCTTCGGCCTTGTAGTCGGGATAGGTGGTCTTGCAGGCGTTCAGCATCACGAAGTCGGGCTTGAAGGTCTTCAGTTCTTCCTCGGTAGGACGGATGAACATGTTCTTGGCAAAATGCGCCTGCCAAGCCACTTCGGTGACGATACGGATGCAGAGCCGGCTGTTGGGGTTGGCTCCCACATAACCATCCTGCACATACAATTTCTTGCCAGAAAGTTCCTTGCTGCTGTTGTCATACAGCTTCTTCCACAAAGCGGGAGTGATAGGCTTGTTGTCAGAACCTTTGCGACCTTCCTGCGCCCACCATACATTGCCTTCCGATTCAGGATTGCGGACAATATACTTGTCTTTGGGCGAACGGCCGGTGAAGATACCCGTATCCACCGTCATCGCGCCGGTGTCGGTAAGATAAGCGCGGGCATAGCCTTCCAATGTAGGATCGCTTTCATGCTTGAACAACTCTTCATACGAAAGGTTGTAAAAAACTTCCTTGGTGCCGGTGATACCGTAGCTTTCCAAGTCTTTGAGCACTTGTTGCTTTTCCATTGTATTTGATTTGATTTTGGTTTCTATCGGTCGATTCCGAAAGCCAAGAAGGCACATCCGCTTCTCTATTCCAAGCAAAACCCAGCCAAGAACGACCGCCCTCCGCAGGAACAACGCGCCCGACTGTTCTCAGTCAAAGCTTGATTCCCGCAAATACCCAGCTGTAGCCCGCTTCTGGTACCCGGAAAAACACGTCAGAAAGCCACCGGCCCGGAATGCCGAGGCAAATGTAAGAAACAGTTCAAACTTCTGCAATTCCCAAAGCAAGTTCCTACCGACCCAATTTATAGAACCTGCCTTAAAGCCAAATCTGTCGTTAGACTTCGGGTTAAACGCTCAGAACTTGAACTTAACGCCGAAGTTCAGGCCGTGGCTGCCGAATGGAATCCAGTCGCTGCCCGTATAGCGGGATTTCCGGATACTGGATTCAGGAGCCTCCGTCTTGCCGGTGACCCGGCTCAGTCCAAGGTTGCCCCAAGAGACTTCCTCCATACGATATACGCTGAACTGCCATTCCACCATCAGGCTTACCAACGGACCCAGATGGATGTCCATCCCCAAAGCCCCCACAAAGCCTAATTTGAAAAACCTATCCGCGCCGGTGTAATATTCCTCGTATTCATGGGCTATCGATGACCAATGCTCGCTCACATACCGGTTCGCATCCGGATTGGCCACATTGATCACCTTGACCGATTGCTCGTATTGCAATCTGCCTGCCACGAAACCCAATCCGGCCTTGACATAAGGGTCAACTCGCTTGAATCCCGGCCTGATGACCAGTTGCACCGAACCGAAGCCTGCATTTCCGCTGATTGTCCGCCCTTCTTCATAAGAATGTTCATAGCGGATTTCCCCGGGCATGCTCAAGCTGTCAAGCGGCTTATCCGCACCCGAATAACCGCCGCCATTGTTCGTATTGACATAAGCCATATACCCGCCGCCCACCTCCAGGCCCAAGCACCGATTGAAATTATAGCCTAAATCCAAGCCAACCCGCAAACCCTCGCCCATCGAATACCTCCGATCATGATAAAACTCCGGATATAAATCTTTAGCCATCCGCACCGCCCCCAACCGCCAAGCATAACCCACATAGGCATCCACGTAGAAACGCTTGAACGAGAACTCTGGCAAAGGCTTCTTCCCTTTCTGCCCCTTGCCCGACATCTCCGCCGCCTCCGAACCGAGGCACGTGAGGCAGAACAGCAGGATTGCTACAAAATATCGTATCGTTTTCATGAATCCTCCTTTTCTATTTAACAATCAGCTTCTTGGTCACGCTATAGCCTTCCCACGTCACACACGCCAAGTACAGAACCGGCCAGCCATTATTCAATTGCGACTTTATCAGATTCGGCCACCATTCTCCTCTGTCTCTGCACCTTCGTTTGTTGGATTCCGGGAAATGCATATTCTTCATCCCCTATGGTCAATCCTTGGCATCGGCTATCGTCTTCTGAAGATTCCGGAAACCTTTTCCCAAAATCTCGTAAGCCGGCAAGACGGTAAGGAAAGCATTGGGATCCACCTGGTTGACCACTTCGCGCAAGATGCCGATCTGAGTCTTAGGCAAGACGGTATAGATGATATGCTTCTCGTCGCCCGAATACAAGCCCTTGCCTTGTAGGAAAGTCCCGCCCCGATGCATCGTGAACAGGACGGCATCGCGCATCTCCATCGGCTTGTCGGTAATAATCAGAACCGCCTTCTCGGTACGGACTCCTTCCATGATGGTATCCACCACCCGGCCGTAAACAAAGATCGTAATCCACGAATAGAGAGGTATCTCCCACGAACGCAGCGCAATCAGACCTAATAGAACCACAATCGAATCCACAATCGTGATATAAATGCCTACGTTGTTATGGGTGTACTTGGCTATAATCTTGGCCAGCACGTCCGTGCCCGCGCTCGTCCCCTTGGCCTTGAATATAAGGCTGACGCCGACCCCGAGGACCGCACCCCCGTAGATGGCAGCCAGCAAATCGTTGTCGGTATTGATAAGCGGCCCGTTGGCCTGCAAGGAAGTGTACAAATCGGTAAAGACCGCCGTCGCCACAAAAGTGACTACCGTCTTCAAGCCGTAATGATGCCCCAGGAAACGGTAAGCCGCCAGCCAGAGCGGGATATTGAAAAACAAGGCCATCGTACCAATCGGCAACCCGTCCGGGAAAGCCTCGAACCAGCCCTTGGAAATGGCGTTCAGCACAATCGTGATACCGTAAACCCCGCCCGGGACAATGCTATGGGGCGCACAAAAGAACGAATAGGCGGCAGCAGCGATAGCCGAACCTAAGATAATCAGGAAATAATCCCGCACCAAACGTTTGCGGCTCAACTCCGACAGCAGCACAAAAGGCTTCAACGGCCGGTCTTTCTTGATGTCCGAAAAATACGGTCCTGAATACGCTTTGGCAAATTCCGCCTTGTCAACGGTCTTCGCGTTCTCGGAAACTTCTTCCTTTTGAGGTTCCCCGGCATCGGGTTCCTGCAAAGATTTATCTTCGGCTTTCACTCTCTATCGGTTTTACTGTAAAACTAACACCATATAACTTATCAAGAAACAAAAGTACAATGTCCGCACGGATCTGAGCGGTTTCTTCCAATTCATTATACGAATCCAGTAAATCGGAATGTCCTTTCAACAAATCCCGCATATAAGCAGGCTCTATTTGAAGCACTTCCTTTTCATCTTCCTCGAACTGCCCCAGCAAATAGCAAGAACGGCTTAAATCGTCGCCCGCAGCCGACAAAACTCCTGCCACAATGACACCGCCAACCAAACCCAAGGCCACCGTCGAGACCGCCACCGCCGCATTTTCTCCGGACATGGAACCTGATCGAGTATATTTAAAACCGATTTTATCCCCAAAGCAGAAACCCGGAGCATATCCCTTGTTAAAGCCAAAAGAACCTTTGTATTTCAACCCATAGGTATTAACATACAATGTATCCTTGCAAACCAGGATACGTGCCTGCTTCTTCAAGATATTTTTGAGTTTCTTCTGTTTCGTCTTAACCCGGAACTGAGCCGTACCATCCCATTTCTGGGTCGATAGAGGAACCGGCTCCATCCAGACCGAGTCCAGCTGCACCGCCTTGCCTTCCTTGTAATCGGAAAGAGACAGATAGTAGCAGTCTTGCGCCCGCGCAAAAGCGCAAAACGACAAAACCATCCCCAAGGAAACCACCTTCCCCATTTTTGAACCCCAAAGTCCTTTTGCACAACGGCACCGCCTATCCATGCGCTCGCATTACTTGATATGGTCGAAGCCCTTGCCGTAAACGCCGGTGGCATTGGTGATGCTCATGAAGGCATTGGGGTCGATATCCCGGATACGACGCAGGGTCGATTGCAGCTCGTACTTGCGGACCACGATAAGCAGCACCTGGGACTCGTGCTTGGAATAATAGCCTTCGGCATGCAGCAAGGTCACACCCCGTTTCTTCTCGTTCACCACCATATCGGCAATCTCCTGGTATTTGGCCGAATTGATAAGCACCTGGACGCTGGCCCGGCTACCCAATACAATCAAGTCGATCGTATAGGAAGTGACCGCCATCACCACATAGCCGAAAAGGACGACCCTTATCGACTCTTCCAGCGGGTTTCCCCTGAAATAGTAGAAGACAAGGAAAGACGAGGAAATGATGAAGATATCGCAAAGGAGGATCACCCGTCCCGGACTGATATTGTAAAACTTGGAAACAATCAAAGCCACAATGTCCGTCCCTCCGGTACTTCCGCCGTAATTGAAGGAAATACCAATCGAAAGCCCGATCAGGGCACCGCCTATCACCGCCGAAAGAAGCTTTTCATCGCCCAAGATGGACAAATCGCCGATAATACCCGTCCACATGCCTACAAAAACGGAAAGCATGACGCAAGCGTAAATGGTCTTGAAGCCGAAGCCTGTCCCCAAAATCTTGAAGCCGATGAGCAGCAAGACCATATTGATGACGAAAGCCGACACCGCCACAGGAATCGTGTTCCCGGTTGCATAGTAGATCAAGGTGGCGATACCGTTCACCCCGCCGCTCACAATCTCGGAATTGATAATGAAAGCAACCACGCCGAAAGCGTACATCGCCAAACAGAGCGTGATAATGATGTAACTCTTGATTTCCCGTCTCAATTGCTTAGGGTCTGTCGGGACACCTTTTTTAATCCAGGCCCAAGCATTTTTGAAAATCTGCATTTTATGGAAACTTATTGGTTGTTTTGGTTCTTATCTACTTGTAATATACTCACTTCTGACAGTTAATTGTCATCCCTTTCTTCACGGACTTCTTCAAACTCCACATAGTCGTCATTCGGCCCTCCCGGTGCCGGACGTGCATTGCGGAAATCTTCCCGTGGAGGGACATAATCAATGCTGACTTCTCCCTCTCGCCGGTTTGGCTCCCGGGGCTGCCGGCCATAATCCGGATTATCTTGATTCCGAGCCGATGCTTGCCCGTTTGCCCGATGCCTGAATGGGGAGAAACCGAAAATTCTCCGGGCGATAATCAACAATATTGAGATTACCACTAGGAAAATCCCAAAAAGTACGGATAAAATAAATGCAATCATACTTTCGACACCATTATGCAAGGAAACCTCAGCCAAAACCGATGCGTACCCACAAAGGCACCCGAACCCTGTTTAAAAAAAAATTCTGCTCTCCCATAGCGGAATGAACAGAATTTCAATAAGGAGGAAACGCCCCACAAAGTCCCAGTCTTGGCAGGAAACCTCCATCTTAACAGAACGACCTCTCGATCGTCCTCTTACCTCTCGTCGGAAACCGTCAAACGAGCGCGGCCTTTGGCTCTACGGGCAGCCAAAACACGACGGCCATTATGCGTGGACATTCTTTCACGGAATCCGTGTTTGTTGAGGCGCTTGCGAACGTGGGGTTGAAATGTACGTTTCATCTCTTTATCGAATTACAATTATAAAACTCTGTTATTTAAAACTTTATTTTGTCAAAGGCTCTATCACGAGTATATCCTAAGGCAAAAACGGAGCGCAAAGGTACAAACGTGACACGACAAAACCAAATCTTTTCCACAGCCTGTTGACAACTTCTTTGCCTAATCCATGAAAAGACAAACGCAGGGCCGAGGACAGCTCTTTATAAAGACTACTTTTTTGCCGTCTCGTCCGGATGATGAATCCCGGCATAGTCCATAGCAGCCCTGACAAAAGCCACAAACAAAGGATGCGGGTTCTCGACCGTACTCTTGTATTCGGGATGGAACTGGACGCCGACAAAGAAAGGATGAGAAGGCAGTTCCACAGCTTCAACCCGGATCAGTCCCTTGCCTTCGGCATTCGTCCCATGATTGATACCGGCCATCTTCATGCCCGCCGCCTCGAAATCGGCAATATAATCATTGTTGAACTCGTAGCGATGGCGATGCCGTTCGGAAATATCCTTCTTGCCATAGACCTTGTAAAGCAGGCTCTCCTTTTCCAAGGCGCAAGGATAAGCGCCCAAACGCATCGTTCCTCCCATGTTCTTGACATTCTTCTGCTCGTCCATGATATGGATCACCGGATACTTGGTTTTGGGATCCATCTCGGTGGAATTGGCCGTTTTCCAGCCTAACACATTGCGGGCGAACTCAATCACGCACATCTGCATCCCCAAGCAGATACCTAAGAACGGCACGTTCTTGGTCCGGGCATACTCGATAGCGGCCAGCTTGCCTTCGATACCCCTCTTGCCGAAGCCCGGAGCCACCAAAATGGCCTTGCAATCGCCCAACTGCGCCTCCACATTGTCCTTATCCAGATGCTCGGAATGCACCATCTTTACCTTGACCTTGCACTGGTTCACCGCCCCGGCCTGCAAGAACGATTCCAATATGGACTTATAGGCATCCTTTAGCTCCACATACTTCCCGACCAAAGCCACCTGGATTTCCGAATGCGGATGTTCCAGCTTGCGCAGGAAAGAGCGCCATTTGGTCAGATTGGGACGACCGCCGTAAGGCAGTTTCAGAATCTTCAGGACCTGCTTGTCCAAGCCTTCCTTCTGCATCAGCAATGGCACTTCGTAAATGCTTCTGGCATCCTGGCTTTCGATGACGCATTCAGGCTGCACATTGCAGAAAAGAGCCACCTTGGCGCGAACCCCCTTGCTGAGCGGATGCTCGGTACGGCAGACAATCACATCGGGCTGCAAGCCTTGCTCCAGCATCGTCTTGACCGAATGCTGGGTCGGCTTGGTCTTCAGCTCGCCGGCAGCGGCCAGATAAGGCACGTATGTAAGGTGTATCACCATCACGTCCTCGCCCATTTCCCAAGTAAGCTGGCGCACGGCCTCCACATAAGGCAAGGACTCGATATCGCCAACCGTCCCGCCGATTTCGGTGATAATCACGTCGAACTTGTCGCCTTCGGCCAACAGGCGCACGCGGCGCTTGATTTCATCAGTCACATGCGGAATAACCTGGACGGTATGCCCCAGGTAATCGCCGCGGCGTTCCTTTTCGATGACGCTCAAATAAATACGCCCTGTCGTGACATTATTGGCCTGAGAAGTGGGAATATTGGTGAAACGTTCGTAATGACCCAAGTCCAAATCCGTCTCGGCCCCGTCCTCGGTCACATAGCATTCGCCATGCTCGTACGGATTCAATGTCCCCGGGTCGATATTGATGTAAGGATCCAGCTTCTGAATCGTGGTCCTGTAGCCACGGGAAAGCAGAAGACGAGCCAAAGATGCTGAAATGATGCCTTTCCCTAAAGATGATGCGACACCTCCGGTAACGAAGATGAATTTGGTTTTATGCTTATGCATGGTCATATCGTTTTTCCGGATTGCAAAGCTACGGCTTTAATTTGAAACTAGCACAGCCCCGCGTTCAAAAAGTATGAAAAAACGCGCGGTGTCAGACGTTGCGGATGAAATCGTCAAGGTCGTCGGCTTCAGTCAGCATCAGTTTTTAAGAAGCTGTTTAAATTTCCCGGGTGTCTTTCCCACAGTCCGGCATGAAAAAAGCCTGTCCCCGGTCGGTCTTGCCCTTGGCAGAACCGACCGGAAAACAGGCTCTAAGGTACGTATTTCTTTCCGAAACCGCTTAGAACTTGACTATCTTGGCCGATGATTGTCCTTCGGGTGTCGCATAGTGGAAGACATATATCCCGGCAGGAAGGCCCGACAACGGGATCTCCATGCGTTCCTTGTCTTCGAAACGGAAAAGGACCTTGCCTTGCAGGTTGCGGATTTCCCCGTACAGCAGTTTGCAGGCCGAGGAAACATGGAGGATATCCTTGACCGGGTTCGGATACAGTTCCAAGGATGGAACCTTGGGATTTCCTTGGTTGGAAACCTCCGGGACAAAGGTGGCCGAAACCTCCAAATCGCTAACAAGAAACAGGTAACGCGGATTTTCCGTATTCCCGTCCATCCATTGTCCGAAGCGGAATCCCGGATCGGCAGTCGCTTCCATGTCCAGGCGCGTGCCTTCTTCGAATACGGAACCGGACAAGACTTCCTGGCCTTCACGGCTGACCCTCACCTGGCCGTTCTCGGACGGCAGGATTTGCAGCGTGTAATACGCGCTCTCCACGTTGGTGGCAATGTTGGATCGCGAACTTTCCCCCGTTTCCTTGCTTTTGCTTTGGGCAATGAAATGGGTTTCAATCTGGTAATACACATCCCCTTCCGGCGCGGATACGTCCGTGTAGGAATAGGAATTGCCTGCAATCTGGTCGATGGCTTCCAGCGAAGCGGCATCGCCCCCCCGGTAAATCGTCACCGCTTCCACCTCCCGGCCTTCGTAGGCGTTCCACATCAGGTTCCATTGGTTCTGGATACCCTTGTTGATGGTAAGGTGGATGGAACGGTGTTGCGTGGAGGCGAATTCGACTCCCTCGCTGTTCACCGAGCGGACCTCGTAGCGGTAGGCCCGCGTGGCTGGAGCCGAAGTGTAGTCGATATGCTGCTGGAGAATGGGCGAAACCGGTCCGGAAGCGTATTCCTGCACCATGTTCCAGCTTCCGGAAGTGCTGCCTTCGCGGTAAACCCTCACGGCCGACACCATGTCCCAGCTGTCGATGCCCCAATAGAGCGAAATATGCCCCTCTTCCACGCCCAAGCGGCTGATATAAGGTACCGGGACATAGTTGTCCACCTGCTCCGATTCGGAGTATTCGATGGAATTGATGCTGAAATCCCAATAATCGGGCATCCTCAGTTCCATTTGGGAATACGAACGCGGGAAATCGGCTTCCAGTTCAAAGACAATCCGCCAACCGTCCGGAATCAGGACGTGGTTGCCCGTATGAACGAGGGTATAGCCTTCCGGCAAACCGGACCATTGCGAGGCGTTCCCGGTGCGGAAAAGGGTCTCGAAATAGGGAAGGATGGAATTTTCCGGGTCGTCCACGGCGGAACTCGAACCTGGGACGATCACTTCCCATTCCACTTTTGCATGGATTTTATGCAATTCGGGCGCTTGCACCAACTGGAGCAGGCCGGTTCGGAACACGCTGTATCCGGCTTCGGTCTGGCAGGAGTAGAAGGGGAAGATGCTGGTGGTCGAACCATCTTCGTTGTAAACCTGCCCGCTCATAGGATCCGTGACCGGCAGGGATTCCGCGCTCAGGACATAATCACCGCAATGCAAAAGCTGGGTGCATTCCCCGTAAGAGGTCCCGTTTTCGTTGGTGGCGTAAGCCCGGGCATAGAGATAGTCGAGATAATCATGCGTGAACACGGCGGAAAAGTTCCCTGCGGCATCCGTCCCCTCGGCTTCCACCTTCTGGTAAGACCAGGAATGGTTTTCCATGCCTGCCAGGGGGTCGCCGTAGCGGGAATACAGGAATCCGTATTCCGTGGCTTCCGGAATCGCCGGGGAACTTTGCAGGTTCCCGTGCAGGCGGATTTGGTTGGCGCTGTCTTCCATGGCCAAGGTGCCGACTTGGGGCGAAAGCTGGTCGCTGATATTCATTTCCAGGAGGTTGATTCCTTCGCTTGAAAACGTCAGCTTCTCAAAGCAGAGGTGGAGGGTATCGCCCAGGTAGCCGCTTCGGAGCGGGATTTGGAAAAAGGCCGCCGGGTCGTTCTCGTAGTTGAAAACCAAGGTGTCCAGAACTTCTTCCCGTCCGTCCATGGCATCGAGGACCGAAACCTGGATGCGCTCAAAACCACCGTAGTAACTGTTGGCATTGACGAAAAGACGGAGGTTGAGCATGGGATTGAGGCAGGCCGACAAATCGAGGGCCGGGCTGATTACCTTGTCGCCGTAGGCGTAGTTGCCGCCCTCGATGCGCAAATATTGGTCGTATTCGTTATATGAAAGCATTCCATGAGGACGCCAATACCGGGTTCCGTTGCTCCCGTCCTCATAGGTACGGGCCGCTTCGCTTACCAAATCGCAGGGCGCGGCCAGAACGTATTTCTCCCCGTCCAGAACCGGCTCGTCGGGAGCGCAGGTCTTGATTTCGATATATCGCCCATAGGTGATGCTGCCGTCTTGTTTCATCGTGAAGGGTCGTACATTGTATCGGTAACCGGTTTCCGAATAAGGCAGGGTATAGTATTCCGTTGTCACGATGTTCCCTTCATGGTAGTAGGGATGGGTATTGATGTCCGGTTCGTTCCAGTCGTGGCAGATACCTTGCGCGATGGCTCCTTCCAGGAGCGCGGGCGGGTAAACAACCCGGAGCTTGGCGGACATTCCGTCGGCGGTACGGCCCAGAGGCGTGATGGGATTGAGGCTGTCTTGCAGGATGAGTCCCGTTCTTTGGCCATTGGAGACCTCCGAAACCCAGGCTTTTTCCGAAAAGGCGGTGCCGTTCTTGTCGATCCGGTAGGTCCAGAACCAAAGCGTTTCTCCAGGCAGGCCGGGAAGGGCTTGCAGGAAGTATTCTTCGGCGGGAAGCTCGACTTTGTTGGCCGTGGAGGGCGTATTTTCCGTGTTCCAGCAGATTCCCCTTTCCTCGCCGAACAAGGCAAGACCTTGCTCGTTTTGCCAAAGGTTGATGCCTTCGATTTCCACGGTGTTCAGGTCGATGGCCCGGAGTTCTTGTATGGCCAGGCCCTGCGGATCGCCCAGGTCAGTCACTTCCACTTCCGCCGCGCTGTGGAACAGGAGTTGCACGCATTCATCCACCGGAAGCGGGACAACGAGGGTAGGCAGGATCTCCTTGCTCCGGGTCCGGATATTGCTTCCTGACTTGTAGAGCCAATCGTAACCCATGTAGTTGCTACTGCTGGTGTAACAATAGTCGGGCCGGTCTTTCAGTCTGCCGGCGACTTGGTACAGGCTCTCCGATCCGGTTTTCACGAGGACGAGGTCTTCGCCACTATTGTTGTTTCCGCCCGAAAGCTTGAACCGGGCTACCGGGAAAGAGGCTTGGGAGGTGTTGACCGAACGGAGTTCCCAACGTTTGTAAAACCCCGCATCCTCGCTCAGTTCCTGTTCGGTATAGTTTCCTCCTTCGGCTTCGGAAGCGAAGTACAAGGCCGAATCCATCGGGATGAAATTGTAAGCCTCCCCGCTGCGGACCACGGCCCGGTGGTCGTTGTAAATATCGCCGATGAACCGGATTTGATAGTTCGCGGAGGCTTCTGGCAGGAGAAAAGAGGTCCGCGTGCTTGTCCGGTTGTTCTGGAGAGGGTAGGAAAGCCCGTCCATGTGAAGGGTTTTCCAAGTCTTGCCTCCATCGGGGGATACTTGCAAGTAGGCGTTTTCAATACCGTTTTCCCCAATCCAGAGGTCAGGGCCGTAGAAGTCGATGACCGGGTTTTGCAATCCGGAAAGGTCCAAAGGTTTCAGGGTATAAAGCCCTTCTTCCTCTTCTTGGATACCTCCATTTCCCATGGTGGCCTCGTATTCGGTTTCCACACGGATTCTTTTTGCAGGCAATTGGATTTGCTTTACCGAACCGTAAACGGTGTTCCCTTGGCCGTCCAAGGCATAGGCCCGGTAATTGATACGGGCGTTTTCTGCGAAGGAACTTAAATCCAAGTCGATTTCAAAAGCGCCGTTCCGGGGAACTTCCGTTGCGTTCACCTTGTTGCCGCTGGTGGTCGGCAAAGGTAACAGGCTGTAACAGATACCTGCTTCCCGGCATTCGGCCCCTTGGGTGGAAACGATGGCTCCTTCGACCCGGTAATGGCCCCAGTCCGTTGTTTCTTCTGCTTCCAAGGTGGCTGCCAGGACGCTCTGCCCTTGTCCGGCAAAATGGAAGCGGATTACATTTTCGTTTTCCGTGATGCCTGTCAGGGGAAGATCGGTGGCTGTTCCGGCATAGGAAAGCGAGGAAGGCGTGCTTTGATCACTGAATTCCGTGTACAGGCCTCCGTTAGGGAAATAATCCCCTTGCGGGCTGTCGTAGCTGTTGTCATTGTCGGCCCGCAGCAACTGGAAAGCCAGGCGGGAAGCCTCGTTGTTGACCGTATTGTCGCGGATTCCTTGCATATACCGGGCAGAGTCCACCCGGAAAACCAACATCCCATGGCCTAAATCCTCCCGGTCCTGCCAGGTGTTGAGCAGGCTCCGGTTCTCGATGAGGAAGAACTCTCCGGGACTTTGGGTGTAGTAACGCCAGGCGGTCGGTTCCTGCAACATGTCTTGCAGCTCGTAATCGCCCGGGCTTGCCGCCGAAAGGGTTTTGAAGCCCGTCCATCCAAGGATCCAGCGGGAAAACGCGCTCATCGGGACCGGGTGGCCCGAAGCCGTGTTGGCGCTCATCAGTTCGTGTTGGTCGGGCCGCGAAGCATCCCCTCCGGAATATTCGGTGTCGTAAAAGTCGGGAAGTCCCAAGGCATGGCCGAATTCATGGCAATAGGTTTCGATGCCTTGCACGCCGTCCCGGTTGTCGATTTCGGCAATGAGTGAGATATTGGTGTTGCGGTAAATCACATCGTAGGTCGTGTATCCGTTATGGCTCCATATAAGCATAGTATTGGAGGGGTCGATTTCCTGTCCCATCCCGGCGAAGAGGATGCTGATGTGGTCGATGTAACCGTCCCTGTCCAGGTCGTAATCCACCCAGGTATCCCCCAGTACGGAAAGCACGTAGCGGTAAACCTCGGCTTTCAAATGGTCTCCGCCCCGGCCGTAACCGTCCCGGTTCTTGTAGGCTGTGATAGGCGGTAGCACCTCTATGTGGAAATTGAATTTCCCTTGCGACATGGCGTCGAAATAATCGTGGACGCTACCTTTGGCTCCGTTCTTGTCGTAGCCCGGTTCGTTCATGATGCCTTCGATTTCCTCTTGGGAATAGGTAAGCGGGCAATCGAGGAAATTCACAGGGACCAGAACTCCCTTGATTTGGCTTTGGTCACCGTATTCATAGAAGTTGTTTTGCCAGGCATCGGCATCGGCCATGCTGCCTTTGGCCGGGTTTCCGTTTTTGGGCGAACCCGTTTCCGTGTCGTTCCCGTCTGTTTGCCCGGGAAAACCTTTCGCCCGGATTTCAACCGGTTTTTCCGGGTTCCGTTGTGGTCTCAGGCCTTTGGGAATGCCTTGCAGGAACCTGTCGGTCTTTGCTTTGCGCTCATCCGGCTCTTGGGCGCGGATTCCGGAAAGCACGGGCCGGTTGTCTTCGATGCGGCTGACGTACTCGAAGAATCCTTCGGCGTTGCGTTGGATGGAATATCCGTCCAAGGTGGTAATCCAAGACAGATTCTCATCCCCATGGATGAGGATGGTCAAGGTGCTGCCGTCCGCTTGGGTCGTTTTGATGGCTTTGCGCGATGCCGGTACGGCTCCGGCCTCCATACAGAACGCGAAAAAGACGAAAAACACAGCAAGATGTTTGATTTTGAAGTGTTTCATGGTGTAAATGTTTTGTTGGTGGATATATGGAAAATTTAGAAGCTGTTTAAAATTTTTTACAATCCTGAAAAGAATGGATTTTCAAGGGGCGGTTTCAGGATTTTGTTTGCCCATCGGGGGCTATTTCGGGTCTGGCTTGCGTTTTTCACGTCAGATAGCTTGGCTATCCTCCTTTGAAAAACGCGGCGCCATTCCTCGAAATCCCCTCCCGATGGCCTAAACAAATAAATTTAAACAGCTTCTTAATGGGTTCGACCCGGTTCGCCCGGTTTCCCGGTGTCTCTCGGACTTGTTCGTAAATCTTGTGATGAGGTTTGGATGTATCCGTGCAGGTTTCTTGCGGAGAAACCTGCAATTATGGATGAAAACCACCGTCAGCACTTTCTTCGCATAATGCTGTCTCATAACATGAAATTTTTAACCCAAATCGGTCATTAGACTTTGGGGAGATTGCCCGCTTGTGTCATGCAGCATGCTTCTCGTCTAGCCGAAGGCGTAGCGGGCTACGTCGAGGCGTAGCGAGAATCAGGATGCGGACAGAGGCGGGCAAAATGTCCGAATGCCTCATTTCCCCAATCAGAAACGGACACAGCGTGTCTAATGACCGATTTGGGTGTAATGATGCAAAAAGCCCGGCTTTGATTTGCCGCAATTCTCTTCTGCAATCATCCGGGATGATACAAAGATGCCACTGTCAGAACAAAGACCTGAAGCAAAAAGGAAAAAAAGAGCCTTATGCGCCTTTCTCCCTATCTGTCATAGCTTACCGTAGGAAGGAAAAGCAGGCAAATACAAGTTTATTCAACTAATAATTAATTATTTATTTACAAAACAACAATTTTCATCAACCCATAAAAAACGTAGTCTGAAAATTCGCCAAAAGGGTTCAAATTCCGCAATTCTCCGGCAACGTCCCATCCTTCAACCCAAATCAGTCATTAGACTCGCCGTTTCTGTTGCCGATTCCGAGGATAAGGCTCTTGGGCATCTTGCTCGCCTTTGTCCGCGTCCTGCTCCTCGCTATACCCAACGTGGCCCGTTACACCCTTCGGCGCGAGAAGCATGCTGCATAGCGGGCAATCTCCCCAAAGTCTAATGGCCGATTGGGGTTCAACCCGCCTTGGCAGAACATCCCGCCCGATCAGCGAGCCCGCTTTCATAAGAAAAGCCCCGGCCAAGAACCAATCCTGACCGGGGCTTCTTTTCAAAAGATTCCAACAGGCAAACTACAACGATCCTGCCACCCAGCGGAGTTCGCTCCAACTGAGTGCCAAGTCCCGTTCGGCCTGCAAATAGGCTTCCATCATGTCGAACTGGTATTCCAACTCGCCCAGATAATCCATCAAGGAGAACTCCCCGTTTTCCAAAGCCCTTTCGATATAAGGCAGATTATCCAAGGCCGAAAGCGCTTCCCGGTAACGGTTCACCACCGGCTGCAAACGCAGTGCCTTGTAATAAAGGGTTTCCAGCTGGGCTTTGAGCTGCCATTGCACATCCAGGATCCGGTTCTGCGCCGCCTCGGACTCCAAACGGGCCTGCTTGACCCGGTTCTTGTTCTCCCACAAAGGAATGCTCATTCCCACGGCAATCCCGTTGAAACCATCGTTAAACACATCCTCGCCCTTGTACCCCACCGAAAACTTGGGCAATGCCTCCGATACGTTCACCTTGACATTCTGCTCCTTGGCCAAGCTCTCGTTCATGGCTTGCTGCATCAGCGGGTTCGTACCCATGATGCCGGCGAACCAAAGTTCAAAGCTTTCCGGCAGAACCACATCTGGGAAACGCGTCTGGCTCAGGTTCACTTCAATGCCTCCGGTCAGCCGCTTGAGGTCGGATTTCAACCTGTCCATCTCCGCCTGCAAGGCCGCCATCTCGCTTTCCACACCGAGAAGGTTCAATTCCGCCTTGTTGGCTTCCAAAATAGAAGTTCCGCCTTGGGCCAACTGTTCCTGGTAAGAGGATGCCACTTTCCGGGCACTTTCCAAACGCTGCTCCAAAATCCGCATCAGCGCATTGTTGTATATCAACTCCACGCACAGATTCTGCGCTTGCAGCATAATCTGTGCCCGCTCGTTGGCAAAACGGTAATAGACCGCACTGTCGTTGCTTTTGGCCATCCGGCTCTTATAGACATATACCGAAGGAAAATCAAAACTCTGACTCGCCTCGAAGTCCACACGCTGACCGGCCGAATTGCCTATCATCCAAAAATAGCCGAAACCGAACTCCGGGTTTTCCGGCACATTGCCGGTGTGGTTGCCCCGCAAGTCGGCCTCCATCTGCTGGCGCGAGGCTTTCAGCAACGGACTGTACTGGTCGATAGCCGACAGGACGTCCGTATAGTCGGCCGCATGCAAAACCGTCGGGTTCTGATCCGCAGCAGTTTCTTTTATATCCATCGCTGCCACTCGGTGCGGTTCGTTCGCCGATGTCTCCGCCGGAATTTCTTGCGTTTGAAGCTCTTGCGCCTGAGCCGGCATCGCCCAGAGACCCAAAGAGAACAGGCAGAGCAGCAAAACCGCCTTCATGACCGCGTTCCCCGAACCGAACCGGCTCAAACGCAACTGGGCTTCATGCCGAACCATGCCCGGATGCAGCATCTGGGGATCATCATAACGGGCATCCCATTCCACTTCATGGGCTTCCACGTCCTTTTTCCGAAGACGCTTCCGGAACCATTCGTACAGGGCCGGGACCACAAAAACATTCAGCAAAGTGGAGGTAATCAGACCTCCTAACACCACGATTCCCATAGGACTTTGTATTTCGTTTCCGCTCTTGTCTCCATTCATGATCAGCGGAATCAAAGCCAAGGCCGCCGTCAAAGCCGTCATCAGGATAGGATTGAGACGGTCTATCGAACCCTCGGTAATGATTTCACGCAAACGAAGGCGTTTTTCTTCCCTCTCCTGCGCCGAATCCGAAGGTCTCGGATTCAACGTACCACCGCCCAAACGCTCGTATTCCGCCACCAACAATATCCCGTTCCGAATCGCGATGCCGAAAAGGGTAATGAAGCCGATAATGGACGGAATGCTGACAATACCGGACGAGATCCGTATCGCGAACACCCCTCCAATCAACGCCAAAGGCAAGTTGACCAAAATCAGCAAGGAAAGACCCACATGACGAAATTCGGAGTACAGAATACAAAAAATCAGAAACAAAGCGGCCACAAACACCAGCGCCAACGTCCGGGATGCACTTTCGGCACTCTCGAACTGCCCGCCGTACTCCACCCGGTAATCTTCCCCAAGATCCACATTTTCAGCCACCGTATGCCGAATCTCATTGACTACGCTTTCCATGTCCCGACCCGCCACATTGCAGGAAACCACCAATTTACGCTGCACATTTTCCCGGCTCACCGAATTGGGGCCGTTGGTAGAGACAATCTCGGCCACTTCGCTTAACGGCACTTTGGCACCTGCACCCGTCGTAATCAAAGCGGACGAAAGTCCTTCAATGGTCTGCGTATAAGGTTCCTGCAAGCGAATCACCAAATCGAAGCTCCGCTGGCCTTCATACACTTCGCCCAACTTCGTGCCTGGGAACGACAATTCGATGAACCGGTTGAACTGGTCTATCGTGATGCCGTAACGTGCCAGCATGGGACGGTTGGCTCGAATCTGGAGCTGAGGTGTCTCGGTCTGCTGTTCCACATTGAGATCCACCACGCCTTCAATGCCTTGTATCTGGTCTTTGATTTGATTCCCCAGCATGAAGAGCCGGCTCAGATCAGGCCCGAAAATCTTGATAGCGATACCGGCTTGGGTACCTGACAGGATATGGTCTATCCGATGACTGAGCGGCTGGCCGACCGAAGTGACCACACCGGGGACTTCCGCCAGCTTGGCACGGACTTCCTCCATGAACTCGTCCTTGCTGCGGTCTTCCAGATTGAATTTCACCTCGATTTCGGCACTGTTCGTGGACTGGGAGTGTTCGTCCAATTCCCCTCGTCCAGTCCTTCGGGATGTTGACACAACTTCGTCTATGCTAAGCAACTGCTTCTCTATCGTGTTGCCTATCTGGTTACTGAGGTCGAGCGAAAGTCCCGGCTTGGAAACTGCTGAAATGGTCAACGAACCTTCGTTGAAATTGGGCAGGAAACTGTGGCCGAGCGTGAAATAGACGGCAATCGCCGCCACCAAGGCCGCGGCCGCCGTTCCTACCACAGCACGCTTATGCCCTAAAGCCCAAGCAAGGCCATGACGGTAAGAGGTCGACAGCTTACGTGACAACCAGCTTTCTTTTTCATTCCGTGCCAGATAGTTCTCTTTCCCAAGCATTATCTTGCAAAGCAACGGGGTCACGGTCATCGCTACCAGAAGCGACATCAGCAAAGAGATGATATAAGCTAGCCCCAGAGGCTTCAGCATCCGGCCTTCCATGCCCGACAGGAAGAACAAGGGAGAAAAAGCCACGATGATGATAAAGGTGGCGTTCAGGATAGAGGCTCTGATTTCAGTAGAACCCTCAAAGACCACCTTGGTGACAGGTTCTCGTTCTTCCTTAGGCAAAAGACGGTTTTTACGTAGTTTCTTGTATACGTTTTCCACATCGATGATGGCATCGTCCACTAACGAGCCAATCGCGATGCACATGCCTCCCAAGGTCATTGTATTGATGTTCTGCCCGAACAGATACAGTACGATAACCGTACCCAGAAGGGAAAGCGGGATTGCGACCACGGAAATCAGAGTGGTACGGAAACTTCCCAAGAAAACAAAAAGGATGATGATAACGAAAACAGCACCTTCTACCAAGCTCCGGCCTACATTGCGAACCGATGCTTCGATAAAGTCCGACTGGCGGAAGATATCCGTATCCAGAATCACATCCGGAGGAAGGTTGCCTTTGAGCGATTCCAAAGTGGCCAGAATATCTTCGGTCACTTCCAAGGTGTTGACATTGGGCTGCTTGGAAATGGTCATCAGGATGGAAGGATGCGCATTGGTGCTGGCATAGCCCATCTTGACGGCCGGGGCAATCACCACCTTGGCCACATCATTGATCGTGATGGGGAAACCTTGCTCGTTGAGTTTGACCAAGCTGCTGCCCAATTCTTCCAAATCCGTGGTACGGGCCATGCCGCGGATCGCGAACTCGTTGCCATACTCGCGGACGACCCCGCCGGTGGAATTCTCGCTGATGCCCGAAACTGCTTCGGCCAGTTCCTGCAAGCTGACACCATAGGCATTCATCGCCACCGGGTCGGCCAGCACTTGGTACTGCTTGTAATCCCCGCCCATGACTGTCACCTGCGATACGCCGCCGGTAGCCAGGATGGCAGGCTTGATTACCCAGTCGGCCAAGGTCCGCAGTTCCATGATGTCGGTGGAATCGGCTTCGACTCCCACAAAGAGGATTTCGCCCATCACGCTGGTCTGGGGCGCCAAAACGGGAGTAATCCCTTCGGGAAGACTGCCCTCCAGGGTCACCATCTTCTCGCTGACAATCTGACGGGCGCGATAGATATCTGTACCCCAATCAAATTCCACCCAGACAAAGGAAGCTCCCGGACGGGAGGAGGAACGGACCCGGCGCACGTCGGTAGCCCCGTTGACTGCCGTCTCTATCGGGAAGGTCACCAAGCGTTCCACTTCCTCGGTGGCCATGTTCTCGGCATCGGTCATGACCACCACCGTAGGCGCGGTCAAATCCGGGAACACGTCGATATCCAAATGCCGCATGGAGTAATAGCCGCCTAACACCAGCAGCACCACGCCCAGCATCACAAAGAGCTTATTGTGAAGCGAAAAATTTATGATTTTGTTTAACATCTCGTTGCGTTTTTAATCCGTAACTTTTGCATTTCACTTACCGTAAAACTTTTTAGAAGCTGTTTAAAATTTTTTACAATCCTGAAAAGGCTGGATTTTCAGGAACCGGGTTCAGGATTTTGTTTGCCCATCGGGGGCTATTTCGGGTCTGGCTTGCGTTTTTCACGTCAGATAGCTTGGCTATCCTCCTTTGAAAAACGCGGCGCCATTCCTCGAAATCCCCTCCCGATGGCCTAAACAAATAAATTTAAACAGCTTCTTAGAAATAGCCGATATCGGAACCTGCAACCGGCTCTTCCCTAAAAACGTCCTATGAATGGCATTATCGAGGCTTGCGATGGTGAGAAAACCGGAGCATAACGAAGAGAATGCCATTCAGAGACGTTTTTAACCCAAATCGGTCTTAGACACGCCGTGTCCGTTTCTGATTGGGAAAATGAGACTTTCGGGCATCTTGCCCGCTTCTGTCCGCATCCTGTTTCTCGCTACGCCTCGACGTAGCCCGCTGCGCCTTCGGCTAGGCGAGAAGCATGCTGCATGACACAAGCGGGCAATCTCCCCAATGTCTAATGGCCGATCTGGGTTCAATGGGCGTGACCCGCATGAGGATCCAACACCCCCGTCCCCTGCGACAACTTGATAATCTGCGCCCCCTGGCTTACAATGCGCTCTCCGGCCTGAAGCCCGGAAATAATTTCGGTGCGGATGCCATCGGACGAGCCGATCAGGACTGGCCGTTTGTCAAAGAGTTCGGGCGTAAGCTGGACGAAGACAAAATAATTGCCCATCTCCTCTACAATAGCTGTATTGGGAACACTGAGACGCGAAGTATTGCCGGAAGTCTTGATGCAGAGATTGACAAAAGTGCCGGGAATGGCATCCAACACATTGTCTATCTCAAAGATTACCGGAATCAGCGGATTGTTGGCTGAAGCACTTTGCCCATAAGAAACCAACCTGCCATGCAATTCCTCCAAAGAATAAGCACGAGGGGCATTCATTTCCCGGATATTGACTTCGGTGATGTCTTTGAGATAGGGATAGTAACGGGAAGACAACTCGGCCTGAATCAGAAGCCGCTGGTTCTGGCTGACGGTGGCCATAAGCTGCCCGGCACTGACATACTGCCCGTTCTGGACACTGATCTGTTTCACATAGCCATCTATCGGAGCACGGACAATCTGACGGTCTTCGGAAAAATTGGCTTTGACCTGTTCGTAGTTGGCCAAGGCCTTTTCGTAGATATTTTTGGCCTGCAACAGTTCCGTTTCCGATACGATTTTATCCTCAGCTAAAGCCTTCTCGCGCTCGTAGTCTTTCTTAGCTTTTTCATAGTCATTCACAATGGAAGTAACATACTGGTTTATACTATTTTCAAGCATACCACCGCTTTCTATCGAAAACAGGTATTCTCCCTTGTTTACAGCCTGTCCTTCCACTACGTTTTTCTTGTCCAAGGAAACAATGCCGGATGCCTTGGCAATAACCTCGGTTTGCGCACCGGGGGTCGACAATATCTGAGCAACACTTGAAATAAGTTTCCCTATATTTTCAGGATGAGCTATTTCCGTCTTGAAATCGACCAAATAACTCTGGGCTTTGGTGAACACTACCGCATTGCTGGAAGAGGGTGTCTGATGCTCGGCGGCATGATGGGCTTCATGTTCGTCCTTGTAAACCTGCACAGGAATGCGGAACAGGTCTTCTTGCACTCCATCCGGCTGTTGAAGCCCCCGCACACGGACAAGCAGCTGACCACTCCCGATTTGCCCGGGCTGGAGTTCCAGCTTGTATTGGCCGGCCTTGACCCGTTTGAAGCCGGTGGCATCCCAAGTCTTGCCGCCTGATTCAAGGCTGAGATCTATCTGAACCGAATCCATAGGCTTGAAGTCTTCCAAACGGGATAACTGTATCAGAAAATGAGAAGTGCTTCCGACAAAAAGAGGGTCGGCTTCGGCAAAGAATTCGGTATGCTGACCGTATTGCACCAAATACAGCTTGGCATCGTGGACATGGGTACCTTCGGCTTCATGGCTGTGCCCGTGCTGATGCCCAGCCGTATCTCGGCAGGCAAACAGCGAGGCCAAAGAAAATATGAATAGAAAGGATTTGATTTTCATAATGAAACAGGGTTACTTCAAGTTTTGCAGGTTGGATGGTCATGCAACCTCCTGCTGATTTTCAAAATTCTAAAAACTCTTTATAGGACTGCTCCATCAGTCTTCGTTCCATAAACATGGCTGGGAGAATCCTGATACGGCATTGTAGAACCATTCCGGCAAATACAGAACAAGCCTTTAACCAAAATCGGACATTAGATTTGGGTGATTGTTCGCTTATGTCATGCACCTTGCCTCGCTGAAAGCGTAGCGGGCCATGTTGAGGCGCAGCGAGGAACAAAATGCGGACAAAAGCGATCCAGATGCCCCAAAGCCTCATCCTCGGAATCGGAACAGTATCGCCGAGTCTAATGGCCGATTTGGGTTTACCTGAATCTTGCCGATATCAACCAGAAGCGGACGGGTCTGTTTGAATAAGAGATACGCAGGAGATGGACTGGGTGAAGCGCACTCATCCCGATTGGTTCGCCCATGAAAAAAATCCACTATCATTACCCCTGTAAATCAGACCCTAACAAAAGGGAGGAGCTCGGAATCCGAATCCGGGTATTTCGGCATCTTGATGATAAGGAAAATAGTAATCAGAATATGCAAATAGCGGAGATATTATTGGGGAAGACTGCTGACGGGAATCTGCCGGAAGCAAAGCAGCAAACAAAAAGGAAATTGCACTAGAAGGAATATGGATGGATTGCTGAACAACGTATTTGGTATTCTTCCAACAGGGATCATCGTGAGAATGAAAAGGTGGACAATGGTGGTTTCCTTCATCGGACAAAACCAAAATGAAACAAGAGGTATCATGGTTTCCAATAAGTTTCTGCTCCCATTGGCATTGAGCACTGAAAACCACCTCATGACAGTGATGGTGATGAGGCAAAACAGCATGTACCAACATCATGATGCAGGCGAAAGCGATAGCGATACATGCAATCTTGCACTTCATTGTATGTCATTTTATCGGTCAACGGCTGCAAAGATAGGTGTTTTATCCATGCAATCCGGTTGCAAAAGAAAGAATCGATTTTGAAACATTTTTTTTATCTTACGTATAAGTATATGCTTTTTTTAAAAAAAGGGAGTTCTTTTCTCAAGAAAAGCGATTCCGGTGAAGGAGACAAACAAGTTAAATTCAAATCCCGAAATAAAAGAATGAGACAGTTAAAGATTTCCAAATCAATTACAAACCGCGAGACTGCATCTTTGGACAAATACCTCCAGGACATCGGACGGGAAGAATTGATTTCTGCTGAGGAAGAAGTGCGGTTAGCGGGACTGATTCGGATGGGCGATACCAGGGCCTTGGACAAATTGGTCAAGTCGAATTTGCGATTCGTGGTATCCGTAGCTAAACAGTACCAGAATCAAGGCCTGAGTCTCCCGGACTTGATCAATGAAGGCAACCTGGGCTTGATTAAAGCTGCCAAACGCTTTGATGAAACGCGTGGTTTCAAGTTCATTTCATACGCGGTATGGTGGATTCGCCAGTCTATCCTGCAGGCTTTGGCGGAACAGGCGCGTATCGTCCGCTTGCCTTTGAACCAAGTGGGTTCGCTCAACAAGATAAAAAAGGAATCGGCTCGTCTGGAGCAGAAATTCGAGCGTCCGCCATCGATTGAGGAATTGGCGGAAAGCTTGCAGATGCCCAAGGAAAAAATTGCCGAGGTACTGAATATCACCACGCGTTATGTGTCGATGGACGCACCTTTGGTGCAAGACGAGGAAACGAATTTTATCGATGTGTACGTAGCCGAGGATGCACCGACCACGGACCAAGCGTTAATGAAGGAGTCTTTGTCGCGAGAAATAGAACGGGCTTTATCTGCTCTTACAGAGAAAGAAAGGGATGTCATCAACCTGTTTTACGGAATAGGCGGCCATCATGGCCTGACACTGGATGAGATTGCAGCCAAATTCGACTTGACGCGCGAACGTGTCCGCCAAATCAAGGAAAAGGCCATCCGCCGATTGAAGACCTCTTCCCGGAGCAAGCACCTGAAAGCGTTCTTGGGGGAATAGACATCTGTTTTTGAATTTCATGCGAGGCAATCAGAACGAAGCTGCAAGGCTGATTGCCTCGTTTCATGCAGGTGCTGTCCATCATACTCAAAACGAAGCCTGTTCTTCCGCTCCCAATCCGGTAACCTGCATGATGAAATCTGCATCCATACCCATTTCCTTCAACTTTCGCGCTGTCCTGATCCGCTCTTCTTTCACACCTTCTTTCATTCCTTTCTTCATACCTTCTTTCATACCTTCTTTCATTCCTTCTTCCATACCTTCTTTCATTCCTTTCGCCATACTTTCTCGTCTCGCGCAGGATATCATCGTCCGCGCCGTGCTTACCGCATCCCAATACGTGTCGTACATGTACAACTGCTCCTCGCTGAACGCCGATTCCTCCAACTGCTCCACCGCCTTCCGTATCGCCTGCTCCGACAGCAAATCCGGCGATACCTCTCGCGTCTTCTCATTAATCTCCGTCAAGTAACGAAGCCACAACACCTGCATCCTCTTCTGGCCGAACGTTTTGGCCTGGAACTTGGGCAGCTCCACGAACACGAAACGCAAGCCCTCGATCACCTCGTGCGTCCCCTCCATCTCCACGATACGGAAATCATGGTAGTATTCCTCCCCCTCCGAGAAGGTGTCGTTCAACAGGCTCAGCGAATACACCGGTTGCAGAAAATCGTAGATACGTCCCTTCTCCATCTGGCGCACATAAGCCTTGGAGGCGTTGAACAAAACCCGCTGCTTGTAGGCCGAGGTCCACAACATCTGCATCTCCACGATGAACTGACGGCCCCGGCCATCCTGACAACGCACGTCCACGATGCTGTTCTTCCCCAACGGGTTCTCCGGCACCAGCTCCGGTGTGAGGTATTCCACCGTCTGGATTTCTTCCTCCTCGTTCTCGAACGGAAGCATCGCATTCAGGAAACTGACCACCAAGTCCGGGTGTTCCCCGAAGACTTTCTTGAACGTCAAATCGTTTTTCGGATCCAAATAGCGCATCATTCCTCCTTTTTTAGCTTTAGACAACAGGACGGCGGGCCGCAGGTCACGCTTCCCTCCAAACCTCTCGGCAGCAAATGTAGGCATTTCCCATTTTCTCGATGAAGAATTTAACTTAAAAAGAGTTAAAACCCGGCTCTCCATCGCCATAAAACACAAAGATCCGAAAGGACGAGAACCATAACAGGCGCTCTAAAACTTGCCCAAAAGACTGGACACTCTTTTTGCTGAAATTCTGAATTTGCTATCCTATAGTGCAAATGGTATTTCTGCAAAAGCTGAAACGCGAATCAAATATCAAAACCATGCAGAATCGAATCACGTATTCAAGATTACTACTGTCCCGTAAAAGTGGATAAATAGTTCTTTGAAATTATTAAAATATAGTCAATTACATGGTTTTTGTATTCCGGGGCTATTTGATTAATTGTTTAACTCGCCCCATTTTAACGGGACACTAATGGTTGTTGGCATAAAATTATTCGCTTTTCCATATCTATTTTATTCTCTATAAGAGAAAGTTTTTGGCTATTTACATTTGCAGACCAAGAGACGGACAGCAAATTTTAGCTTTACCATAATCCTTATAATAAATATGCGGTATGACCATGCCTGTTCTGTATTGTTCAGAATTGAAGCCAGACAATGCAAAATACAAGAATTTCAAGCAACAACCATCTTTCGCCGTTAAACGATTAAGGGTTCCAATATGACTATATTTTCCATCAACGAATTTAACTGCCCCAATCCCCGAGCCATCTTTAACCCAAATCGGTCATTAGACACGCCGAGTCCGTTTTTGATTGGGAAAGTGAGGCTTTCGGGCATCTTGCCCGCCTCTGTCCGCATCCTGTTTCTCGCTACGCCTCGACGTAGCCCGCTACGCCTTCGGCTAGGCGAGAAGCATGCTGCATGACACAAGCGGGCAATCTCCCCAAAGTCTAATGACCGATTTGGGTTTAACCATTAAAATGGATTCCCCGTCTGCATCTGCTGTTTCTGTATAACCACATATGCCTGTTGCGCCATATACAGGGTATAGGCATCTTTCTAAAATTTGGCCTTCCTGTAAAACTGAAGAATGGCAGTCCAAACAATCCTTTATAAACGTATTGGAAGTTGATTGTGAAATAACAGTTTCTACAATCCCCCTGATTCAGCCAAGGACATCTTTAAATATTCAAACAACACAGGAATCAATACCACTATACGGTAGCAATCTTAGGGATTTGTTTCTTCTCGTTTCACGTATCCGAATCGTCCCGCAGCCGATAATGGGTGCTCCGCCCGCCCTCGGAAGCTGCCACCAATACTCCTTTGTTGATGAGGTCCGTGATGTCCCTGAGTGCCGTAGCTTGCGAGGTTTTGGTCATCCTTGCCCATTTGGAAGAAGTGAGTTTGCCTTCGAATCCGTCCCAAAGCCTATTGACCACTTTGATTTGCCTTTCATTCATCGGCACTTCCCGATGGCATTGCCAAAATTTGGATTTGCGCAGGATTCGTCCGATTGTTTCCTCCGCACAAGACAGAGCGCTGCCCATGGTTTGCAGAAACCATTCAAGCCAGGCCGTTATATCGGTGGTCCCGGTCGTGGTCCGTTCCAGGATTTCGTAATAGGATTTCTTCCTCCGAAGTATTTCAGCCGACATGCTGTAAAACCGCCAAGGGAAACCGTCCGACCTTGCCAGCAACATGTCGGTCAGGGTCCGGGAAAGTCGACCATTGCCGTCGTCAAAAGGGTGGATGAGCACGAACCACAAGTGAGCGATGGCCGCTTTCAGTATCGGATCCAAATCTCTTTGTTCCGCATTGACCCAAGATAAGAATTCGTCCATCAATCCGGGAACGAAATCCGATGGGGGAGCTTCATAGTGGACTTTTTCTTTGCCCATGGCTCCGGAAACTATCTGCATCGGTTCTTTGCCAAGCCTGTATGCCCCGACAGTTATCGGATAAATGCCGCTCCGTCCTGTCGGGAACATGGCCGCGTGCCAATTGAACAGCCTTTCGTGGTTTACCGGCAGGTCATAGTTGCCAACAGCATCCATCATCACCTGGACCACGCCGTCCGTATAATGGTCCGGTTCCGGCAATCCGGCTGTTTCCAAGCCGAGGTGCCTTGCCACGGAGGAACGTACCCTGTCTGGATTGAGCATCACTCCCTCGATTTCGTAGGACCGTAATACATCTTCGGTCATCACGCCAAGGGCTGCTCCGTTCTGCACCTCGAATCCCAATCCGCTCAACATCCCTTGTAACTTTCCTTGATGGTTCCGGACTTCGGAAAGGATGGTTATAAGCTGGGCATCATCCCATGTGAACCTGGGCCATGATGGGTCTTGCCAGATGTATATAGCACTCATGTTTGATCGTTTTGGGCAAAAATAGGCTTTGTGGCGAGAATATGCAAACCATTCTCGTCAAAATATGACGAGAATGGCAATACCAATCCAATCATAGTGCCAAAATCTTGCACCTTATTGGGTGGTTTTTAGATGAAAAATTTCTACAACGGTTCCCGCTATGAATCGTGTTACAGGATGTCGCACTATTGTGTACTCGGAAATAGTATTGAGGATATGGATGGATAAATGGCTGACATTGCCGTATTATCTTCCTTAATTCAGACAATGTGTAATACTTTGATTGGAAAAGAAAAGCAGCAGGTCATGCTGTCTTTTAACCCAAATCGGTCATTAGACTTTGGGGAGATTGCCCGCTTGTGTCATGCAGCATGCTTCTCGCCTAGCCGAAGGCGTAGCGGGCTACGTCGAGGCGTAGCGAGAAACAGGATGCGGACAGAAGCGGGCAAGATGCCCGAATGCCTCATTTTCCTAATCAGAAACGGACTCGGCGTGTCTAATGACCGATTTGGGTTTAATGATTTTGGAGAATCTTATTCAGGACTATCAGGAAAAAGTGCAGAAGATTTTGGCGAGGTAGTCCGTACATTACATATATGAATGTTTATCAGAATCAAATCATTGACCCGTTGGCGGAATTAAGTCAGAGCATGCTTGACCCTGCCAATGGGCTTGTTGTTTTTGTAGTTGATGTATTGCAGGATGGTGAGTACGCTGATTTTCCCGACAATCCGGGTGAACAAACCCTCGGTGTCTTTCGCATAGTTGCGTACGAGCATGAATTGGTCGCAGGGCTGGGAGAACACGGTTTCCATCCTTTTCCTCGCTTTGGCAAAGAGCTGGAAGACCGGTTTTCGGTCTCTCTGGCTTTTCCGGCAGGGTACTTCCAGCCGGATACGGGCCGATTCGAAAAGGTCAAGCTGCGCCTGGGCGCTGACATAGCCCTTGTCCCCGAGGAGGGTGCAGTGCGCGTAGCCGGCCTCGACATCCTTCAGGTAATGGAGGTCGTGTACGCTCGCCTTGGTCAGGCCGGAAGAATGGATGACCCCGTTCAGCCCGCAGACGGCGTGCAGCTTGTATCCGTAGAAATGGGTGCCTTGCGCGGCACAGTATCCGTAGGAGGGGCTTTCCCTGTGTCCTTCCTGCCCATCGTGCAGTGCCTGGCACGTGCCATCCGGCATACCTCTACCGGCATGGAATCGATGCAGAAGCAATCCTCGCCCCCATCCATCTCCCGGGCCATCCGCTCACGGATGCGCTGGCAGAGCGGGGCCGTGAACTTGCGCCGGTTGTTGTATTGCCTGCGGGATAGGAGGCGGGGCATATCGCGCCGGTATCCTTCCGGTCTGGAAAACAACAGGGACTCGCTGTCGATGCCCAGGACCTCGGCTGCCAAGCCCAGAGCGACCACCTTCAGGTCGGAGAACTTGGGGACAACCCCCGAACGAGGCACATTCCCTTTTTCATTGGCTCAGTCCCCGGCTTTCTGCTTCAAATGTCCGGAAATTTTGCGAATATTGCATGTAAGTTGTGCATACGGTAGATGTAAATCAGATGATTGGACACCTCTAATTTACGAAATACCAATAATATGCACAACTTTTTTCAGCATAAATCTTCTTCGTCTTTTAATTCCGCCAACGGGTAAATCATTAATATAACTGATATAGGCTTAGTCAAAAGAGACTGTAAGCCAAAGTGTGTCAAGAAAAGGAAAAGAGATTAACTTTACAGCACTTTAGCTTACATTCTCCCTCCTTTTTTATCATTAGAAAAAAACGGCAGGCCGCAAGCCCCGATTTCCTCCAGACCTCTCGGCGGCAAATGTAGGCAATTCCCATTTTCTCGATGAAGAATTTAACTTAAAAAGAGTTAAAACACCCATAGAAAACGAACGCGACCGACAGCTACTTCTTCTTATGTAAAAACCGCATGGCATGGGCATATAGCCAGGGTGAAAACATGCACAAAGCCGCCCCTTTACGTCCTCTATCCGAACAATATTGCTTTACCATCGGATTTTTCAGAAATCCCGGATACAAGCGTTTCATCGTCCTCTGCATCTCCCGAAGTTGACGCATGGGCATTGTTTCAAAATTCATCACAGCCCCATAAATGCAGTCTATGAAATAGAAACAGGAGAACACATACTCCACAAGCTCCGGATCCCTATCCTTCCACCCTCGTTTCACATACTCGTCCAATAACCATTTCGCAGCGGAACATTGCATGAAGTATCGGCTTTCTATCTTTCTGGCGGTCGCAGTCTGGGAGCCTCCGTTCATACAATAATTGTAATAGACACCTTGACTGATTCCTATTCTTTCCACATACATGTAAACAAGATACAGCCAAGCAGAGTCTTCATTATACATCTTCTCCGGATACATCAGGCCATTCCGGACTATAATCTCACGTCTCCATAGGCCGCACTAATGTAGCATATTCCCATTGTACAAAACCAAACGACGCCAAACAGGTCCTATCCCAAACCGAACCTTTGCTTCCCACTTTTGCACATCCGGTTTTACCGGATGTGCAAAAGTCCCAGCCTCATCCACCAAACGATAACCACATCGGACCACATCCAAATCTTCCCTCTTCGCCTGTTCATACAAATCCTCATACATCCGAGAATCCACCCAATCATCACTATCCACCAAGCCCACATACTCACCTCGGGCCATACGGATACCCACATTCCTGGCCCCACCAGCAAAAGCCTTTTCCTTCACCTGGGCAATCCTCACTTTGGCCGGGTATTTCGACTCCCATTCCTGCATCTTCTGCCACGACCCGTCCGTGGACAAATCATCCACCAATATGATTTCGATGTCCGACAAGGTTTGCCCCACCAAGGACTCGACACAACGATCCAAATACTGTTCCGCATTGTACACTGGAACAATGACACTTACTTGGCACATATTTTGCTCCTCTTTGTCTCTAATTAATACCATGCTATTGCAAAAACAATCATCCAATTCTTAATCCAAGTCCATTTCATCCATCTGCAATCTCAAGAATACCAACCATTTTTGTATCAAATAATCGCGATCGATATTCATTAATTCATTTTTCTGAAAATTTCCCCAATCAGCCCGATATTGTTGACCTTTTTCTGATAATGCATCACCTCTTACTTGCACTTTGTAAACCCATTGATGATACGATCGATTAAAATAATGATTCAATTGAATGCTAGGTATCCTTTTCGAATCCCGTACCACCCAATGACAAATAAACCGCTTGAATTCATCAATAGGCAAAACTGTCGTCTTCCAATGACAAATCTTCAAATCCGGATAAGACATATGGCATCCTATACTTGAAAAAGGCCAGGCTGTATTAACAAAGGACTTACCAGCATTCACCAAAACAGGCCAACATGCTGTATATTGTTCAATTACGAACTGTTTTGAATCGTGTTTAAGGATTCCAGATGTACCAAACATCTTCCAATTCATATAAACACTTGGATACCTCTCATATTCACGCAACCATTTCCTGAGATCATTTGCTTCCCGTAAACAAATAAACTCATCCAAATCAATATAAGCAATCCAATTTACAGAATCTTTCCTCTTATCATAGCAGTCCTTGTATGCAGACAACTGTCCCTTTTCCACAGGCCAATCCGTCAATGTCACAAGTCCTTTTCTGATATAGGGTTCCAAGACAACCCAATAATCGTCATCTGAAAAATTATTGTACAAATAGAAATGTTCCACTCCAATCAATAAATGATATTCAATCCATTCCTTCAAAAACATCCCCTCATTTTTAAAGATGGCACAAATTGCCACATAATGCCGCTTAGGGACAAAAGAGACTTTTTCCTTAATTAGAGACATTTGTGACAATCCATACCTAAAATACCTGACAAAGGACCAAAACAAGCCGCGTTTCTTGACGGGTACCATCTCAAAATATTTCATATCCTAATTTCATTAGTGTCCCGTTAAAATAGGACGAGTTAAACAATTAATCAAACAGCCCCGGAATCAGAGGACCATTTAGATTTTTGACATCATTGAAATTAGTCTTGTCGAACAGGTCACGCAAGTGGGTTTTGTCAGTCAATGATATGCTAAGAATCTGCAAGACTTCATAGGTCGAGCGTTTCAACTTCATATCATATTGGACAATAGCCACAAGACAGTATGTGATAATAGCGACACTGATTTGTATGCGAACGGCATTCTCCGTTGTACTCCAGAATTTCTGTATTTGAGGTGCTGCTTGAGCCATTTGAAGAACAGTTCAATCAACCATCTTTTCTTGTAAAGATTGGCAACATCCAATGCAGAAAGTTGTTTCGCATTCGTCAGAAAAGTGAACTCACGGTCATCTTCTTCATCGTAATATCGGACGAGTCTGAATGATTCCGGATATTTCTTCTCGGAGAGATAACCGGTCAGTTTCACTTCCGCATCAGTCATTATATTCCTTGGCATTCTCCGCTTCCATTTGACTGTCTTATACTTTAAGTTTGTCTTGGCTCTGACAACAAAGAAAGAGTCTGTAAGATGTATCCTATAGAGTTCTTTAAAGGAGTCATAAGCCCTGTCGAATATATAATAAGCATTTGGTTCATAATGGATTGAAGACATCGCTGTAGAATCATGCTTTGAGGCAGTGGTTACAGTATAGAAGGCAGGAACTTGTGCTTCAATGTCGTATAAGACATGAGCTTTCACTCCTCCTTTCTTGCTTCGGAACTTTGCCCATGGGAATGTTGCAAGACACAACGGAATCGTTGTTGAATCAAACGCATATTTCTTTCCGGAAATGTCAAGGATGTTGGTCGTCCGCTTCTCGCAGGCTTCCTTCATCATATAGAATGCAAAGTCTTCGAAGATTCTGTAATCACGGTTCTGGTTGGCTGTGGCAAGAGTTGTCTTGGCTATCGGTTCACGACCTAACCCAAGATGATATTGCTTGCCCCTATGCGCCTCGAAAGCAACGATTAAGTCTCGCAGGCTCTCACGGTTACTCAGTTGCCCAAACATCATTGCAAGCATCTGATTCCAGCAAGTGAAATGTTTCACATATCGGTTGCCATCATACTTGCGAACATAATTGTTGAACTGAGTTCTGTTCAGAAAAGCGGTTAGTTGAGAAAATACGTATTTGTCTTGGAACATAGCAGCCATTTGTATTAGACTGCAAAGTTGCAAAATCAAGTCCGTTTCATTTCAAAAAACCGTGTAATTGACAATATTTCAACAATTTCAAAGAACTATTTAGCCACTTTTACGGGACAGTAGTGTCCTAATTTATAAAATAAACTGCAAGCCGAGCACAGAGCCGAACGAAGTTCGAGCCTTGATGTTCCATCGAAAGCAGGCTGCACCTCAGCAGAGCCAAGCAAGCTTTGCCCTGCATTCGGTTTGCACTGCTTTTGCCGAGGCGCAGCGTTTATTCCAAGGAAACTTAAAATAAAATCCGAATCTTCATTCCACGTCAGCCCATGTCAAGGCGGTTCCTTTTTCTAAATCGCGGGAAGCTTTCCGCCCCAAAACCTCCGGATAAAAACGAGGTAGAAGGCCATAACCCGGACGTACGGAACGGATATTTTTTTCCGTCAGCAACTCCCCTTTCCGAATATCCTCTGCCACATACAAGGAACGGGAAAATTCCCGACCTTTGATAGCCGTCGGTTCCTGGGGGTAATATGCCTGCCCCAAAGCTTCTTCAGCCTGACGTATAGCCTGCACCATCCCCGCAAATTCGGCTGGTTCGCACGAAAAAGCCGCATCGGGACCTCCGATTCCCCGATCCAAGATAAAGTGCTTTTCAACCATTGCCGCCCCCAAGGCCACGGAAACCACAGCCAAAGTGTTTCCTATACTATGGTCTGACAATCCGACTTTTACCCCGAAACGTTGCCGCATATCCGGGATTGTCAAAAGGTTTGCATCCTTTACTGGGGCTGGGTACTGGGAAATGCAACGCAGCAAAGTAATATCTTCATTGCCAGCCTCTCTCGCGGCATCCAATGCAGTCTCAATATCTTGCATGGTCGCAATTCCCGTCGAAATCACCATAGGCTTCTTCTTCGCTGCAACATAAGAAATCAAGGGAATATCTGTAATCTCGAAGGATGCAATCTTGTAAACAGGGTTTCCCAATGATTCCAAAAAATCGACCGCCGTTTTATCAAAAGGGCTTGAAAAACAGACCAAGCCTTCTTCCTGCGCCACATGAAACAGTTCTTCATGCCATTCCCAAGGCGTATAAGCCTCTTTGTACAAATCATGCAGACAATACCCATCCCACAAGCCTCCATGAATCATAAAATCCTCTTTCCGACAATCCAATGTAATGGTATCCGCCGTGTATGTCTGCAATTTCACCGCATCCGCACCTGCCTTCTTAGCCGCCCGGATGGTTTGAATTGCTATGTCTTTCTTATGATTATGGTTAGCGGAAAGTTCCGCAACGATAAAAACCTTATCCTTCATAATACATGCTTGACTTGGTTCGCAAATCCATTATTTCCTGTTCACTGAAATAAAGTGGGTTGTAACAACCCTCCAAGACTTGGTCTTCCGACCGTCCGTCCACCATATAATAACCTCGAATCCTACCTTCTACCACCCATCCCGCCTTGATATAAGCCTTGATGGATGCAATATTGGATACGTACATGCTTGTATGCAAAGCCCGTAAATCCAATACATCGAACGCAATCCGTGTACCCAATGCAACAGCATCAGCCGCAAGACCTTTCCCATGGAACCGTTTATCCCCAATCAAAGTAGCCAAATCGGAAACACGATGCCGCCAATTGATATGACCTAATTTTACCGTACCAATCAAACTGTTATCTACCATGGCATAAATACCCAAGGTGTAATTGTCTTTGTTCTTCCGACCTTCCATCATCGAATGAATCAATTCAGCTTTATCAATCTTCCGACCCGAATTGGTATAAAACCGCATCAAATCCGAATCCTGAAACCACGCCATCATCGATTCCGTGATATCCTCCGGTCGCATCTCCTGCAAAAACAAACGAGAACCTTCCATATAAAGCCTATCTTCCATCATCCATTCCTTTTACCCAAGGCGGGTTGGCAAGCTTCCAGAAATCATCTGCCACCTCTACCATATCGCCTGTAGTCTATAAACTCTTAAACAATTCCACGTACCGGGCTTGTATGCCTCGCATATCCAAATTGTCAAATTTAGGCATAAATCCGGAAAGACCACCCAAGTCAATCGCATCGGTCTGAAGCAAATCCCCCACACCATAAACCATCCCGAGACTCGTGACGTAACGATAAAAATTCCTTTGGTTGTCAATATAATATCCGACAACTGAAGGTAATCCTACCGACAAAGCCTCCAAACAGACAGTACTCGCCGAAAAAAATCCCATGTCCGCCTCCTGAAGTACCGAACATACCTCCCGGGCAGTCAGCCCCTGCGGCAAAATCTTCACTTCCGGTATTCCTTCCGGGATACGGGTCTTTATCCCGGCAATCACCCGGATTCTATCAAATGCCAAATGATTTTCTTTTATCGCGGCAAGATATTTCGCCACCAAACTGTATGGGTCGCTGCCACCCACGCAGACCACGGCCGATTTCCCCTGCCTGTCCCGATGCCATCCCGAATCCAACACCTCCAAGAAAGGTCTCCGCAACAAGGCCCAAGACACTCCAAGGCACAAACGGGTATAGGATTCCACGGAAAAAAGACAAGCATCCTCACAACCGTGATTCACCACCGCATCCGCCACATAATGCTTGTCATGCAAGTCATCGATGCAGACCAAGCGACATCCTTTGGACTTTATGGCTTTTTGGTACTCAGTAGTAAAGAAATAATTGTCCAACACCACTATCTCATCCCCCTGCAAGCAGGACTGGAAATCCTCTAAATGCGATGCTGGCAGCAAGGGATGAAGACGGCACACCCGTTCCACTTCCCTCCTCTGGTATTCCGACGGATCCACCGTGAAGAACACGCAATCGAAATCGTCCTTCAGCATTTCCGCCAAGGCCAACGAACGTGTGAAATGCCCGAAGCCTATTTCCGGCCCCGCATCCGCCCTGAGACATACGATTCTTTTTCCCATCTTCAGAAACCAATCAACGCAAAAAAGATACTCATCCACCGCTTTTTCGTCCCATCCACTCGCGGAAATCTTACCCTCACTTCCTCATTGTCCTAATACTCCCGATTCCTTGCAACATAGATTCCCCAGCAAACGGTACTTCATCTCTGCCAATTGCCAATCCACCTCGTTGTCTATGTCCTGAACCCGCATCTCATCCATAACCCATGCCATGCAACCAGGCACAAAAAAAGTATGATACTGCAATATGGCCGTTTTCTTGCCCCAATAGAAAGACCCACTGTCATGGTAAGCCGGTTCCAAATCCTGGCTGCGGGCATTCATGTTCTCCGGCCAGAACATGGACATCTTCCCATCACCATCTACTTTCAACGACCTCCATATCGGATAAGAAAACGGAACCACCGGGCAAATCGCCGGCGCATCCTGCTTTTCAAACAATGCATAAGCCTCTTTTACGTCTTCCCACTGGGTCAAAGGAGATGTAGGCAACATGCAGCAAACATTATCGAAATCCCTGCCTCTCTCTTCGTACCTAGCCAGCACTTCTTGAATCACATCGGTAATCGTCGCAAAATCATTGGCTGTCTCCCTTGACCGCAAGAAAGGAACTTTCGCTCCATATGCGCGAGCCGTTTCCGCAATTTCTTCATCATCGGTGGAGACCATCACTTCTTCGAACAATCCGGTTTGCAGCAAAGTCTCTATCGAATAGCACAAAATAGGCTTCCCTAAAAAGGGCTTGACATTCTTCCGGGGAATCCGCTTGCTTCCTCCCCGTGCCGGGATAATCCCGATATTCCGCTTCATTTCTCCATTTCTTTATACAACATCCATGAATCTGATGCCGAATCATTTCTGACAGAACTCCAACACCGATCCTATCACAAAATCCTGATCGTCTTCCGTCAAGGTCGGGAACATGGGAAGACTCAAGCAGTGCGCATAATAGCTTTCCGCAACCGGGCAATCACCCTCTTTGCTCCCGAACTGGCGATAGTATGGCTGCAAGTGCAAAGGTATGTAATGAATTTGGGCAAAAATCCCCTTGGAACGAAGATGATTATACAAACCTAATCTGTCTGACACCTGAATCACATACAAATGGTAGGCATGCCTGATTCCCTGTCCTACAAACGGTATCCTGATGGAAGGTGCCTCAGCAAAGGCCTCGTCATATTTCCTGGCTATCTCCTGCCGTCTGGCAATCCCGGCATCGGCTCGATCCAGCTGGGATATGCCCAAGGCCGCTTGAAAGTCCGTAATCCGGTAATTGTAGCCCAAATCCACCATCTCGTAATACCATCCGCCATCGTTCTTTTGCATCAAATCCGGGTCTTTGGTAATACCGTGCGTCCGGTACAAGGCCATCTTCTTATATAAAGCCTCATTCCGCGTCGTCACCATGCCGCCTTCGCCCGTAGTGATATGCTTGACCGGATGGAAAGAGAAGACCGTAGCATCGGCATACCGGCTGTTGCCTGTCTTCTGCCAGCTCCCGTCCTTGGCTTGGAAGGCTGCGCCCGGTGCATGGCAGGCATCCTCCAATATCCACAAGCCGTAACGGTCAGCCAATTCCCTGAATTCATCCATCTTGTGCGGATAGCCGCCAAAATCCACCGGAATAATCCCAGCATAAGTCCCTCGCGGGGCAGAGGATAGCATCTTCTCCAGTTTCTTGGCATCCATCAGGTACGTATCCGGATCAATATCGCAGAATACCACACCCCCACCGCAAAATTTCACGCAGTTGGCCGAAGATGCGAACGTGATAGGAGTCACAATCACCTTCACCCCTTCTTTGACTCCCAACGCCTTGGCAGCCAAATGCAAACCCGATGTAGCGTTGTCAACCGCCAAGGCATACAGGGCATCCACATAGGCGGCAAATTTCTTCTCAAATTCCCCTGTCTTCGGACCCTGGGTCAGGTAATCCGACTTCAAGGTCTCCACCACCGCCGCAATATCCTCTTCCGTTATCTGCTGGTGGCCGTATGGTATATTCCGTCTCATCTGATTTCAAAATTTGGATCCACGTATTTCTTGATCTTCTCCCGTAGGCTTTCCACCGTCTCCCATTCAGTATTATTATCCGAAGTATAGGAAAACTTCTCCGATACCGGCTTGGCATCGTAATGTCTCGTGTAATCTTCCTTGGTATGGCAATACGAAACGGACGGGAGAATAGCATAATACGGCCCTATGTCAATCGTATGCATGGCATCGGTCACGGTTATCATCTCTTCGTGCAGCTTTTCTCCCGGCCGAATCCCGACAATTTCACACCGTGCATTGGGGGCAATAGCTTTAGCTACGTCCATAATTCGATACGATGGAATCTTAGGAACAAAAATTTCTCCACCTATGTGATGTCCAATCGCATACATGACCAAGTCCACACCCTCCTGCAAGGAGATATTGAACCGGGTCATTTCCGCATGCGTGATAGGTATCACCCCCTTGTCACGCTGGCTCAAAAAGAAAGGAATGACGGATCCTCGAGATCCCATTACATTCCCGTATCGAACCACCGAAAAGCGGACATCACGTTTCCCTTTGATATTGTTGGCCGCCACGAACAATTTATCCGAAACCAATTTCGTAGCACCGTAAAGATTGATAGGAGCACATGCTTTGTCCGTCGATAAGGCCACCACTTCCTTGACTCCGCAATCCAAAGCTGCGTTGATGACGTTCCGCGCCCCATCCACGTTGGTCTTTATGCATTCATCCGGATTATATTCCGCCGTGTCCACTTGCTTGATGGCTGCCGCATGGATGATGACATCTATCCCCTCGCACGCCCGCTTCAAGCGTTCTCCGTCCCGGACATCCCCGATAAAGAAACGCAACTGCGGATATTCTTTGACAGGATACATCTGATGCATCAAATACTGCTTAAGCTCATCGCGGGAATAAACAACAATCCGGGAAACTTCCGGATAACGAGCCAAGATAGTCTCTACGAACTTCTTTCCAAACGAACCGGTCCCACCGGTAATCAAAACCGACTTTTGATTCAACATATCAGCATATATCTTATAAACTGGCAAAGATAATGAAAGTCGAGCGCAGAGCAAACGAGCTTGCTCGATTTGCTCTGCAGAGACGCATCCTATCTTCGGCAAAGCCAAAGATACTAATATTCTCTGACAGTCCTTCTCGCCCTACTTGCGATGCAATTTAGCCCTAAGCATTTGCATCATGTAATCTTTCATTTCTATAAAAATCCGAACCCCCGTAATACGTAACAAAAAAAGATAAACCATGGCAGCTAACAGGATTTTCACGGCCAATCTCCCATATAGGTTTTCAACATTGCTGGCAACCCAGCCGGAAATAAACATACTAACTGCTGCCATGACACAGAAAAACAAAGAATCCGCCAATAAAACAAAATAATTCACCCTCAATTCTCTTCCAACCATATATTGCATAAACAAAAATGTCACTAAAAGCACGCCCACGTAAGCCATTGTCATGACCCGGATACCAAAAGGATGACACAGGAAAACCATCAATAATTGCAAGCAAGAAGCAGCTATGGAAACCCACATGACAGTTCCCGATTTTCCTCTACTTAAAATCAAAGTATTGCACATCCAAGTTAAAGGAATAAAGCCCCCTCCTACACATATAATTTGCATAAGAGGAACTGCTTGCGCCCATTTGTCTGTGATGGCGATAGTTATAAACTCAGAAGCTATCAAAGCCAAGCCAAACATGCAAACAAATGAAATCATGGACATGAAACGCAACATCTTACGGAAAACCCGCTGCAGACGTTCCATCGTATCCGATGCCTGTACAAATACCGGCTGCATCATGCCTGTCACCACACCGCAAAACACAGAATAAGCCAAATAGCTCCATTTTGCCGCTTGATTATAATAGCCCACTTGGGCATGGGAATAATAGCGGCCTAAAAAGACAATCAAGATATTATTGCTTAAAGTATCGACAATCCTATTGATCAGAATCTTTACCCCATACCGCCACATGGCCATGAATGAGTGTACATCAAAAGAAAAAGTCGGTTTCCAGCGTACGGCAACCCAAACAAAAATCATCCGGAAAAAGAAAAGGCCGACCGATTGCAATGCCAAGCCCCAATAAGCCAATCCACACAAGGCCATAGCAACTCCGCATATACCAGAAATAATTGTAACAAGAAGCAATAATAAAGATTGTTTCTTGATCTGCAGCTCTTTCTGCAAGCGAACCATAGGAACTATGCAAAGTGAAGAAAATACAAATCCCAAGAAAACAATCCGACCCAAAGGCTTCAATTCCGGAATACGATAGAAATCGGCAATCAATGGCGTGCAGAAAAACAATATCACATAAAGCACGACACTACTCCCTGCTGTAAACCAAAAAACAGTATCATAATCTTTCTGCGAAGCATCTTTTTTATTAATCAAAGCAGAAGACAGGCCACACTCTTGCAATGCTGTAGCCAGACCAGTAAACACCGTTAGCAAACCTACTATTCCATAATCTTCCGGTGCCAGAATCCGTGCCAAAACCAAGCCAAACAGCATGTTTACCACTTGTGATAACAAATTGCTGGCACTTGACCAAAACACTCCTTTGGCTGTCTTGCTTTTCAAAGTTTCCGTAGCCATAGTCAATCAGAAACAGTTAGACGGACATCATAGCATAAAATTTCACACATTCTTACGCCTGAACGCATCGATATAAGACCCCGGAGTAACATTATAGATATCGACACCTTTCTTCCTTGCATATCGCTCCACCTGTTTGTATGATCTGAAAGCAATAGCGAAACTATTCATCCAAAAAAACATGTCATAGGATGTGGCTTGTGTCACGGCACCTTTTTTGTCATAGAAATGCGCGCTGTCCGTATGAACCACATTCTCATCGTCCACCCAAAGTTCCCTGAGCCACGAATGATCCGCACCGGTCATGTAAATGGTTGAAAAACCGCACCGGATTCCCAACATCAAACCAGCGACCAAGACATTACGAGGCCGGGGCATGCCCCATTGACGGTCGAAACAAAAATGACAGAAAGAATCGAAGCCCTCTACTGGTACTGGATTGAAAAAAATCAGCTTTATGTGAGAATTTCCCTTCAAGGCTTGTTGCCAAGCTTTGATTTTTTTTGCCCAATAAGGCACGAAAAGGCACATGTCCCACCCTGTCTTCTCCGCCAAAGGAATAAAAATCTTTCCAATATTTTCTTCCTTCTGGAAGAAAGCAGGATCCAACAGCAAATAATACCGTGGCTTATGCAAAGAAAAAGCCTCCGACACGGCGGCATAGTTCACCATCATCAAATCCTTTCCCTTCATAAAATCCCCTTTTTCTTGCAAAAACAGCTTTAACGATGGACCGTTCCCCAACAAAACCAATTCTTTGGATATCGGTTTCAACGGACACGACAAAGGGTATTTTGTCAGCAGAACCATCTTCAAAACAGAAGCGATCGTATCGGTTATCTGCTTAAACATACTTTGCATTCTATAAACAGGTTTCAGATTCTTTGCTATCACGATTCCCAGATTTGATTTCCCGTAAAAAAAACTTTACATCAGAAAAGGAACCAGCCTTTTCTTTCAGCACTTCCATTGGCCATTCCCACCAACGCGAAGCTTCTACCTGGGCAATATCATCCTGATTGAATCGATATCCAATAATCTTGGCAGGCACCCCCCCTATAATTGCATAAGGATCAACATTTTTCGTAACAACGGCACCTGCTGCGACAACAGCCCCGTTGCCTATTTCCACTCCGGAAAAGATAGAAACGTTATTGCCAATCCAAACATCATTCCCTATCTTAACCGAAATCCGATTGCCTGCATCAAAAAAACGATGTTCCTCAAACCGATTCTCTTTCACAAAAGAGAAGCCTGCCTGCTTGGCTGGAGAGAAGAATGCCGGATGGGTGGAAACCCAATCATGCACAGGATGAAACCCGTCAATAATCCTGACATTCCTGCCAATGGAACAGAAACGACCCACTTCTGCATTGGTCAGATTTCCTAAAGGGCCTATATACGACCCCCTGCCTATTTTCGCTCCTGCAACTAATGTATTCTCTCCTATCTTGCAATGATCCTCGAGTCTTGTATGTTGATTGATATAGGCTTTATATGATACCCGTGAAGATTTCGCCAATCGAAAATACACTTGCAAAAAAAGCAACAGAAGCCTGCTCAAAAGCTTTTTTATATCTTTCATCTTGAAACTCCTCACAAATTACTTACCTATGCCCTATCGGACAAAAGTACTACATTACCGCTAACAAGACAACCTCTTCAAACATTCCATTCCAACCTATTGCACAAGAAAACATCATGTTTTAACCCAAATCGGTCATTGGACATTGGGGAGATTGCCCGCTTGTGTCATGCAGCATGCTTCTCGCCTAGCCGAAGGCGTAGCGGGCTACGTCGAGGCGTAGCGAGAAACAGGATGCGGACAGAGGCGGGCAAGATGCCCGAAAGCCTCATTTTCCTAACCGAAAACAGCCCCGGCGTGTCTAATGACCGATTTGGGTTCAATAGTCCCGGTTTGGGAGGAGAAGCTGGCGCCAACCTTGAAGAGCTTGCGCAGGTCTCCGATGTATGGCTTGGCATAGCCCTTGTCTTCTATCTGCTTCAAGGCTTCGTCCGCCGTGCCGTCCAGTTTGAACTCGAAGATATAGAGGTACTGCGGGGTCTCCACGATGCAGTCGGAACGTCCCTGGCTCTGCTCTTTCTCAATGTAGGTGGCATACACGCTCACCATCCGGAATATCAGGTAGAAGGTGTAATTGAAGTAGCTTTCGCGCTCCTTCTGGTCTTTCTTGCGCCTTGCCGTGTAGGGGATGCTGGCCAAGAAGGAGGTGAACAAGTCGCGCAAAGTGTCCGGCTCGCCCTTGCGCATGGCTTGCACCAAGGTTCGTACTCAGACTTCATGTCCTCCTCCGGCTTCAGGTAGCCTGCCGCCACCAAGCTGACAAAGCCTTTCTTCACTTCCTTGTTCGGAAAGTCCAACAGGAATGTGCCGAAATTAGGGTCGTAATCCTTTATCGTCAGGTAGCCGCTTTGGTAAATCATCGGCAAGGGCTTTTCCACATCCGCCTTGTAGTCCACGAACTCGCTGGGGTCGTAATACCGCCCCGTCATCTCATTCAAGTTCTCGTGGCTGTGTTCCAGAAGCCGCAAGAGGTAGGTGGGCGTGCCGGTGCGGAACCAGTAGTCGAGCAACTCCTGCTGGGCGAAAGCGCTCAGCAAGCTGTAAGGGTTGTAGATGTCGGTCAGTTTCGTGCTGAAATGGTATCCATCGTAATGGTCTTTCAAGCGTTGCAGCATCTCCGCCTCGCCGATGCCCTCCTGCCCGGCTATCTCCCGAATCGGTTCGGAGAAATAGCTTTCTAATTCCTCCTGAGTGATGCCGCAGAGCGCTTCATAACGCTTGTCCATGCTGATGTCCAAAGGCTGGTTGAAACCGCTGGACACGCTCACCTGCGAGAACTTGGTCACCCCCGTCAGCAGCACGAACTGCAAGTCCGCGTCCGCCCCCTTGAAAACCGAGTAGAAACTTTTCAACACCGAACGGTTCCAGTCCTCCAAGCGGTATCCCGTGCCTTGGATATCGGTCTTGATGTCCATGTCCAATACATCCAGAATCGGCTTGTCGTACTCGTCCACCAAGACCACGCAGCGCCGGCCGTGCTGCTTGTGCGCCTGTGACAGCACGTAGGCGAAACGGCTTCCGATGTCCTTGAAATCCGGACTTTTGCCATACGCCCGTTCCCAAGAAGACTCATAGTCTTCCAAGGCTGAGTCCAAAGTCCCGGGGGACAGGAAATTGACGCTGTTGAAGTCGATATGGAACACGGGATATTCGAACCAGTCTTTCTCTAATTTCTCTATAGCCAGTCCTTGGAAAAGCTCTTTTTTGCCTTGGAAGTAGTTCTTCAGCGTGGAGACCAACAGGCTCTTGCCGAAACGGCGGGGCCGGCTCAGGAAATAAATGGTACCCGTGGTCATCAATTGATATAACATTTCGGTCTTGTCCACATAGACATAACCCTCTTCCCGAATCTTCTCAAAGGTCTGTACCCCTACTGGAAATTTCATCATAACGCCATCCTCCAAAATTTAGAAGCTGTTTAAAATTTCTTGCAATCCTGAAAAAATGAATTTTCAGGAACCGGTTTCAGGATTTTGTTTGCCCATCGGGGGCTATTTCGGGTCTTTTTTGCGTTTTTCACGTCAGATAGCTTAGCTATCCTCCTTTGAAAAACGCAGCAAAATCCCTCGAAATCCCCTCCCGATGGCCTAAACAAATAAATTTAAACAGCTTCTTACAAAATGCCCGATCGCCATCCCGAACACGCCGCAGACAGGGTTGCCCGCAACAGACACTGCTACTTCACCCCCAACTTGTTCAGTTCCCGCTGATAAGCACGGGCATTGGCCAAATGCCTGGCATACGAAGTGGCAAAAACATGATAGCCAGAAAAATCCGGCTTGGCACAAAAATACAAGTATTTGGTCTGCTTGTTCTCCAAAACGGCATCGATCGATGAAATGGATGGCGTGCAGATAGGCCCTGGAGGCAAGCCTCTTTCCTTGTAAGTATTATACGGGGATTCAACCGCCAAGTGCTCTCTGAGAATCCGTTTCAAGCCGAAATCGCCCACCGCATATTTGACGGTCGGGTCGGCTTGGAGTAACATCCTCCGCCGCAAACGGTTCAGATAAACCGAAGCAATATCGGCCCGTTCGTCCTTCTTATTGGTTTCCTCTTCCACGATGGATGCCAAAGAGATTATTTCCAAACGATCCATGTCCATGCTGTCGGCTTTCGCCCGGCGTTCGCCTTCCCAGAAATCGTTCAGTTCCCAATACATCCGCTTGAAGAATTCCTCGGCATCCGTATCCCAATAACAGTAATACGTATTAGGGATAAAACAACCCAAGACATTACCGGGATTGACCCTCAGGGCAGCCTCCATGGCCGAATCCGCGCCTTCAAAAGCGTACGAGAACCGGCTCAGGAAGGCCGAATCGCTCAAAACACGCACTATCGAAACCGAATCCGCTTCAATCCGCTTGGAAACAATACCGGCCAGTTGACTGACGCTCCGAATCTTGTTGAACGTGATCCGAACCTCATCCTGGTCGCCCGCCCGGAGCTTGTTGACCACCGCCAAAGCCGTGACGCCCCGATCCAGCACATACCGTCCCGGCTTCACGGTTTCCGGATACCCTTTGATTCGGGAAAGAACCTCGAACTTGAACATCTGCACATTGCCGCTGGATCGCAAGCTGTCTTGAACCTGCGCATAGCCTGCTCCCGTCGGGATAAACAAGGTTGTCCGCGCTTTCACAGCCGAACCCAAGCCGATGGTCGCCACGCAGACCATCAGGCCAAAGATGAAGACAGCCAGAACATACAAGCCGACTTTCAACCTTCTGCCGAAACGCTTACGCTTTCCCGTACCGTAAGCCGAACCGTAATACGTGTTCGAGCGATGTCTTCTCCGCCGAGGTTTCCTGACTTTCATAATTTTATAATTTAAAAAATGCAGGCAAGCCAATAACAAGCAACAAAAAGCCCTCAACCGTGCAAATACAATACCACGGTTGCAGTATGTGACGCATTTAGCGTATCTGCATCCCTACCACCGCGTCCTTGGCCGGCTCCACAAAGCAAAGCGTGCCATCCGGATTCTCGCTCATCAGAATCATGCCGTGCGACTCTATTCCTTTGAAATCCCTCGGTGCCAGATTGGCCAGCAGGCAAACCTTGCGCCCCACGACTTCTTCCGGTTTATAATACTCGGCAATGCCGCTCACCACGGTACGGGTATCGATGCCGGTATTCAAAGTCAGCTTCAAGAGCTTCTTGGTCTTTGCCACCTTTTCAGCGGCCGTAATCTCGGCCACCCGCAAATCCATCTTGCCGAAATCCTCAAAGCTTACCGCTTCTTTCTGAGGTTCATAGTTCGGCTTGGCATTCTTCTTGTTGGCTTCCTTGATAGCCGCCAGCTTATCCAACTGTTTCTGTATCACTTCATCCTCAATCTTCTCGAACAGGAATTCAGCCGGATTCAACAGATGCCCGCCTTGCAACAACTCTTCTTTCTCTGCCGCATCCCACCCTGATTTCTCCGTATTCAGAATACGGCACAGTTTCTCAGCGGTAAACGGCAGGAAGGGTTCGCACAAAACCGCCAGATGCGCCGCAATCTGCAAAGAAATATTCAAGACCACCTTGACACGTTCCGGATCGGTCTTGAACACCTTCCACGGCTCATTGTCGGTCAGATACTTGTTTCCAAGACGAGCCAAATTCATCAACTCGTTCAGGCCTTCCCTGAAACGGTAGTGTTCCAGACTGTCGGCAATCCGATCCGGGAAAGCGCACATCTCGCGCAGGCATTCCTTGTCGGCTTCCGTATAAGCAGTTTCCGATACCGAAGGAACCTTGCCTTCAAAATACTTATGCGTCAAAACCACGGTCCGATTTACGAAATTTCCGAAAACAGCCAGTAATTCGTTATTATTTCTCGCTTGGAAATCCTTCCAAGTGAAATCGTTATCCTTTGTTTCCGGAGCATTTGCCGTAAGCACGTAACGCAGCACATCCTGCTTTCCGGGAAAATCTTCCAGATACTCATGCAGCCAGATGGCCCAGTTGCGCGAAGTGGAAATCTTGTCTCCTTCCAGATTCAAGAACTCGTTAGCCGGCACATTGTCAGGCAATAGATACGAGCCTTCTGCTTTCAGCATGCATGGGAAAATGATGCAATGGAAAACAATATTGTCCTTGCCGATGAAATGCACCAATTTGGTTTGGTCGTCTTTCCAATATTTTTCCCAATCCTCTGGCAACAATTCTTTTGTGGCCGAGATATAACCAATCGGGGCATCGAACCATACATAAAGCACCTTCCCTTTGGTATCCGGCAGCGGAAGAGGCACGCCCCAATCCAAGTCGCGGGTCACGGCACGAGGCTGCAAACCCAAGTCGATCCAAGACTTGCACTGCCCGTAAACATTAGGCCGCCAGTCGTCCCGATGCCCTTCCAGAATCCATTTCTTCAAGAAATCCTCGTAGCGGTCCAAAGGCAGATACCAATGCTTGGTTTCTTTCTTGACTGGCGTGCTGCCGCTAATCGTGCTTTTAGGATCAATCAATTCATCCGGACTCAATGCCGAACCGCATTTCTCACACTGATCCCCGTAAGCGCCTTCGCTATGGCAATGGGGGCAAGTCCCTGTGATGTAGCGGTCGGCCAAGAACTGATGCTGTTCCGTATCGTAATACTGCATCGATGTCTTCTCGATGAAACAGCCTTTGTCGTAAAGTTCCTTGAAAAAAGCCGATGCCGTGGCCTCATGCATCTTACTGGAAGTCCGCGAATAAATATCGAACGAAATGCCGAATTTCTCAAAAGAGTCCTTGATCAATGTATGATAATGATCCACAATGGCTTGCGGCGTAGTATTCTGTTTGAGAGCCTTGATGGTGATAGGCACTCCGTGTTCGTCCGAACCGCCAATGAAAATCACGTCCCGGCCCCGGCTGCGAAGGTAGCGCACGTAAATGTCGGCCGGCACGTACACACCTGCCAGATGGCCTATATGTACAGGGCCGTTGGCATAAGGAAGCGCTGAAGTGACCGTGTAACGCTTCGGAGTGCTTCCTGCCTTGAAAATGGGCGTTGCGTTTTCAACGCCTGCTTGTTGAGAATTCATATCCGTATCTGGTTTCGTCCTTTGTATTTTCCAATAATTTTGTTCGCATCTGCATTAATATGCGATAGTTGCACTATCTTTGCAAACTTTATGCATAGTTTCCACGGCGCAAAATCCCCTGCCGATGCATAGATTTTGCAAAGTTAGAGTAAATAAGGGAAAAGCCCAACCCCTTGATAGCAAATAGAGCGAACCGCGTCCGACGGTTCTCGAACCATCTACAAAAAAGAAAATGAGCAAGAACAAGAAATACATCTCCACATCCCTCCTTTTGGCCCTGATTGGCATCGTCCTAATCAGCCCCATCCCATGGAACCATGCCCACAGCAATGCCAAGGAAGACATCGTCGCCTTCAAAGCCACCCATAAGGCAAGCGATACCGTTTGCACGCAAATCCGCCTGCTCAGCCAAGAAGATTCCTGCAAGGCGCAGGAAATAGACCAGCTTCTGACCTCCGCCTACAAGAAAGGGCGTTTCAGCGGCCAGTTCCTCTACGCCGAACAAGGCCGCGTCATCTACAAGAACTGCTTCGGCTTTTCCAATATCCGCGCCCGCCGCGATTCCATCAAGCCGACGAGCGCCTTCCAACTGGCATCGCTTTCCAAGCCTTTCACCGCCGTAGCCGTCATGCAGCTCTATCAGGAAGGCAAGCTCGACATCAACCAGACGGTCAAGACATACCTTCCGGACTTCCCGTTCGAAAAAATCACAGTCAAGGAACTCTTGCAGCATCGGTCCGGCCTCCAGAATTACATCTACGCAGCCGAGAACTTCTGGCCTGACAAAGAGAATCCTTTGCAGAACAGCGACCTTGACAAATTGATGGGTACCTACGCCCAACGACTGGATTTCAAGCCGGGAAGCCGTTTCCGCTACTGCAATACCAATTACGCCTATCTGGCTCTCCTTGTGGAAAAAATATCCGGGAAAAGCTTCGGACAATATTTCGAAGAAAACATCGCTCAACCCCTGCAAATGCAGAACTCCTTTGTCTATAACGCTCAAGAACCACAGGAAGAAAGGAATATCGTAAGAGGGTACTCCTACTCCCGCCGGACCGGTTTCTATCAACGCCGTCCGGACTACCTTGACGGAGTAGTGGGCGACAAAGGGCTGATGTCGAACGTGGAAGACTTGTTCCGCTTCGACCAGGCGCTCTATAGCGACGCATTCCTGGCCGATACCATCCGCGATTTGATGTTCACGCCGGCCGTACCGCTCAGCGAACGCCATGAAAACGATTACGGCTTGGGGTTCCGTATCAAACAGGAATCGCCCGACCACCAAATTGTCTATCATAACGGATGGTGGAAAGGATTCCGTTCCTATTTCATCCACGACTACCAAAGAGAACGGACGTTGATCTGGCTTGTCAACCGGAGCGATGTGACGATAAACCCGTACATCGAGAAGATTTTCGATATTGCCGTTTCGTTCAGCGACGCCGAATTGGCGCAAGAGACGAACGCCAACCATTCGGAAGATCTGGACGAGGCTTTCGGGTCGTAAATCAAAGAGTTTCAGGATAAAGCGATTCCGTTCCTTCAAATCCGGGATTCATGCAAACGATTTTCTTCCATTAATGCCGTAAAATCATGGAGTTTTCCTCAATACCTGCATCGACCAAACAGATTCATTTCTACAAATACCAAGGATCCGGCAACGATTTCATCCTGTTGGACAATCGAAACCAGGATTATTCGGCACTGAGTTACCAGCAGATAGCCCTGCTCTGCGACCGTCGCTTCGGCATCGGGGCCGATGGCTTCATGCTCTTGGAAAAACACGAGAACTACCCGTTCTGCATGTCGTTCTTCAATTCGGACGGGATGCCGGGAAGCATGTGCGGGAATGGAGGCCGGTGCATTTGCGCTTTTGCCAAAGACCTTGGCATCGTGGGTGATACGATGTTCAAATTCTGGAGCAGCGACGGGGAACACGAAGGCACGATTCTTTCCAAACTAGGCAACCAGTACTTGGTCCGGATCAAGATGCGCGATGTGATCCTTTATGCCAAACAGGAAGGGAACGAAATCTACTTGATAGATTCAGGCTCACCGCATTACATAAGCTTTGTGGAGGATTGCGACAGCATAGACGTGGTGAAGGAGGGCAAAAAGATACGTTTCTCCAAGGATTTCCCGCATGGAGTCAACGTCAATTTCGTGGAACAGCAAGCTTCCGGGCTCAAAGTCAGGACTTACGAACGAGGCGTGGAAGACGAGACTTTTTCCTGCGGGACAGGAGTGACCGCCTCTTCAATGGCTTTCGCGCTCAAAGAGAACTTCGGCATAGGCCATCATACGGTAAACCTCTCTACCAAAGGCGGCAACCTGCAAGTGGACTTTCTGCTGAACCAGGCTCCGGCTTCGGTGCTGAAGAGCCTGCCCGTGGACGAGAATCCGGTGCCTCGGCATTTCAAAATCCAGCATAACATGGTTTTCTCCCAAGTCCATCTGGAAGGCTTAGCCACTTTCGTGTTCGAAGGCGATATCCAAATCGGCTTTTAACCCAAACGGTCAATTTGGATAGATTCGTCCATGTCGCGTAGATTGCTTCCTGCCTAGCCGAAGGCGTAGCGGGCCACGTTGAGGCGTAACGAGGGGCAAGAAGCGAGCAAGATACCCAAAAGCATCATCCCCGGAATCGGAAATGGACTCGGCGCGTCTAATGACCGACCGGGGCTAATCGATTCCACGGTCGATGGATCCCGGTTTCCAAAATTGATTCCCGGCTTTCAAAACCGCCCTCCGGCCTATGCAAATTGAAATAAGATGAGAAAAAATACCGATTTGATTTTCAGAGCTATGGAGCCGGGGGACGAATACCTTTTGTTCGAGATGGAGAACCGGCCGGAAGCATTCCGGTTAGGAGAGACCCGGATTCCTTACTCTTTGGACTTTCTCCGGCATTTCATCGAAAGTTCACTGGCCGACAATTTCCTTTCCTCGGGGCAACTCCGGCTGATTGCCTGCCTGCCCCCCGTTCATGAAACGGATTCAAAGCCAAACACGAAAAGCCCTGCGCCTGATAGTATTCCCTGTCAAAATGAAACAGGGCGTGCAGAAAGCATTTTCCCGGCAGGCATCGCTTCCGTGGCAGAATCGGCCTCAGAATCTGGAAAAGTCGGGAAAGCCGCCCGCTCCTGGGCTTTCCCTCCGGTAGGCATCCTGGACTTCTACAACTACGAGGCCTTGCATTCGCGAGCCGAAATCGGCATCCTGCTCTGCCCGGAATACCGGCATCAAGGTCTTGGGCAAAAAATCATCAGCCAGGCATGCAGCTACGCCCAAAACCAATTAAATTTGCACCAGCTTTACGCCCAGGTTCGAACAGACAATCCGGTCAGCCTCAAACTTTTTGAAGAATGCGGGTTCGCCCGTTGCGACTACCGGAAAGACTGGATCCGGGCCGGAAACCGCTGGATTGACGTGATTGGCCTGCAACGGATCCTGTAACCAATAGGGAAAGAATAGCAAACGGAAAGCAATCGCGCAGGCAAAGATGGAAGCCCTCAATGCCCATGCTTTGAGCGCCTCGTACACCCATGATGCCAGCCAAGGAAAGGCTTTATCCATTGCGGAATTTCAATCCCTGCCTGGAAGCATAGAAGCCATCGCAGGATCCGCAGCCTTGCTCAGCGTATTGCCTGCGGCATTGAGGCAAAAAAATAGAATAAGATAAACTGCAAGCCGAGCGCAGAGCCATGCGGCATCCTTGCTTGAGGTATGCCGAGGCATCGCGTTTATTGGAAGCATAGCTTAAAATAGAATTAGCATAAAATCCATGAACACAGAAAGGAAAGTCAGAGTCCGCTTCGCTCCCAGCCCCACCGGGCCCTTGCACATAGGCGGCGTGAGGACAGCATTGTTCAACTACCTGTTTGCCAAGCAACACCACGGGGAATTCCTTCTCCGTATAGAAGACACCGATTCGAGCCGTTTCGTACCGGGAGCCGAGGAATATATCATCGAGGCTTTCCAATGGCTGCATATCCCCTTTGACGAAGGGGTCGGCATCGGCGGCCCCCACGGCCCTTACCGCCAGTCGGAACGCCGCGGCATCTACCGCCAGTATGTGAAACAGCTTCTGGATTCGGGTCATGCCTACTACGCTTTCGATACGCCGGAGGAACTGGATGCGATGCGCAAACGTTTGGAAGAGAGCAAGTCGAGCAGTCATCAGTACGATGCCACGACCCGGATGCAGATGAAGAACTCGCTGAGCCTGCCCGAAGCCGAAACCAAAGCCTTATTAGAAGCTGGGGTACCCTACGTGGTGCGCATCAAAATCGACCCAGGGCAGACCATCACGGTTCACGACATGATCCGGGGCGAGGTAACGGTGAATTCCGATATTCTGGACGACAAAGTGCTGTACAAGAGCGCCGACGACCTGCCCACCTACCATTTGGCCAACATCGTGGACGACCATTTGATGGAAATCTCGCACGTAATCCGGGGCGAGGAATGGCTGCCGTCCGCGCCGCTGCACGTGCTGCTTTACGAATACTTGGGCTGGAAGGACAGCATGCCGGGCTTCGCGCACCTGCCGTTGCTTCTCAAACCGGACGGCAACGGCAAGCTGAGCAAGCGCGATGGGGATCGTTTGGGATTCCCCGTATTCCCTCTGGCTTGGACCGACCCCAAAACAGGCGAAAAGAGCAGTGGCTATCGCGAAAGCGGTTATTATCCTGAAGCCGTTGTCAATATGTTAGCCTTTTTAGGCTGGAATCCGGGAACGGAACAGGAAATCTTCAGCATGGACGAGCTGATCCAAGCTTTCCAATTGGAAAAAGTCAGCAAGTCGGGAGCCAAGTTCAACTTAGAAAAGGCGCATTGGTTCAATCACCAATATCTTCAAAAGCAAAGCGATGCCAGCTTTGTAGAAATCCTGAGGAAACGAGCGGGCGAAGCCGATGTGCGCGGTGGCCTGAGTCGCAAGGCGGATTCTTTTTCGGATGCCGAATTGGAAAAGATGGTCGGATTGGTCAAGGAACGCCTCACTTTCCCGCAGGAAATCTGGGATCAGACATACTTCTTCTTCAACGCGCCGGAAAGCTATGACGAGAAAGTGGTCAAGAAACGCTGGACTGAGGATATGCCTATGATTTTGCGTCAATGGAATGCAGAAGCGGAAAAGACTGATTTTTCGGCTTCTGTATTGGAAGAACTGACCCAAAAGATGATTGGGGAAAACGGCTGGAACGCAGGAAAGGTGTTCAACAGCATGCGGCTGGCCTTGGTCGGTGCATCGTTAGGACCTCACATCTTCGATATCATGACGGTCATCGGCAAGGAAGAAACCTTGGCGCGGATTGAACAAGCCTGCCAGAAAGTGGGCGCGTGACAAGGAAGGACAGGATTCCGGCCGGCCGTTTACAGTCGCGTATAAAGGCCTGACCGGAAATCCTGAGGTGCGACAAGCAAGTTGCCATCGCTTCGACATATCAAAAGGCCGTCTTGACAGGCTAATAATTAATTGACCATTATATTCTTAAAACTATGGACTTGTTTGAAAAGATTCAGGAAACCGCGGCCTACATCCATCAGAAGACCCAAGAATACAATCCGGAAATCGGAATCGTTCTTGGCTCAGGATTAGGCGGTTTAGTGGACGAATTGGAAATAGAAAAGAGCGTTGCCTACAAGGATATCCCGCACTTCCCGGTCTCGACGGTAGCGGGACATAAAGGGCAGCTTCTGTTCGCCCGGCTGAAAAGCGGGAAAAAAGTGGTGGCCATGCAGGGTCGTTTCCACTATTACGAAGGCTACCCGATGCAGGAGGTGACCTTCCCGATTTATGTCATGAAAGCCCTGGGAGTCAAGACCTTGATTGTCTCGAACGCGGCGGGGGGAATGAACCCAGACTTCAAGGTGGGCGACATCATGTTCATCAAGGATCATATCAACCTTTTGCCTAATCCGCTGCTGGGGCCTAACGACGAACGCTTCGGCGAACGTTTCCCCAGTATGCACAATGCCTACGACAAGGACTTGCTGAAACACGGTCTGGAAACGGCCGCTCAGCTGGAGATTCCAGTGCAACAAGGTATCTATGTGGGAACTACCGGTCCTACTTTTGAAACGCCGGCCGAATACCGCTATATGCGGGTCATAGGAGGAGACGCGGTGGGAATGAGCACCGTTCCTGAGACCATCGTAGCCAATTACTTAGGCATGAAAGTAATGGGGCTTTCGGTCATTTCCGACTTAGGCGGCGGAGAAGTTGCACTGGAAGTCAGCCATGAAGAGGTCTTGGCTGCCGTGGAAAAGACCGTTCCGGTACTGATCCGTCTGGTGAAGGAAATTCTGGAGAGGATGTAGACGGTTAGGGTTCCTCCTGAAAATAAAGCACGGCCTTTACAGTTTGTGTCTGTCGAGGCCGTGCTAGATGAAAGGTTTCCAATTGATAGTGCCCCTAATTACTTTGTTCTTTGACAAATCAGCATCCGCAGACAAGGTAATCTTGATTGATGCCAGCAAATTAGGCGAGGAATACAAAGATGCCAATGGATTCAAGAAATTATATTTGCTTTATCATCAGTATTTTGCAATTTCATCACAGGCTATAGCAAAATTAGAAGAGAGAAAAATGCCACAAAGTGTGGCAAAATCTTCGAAACCCATCCCTCAGCTGTGGGACAATTGGAAGAAAAAATGATCTATACGAAGGATTCCCTATGGACACCCAACCCCTCGCCACAGCCAGAAACCATTCTGAAGCCGTTCTCTCCATTTGCTTATTCGTGAATCCACCGATACAGGATTACATCTCTACCCCTTGCTTTTAGGAACTTTTACCTTCTTTTAGGAACTCTTTTCAGTTCCTATATCCGCTTTTACGAACTCTTTTGTGAACTCCACGGGTTCTTTTATGAACTCTTTTCTACATTTGCGAACTTTCCAGTTACATTCGCGAATTTATTTTGGTCATTCGCGAACCTGTCGAGCACATCCGCAAACTCATCCCTGTCATCCGTAAACCACACTATAGCCTTCATCGTCAAACCTGCACTAAACCACTTTATATCTATGCTTCCAACAATATCTTCTACCACATCTTTAATTTTATCCGCCTTGCCTTACCCATATAATTGCAGTGTTTTAGCAAAGAAAGTCTTCATTAAACCATTAGGTGCATAAATAAGCACCACATTCTCTCCTTCAAAAGTCAATTCCTGTGAAAGCTTTGTAATACCAAAGCAATGATCAAAATTCAAAATTATTTTATCCATAAGTTATTATATACAAAAAAAATTACTATGATTTATTGCTATATTTAGGACATGCAACGGCACCTCTGTTCTTTCGTGAGTTTGTCCATACACATTAATAAATACCTAGAGCAAGAATATTTATTGGTTTTGTTTCCAAAGAGATGCTGCTTTGGTAAGTTTGTACCTTTGCTTAGGGTGAAACGGAGAATCCGGATACTTGGCTTCTACTGCACCTGCTCTAATAGCTGGGTTCAAATAATTTTCCCTGAAATTCTTTCTACTCTTAATCCCAAGGCAATTCATCATTTCCGGAACGGACAAATATCCTTCCGGAGACATTTCTACAAGCAACCGAACCTGGGTTGAACCTAGGTCGAACTTAGGTCCAACCTGAGTGCTGCCTATCCGCTCCAATGTTTCTTTGGAAGGCCTGTTTAAAATCAATACAACATATCCTGTTCTTTCTTCCCATGTTGGTTCCGGGAGACCTTGAGCCTTACAAGTATCAATTATACGTCTTGCTCCAGATCCCCAACTTTCCAAAAATGTAGTCTTGAACAAGAAGTCTGCCATGATAGGATTATGCGGGAATGACCCATGTTCCTGCTTTATATTTTCCGGAGTAATCTGAGGTGGGAATTTACCGGGACTTTCTATCTCAATGCGGTCATCGTATATAGCAATTCCGATGCAAATATTGTATTGCTCATAATTACGGTGGCATAAGGCATTAATCAAAGCTTCCCTAAGTGCCTCATATGGAATTTCAAGGTGTTCCTCCCGATATAACCCGACGATCTTTCCGCTTAGGGCAAGCCATTTAAAGAAGAATGACATCCCTGCATCAAGCAGATCAAAAAAGTTTCCTTTTATTTTTTGATTATCAATGAACTAGTTTTTGTCAGAACCACGGAACCTAGCCATTCTCAAATTAAACCTAGTATCGTTGATATTGGTTCCGAATAAGGCTAATGCGCCATTATTGGGTTTTCCATCAGATAAAAGCCGTAATTTGTCCAAAACCATCTCAATTGGCTCAGTCATTGCCGATGGATTTATTCGACCACCCTCAACACCAAGACGGATTGCCCCACGTATTCGCTGTTCACTTAAATCACTGACACTTATGCCGGATGCAATTTGCTGTTCCCACGAATAAAAAGATGGTCTGCTCATTCTCAATCGCTCTTCAAACATTTCTCGCGGCATAACCCTCGTTGTGCTTTCAACCTTATAATATGGCCGTCCATCATATGTATATGGTCTACAACCAAACGTATATCCGTCAAAATGCATACAGATAAGCTTATTCCCTTTAGAATCCGGAACTTCCACATAGTCAACAAAAACATTTACAGCGGGTTCCAACTTGCTTAATGCATTCGCTATTTCCCTTTGTGTGGTATCTGTCACTTGTTGGCCGACAATCTTTAACGAAGTTGGAGTCACTCCAAAAATCAGCCAGCCCCCATCAGTATTTAAAAATGCACATGCGGTATGCATCCCATCAATTAATTCACCTGTGCTCTTCTTCAGCTCAAGTATTCTATGTTCGTCACCCGCAATGAGGCGCTTATAATCTTCGAATGTCATATTCACAATTTTTATATATTACACAAAATCTAGTGCTGAAGTGTCTTAATACTTGCTAGTATAATAACCCATTTATTATCCATATTGTGCATCATATCTGGTTTGCTTGGTCCAGGGGACCTTGGAAGAATGAATGGAAGATGACTCCAATTCCGCAGAAGGGTCAAAGGAAACCAGCAAATAAAGATTGGCAGTATTAATATTTCTATAAAGGGAGCCATCAAGTGAGGTTTGAGGACGGACTTCGCAAGAGGATGTCAAGGCGAACATATGCTGTCCTTCATCTCTTCTTATATGGAAAAGGATGAACCCAATAGATTGAATGTTCTCCAGAATCCTCATAGACTCATCCGTCATCTTCAAACCTATAGCAATGCGGCCATCAGCAAATTTAACGGACTTGGCATCATAGTCTTCCATCATTACCATGAGAACACCATCCTTTGACGGCTCGGCTGGAATCATAGCATGAGCTTCTGCTTTGGCGGCATTAATGGCCGATATAGGATCGTCTCCAAGTGCAAGCTCTTTAATATAGAAATACTTTCCCAATTCGGTCCTTATTGCTTCACTTTCCGGATTTTTCGATTCTAAAGCCAAGGAAAATACTGTTTCGTTCTTGAATGGGGTGTAGATTTTTCCTAACACATCCTGAAAATGTTCTTTGATGTACGTTTTTGCATCAACGCCAGGATGCGCCTGCATAGCGTAGAAGTCATAATCTGTCTGCAACCATTCCTGTATTTCTCTGCGGAACTTGTCCCTAATTTCCTGCTTCCATTTGGCTTTTTGCAAGGTGTTGTCGCGTGCGTACAATGAAAGCACAAAAAGGAAGTTCACATCATAGTGGAACAGCAATAAAGTGTCACGGTCAAACAGTCTGTTCTTGAACTGCATCTTTTTGTGCTTGTTGTGCCTGCGATCAGTCTTATCTATGCCGTCGTCCGAGTAATCGAAACTCTCACTGACCTTTGCACTGATAAAGAAATTGGGGATGATATTATATCCTTCAGTCACATCGTCACGTAATTTCACACCGGAATCTGCTTGTCCGCCATTATTAAAGATATCCAGATTCCACTGTATCACATTTCGGGCGTATGTGTATTGTTTGTAAACGGCCTCCGGACCAAGTTCATGCCCCATCTTATAATATTTGCTGTCACCTATGTAATAGGTCTGTTTGTCCTCCCTGTCTATCAAACTTTGAGCCGTAAACAGATGGTCGACAATCTTCCCGTCTTCCTGTCTTTTGTCCATGCCATCCGGCAATGGTTTGTCTCCTATCAGTTCATCAATGATGGCTTCAAATACGACATAAAAATTCTTGACAAGCAAATATTCTTTCTGTTCCGTATTGATGAACACTTGTCGCGCTTCATCAAAGAAAGCAAAGCAAAGATGCCAAAGTTCCAGAGCCTTATCTGAAAAATATTTGTACTTGATTTGCAGAAGCCTTGTCTTGCCATAACCCTTTAGGTAAGTCTCGAACCTCTTTCCTGTAATCAAGTCGAACTGGCAATCTATCTCCTTAGAGAATCCATAAGTATCTCCAATATAATTCAATATAGAGAAGAAAATCACCAGCAGCTCCTCATCGAAATTTATTTTCCTCTCCTTGTTTACAGGATTCAGATAGACCGGACAGTTTCTTTGCACGATAGCCGTCGTCGTCCCTATTGTCCGGATCCAATTGATCTTGTTGAAACCGGAATGAAGGTTCTTCAAGATGAAAAAGAAAAAATTCCGGTTTTCCCGGTTGAACTGTAGCAACGACAGCAGTATGTCCAAATATGTATTACTTAGCCTGCACTGACCTTTGTTTACTTGCGCTATTTGGGCATGATATATAATGGAACTGTCATTTCGCTTGTCATTTTTATAGACTACAATCGCCCGATAAATCCATACTGCGAATTTGTAGATGAAATCCCGCTCCTGTTGAGAGAGTGGATTCTTCTCATCAAGATTTGCAATATCTTCTGGTTTATACTTGCCGAATACCAGCTCCGGTCCGTCCGTCGGATTATCGCCTCCTCGAAGCAACACCTTGGGAAGAATGAATACGCAGTCTTTCAAGAGGCTGTTGTAATAATAGCCCACATAGTGTATTGAAACTTTGCCTTCAATGTCAGTCAATGGGTCAATGCCATGCAGGATGTCTTTCACGGCTGCCACTTCGTATTGATATTCTTCGATGAGGATGCGCATAGTTAGATGGCTGTTTCCGTAATGGTAATTCCTAATTCTGCTTCATTTACAGCTTCAACGAACTCAGCAATAGTATCACGAAGACTTGGATTTTTAGGATGATGCATCCAGCCGTCTTTGTTTACCCACAAAGATTGTCCGTCAGCACATTTTATTTCATAAGAATAATTCGCATATTTGGGAGCCATTTCATCATGCTCTTGTTTATTGCAAACAATCCATGATCTCATTGAATATTTTTTGAACGGACTCCATATATTGACTACTTCTGCTGCTGTCTTGTGCGGATTCAACCGAACATATTCGTCAATAGCCATATATGGAATGGCATTTATATATTTTGCAATATTCCCATTCACTTTAATTTCTATTTTCGAATCAATGAGATCAATACTGTTATCTGTTGGTTCCAATTCAAGATTCGTAAGGAATATTTTTATCTTATCCTTATTCACCTTCCCATTTGGCAGATAGAACTTATCAAAGGAAAGTTTTGGATTCGCCATGTCGTCCTTGTCCGCAAAGATGGAACCATCAAATCCATAGTTCTTGAAAACATCGTTCCATAGATAAAATATGACCTTGCCTACGAAAGTTTCAGCATCTATTATATTATCCTTTGCCTTGCAAAAGAAAAATCCGAGCTGCTTGTCCTCCGAATTAGTTGTACCAAAGATATGCTTATTGATGGTCTCAATAAATGTCCACCAATCGTATTTTTCACTGTCAATCGCGATTTCCCAATTCAACTCTACACCATTGTCATTTCCCTTTGCAATCGGCACATATTTCCAGTTCCAGCGGCGTTTAAATGCACTATCTATCGGGAACAGACTTTGGTCCGAGGTGTTCATCGTTGCCCGGAGGTACAGATTTTTTGGCAAAATCAAAACCTCACCAGATTTCACCTTCGGGTAGTCATCCAATACAACATCAGCAAAAGCGTTGGTAAGGTGTTTTTGCAAATCCTTATCCGCACGAACAGAATATTCTGAATAGCCATCGTCACCTCTGTCTAACAATTGGAACAAATCTCCGAAAATTTGTGCGCAGTTGCCTCGGTTAATTTCTTCGATTACCAGGAACTCCGGTTCTTCTCTATTTTTCCACGCATCTACGTAGGCTTGCAGGAATGCCTGTGCCACAAATTCGTAAGTAATAATCTGCTCCATCACAGGTTGACCATCTTTTGTTATAGGCTTGTTGTAGATGTCGTACCTTTGCACGCTCTCCGTTGTTGGCTTGTATGCCCCGACAAAAGTGGAGTAATCACTGTCCGGATGAAAAGTGGTTCTTACAACCCGCCCATTCTTCTCCCACATCTCAGTTTCGCGTTTCACGCTGTGGGATTTTCCGGTTCCGGGAGCACCATAATAGATTATTTGGCAAGAATTTGTTCTTTCATGATAGTCCTTACCGTTGTTTTTCATATTCACCTCTAACATTTTTGCCATTTGCAAAACTGTCGAGGCATAACCATATTCATACTTGTCTATATCCGATTGGCCACACAATAATTTTCTGGCTTCATCTGCTGTAACATCAGGATTTTCCAGATACAATCTATAAAATTCTTCCAATAATTTCTTCGAAATCGTTCTGACTCCGTAAGCCCCTTTACTTCGTGATTCTACTTTATAGCACAATCTGTCCTGGTCAATGATTTTCACTTGACTATTCTCGGATACATCTCCGATTTTTAAATAATCCAGCATAACCTTTCTATTCAAATGGTTCATACAAATCCCTTAACTCACACTGCAGCACCCTTGAAATTTCAATCAATTGCGGAGCACTAGGTTGTGTAGCATTAGTACACCACCGGCTTATTGTCATCTTTGATACCCCAAGCTGTTCAGCCAAATAGGTATTTGTGATCATCTTCTCAGCAAGGACAACCCGGATACGATTTTTATACTCTTTCTTTTCCATAGAATACTCATCTACATTCGTGTGTAAAAATACACATAAATGTAGAAAGACACAAGTGAAATGAGGATTACATAAATTACTTTCTTTTAGAACCTTTCATTCCATTCTGGCTATTTAGCATTCCGATCGAAAATAACAAGCATCTCCTTCGATATATCTCTTCCTCCTCATCCGGTCTACAGCCGTCCCAACGGAGGTCGGAATCGGGGTTGCCGCCACCTCTCCGCCACCTGAAAAAATTGCAGCAAGAGTTCCTTCGATAAAAGCATCTGTCAGTTGCTCCAACTCCTGCTCTCGTTTCCCAAAATGCGTCCGGATGGGATAAAAAAAGTCCAAAGATGACCCACAAGCCATCTTTGGACACTAACAGATTCAAACCGATGGGAGAAAATTCTTGCCTGCAAACCCTCTCCTCTCACCATCGGATGAAAGTCGACAAAAGAATAAATTATTGTATTACAAACTAATATTCGTCCTCGTTGAAGAAATTGTTTCATTCTCACTTTCAATTAGTTGTCTAAATTATATTATTGTTTAGACAAACAAACCACGCTATCTGAGATGGTCTGAAGCGATAGGAGGAATGGTTAGACAAACAAATATTGCGTATAACGATTATAATATATTGAAACAAAATTCCTCTTAGCAATATCTAATTGGCACAAAATCTATTCTTATCATTCTCATATTCTTCTTTAATCCTATAAACTTGAGGCGAGTCAGGATATTGAGCCAATGTTTCTTGTATCCTATCTTTTATTTCCATTTTGGTATGACTTCTGGATTTAATAAAGTATTCCAATTGCATAGATGCTAAAAGTTCCTCCTTACGTTTACTAATGCTTTCGTGCATCTCTTTAAGGAGGCAGTTAAGCACATCTTTTATTTCAGTATCCCATGGATAATGATTTACTAAACAACGAAAATAAGCTTCTATGTGATATGGATTAGTTGATTTACTATTATAGTTCTCTTTTGCTAAAGGGAGAGCTTTCTCATATTCGCGTTGATTCAAATAAACATTTACTAATTCACGTCTAGCAACTTGCATACTTGGATTGGTGCCTAAAGCTTTAAGGAGATACTCCTCTGCTCTAGGATAATCTGCCTTATATCGATAGTAAAATCCCAAAAGAAAGTCTTTACTACTTTTATCATATATCTCATTAATGTATTTAAAGAAATCTGTATTTTTCATTCGAGCTAGAACTTGGCATAACCTATAATACAACTCCTGCAAAGGTTCATCTGTATAACTTGAACTATCTTCCAAAGCATGTAAACAAATCTTTCTCACTTCTTCATAACGCCCCCGATCATAAAGGTCTATGACTGTACTGATAACAATGGAAGGCATGATATATGCAACACCTTTACCCGACAATAACTGCTTCCGTAAATCATACAAGAATACTGACAGTTCACCTAAATCATCTTCGACAGTATCTATCTTATTACAAATTATTTCCTCAATACGGTTTTTCATTATAGAATCCAATTCCAAATTACTTCTACGTATATAATCCGCCACACCCCCATCCAAACTGATATTATTACCACCGGGACCATAAAAACTTAAAATGGATAATGATTCGAACTGATTTATTAGTTGTTCTATTTCTGGGTAATCTTCCTCATACAATTGTTCTAATAACTCGAAACTTATCATATCAACTTCTGAAAGCACTTTCGCTAAAGTAAGAGCTGTATTATTTCCTTTAAACCAACTAATCACTCTAGAAAAAACTTCATCTCCAATTGCTACAAGACTATCAATATTCTTTTTCGCTGTTTTTACATTTTTATTTTTAATTTCGAGTACAGCATGCTCAAGCTGCTGAGGTGAGGACTTGAGTTTATCAATAAAATATTCAACGTCATTATCCTCTATTTGAACATTATAGTAACGACAATAGTTTACAAAAAAGCGCTTGCGTTCATCTTTTGTAAAACCAGAAAGATTTATGTGAATTATTTGAGGATATGCTCTTAATTCTGAATATCTAGGTTTAACTCTACTACTTATAAATATCTTTAAAGAATCGATCATGGCTGGATGGGATATAATCTTTTTTCCCCATTCAGAAATAGTTCCATCATATAACACAAAACTCATCTCATCCTCTATCAATAAAAAAGAGTGAGCATTGATTATCCGATTAATGTAAGATACCGATTTAGCTATCTGATGTTCATAATCTAATTTAAGAATATCCTCACATGAAGCCCTGCTTAGCCCTAAACCTTCATGCAATTGGAGAATAAAATTATCTAAATATGATTTTTGAGATAGCTTTATTTGAAATCCTTCTGGAATAAATGATAATCCGTTACTATCCTGAATGCATTTCTGAATAAATCTCGTTCTTCCACTCCCAGGTTTGCCAGATACTACTAATGAGCGATGAGGCATTTGCACACTATCGTACATAGCCTTCTGAAATTCATCTAATTCATTGCTGCGTCCGATAAAAGTATTTATAAGCTTTCCATATGCACTATTCTCACTACAACGAATCTTTCGTTGAGCCTCAATAATAAATTGACCTATAATTTTCGGAGATGTTATCATTTTTACGTTTAAACTCCAGTCTCGAGTCATCCATAATGGTAGCTCTTCCAATTTTACCTCTTCGTCAATTATATAAGGCAAAAAATCTTTAATTTTACCTGAGTCGTAAAGTTGTCGAGCTTTCGACATTTCAAACTGCACCCAATTAGACTTGAGCGCGTCTTGAGATATAAGTAAAACAAAAATCGGTGCATGATTTAGATTTCGAACTATTTCGTCCATTGTTTTGGTCGCAGGATAAAAATCGAACTCATCAACAATGCAGTTGTCCCGTTTTACTATATCTACTATTTTTTTAACGAAGGACTTCTGAGTACTTCTGTGAGATATGAATGCCAAAGTTGATTGCATATTATTATGTGATTAGGTTTGTGCAAATATAGTGGAAATAAATCGATTTATCGAATATAATTCCCTATATTTGCACTATTCAATCAAGACATAATATGAAACTGAATAGGATAAAGGCAGTATTGGCAGAAAAAGGCATTTCACAAACATGGTTGGCTAAACAACTTGGCAAGAGTTTCAGTATGGTTAATGCATATGCTTGCAATAGGATTCAACCAAACCTGGAGACCCTTCAGCAGATAGCTGTTATCCTACAGGTGGATTTAAAAGACCTGAT